>DJPL01000038.1:40135-54462 GCA_002437415.1 Ruminococcaceae bacterium UBA6413 | reverse complement strand
GATTCTTAATCTGAACCCGCTGACGCAATTTTTCTATTTTTTCGTGCCCCAACTATTGACAAAGAGCCAGAATTTAATTGCAAAACCGCATAAATACAGCACCCTGCAAGGTAAAAGTCCTTGCAGGGTGCATTTTTTACAGATATAACAATAAGGGCAGAACACGCGTCTGCCCTTATATTCCGAACTTTGATTTACTTATTTTTCTTGCTTTTGATTTTAAGTGCTATCGGAGCAACACCGCCTGCGACAAACGCCGCCGCGATCCAAAGTGCGAGCGATTCGCTGCCTGTTTCGGGACTGTCCTTGCCGAATTCCTCGGGCGATGTGGTATAATCACAGGCAATGCAAACGTAGTGACCGATTCCGGGCTGTGTGCCTGACGGTTCACGGTCTGTTACCCATTCAAACTCATGATATGCGAAATCTATTCTGTTTCCGTTTGAATCCACGTGCCAGTGGTGCTTTTCATCACTGCTCCACTTTGAAGTATCCGTACCGGGGTTTTCAGGCTTGCTGTCCGGTGTTTCCGGCTTGCTGTCGGAAGTATCTGACGTGTCTGAAGTATCGGAAGTATTCGAAGTATTCGAACTATCGGAAGTATCGGAGCTATCCGAAGTATTCGAACTATCCGAAGTATTCGAACTATCCGAAGTATCTGAAGTATCATCTCCGATAAGGTCAAGCTCATTTTTTTCAACCTTACCGCATACATAGCACTGTCTTTCTTCAATGCCGTTTTCGGTCGTTGTCGATTTCTTTATCGTCTTCCACTCCGACCAGTCGTGACCTTTGGCGGGGATAGGCTGTATTTCTTTCTGTGCATCGCACTTTGTACAGTGTATTGACTGTGAACCGTCATCTGTACAGGTAGGCTCTTCATCGACGGTTATCTCGTTATCCCATATATGGTCCGCTGTGATAACACTTTTTTCTGTATTTCCGCAGTTTACGCATTCACGCACACGCATACCGTCAACCGTGCAGGTAGCCTCGCTTATGATTTCCCATTCTCCGTACTGATGGTCGGCAACAGGGATAGTTTCGGAATCCTTAGTAGCACTGCAACGTGAGCAATGTATCGATCTTGAGCCCTCGGTCGTGCAGGTAGGTTCTTTATCCGTTGTGAAATCGTCTTCCCATAAATGTGCGTCTGAGTCTACATCTGTATCGTCATATTCCGTATAACCGCAGATCATACACGATCTTGTTTTCTGTCCCTTTTCAACACAGGTAGCATCGGCATTTACCGACCATTCCGTGAATTCATGATCTGTCGGGGAAACCTCAGTGATATCCTTTACGGCATCACATCTTGAGCAGTGGATCGACTTTGAGCCGCTCTGAGTACAAGTCGGTGCTATATCAACCGTAAAATCATCATCCCATAAGTGTTCCTGAGGCGGTACAACACTGAACTCGGTAAAATTGCATACCGTGCATATATGCTTTCCGACACCGCCCTGGGTGCAATCCGTAAGGCTGAGCATTATCCACTCACCGAATGAGTGTCCGTTTTCAGGAACTTCTGTAACGTCCTTTATCTCGTCACACGCTGAGCAATGTATGGACTTTGAACCCTTTTCGGTGCAACCGGGCTCGATATCTATTGTGAAATCATCTTCCCATATATGACCTGTCGGCGCTATCTCGCGTGTTTCTTCGTAACCGCATTCAGAGCATACGCGTTTATCGCTTCCTGACGTAAGGCAACCCGCAGGCGTAACAGTGATCCATTCACCGAATGAGTGACCGTTAGGCTCACCATTTTCAAATACCAGCGCCGTATCGTCTGTATATGCTCCGCATTCGCAGGAATAGAAATACTTGGCGGGCTCGGTACAATCAGCCGATTTTGCCAATGTTGCATCGCTTACCGTTTTGACATCAAATGTGTGTGTCGTCTTATTTATTTCAGCCTGACAATTGACACAGAGATTGTAATGCTCTGTTTTGTCGCTGTAATGCAAAATTCCGTCACTCTGATGCTTAATCTCGCAGGTCAGTGTGAAGTGTGCCACTGCCGTATCCTGTGTTCCCGCAGTTTCATCGGCATATGAGCTTCTGTCGGTAACGACAATATAGTCTTCGGTGTACTTTCCTACCGCTAAATCACTGCGAGGTTTGATCGTAAATGTTGCCGTTTCGTCCTTCTTTATCTTAGAAGACGAATTATCCGCTGTTCCCCATTCGCTTCCGCTGAGATATGATACTTCAAATGCGGAAGTCGGTGTCACTGCACCTGTGGATTTATTGAGGTCGGACTCTTTAACTACTCTGTACTTTGCTATAGAGCCGCCCTCGGTTACCTTTAGCTTGAATGTGAAAGGCTCTGCCGATGTGCCGTTATCGTAAACGTTTCGGAAGCCTGCATACGAAACCTCATCGCCGTCTTCATCGGTTACTGCTATCTCTACATCTTTAAGCTGTGCGTTCGCTTTTACTATCATATTACGATCGATCGAAAGCGCCGTGAACACGCCTGTCTGACGATCAAACGTGTACTTTTCCGAAGAAATTGCATTTCCGTCGGGGTCTGTGACCGTTACGCCCGTCAGGACATATTCATCGGGATCTGTAACCGCAAATGTGACCGAAGGATCTGTGCCTGCATCTGCAAACACATTACCGCTTACCTTGCTTACATTCTCTGTAGCTTCCTCTGCTACGCAGTACGGTAAAGTAAAATAATTAGGCTCGCTGTCATCGATATATACTCCGTCACCGCACAGAACAACACCAAATCGGTTTGAGTGTGCCATGATCATATCTGTGGTTGCATTACCGCTAATATAAACGCCGCCGGTAGTGACTAAGCTGTGACCTGCGTCCGGGATAACAAGACCGTTTCGGCTGTCAAGGGTAAAGCCCTCGTTATCGCCGGGTGTTATTCTGCTGATAACACCGCCGCCTGTCTTGTTGATCTCAGCCAGGGAGGAAGGTATGATGTTTCCGTTTATGCGGATCGCGCCCTCGACCTCAAGCTTATTGGCAACCGAAATATCACCGCGGGTCGTTATAATTGTGCCGTCATTTACAAAAGTAGTACCGCTGCTCTTAATATCAAGGTGCGAGCCTATCGGTGCGTTGACCGAATAAAGCTCATAGTCGCCCGACACGTCCGTTGCGTCACTGTTGTCAGATTTGTTGACATTCAGTATACCGTTTACGGCATATACTCCGCCGACTGCTTTTCCGGGATTTCCTTGTTCGCCTTTGTATTTATCCTGCTGTTCGGACGAAACATAGGTATTTGTACCGGGTGTTCCGCCTTTGCCGGGAGTAATATTCAATTTACCGCCATACAGATGAACCTTTGTGCTGTCTGTTATTGCAAGAGCGCCGTCACCGCCGTTGCCGCCAATGCCGTAATACAATTCATTTGTAACGTAGTTAATGCCATGACCGGCATTTCCTCCGTTACCGCCCTTGCCGCCGATTATTGTTACTGTACCACCGGAAACTGTGATTGAAGAAACATCGACCGCACTAGCTCCGTTATCACCCTTGTTGCCGTCTGCCTGAAAATCAGCACTGCCGGTTGAACCATCTGAACCATCACTGCCTTGTGCTCCCATAAATGCGATTATTCCGCCGCCGTTTTCGGTTTCACCGTAGAACGTTACCGTAGCGTCAATACCCATTATACCGTTTTCTATTATAAACTGAGCATTGTCCTTCAGTATTACGTTTACATTGCCGAGTATCTCGATCGGTGCACCGCTGTCTACAATCGTATCACCGTCTGCAACATACCAGCTATCCTTACCCGATGTGCCCCATGCGGTATCCGATGAAGATATCCTTGTGTAATCTGTGACCGAGCCGCTGAGCACCGTACCGTCCGCAGACAGTCCGTAATAGCTTACCGCTTCATCGGCAATTGCCGTTATCGCGGTAAAAGACACAGCGCCGACAACCAGAGCCGCCGCAGTTAATGTTCCTGTTAATACTTTGAATGTATTTTTCTTGTTCATTTATATCTCCTTTGATAACACCCAAAATAACGAATTTACATTATTGTACCATACTAACCGTTTTTTTTCAACGGAAATGGCACAAACGGTCAATTTCTGGCTTTAAGCGGTAAAAAAATACCCGCAAAACGAAAAACCGTTTCGCGGGCTGTGATTTATTGTATTTTCAGTGCTCAAATCCGAGCAGGCGTTTTACTCCCGCCTTTTCGAGTGCAACCGTCAGGAGCACTCCCACTATAAGTCCGACTGCACCTTGAATTGCATTTCCGAAAATGCTTGACGCCGCCGCTATGGGATCGCCGTAAAGTATGATCGCATAAAGGTAGTAGCCCGCTACCATAATTATTTCCGCGATAACACCACCGATTATCTTTCCGACAAGCGACTTCATATAAGAGCTGTTCAGAAAGCCCTTTGCAATGTAGAATGCCGCTACCGCCATAAGCGCCTTGATGATAAGCGTTGCGGGGGCGTAATAGGCATAGCCTGTCAGCAGGTCTGCAAGCGCAGAACCGATGCCTGCCGCGGCTATTCCCCACGGCGAACCTATAAGCCATGCCGACGTAAGCACCATTACATCGCCGAGGTTTACATAACCCTTTGTAAGCGGCATAGGTATCTGTACTACCATTGTCGCAACGCAGGTCAGTGCGGCAAGTACTGCCGCAGTTACGATGAGCGTGAGATTTTTTGTCTTTACCATTTTTATCGTCTTCTTTCTTTTGTCTTAGGCTTATTTGCCCTTTTTCATATCATTAGCGGAGTAAACTACCTCCGCATAGATAGCAGCTATTATTCTGTACAGTTCGACAGGGATCGCCTCGCCGCTGTTAAGCATTACAAGCAGTGCCGCCGTGCTGTCGTCACGGTATACCGGAACGCCGTTCTCATCGGCAATGTTTATTATCTTCTTCGCAAGCTCGCCGAGACCTGACGCTACAACGACCGGAGCATAGTTAAGGTCGGGATTGTATTTCAGCGCCGCCGCTGCCTGTTTTCCTAAATTACGCTTGGACATTAAGACCCTTCCTCCTGTCAATTATTTTTGGGAAAACCTCTGTCAGTACATGAGGCTTTCTGAGCACCGCAGTTTCGAATTTTGCGGGCTTGTAGCCGATATTTCTTATTATAAGGTCTATCTTATCGGTAAGCCTTCTTATCTTGAAGCCGAACTTTTCGGGATACAAAAGCGAAAGATTGATATTTTCGCCGAGCGCATACATATCGACCTCAAAGCGTCCTATCGACTCAACATCGAACGTCAGGAACAAATGATAGTTCTTCTGTCCAACAGGCGTGTTGTTGGGATTATTTTCATCATTATCTACCCACAGCTCACCGAACGCCTTCGTATCCTCGATCTGTAAAGGAAGAATGTAGTGCGCCAGCGGAGTGAACACTCCCGGAGCGTTAAGCAGGCTCTGGAGCAGGTTTGACGCGTTGAAATCATCAAGCGATTGTATTGCCTCGTGGTTGATATTCTTTCCTATGAAATCAGTAAGCTTGTCAAGCGTTGACGGCGCAGACGGGATATTGCTTGCCGCAGGGAGCTCCTTGCGCTGCGCCATTTCATTTACTATATTCATAAAAAACTCAAAGATCGTATCACGCTCGGGGATATCGGGCATTTCGCGAAGTATCTCATTAAGATAATCGACCAGCATCGTCATATCCTTAAGCCCCTGAAAGTCGCGGTGGACAACAGGTATCACCTGTCGGCTGTCCGTGCCCGTAAGCATAGCCATTACTATATTTTTCAGTGTCTGTAATCCCGACTGCTTTCCGTCTTCAAACGGTGTTGACAGAAATTCCAGTTTATCCCTTGATAAATCGACTTCCGACAGGTATTTTTCATCGGATAAATGTGACTTAATGAACAAAGACAAGGATAATTTTTCATCTTTATTGTCAAAAATGCTTAAATAGTCTTGATTTTCGGACTGATTTAGTGTATTATTATAGTTATCAGATGTGTCCGACATCTCACTAAGCTGTTTTTTGCTGAACATTTTTTTCAGCAGGTTTCCAAAAGCGACCGACAGCTCTTTGCGCATTTCGTCAGACGGGATATACGCCAGAAGATTTGCAAAGCTTTCTTTGAGCATACCGTTATTGGTATTGTAACGGGAAAGGTTATGTACTATAAGCGGAATGAATGTCTGTGTTCTCTCATCGTTGAGCAGACTTGCGGAAACGTCTTTCAGAAGCGCGAGCGTTTCGCCCTTGAGCGGCTCAAACATATCAGCCGCACTGCTGCTCTTCCACTGCGAGGACAGATTTGAGAGCTTACGCGACAGCGACTCGTTCGGTGAGAAGTATTCCGACAAGAACTTGAGATTAGCACCGAGAGCATTAAGTATCTCCTGCTTGTTTGACGAATAGTTGAGCGCTTTCAGGAGCTGACCGATACTTTCTTTAAGCTCGGGGCTGGTGGTGGTCTTAAGGATACCGTGGAGTAGCTTATAGAACTCATCACCGCTGAACATGGTGTTCTGCTTTTCCTGGTTCTGTATCTCACGAACAAGCTTCTCGGGAGCGAGATAAAAGCTTTGGATAAGCTCGTTCATATCATCGTAAAGCTCGGTGTAGCCGTTGATCATGGTCTGCTCGAGCAGATCGGAGCTTAACAGGTTCTTGAGCGTTTCGACCGCCATTGTGGGGTCTTTTATCTGAACGGTGAGCGGAGCAAGGTTCTTTCTGCCCATCATCATTGCGGCAGCGGAATCATTATCCTGCGCGGTATATGTCTTGATAGGTTGGGCAAGCTCAACCATGTCAAACGGCTCTATGTTGCCGTCATATTGTCGGTTTGTAAAAGAATAGCTCTTGTTATTTGAAACGGGAGCCGTAATCTGCGGAATGTTGGGCATATATATTTCCTTTCAGATGCACATACTGTACTGCATCACATTGCTTGACAATAAGTTTAGCACATTTTTTCGGATTTATCAATATCAATCTTACGATTGCAAAATAAAAAAATCAGGGAAAGGCGGTTTTGTATATGGCAAAGGTTGAACCCGGCATGGAATCCATGCTTGAAATGTACATATTTGAAACCAATACGTTGCTTGAACAGCTCGATGAAATTCTCCTCAGGACAGAGGACGCAAACGTGTTCTCACAGGAGGATATAAACGAGATATTCAGAATCATGCACACGATCAAGGGCTCGTCGGCTATGATGGGCTTCGAAAATCTCCAGCACCTTGCGCACAAGGGCGAGGATATGTTCTTTGTAATAAGGGAAAAACCCGAAATTGCAAAAGACGCTCATTTTGTATATGAGCTCATATTTGAAGTATCCGACCTGTACAAGGCTGAGATCGAATATATCCAGAACTCGGGAGATGATGATTATACACCGACCGACTTCTCGGAAACCTTCAAGAAGCTTGAAGATGCCACAGAAAAGCTGAAAGCTATGGAAAACGGCACAGCACCTGCCGCCGAAGCTACCGCTCAGTCCTCTGCTCCTGCCGCTACTACAGGAAGCAATGTTGAGGGTAGCATGACCGTCCGCGTATTCTTTGAGGACGGCTGTAAGATGGAAAATCTGCGTGCATTCCTACTTCTCACAAAGATAAAGGAAGAGGCTGAAGTTATCAGCTGTACTCCTCCAGATGTCGAATCAAATGCCGACACGGCAAAGGATATCGTTGAAAACGGCTTCCTTGTTACTTTCAAGGGCTTTGACGGAAACAACGACTCGGTGCTCAAGACTATTGAAGGCGCTGTAAACGTTGAATCATATGAGGTCATAGATACTCCCGCCGCACCTGCGGCAGAGCCTGAGCCTGCTCCCGCACCTGTGGCGGCTCAGCCCGAAGCACCTGCTCCCGCTCCCACAGCTAAGGCAGAAGAAGCAAAAGCTCCCGCTAAGCCCGCCGCAAAGAGCGCGGTCACAAAGGCACAGGAGGACATCAAAAAGGCAAGCGGCGGTCAGAAGCAGAGCCTTATCAGCGTAAATCTTTCCAAGCTTGACACGCTTCATGATATCGTGGGCGAGATCATCACCACAGAATCAATGGTAATAGCTAACCCTGATCTTGAGGGTCTTGAGCTTGAGAGCTTCTCAAAGGCTGCAAGACAGCTCAGAAAGCTTACAGACGAGCTTCAGGATACCGTTATGTCTATCAGAATGGTGCCGCTTGCAGGCGTATTCCAGAAGATGGGCAGAATTGTCCGTGATATGAAGATAAAGCTCAACAAAGAGGCTGAGCTTGTACTTGAGGGTGAAACGACAGAGGTTGACAAGAGCATAGTGGACAACCTGAACGATCCTCTTATGCACCTTGTAAGAAACTGTATGGATCACGGCATCGAGGACGATGTAAATGTACGTATCGCAGAGGGCAAGCCTGAAAAGGGTACTGTAAAGCTTTCGGCTAAGCACTCCGCAGGCGAGGTTATCATTACCGTATCCGATGACGGCGCAGGTATAAACTGCGAAAAGGTAATGGAAAAGGCAAGGAAAAACGGTCTGCTTACAAAGCCCGAAAACGAGTATACGACCAAGGAAATTCAGAATATGATACTCCTGCCGGGCTTCTCTACAAACGACACCGTTACCGAATACAGCGGCAGAGGCGTCGGTATGGACGTTGTACGCAGTAATATAGAGCAGTGCGGCGGTACGCTTACTGTTGAAAGCGAAGAGGGCAAGGGCTCAAGCTTCATTATAAGAATACCTCTTACACTTGCAATTGTAGAGGGTATGAAGCTGAAAGTCGGTCCTACAATATTCACAGTGCCGATATCATCAATAAAGGAAAGCCTTATGGTTGCGAACAACCAGCTCCTGCATGACACAAAGCAGGGCGAGATGATAATGATAAGAGGCGTATGCTATCCTATCCTCCGTCTGCACGAAAAGTTCAGTATGCCGACCGAGGTAACAAACCTTGAAGACGGTATACTCCTTCTTGTTGACGTTGGCGGAAAGAATGTATGCCTGTTTGCCGACAAGCTTATAGGCGAACAGCCTGTGGTTGTAAAGCCGTTCCCGAAGTATCTCAGCCAGTACAATATAAAGGCTGAAGGTCTTTCAGGCTGTACGGTAATGGGCGACGGTACGATATCGCTCATAATCGATGTCAACAATCTTATCGGCTAAGGAAACGGAGGGACAGACTTTGTCAGAGAATTATAATGATAAGCTGCAAGAGCTTCTGAATACTCAGAAAGCAATGGAGGACGCAAAGAAAGATCCTCAGAACACGGTAATTATGAAGGTGCTTACCTTCTATATAGGCGATCAGGTATACGGCATCGAGATACCCGAGGTCATAGAGATCATTGAAGTACCTCCGATAACGGCAGTACCGGGTGTACCCTCTTATATAAAGGGTATCATCAATGTAAGAAGTAAGATAGTACCCGTTGTAAATATAAGAAGCAGATTTGGCAAGGAAGAGATAGCCTTTAACGACCGCACCTGCATAATAATAGTTTCAACGGGCGATGTATCGGTAGGACTTATCGTTGACAGTGTAGCGGACGTTATCCCTGTTACCGAGCAGCATATATCCAAAACACCCGATCTTACAGGTGTAAACTCAAATAAATTCATCAAATCAATACTTGAGATGAACGACGGCATCAAGCTTGTACTTGACGTATCAAAGCTTATAGATGAGCACGCAAGCGAAGAAAACAAGTAAAAGGCAGGTGAGCCGTAATGCTTAAAATAACCGACAGCGAATTTAACCGTCTTGTAGCCTTTATGAGAGAGCGCTACGGCATCAACCTCTCGCATAAGCGGACGCTTATCGAAGGCAGGCTCAGCAATATGCTGTACGAACGCGGCATTAAAAACTATGACGAGTATCTTGACTGCTGTCTTAACGATAAGAGCGGCAAGGAGCTTGACGGTCTGCTTATAAAGCTTACTACCAATCATACATATTTTATGCGCGAACCCGAGCACTTCACATATCTCACCGATACAGTCCTGCCGTTTATTAAACAGGTAAACGCGAAAACAAAAACAATGAGAATATGGAGTGCAGGCTGTTCCAGCGGCGAAGAAGCATACACGACCGCTATGCACATAAGCGAATTTCTCGGCAAGGAAAAGTCCTCATGGGATACACGAATACTCGCAACGGATATCTCACTGCGCACTCTCGCAGGCGCACAGAACGGTGTGTATCTTGCAAGCGGACTTACAGATCTTCCGCCGGGCTGGCTTGATAAGTATTTTGATAAAATAGATGACGAAAAGCGCAAGGTAAAGCCTGAATTGCGCCGCGATGTCATCTTCCGCACATTCAATCTGATGGAGCCCATTCCTTATAAAAAAGCTCCGTTTGATCTGATATTCTGCCGCAACGTTATGATATATTTTGAAATGGAAACCAAGCTCGCACTTGTAAAACGTTTCTTTGATGTATTAAGACCGGGCGGATATCTGTTTATCGGTCACGCTGAGAGCATACCGAGAGATACAACGGATTATGAATATATAAAACCTGCAATATACCGCAAGCCGCTGAAATAATGCGGCTTGACTATTATGCGGCAAAACGCCGCAATCGGAGGTGAGGTATTGCCTCTCCATATACTTATAACAGGAACAAGTACAGCTATAAGTCAGGTGACGAAGTCTATTCTCGACCGCAGTATAAAGGGTTGCACTTCTGAAACCGTTGATTTCAGAAAGCTGTCGCTCTCTGCCGAGCAGGCGCACTATGACTGTGCCGTCATCAATGATCTGATGGCTGATGTGTATTTCCGTCTGCCGTCTGCGCTGAATGGGATACCCGCTATCCTGATAACCAATAACGACAGAATACTGAAAGACCCGAAGCGCTTCGGGCTTTTCGGCGCGTTGAAAAACGCAAGCGGCGGTGCTGCGGGACTTGTCGCATTTGAAAAAGAACTGCACGCCATGATAGATAATGCGGTATCGGCTGAACACTCTCATTTGACGGAAGCAAAGCCGCATTTTGAAAAAATAATGCAGTCGCCGGACGGAAGCGACCCCGACATACTTTTCTCAAAAAAAGCGGTCCACAAAACCGCCAATACCGTTATACACAATGTCTGTCGCGGTAACAGACCTGAGCTTATAGCTATCGGAGCAAGTACAGGCGGTACAGATGCGATAATCGAAGTTGTCAAAGAGCTCCCCGCCGATACTCCCCCGGTCGTAATAGTTCAGCATATGCCGGTCGGATTTACGAAAATGTATGCCGACAGACTTGACAGGATATGCAAAATGAACGCTAAGGAAGCTGAGAACGGCGACAGGCTGAAGCAAGGTCTTATCATACTGGGACACGGTTCTGAGCAGCTTGAAGTGCACAGAGACACTCTTGGCTATTATGTAACCTCAAAGCCCGGTGAAAAAGTATCGGGACACTGCCCTTCTGTTGACGTTTTATTCAGCTCTGTCGCAAAAGCCGCCGGCAAGGGCGCAGTAGGCGTAATACTCACCGGTATGGGGCGCGACGGCGCAACGGGGCTCGGTGAAATGAGAAATAGCGGTGCATATACGATAGGTCAGGATAAAGAGTCCTGCGTTGTATACGGTATGCCGTGTGTAGCATTTGAAGAAGGCGCGGTCATAAAGCAAGCCCCGCTTTCCGAAATAAAGAACATCATTATCGGAATGCTGTAATTCCGAAGGCAAGGAGAAAAAATGACTATCTCAAAGAAAACCTTTTCGGCTGTTGCCGCATTTATTGCGGTACTGGCGGTAGCAATACTTATGGTATGTGCCGCGCCCGACGCTTCTGCCGCTACCGAAAGTGGCAAGACTGCAAAGCAGATCACCGCAGAGATCGGCACAGGCTGGAATCTCGGCAATACACTTGACGCTACAGGCGGTTGGAGCATAAACAGCGAAACATCGTGGGGTAACCCCAAAACCACAAAGGCGATGATCGATGCTGTCAAGAAACAGGGCTTCAACACGGTAAGAATACCCGTATCGTGGGGAAATCACACAAGCGGCGACAACTTCACGATCGACTCTGCATGGCTTGCAAGAGTAAAGGAGGTCGTAGACTACTGTATTGGTAATGATATGTTTGTTATCCTGAACATTCATCACGATACTTCCACAAAGTACTACTACCCTTCATCGACATACAAGGCACAATCGGTTAAGTTTGTAAAATCAATATGGTCGCAGGTTGCAAAGTATTTCAAGGACTATGATCAGCACCTGGTATTTGAAACGCTCAACGAGCCAAGACTTGTCGGCACAGGCGATGAATGGTGGTTTCCTGTAAACAATCCGAACAGCGCAGTACTTGATTCCATCAATGTTATAAACACGCTCAATCAGACCGCTGTTGACGCAATACGCGCCGCAGGCGGCAAAAATAACGACAGATGTATAATGGTTCCCGGTTATTGCGCTTCAATAGACGGCTGTACAACATCTGCTTTCAAGCTTCCGACAGATAAGACGGCAAACCGCCTTATCGTATCGGTACACGCTTATACTCCTTACAACTTTGCTTTGAACGCAAACGGTACATCTACTTTCTCGGATAATCTCAAAAGCGAAGTGGATTATCTGTACACTACAATAAAATCAAAGCTTCTTGATAAGGGCATTCCCGTAATAATCGGTGAAACAAGCGCTTCAAACAAGAACGGCAACTCAGCTGAACGAGTAAAATGGGCTCAGTATTATTTTGGCAAGTCAAAAACCTATGGCGTACCCTGTATACTCTGGGATAACAATGTTTATAACGGCACCGACAAGGGCGAATGCCACGGACATCTCAACCGTTCAACACTCGGCTGGTATGACAAGAGCTTTGTCGACGCGGTTATTCAGTACGGTAAAAAGGGAACAACACCCGCTCCCTCCTCTGCCCCGTCCAAAGTAACCGGATTTGCAAAGAAAGCCTCCACAGCCGCAAGCATAACACTTAAGTGGAATAAAAACGCAAACGCCGACGGATATATCATCGAACGTTACGACGGCACAAAATGGGTAAGACTCAAGAAGATAACAAGCAATGCCACAACAAGCCTGAAAGTAAACAACCTTAAGGCTTCGACTGTTTACAAATTCAGAATAAAAGCTTACAAAATGAACGGCAGTACGGCGCTTTACAGTGCATACAGCGCTACTGTTGCTATAAGAACCAACCCCTCGGTCGTAACAGGCGCAAAGCTTGGTGGCAGAGCGGCTGATGCACTTCGTATCAACTGGACTAAAAACACCTCAGCCGACGGTTACATAGTTGAGATGTATCAGAGCAACAAGTGGGTAAGAGTTGCAAAGATAACAAACAACAGCACTACAACGTTCAGAAAAGCCGGACTTAAGGCTTCTACAGTATATAAGTTCAGAGTCAGAGCATACAAGATGAGTGGCAGCACACCGCTCTACGGTAACTACAGTGCTACTGTTACTGCAAGAACAAATCCGTCCGTAATGACAGGCGTTAAAATCGGCGGAACGGCTAAGGACGCACTTAGAGTAAACTGGACTAAGAATTCTTCCGCTCAAGGGTACATTGTTGAAATGTACAGTGGCGGCAAGTGGGTTCGCATTGCCAAGATAACAAATAGCGATACTGTCACTTTCAGAAAAGCGGGTCTTGCTAAGAATACGACATACAAGTTCAGAGTTCGCGCATATTACATGAGCGGAAGCACACCGCTTTACGGCAATTACGCAAGCATAAGCGGTAAGACCGCGGCTAAATAAAGCTCTTAGGCTAAAAAGTTAATGGTTATAATCGGGCATCGGTACAAAAAACGATGCCCTTTTATAATACCGAAATTCAACACATTTCAAAAAAATAAAAAAAGCCCTTGACTTTGCAATCGCATTGTGATATAATATCAACGTTGACAATTTGTCAATATTGATACGCAGGTGTGGCGGAATTGCACCAAATCTTTGATTTGGTGGTCGCGGAAAAGTATTTTCCGCAGGCAGACAGCGCCCAACCGAAAGTTGTCAACAAATTAAATACGCAGGTGTGGCGGAATTGGCAGACGCGCTAGCTTCAGGTGCTAGTGATCGCAAGGTCGTGTGGGTTCAAGTCCCGTCACCTGCACCAAGAAAAAGCACTGCCGAAAAGCAAGTGCTTTTTCAATTAAATCCGCCCTGCGGGCGGAATAAATCTGTCTTCGACAGATGAAATCACTATGTGATGAAATGCGATTTCATCGGAAGAAAAGGACGATATAAGACAAGTCGTAGAAATGCGGCTTGTTTTTTGTATCTGTAAATCCGCAATGGCGGAATTGCGTGAAATCTATTTTATGTTACAGATAAGAGAATAAAAAACAACGCGCGGCGTGAAATCTCCGATTTCACGGTAGCGGAACTTGTTCCGCAGTCGGACAAAGCGCTAGCTTCAGGTGCTAGTC
>DJPL01000038.1:39923-40079 GCA_002437415.1 Ruminococcaceae bacterium UBA6413 | reverse complement strand
TTCAAGTCCCGTCACCTGCACCAGCGACAAGTCGTAGAAATACGGCTTGTTTTTTTGTATCTGTAAATCCGCAATGGCGGAATTGCGTGAAATCGAAGATTTCACGGTAGCGGAACTTGTTCCGCGGGCAGAGAGCGCTAGCTTCAGGTGCTAGTC
>DJPL01000038.1:32594-39860 GCA_002437415.1 Ruminococcaceae bacterium UBA6413 | reverse complement strand
TTCAAGTCCCGTCACCTGCACCATAACAGGACACTGATTTTGATACAATTCGTATCTTGATTGGTGTCCGTTTTCTTTATCCGAAAGTCCTTAGTTAATAGGATTTATCAACACAATTTAACGAAAGCAGGCTCTGCAATGACTAAAAAACGGTCACATCAGAGCCTTTTCTATTTTTTACCTTTATACTATTTAACGAAAGGTCGTAAGGGTGTGCATTCTCGGCAAGGGGGTGTGCACTTTTAAATTATTCCCCCAAAATAACAAAAAGCCGCTAGACGTTATCTCTAAGGATAAACAGTCCTGCGGTCATGTTATCTAATTTTCCGCTCTGTGGTTCGGAACTGTGAAGTTTAGACACTAAGAATATATCAGGCGGAATAACAAGCGTCAAAAGCTTTTAAAAAAGTTTGATGCAGAAATTTCAAGCTTACACCAACTGAAAAGCCACTATACCCACAATGCAGATAATACTTCCGATCAAATTGAGCCGCGAACGCTTTTCTCTGCGGATCAGCCCTATCACGAAAAGCGTTACAAGGATCATCGGCTGAATGAACGAGTAATTTGCAAGGCTTATAGATATAACTGCATTTTCAAGCAGCATTCCGAGCGTATTAGGAATACGAGCAAGCACTACCTTAATAACGGCGCTGCGATTATTTTTTATAAGCTCCCTGACATGAACCCTCGGCAGCATTACCAGTGAAATTATCACCATAGCCGGAAGAAGCTGCATGGTTGATGAAGCATACGGAGAGAAACTCCTTATAATAAGCCCATACCCGTATTTTGAAACAAGATACAACACCAACGGCAGAATTATCTGTTTATAGTTTACACTGCCACATTTAGACGACTTTGCAATAAATACAAGACCTGCAGCTGTTGCAAATATACAAATCAGCTTGAAAACACTGAGTTCAGACCCGAAAAAAATGTCAGTGAAATAAGACGCAAACAGGGTTATCCCAAGCCACGCTTTCAACTCAAAGGCGCAAAGCTGTTTCAGCACCCGTGCGCTCATCTGGAATTCAAGCATTTTGCACATTGCAACCAGTAATACCGCTAAAAACGACTGCCATGTAAAACTGAAACTCAGATTCTGGAAAGGCAGGCTTGCAGCAAGGAACACCGACATCGACGAACACATCAGGAATGTAAATTCATCGCCGGAGAAGTTGGCTTTGGCAGCGGCGTATTTGTCATTCAGCGAGCATATTGTATAGCAGGCTGTTACGGTGAGCATCAGAATAACAGTGTTCATATTTGACCTCTATTATGATGAATAAAAACATACATTACACGTTTATTTGCCTGTCCAGAATGCGTAGTCGGTTCTTGAGGTCCCGTCGCTGAAATATGCTTTAGCACATATTTTGTTCTTCCTGCCTGGTTTTATTTTTATATTTTCCCACACGAAAACAGTGTTCTCGTCATCAGGAAGCTCACGGCGAGATATCCTGCCAAGCAAAACATCATTTATCCATAGCTCCACAGTGTCCGCATTTGAATATACCTTTACAAAAGGGACATCACAATTCCTGTATTCATGCCTGCGTTCAGTTATATAAACGTTTTTTTCGCTGCTCCATACGGATCTGTAAAAGAAATATACGTCCTTTGGAATGCGCTCCCTTGTGCAAAGTCCCTTGTCATTCTGCGATTTTGTATCGCCCTCTGCTCGCCCATAGGACGCAAAATCGAACATACACCATATAAATTCAGCCCACAGGTACTTTCTGACCGAGAATTGTTTCCACAATATCTCATGCAGCTGCGATTGATAGTTCTCATAATGCCGTACTCCGACAGGGTCTATATCGCTTCCCCAGTCTACATTATCCTTGTGCTGCGAGATTGCTCCACCGCCACCGTATTCTGAAATGCAGACAGGGCGTTTTTCCTTTTCGTTATGGTATAGGTCAAGCCATTCGCCGAAATTCTCCGCACTGCCAGCCTCCTTATACCAGCCAAAATAACGGTTATACCCGACCACATCAGCGGGGAGCTCCAGAAATCTGCCGTAAAACTGATTGTCTGCAAAGGTTTTCAGCCTTGTATCGTCCTCTTCGCAAGCAATTTCATAAAGCTCACTGTAAAGCCCGAATATTTCATCGGTCATCTGGTGAAGTTCGTTGGACAATCCCCAGGCAATAACTGACGGGTGATTGTAATTCTGCCTGATAAGCTCACGTAACTGCTGTTTTACGTTATCTGCAAAACCGTCTGAAAGGACATGAGCGTCGCTTTCATCGGCAGACATTTTATTGATTATACCTATCTCCGTCCATACGCACAGACCCAGCCTGTCGCATAATGAGTATTCGTGGTCACAATGCTGATAATGAGCCATTCTTACAGCGGTACAGCCCATGTCACGAATGATACGATAATCCCGCTCACGCTGAGCGTCAGTCATTGCCCAGCCGGATTCGTAACTGTCCTGATGGTAGTTCACACCATGTAGCGGATATGGCTTGCCGTTGAGGAAAAAGCCGTTATCGGCGTTTATGCGGTACGAGCGTATTCCGAATTCCTGTCCAATGCTATCGACAGGTTTCCCATTGTAGAATAGGGTTATCTCCGCACGATAAAGAGCGGGAGAGGTTACTCCGTTCCAGAGTTTCGGGCAGTTGATTTTTCCCGAAAGCGTTATCCTGTCTTTGTCTGGTCTGCCGAAAAGCTCAGTTTCAAGTTTTCCCTGCGGATCAAATATCACAGCCTTAGCCTCTGCGGTTTCAGCTTTATCCAGCTTGACAAGTATGCTTATGTCCGCAGATGTTTCTGAAATATTGCGTGGAGTTATATATACTCCGCAGGAGCCGCTGTCTTTCAGAGCAATATGAACGGGCTCGACTGCGATAAGTTTTACACCCCTGTACAAGCCGCCCATTTTTGTAAAATCGCCATGGTCGGTTATCGGCGCAATATGATCGGTGGGAGCATTCGATACGATAACAGCTATCAGATTGTCTTTGTCCGGGTATATATAGTCCGTAATATCAAATCTGAAAGCTGAATACCCTCCGCTGTGCTCTCCTGCAAACCTGCCGTTTATATAGACTCCTGCAACGGTATTCGCACCTTCAAATTCCAGATAGAGTTCTTTTCCGCTGTATTCATCGGAACTCAGCGCAAGGCTTCTGCGGTAGCATACAGTTCCACGGTAGTAGTCCCCTCCGTCGGCAACTGTCATTCTGCCTGCGCCGTCTTCAGAATTATATGTATGCGGAAGTTCAACAGGCTGCCATGATGTATCCTCATACTCGGGAGAGATAACGTCGTCTTTCGATAGATTCATTCCTGCGGCAAGCTTTGTGAATCGCCAAAAATCGTTTAGTTCCCTGACTGTTCTCAAAAAAATCACCCTTTCGTTTTTAGTAGATTATAACGCTTATTGACAAACAAGTCAATGAATGATATTATTTAGATATAACGATTTTAGCACAGGCGGTGAAATAATATTGAAATTCTACGATTATCCGATAATCAGCAAAGAAGGCAGTCTTCCTGTCTTTTTGGTGAGCGTAGGACTGAACGAATGGCAGTATCATGTGATCTGCGGCAATGGGGATAATTACGACAAGGCGATTTATTGTACAAAAGGAAGCGGCGTTCTTATAATAAACGGAGAGAAATATATAATAAATCCGTACACTGCTTTCTTTATCCCTGCCAGCTGTCCGCATGAGTATTACTCGACGGACAAATCCTGGGATACACATTGGATAAAACCGTCCGGAAATTCCTGCTCAGATATGCTTAAAGTGCTCGGCTTTGACAAACCGAAAATCTTCCCGATCCCTAAGGAAGAAATTACATATCTTGACCACTGTTTCAGATGTATGCATGAGGCGCTTCTCTCGGACAAGGTTGACGGAAATTTCAGGGCGTCTGGCTATCTGTACAGCTTTTTCATTGAATTGAGCCGGCTTGCAGCGAAAGGAAAAAGCAGTGTACAAATCGCCCCTGCGGTAACAAAGGCGATAGCTTATATTGACGAGAATTATATGAAACAGCCCGGTCTTGAATCCATAAGTAAAGCCGCAGGCGTTTCTTCGCAGCATTTGTGCAGATTATTCCGGCAGACCCTGAACTGCCGACCGATGGAATACATCGCAAAGCGTAAGATACAGGCAGCCAAAATACTCCTGGCGGAAACGCAGAAAACCGTCGAACAGATCGCTGAAGAAACAGGGTTCTGTGACAGCAGCTATTTTTGTAAGATTTTCAAGAGATTCGAATGTATCACTCCGTCGCAGTTCAGAAACACAGAACAGGTTGTATAAAATTTGTAAATCAACCGCTGACATCAAATGATAAAACAAAAAGGCATCATGTCCGAATACATGGTGCCTTTTTCTATTGTAATTCTGACAAAACCGACCCGACACAATCAGTTGTTCCTGCGCCTGGCTTTATTCAGCAGCAGGAGCGCTATCATAAGCATCAGGGGAAATGCACAGCCTGCGAGCATACCTTTCTGCATATCATCGCCTGCACTCTGGGTGATGTTTCCTACAACAGCAGGACCGAGTGCGCCGCCGAGGTCGCCTGCCATGACAAGACTCCCGGTTGGCCGGAGGTAGAGGGCCACTATGTATACAGCATAGAAAACGGCGAGTATACGAAGATCTCCAATCTGCTCTCTGCCGATACGACATACTATGACATTGAAAACATGAAAACCAACACCGACTTTAGCTTTGTTGTTACCTCAGTTTGTAAGGTGGACGGCAAAGAAAAGGAAAGCACCTGGTCGAATATTGCCGAGGTTACAACGGCAAAGAAAGACTATAAGGTCAACTACTCTGTCAATAACGAAGATGCCGCCGACATCAAGGTGCGCCATCTCGGTAACGTAGAAATCAAATCGGGAGATGAGATAAGCGAGAGTGAAATTATCAAGGTAAAGGTCACCCCGAAGAGCGAGCTGTATGAGCTTGTATCCATGACGCTTGACAACGGCGGAGAAACAATGATATTCACGCCCGAAACAGACGGAACTATCGAATGTGCCTTTACCTTAAACGGTGAAGCAAATATACAGGTTTCGACCAAGCGTGCGGTAACTTCCGCTCAGGTCACATTTACCGATACATACACGGCGGACGTTGCGGTAATAGGTACGGTCAGTGCGGTAGCGGGAGATTCTACGCTGAACGCTCCCGGCGGCACAGTCACCGATGATGTAACATTTACCGCAGTACCGGAAAGCGGCTACGGACTTAAATCGTGGAAGATCACCGATGCAGATAATAATACCGTAACCATAGATGCCGCAGGCTCAGACACCTATACGCTGAGATTGGCATCGGAAGAATACACTGTTGAAGCAGAATTTGCTTCTCTTTCCGAGATCGGCAAGCAGGTAAAGGTAAATATCCCCGCAGAGGGCGGTACAATAGAGATCACCGACGCAAACGGCGATATTATAGAACTGAATGACAACAACAGCGTGTATGTTCCTGTTGATTGTGAACTGACATTCACTGTCAAGGCTGACACAGACTGCAAATTCCGCGCGTGGACAGGCGACGCCGAGGGTCAAAGCGGCGAAAGCTTCACAATGACTATTACGAAGGACACTGAGATCGGCGCAGAGTTTGATGTTCCTGTCCGTCTGATGCTGACCTATTCTGCCGCAAGCGGCGAACAGACAGGTGCAGTGGCAACCAAGCAGGGTTATCAGTCGGGCACGGGTGTTATTGTCGGCACAAAAATTGTTCTTACCGCACAGGCGGCAGAAAATTACAGAGTGCAGAAGCTCGTTATTACCCGTGACGACAAGGTTGACGCCATAACAACCGATGATAAGCTGTACAGTCAGTACGATTATGAAATCGTTATGGATACCAAAACCGACATTCAGGTGTATTTCACCGAAATCGAGCAATATACGGTTACTATAGACAGCATCGAAAATGCCAATATGACTGTTAAAAACGGAAACGAGGATTTTGTAAGCGGTAATACCGTTCGCTACGGAGATGAGATCACCGTTACAGTAAAGCCGAATGAAAACTACCGCCTTGCAGACACAGCTTCGCGGATCGACAACGGCGACGGCAGTTATACCTATAAGACAGGCGCTGTCAAGGCGAATACAAATATCTCGGTAAAAATCGAGAAGATACCGGAATATACGGTTACATTCCCCACAACTATTGAGGGCTGTATCCTTTCGGTTAAAAACGGTAAAGAAAAAATCTCAAGCGGCGACAAGCTCCTTGAGGGAACACAGCTTACAGCAACCGTGACACTTGACCCGACCTTTATTCTCAAGGGCTGGTACATCGGCGGCGAGCTGCTTTCCGAAACAAACAAAAACGAAATAACATTTACTGTAGACAGCGATATACTCCTTACTGTCATTGTGACAGATGTAAAGGGCGATACAGGCGACACCGGAGTAGGTGTGAAATCCGTTGTCATTGACGAAAACGGAAACCTTATCATTACTCTGACCGATGACTCTGTACTTGATCTCGGAAAAGTAACAGGAGAAAAAGGCGATGCCGGCATAGGCGTTAAATCGGTAACGGTTGACGAGGACGGAAACCTTATTATCACTCTGACCGATGACACCGTGCATAACGCAGGCAAGGTAATCGGAGATAAAGGTGAACAGGGCGATAAGGGTGACAAAGGCGACAAGGGAGATACAGGCGTAGGCGTTAAGTCGGTAACGATCGACGAAGACGGAAACCTTATCATTACTCTGACCGATGATTCTGTACTTGATCTCGGAAAAGTAACAGGAGAAAAGGGCGATACAGGCATAGGAGTTAAGTCGGTATCTATCGATGAGGACGGAAACCTTATTATCACTCTGACCGATAACACCGTGCATAACGCAGGCAAGGTTATCGGAGATAAAGGTGAACAAGGTGACAAGGGCGATACCGGCGCTACAGGCGTAGGCGTTAAGTCGGTAACGATCGACGAAGACGGCAACCTTATTATCACTCTGACCGATGACACCGTGCATAATGCAGGCAAGGTTACCGGAGATAAAGGTGAACAAGGTGATAAGGGCGACAAGGGCTACATCGGTGCTACAGGTGTAGGTGTTAAATCGGTAGTGATCGATGATGACGGAAACCTCATAATCACTTTGACTGACGATACAGAATATAACCTTGGTAAGGTCACCGGAGATAAAGGCGAACAAGGTGATAAGGGTGACAACGGCGATAAAGGCGACAAGGGCGATACCGGCGCTACAGGCGTAGGCGTAAAGTCGGTAACGATTGATGAGGA
>DJPL01000038.1:0-32558 GCA_002437415.1 Ruminococcaceae bacterium UBA6413 | reverse complement strand
TCTTATTATCACCCTGACCGATGACACCGTGCATAATGCAGGCAAGGTCATCGGAGATAAAGGTGAACAGGGCGATGCCGGCGCTACAGGCGTAGGCGTGAAGTCGGTAACGATTGATGAGGACGGAAATCTTATTATCACCCTGACCGATGGCACCGTGCATAATGCAGGCAAGGTTACCGGAAGCAACGGTAGCAATGGCGAAAACGGTGCTTCGGGAGTAGGCGTAAAGTCGGTAATGATCGACGAAGACGGAAACCTCATAATTACATTGACAGATGATACAATGTATAACCTCGGCAAGGTGACCGGAGTCAAGGATAATAAAGGTGAAAAAGGCGAAAAGGGCACTGACGGAAACAACGGTGTTGACGGAGTCGGCATTGCGAATGCCGTTGTAGATGAAAACGGTAATCTGATCATTACCCTGTCTGACGGCACTGTGCGCAACTTCGGCAAAATCACAGGAAACAACGGTAACAATGGCGAAAACGGCGCTTCGGGCGTAGGCGTAAAATCGGTAACGGTCGACGAGGACGGAAACCTCATAATCACGCTGACCGATAACACGGTTCATAACGCCGGCAAGGTAATCGCTAGCAACGGTGAAAATGGTAAGAATGGTGCTGACGGAGTCGGCATTGAGAATGCTGTTGTAGATGAAAACGGCAACCTTATCATTACACTGTCAGACGGTACTGCACACAACCTCGGCAGAGTCACCGGGGAAAAAGGTGACGCAGGCAAGGACGGTCAGGACGGTTCAAACGGCAACGGAATACAATCGGCTGATATTGATGCCGACGGCAATCTGATTATCACGTTTACTGATGGCGTTGTTACCAATCTCGGTAAAATCGTCGGCACTGACGGTAAGAACGGTACTGACGGAAAAGACGGTAAGGGCGGCGTTGACGGAAAGAACGGTATCGGAATCAAGGGATGCCGCATTGATGATAACGGCAATCTAATCCTGACACTGACCGATAATACGACGTTGGACGCAGGTAATATTTCCGCGATCAGCGACAACGTTAATGTTTCCAAGCCGCTTGCCACCGCGGCAGTATCTGTTGCGGGCACTTCACTGCTTTGGAATGTCGTGAGCGTTGCGATCAGTATCATAAGAAAGAAAAAATTGGTTTGAGTGCATTTGATGCTTCTGATGAAGCGGTACATCGTGTACGATAAGGAAATATGAAAGAGCGCCGCCGCACAGAGAGTAGCTTCTCTATGCGGCGGTGTTTGCTGTTGGGTTTTGTTGAGATGGGGGTGATTTTTAGTACGACACGACTGACACAGCGACATCAGGTTACTAAAATCATTACTGCCGCCGCGCGACACGGGAACTATGTGGTGTACCTCTTCGACAGGAGTGAGCCGACCCTCTTTCAGACACATCTCGCACAGCGGGTGAGCCGCAACGTACCGTTTTCGTATCTCACGCCACACTCTGCCGTACTTTTTGTTGCTGTCGGCAGGACGGACGAGTTTATTGTAGCGGCGGTTCATCTGCTTTGAGTGCTCCTCGCAGTACTGTCCGTCGCAACGGTTGAGACAGTCGGGGTAGGAACACGGTCGCTGTGGTCGTCTGGGCATGGGGTCATCTCCTTATCGCACAATATTTTGTTTTATTCTTGTAAATTTCGTGCGATTTTCCTTGACTTTTCCTTAAAAATCGCATATAATATAATTAACGAAAACATAAGGAGGCTTTAGTATGGTTGTAACAGCTACTGAATTCAAGACAAATTTCGGAAAATACCTTGAAATGATTGCGCATGAAGATATCTTCATCACCCGAAACGGAAAAACCATTGCAAAGGTGGTCAATCCACAGGTGTCCGCTGTTGATTCTATCCGTGGAATGCTGAATAACGCACCTCACGATATTGACCTCGATTCTTTGAGAGAGGAGCGCCTTTCCGGATATGAAGATAATGGTTGACACCAACATCATCATTGATGTTCTCCTGGAACGAGAGCCGTTTGTAGATGATTCCTGCAAGCTTTTATCCTTGTGCGAGGAACATCAGATAGACGGGTTTATTTCAGCCTCTTCAATAACCGATATTTATTATCTTGTAAGAAAATACACTCACAGTACGGAGCTTGCATATAAGGCAGTCGGCAAAATACTCGAAATCGTAAAAATATGCAGCGTTACTAACGCCGAAGTTCTCACGGCGCTCCAGAAGAAAGCCAAAGACTTTGAGGATTGCCTTGTTGCCGTTTGTGCAAAGTCCATTAACTGCAATTATATCGTTACAAGGAATATAAGGGATTTTGAAGAGTTTGATGTACCTGCTATTGCTCCTGTAGATTTTTTAAGCAGAATATAACGATGAAGCTGTGATGAAATTTTTACATTTCGTCACAGCTTCTTTCAATTAAATCCACCCTGCGGGCGGAATAAATCTGTCTAAGACAGATGAAATCACTATGTGATGAAATCCGCTTATGACAAAACAGACTTACATTATACCACCTCCCCACCACTCAAAATCCCTCCCGCCAACCGCAAAATAAAAGCGAGCCGTCCACACTGTATCCCGGTGCTTCGGCTCGCTTTTATTATGAATGTTTTATTCCGTCTTCCGCTGCTTAAAAAGCAGATATGACATAAGCCCGACTGAAACAGGCTTATGCGGCAGTATCCGTAAAGCAAACAGCCTCATCAACAGACACCGACCGTCAAAAGCGCATCATTGCCCGGATAAACCGCCTTAATCAAGCGAAACAGTAACATTACCGATCGTTGTGTTGGAATTCGTATTGCTGCTCAGAGTGCCTGAAAGGGTCAGCTTTGCGGTTTGAGTAGGAGCATTATCCACAGTTGTACCTACAGCGGTAGCAAGCTGTAATGTATCGTTGCTGAATGTTCCGGTTATATCGGTGTAATTCTGAGCGGCAGTGTAGGTAAGCTTTGCGGTAACTGCGGCATTGGAATGGTTGGTTACTTTCACTGTATTGCCTGTAGCCGTCCAGCTTGCGTCATAGGTGTGGGTGTCGGGATTCCACGCACCGTCATTATAGGCGAAGCTCATTTCACCCCATGTTATGGTTACACTGTAAATTGTAGTGCCGGAAGCACCTGCATTGTAGGTAGCCGTAACATCATGAGAGTCACTGCCTGCCGCGGAATCAATGGTAGATGTAGCCGCAAACGCAGGAACGGTAGCCAATGAGATCACAAAGGCAAGCGTAATAATAAGTGTAAAAATCTTTTTCATGTTTTTTCATCCTTTCGATGTAATTTTAATATATATCAACCCTGCCGCCATACAGCCCGACATTTGCGGGAGCAAAGCTTCAGGTTCGATATTCCGGGTTTTATCACGTTGTCACAGTGACGGTCACGGGTATCTCGGCATTCAGCGTAGCCCAGCGATTGCTTTCACGATCATAGAAGTAAACCACGAATTTTCCCTCATAAACCCCCGCGGTAAGCTTTTCCTCCGCACCGTCCGCCGGCTTCAGCTCTGTTACCTGTGTGCCGGGAGCTATGGTGTCCGACTGCAAAATCAAGTTATCCTGTATGACAAGCTGAACAATAGCTTCGCGGTTGGATCTTGAGGGGTTGCCGAACACAAGAGAGGCCGTCTTTTCCGTCAGGTTTATGCTCACTTCCTTGGCATAAGTAAGGGAAACATTTCCGCCGACCTCCTGATCCCCCTGATTATCGGGATCGGTATTATTGCCACCGCTTGTAACCGCCGAAGCGTCCGAGCTATCCGTTCTGTTGTCGGAATTATTGCTCGTAACGGACGATGTATCCGAGTTATTGCTGTTGCCGTCGCTCGTAATGCCGGGATTATTCGTGGTACTATCGGGATAGCCTGTATTTTCGGGATTGCCGCTTGTACTATCCGAGGTACTGCTCTCGTTTATCGGCGGTTCGGGCGCGGGATCGTTCCAACCGCTGAAAAACAGCGCCCAGACGCCTGTACTGCCGAAAATCAGCAGTAAGAGCAACAGCAGCAAGAGTAAAAGCCACCGTTTTTTCTTTTTCTCCTCTTTTTCAGGAGCGCTTTCTAATTTCTCTTCTTCCATTATTCATTCCCTCCCAGACGAACGGTTACAGTACCGACAGTTT
Organism: Ruminococcaceae bacterium UBA6413; assembly: GCA_002437415.1. Taxonomy (GTDB): domain Bacteria; phylum Bacillota; class Clostridia; order Oscillospirales; family Ruminococcaceae; genus Ruminiclostridium_E. The sequence continues at coordinate 28,462 of DJPL01000038.1, read as the reverse complement.
CGGCATTCATATCTCTGTTCGGCCTTCCGCTCAGGTGAAGCCATGCATATCTCGTATTTCCTGAGGGCAAAGCCACAGGGCTTTCAATATCGACTCCGTTATCGTCCGCAAAGCTTCCTTCTATAGCATTATCGACCTGCGTATAAACAAAAGACAAGCTGACATCATCGCTACCCTGATTTTCAACGGTGATTTTATCGCCGTCCGTTCTGTCCAGTGTCCACTCACCCATTGAGTAGTCGTGAGTTTCGGGATTCCATAAGCCGTCCATATAAGTGAACGCAAGCTCACTCCATGTAATAGTAACGGTTACAAGCTGTACGTCTTCATAGCCGCAGACCTCACAGGTGCGCTTTCCGCCGCTCCATTCACCAAATGTGTGATCCTCGGGAGTGTCGGTGCTGTCGCAGTTGGCACATTGCTTCCAATGCTGAGCTTCATTGCTCTGCCATTTACCGTTTTTATAGTCATGCCCTGCGGCAGGAATATCCACAGTTGTTTCAAGCCCGCAAACGGAGCATTTTTTCTTCATCGAACCGGTTGCCGTACAGGTGGGAGTCTTGATAACATCGCCGTCGATCGTAAACTCGTGTGTGTGACTCACATTCACACTTACCTGAATATCGACCGACTTGTAGTTATCCTGATCATCGGGCGTGAAGCGAGCATACACATACACGGTATCCGGTTCTGTGGTCGGCTCGAATATCGTATCGGGAGCTACCCAGGAAAATTTGCCGAGAACAGTTACGCCGCTGTACTTATTCTTCATAGTGCAGTCGGGAACATTATAGTCGCTCAGGCAGTTGCTGTCCTTGCCCAAGTCTATATTGATGCTGTCGGGAGCTTGCTCAGGCCGCGGTTCGGACGGCTTGACGGTTATCGTTACCACCGTGCCGCTCTGTGTCGTGGTCTTGCCGCTTGTAAGGTGCGTGGTGGTAGCTACTACATAATAGTAATGCTCGCCCACCGACAGGTCATTCGGTGTTTTATACGAGCCGCTTGTCGCAACTCCATTGTCGCATTCTCCCACTTTTTCGGCATTCGTCCTGTCCTTATCGTCACATTTATACCACATGAACTTGTATTTGTATTCAGGATCGATAACTACCGATGATATACCGGGATTAGCGCATTGCTGTCCGTATTCTATGGTCTTGTCCTCGCCCCAACCGCTTGGATTTGCCTTATGAACCCACAGTGCGTATAGGACATGGTCGTCGGTAGCGGTAACAGTAGTTGTTTCCGTAACCTCCACGCCTTCGCCGTTGTATTCGGTATACCAACCGCCGAAAACCCACGAATCATTGTATGTAGGCACAGGCAGTTTGCCATAGGCTACGCCGTATTTCACGGTTTTGGTTTTCGTGGCTACCTCTCCGTAGGTGGTATTGAAGCTTACAGTCATGATCTTTACCTGCTCATAGTCGCACTCTGTACAATTGCGCTTTCCGCCGCTCCATTCACCGAAGGTGTGGTTTGCAGGATTGTCGGTGCTGTCGCAGTTGGCGCACTGCTTCCAATGCTGGGTTTCATCGGTACACCATGTGCCGTTTTCATAGTCATGCCCCGTTGCAGGAATACTCACCGTTTTCGTAGCCCCGCAAACAGTACATTTCTGTTTCTTTGAACCGGTCGTTGTACAGGTTGCCGCCTTGGTCACCGTATCGTCAATATAATCATGTGAGCAGCCAACATATACATTTATTCGCGATCTTGTCGTTGTATATCTCACATCACTCGGAGTGAAAATAATATAGAAGTTTTGATAGCCGGTTTTCGTGATTTCTGTATCTACATTTTCCCAACTGAATGTACCGGGAACTGATACATTTGTGTACTTATTTACCGCACCACCGCCTATAAGCGTATGATCTCCCAGACGTTTGCTATTCTTCATATCGATCGAAGCTGTCGGGAAATCGCTGATCTTCGGCACTCCCGGCACGACCGTTACCGTAGTCACCGGTCCGGTTACAGAAATGCTTTTGCCGGTTGAAATCTCCGTTATGGTATCGACCACATAGTAGTAATATGTACCCAAAGGCAGGTCGGAGGGAGTTTTGTACAAGCTGTCCACTCTATCCCCATCGTAAATTCTTTCCGCCACTTTTCTTTCGTTTGTTCTGTTCTTGTCATCACATTGATACCACTCGAATAAATAGCGGTAATTATTCCTATCGACCGAAATTCCGCCGAAGCCTGCGGAGCCGGGCTGTCCGTATTCTATCGTTTCTTCCGTATACCAACCAATGTTAGGTCCGTCGGTCCACAACGGATACAGAGTAGAGCCGTCGGTGGCTTCGACCGTTGTTGTACTTGTGATCTCTCTGCCACCGCCGTTACGCTCAGTATACCAGCCGTTGAAGGCGCGACGTTCCAGCTTAGGCACTGGCAGTTCACCGTAGGTACTGCCAACAGACACGGCTTTACTCTTAGTGTCTACAGTGCCGCCGTCGGCATCAAATTTTACGGTGTAGCTTATAGCCTTAGGCGTGAGAGTAAAATTCGTTATCGCCCGATTTGCGTATGAGCTGCCATAGTCGCACGCAACCCAATATCCGAAGTAGCGAGCAATATTAGCCGCTGAAGAAGTGTTGTTTGTAAATTTGGCGGTGTAGGTTTCTCCGCTTACAGAATACATATTGACTGTAGTGCTTGAAGTTGCTCCGCCGCTGTAGGTTACTCCCGTTCCGAACACTTTATCGGCTTCTGTTCCGTTAATAGTGGTATATGCCGATGCAGAGGCTTCGCTTATAGGGTAGAATTTTATTTTATTTGAGGCACTTTCTGTGCCCTGATACACAATCATAGCAGAAACATTCGCAGTAGCTTTTTTATTCGAACGTATATGCTGTCCGTCAAAGTCATAGCTGAATTCAACGGAAAATTCCGTATTGGCGGGCACATTGATCGTGACCGGGATCTCCTTATAGTACAGCTTAAACAGCTTGTTTGATTTCGTGTCAATTGTAAACTTCACTCCGCCGTTATCAACCGATGCAGAAGTGATAGTACCGGCGGTAGCACCGGAGGACGCCGTGCCGTATTGCAGCTCGGTAAAATTTGTTCCGCTTTTAGTATACATATAGGTTTTACCTGTAGTAGAAATAGTCACCGGCAGATCGTTTGCCGCATCTGCACGCATTGATACCGGCACTGTTGTATACAGCAAGCATAAGCACAGGCACAGTACCGCACTCATGATCAGCTTCCGTAGAGTCATCCGTACCACGCTCCTTCATTCGTTTCTCTGTTCACCTTTTTGAAAGGTTTTGACGCTCTATCCACACCGTATTCTGCCACCCACTGAAAAAACAGGGCTTGACAGCGACGTAAAATTTTCCTATAATGGCATTATAACACGTTCACCTATGAACGAATCAAGTGCTTTTTTGGAGGTTTTTTACTATGGAAACTAAAACCAAAGAACTTTTCCAAATAACCGAAGCCGCCCGGGCTTGCGGTCTTTCCCGCAGCACGCTCCTTCGCATGGAGGAAAATGGTCTGCTCACACCCGCCTACATAGCTCCCGACAGCGGCCGCCGCTACTATGACAATCACAATGTAGCACGTATTATGCAGATCGAAAAATTCAAGAACATGGGGTTGAGCTCGGAGCATATAATGAATTACTTCGGTAATGGCGGCGAAGCGTCGGATATGCTAGCAGTCTTGGAAAAACGTCTGCATGATCTGCAACGCAGTGTTGAGGAAATTCGTATGCGTGCTATGGAACCGCCTGTAATATCAGTACAGATGATGACATTGCCCGCCGTCACCTGTCGGATAAAATGGAGTACAGGACTAACAACAGATGACAGATATGAGCAAATGTATGCCTTTTACAGCGAATGTGTCCGCATGGGCTGTTTGCTCTCCGATGAGCCGCTCTTTGCGATAATGGATCGCAAGGACTTCCTGTACGGTTATATCGGTGATACACCCTATCCTAATGCGGTGTGTGTACCTGTACACCCGGGCAGAGCTCCTAAGGATGCAGTGACACTGCCTGAATGTCGGGTGCTGTCAGTGCTGTACTGTGGCGAATACAGCGGAATAGATGAGGCTTGGCTGACGCTCGGCAGGGAAGTGAAAACGCGCGGTCTAAAACCGACAGCTCCGCCCCGTGTACTCGGAATAGTAGCCCCGTATACAGGCAGAGAAATCGACACCCGCCGCTACTGCTCCCGCCTTGTGTTGCCTGTTGAGGAATGATACAGACGTTTCAAAGCAGGGATATCCTCCGCAGGAGCGACTTACGACAATAGATTTTAAATTTAAACAAAAAATACAGCAGCGGGTTCTTATATCCGAACCCACTGCTGTGTTTTTCTTTTTTTGCTTTCGCTATTATTAAAAGATTATGAGAAATAGGTTATGATCGTGATATTCTCCTTACTGCCGTCCGCCTTTACAACATCATAGGCATCCTTTAGTTCAAATCGGAAAACGCCCTCTGCATCATCGGGCATAACAAACATAATGCTGAGGTATTCATCGAAATCCACAATGTCAATACCCGATACAAGCACCTCAGTTCCATCTGACGCATACACGCTGAACGGATAGAAGTCAAGCAAATTGAATTCCTCATGCTCCAGAGTGAGCTCCATGCTTACGGTATGATCTTTAACTTCTATTGAAGAATGGATCGCGGGAGCTGCCACAACGGTCGAACAAGAGTATTCGGCGTTTGCTGTATTGGTTTTTGTACCAAAATTTATATACCCTATGCTGTCGTCATTTTCAATATAGGTATAAGGGAAGGACAGGTGCAGAGCGATCAGCGTTTCATTAACATAATCGACCGCGTTGATCACGGCGTAATCCTTAAGACAGCCGTCAAGAGAAATATCTTCAGCCTTGATGTCATTAACAAATGATATATTTTGCGCCTGCACATAGACAATATCGGAAAGCGTAAATGTATCCACATGGTCGTTTGTTACATATACGCCGTAAAAATCCGTTGTCAGCGTGACTGTCAGCGGCTTATTGAATGTGGTCGCGTTACCCGAGATCTCAATATAAGCATAGTCGCTTCCGTCAGTCGAGCCGGAAAGAGTGAGCGTTGCCGTCTGTGACAGAACTTCATCTCCGTCATCGTCTGTAACGAAATCTGTTTCGACCGATTCCACAGTCATATTCTGCGCCGCTCCGCTCAGTGTAAAATTGGAAGCGGAAATATACTTATTGAAGCAAGCAGATCCCAGATTTATTTCGATCTGCTGCTTTTCGGTTCCGCCGTAAACAACGGATTCGGAATACGCCTGTGCCAAGGAACGAAAGCGCGAAAAACTTGCGATATGAAATACGATATATTTTTATTCAAAACCTAAATATAAAATTGTAAATTTTTGTGCTTGACAAAACCACAAAATTCTGATATAATAAACAAGCTGATTTGCGGGGATGCTGGAATCGGCAGACAGGCAAGCTTGAGGTGCTTGTGTCAGTATTGGCGTGTGGGTTCAAGTCCCATTTCCCGCACCACGAAAAAGCCACATTTGTCTAAAGACAGATGTGGCTTTTTCAATTAAATCCGTCCTACAGACGGAATAAATCTTCCTTACGGAAGATGAAATCACCTTGTGATGAAATCTGCCTTGCGGCAGGAGAAAGACGGATTTGATTTTCAAGTACCATTATTCACATATAAGAGGAAACGGACAACGGCAAGTATCAACTTACCATTGTCCGTTTATATTACTTATTAGCGATATACCCGTTAATTCCTTTTTTCAGCCTTTCAAGTCCGTCATTCAGCACCGAGTGCGGGCAGGCTATATTAAGCCTTAAGAACAGGTTTCCGTTGCCTCTGTATGCCGCTCCAGCCGAAAGATACAGCCCTGTTTCTTTTCTTATGAAAGAGGCGAGCTCCTTGCTGTTATCTGTCACTGCCGACACATCGAGCCACATAAGATAGGTAGCATCGCTGTGCAGTGCTTTCACCTGCGGAACATTCTCCTCCAGAAAACGATACACTGTTTTCTTGCTTTCCGACAGATATTCATTCAGGCTGTCGAGCCACTCGCCGCCGTCCGTCAATGCCGCAATTGCCGCAGTCATCGCAAAAACATTCGGCTCGGCGCATTCATCGGTATTTATCGCTCTCCACACCTTATGGCGAAGTCTTGGTGACGGAACGCTTATTGCCGCCGTTTGAAGTCCGGCTATATTGAACGCCTTGGTCGGAGAGATAAGCGTTATACTGTTATCTCTGCACTCATCGTTTATGCTCGCAAACGGAACATATCGCTTTCCGGGCTCGGTGATGTCGCAGTGTATCTCATCGGATATAACCGTAACGCCATACCTTGCGCACAGCTCACCGACCTTTTCAAGCTCTTCCCTGCTCCATATTCTGCCCGCGGGATTTTGCGGATTGCAAAGTATCAAAAGCGTTGTCTGAGGATCGGCAAGCTTTTGCTCAAGATCGTCATAATCCATACAGTAATTGCCGTTTTCATATACAAGTTTATTTTCTAAAATCTGTCTGCCGTTGTTCTCAATACAGTTGCAGAAAATGTTGTATACCGGTGTTTGTACCACTACCTTTTCGGCGGGAGTGGTAATTTTTCTCACAATTGATGATATGGCAGGAATCACACCCGTGCAGAACATCAGCCAATCCTTATGAAGCTGGATTTCGTGACGTGACTTCCACCATGAGATATACGCGTCATACCACTCATCGGGTATTATCGTGTAGCCAAATATCCCGTGCTTTGCCCGCTGTTCTATCGCCGAGGTGATGCACGGAGCGGTTTTAAAATCCATATCAGCCACCCACATAGGCAGCTCACCGTCTTTGATATCCCACTTGAGCGAATATGTGCCCGAGCGGTCGTTTATCTCATCAAAATCAAATTTCATAAAATAATCCTTTCAGACATTTCTGCCAGCATTTAAGCCTCATCATGCGCAGAATGTCCTTTTATTGCGCTCTTACGCACAGCCCTTTGAGCCTTTGCCGCCGCAGTTATCACGGCATATTATCGTTGTTTTTGACGGATCTACCTTGTCCGGTTCTATCGTCAGTTCGCCTATTGAGTCGGCTGTAATTCTGCCCTGAGAGGGATTGAGCACGCTGTCTACACTGCCTGTGATATCGGCATTTACTGACGAATACTCAAATGCGAGCGTAGTATTGAGCAGTTTACAGTTTTTCAGCGTCAGGTGCTCAATGTAGCACAGTCCCTGCAGGCTTTCGATCGTACAGTCGATAAGCGTCAGGTTTTCGGCATTCCAACCGAGATATTCACCCGAAATAAACGAATTTCTGACGGTCACGTTTTTGCTGTTCCAGAATGCGTCCTTGCTGAGCAGTTTTGAATTGCTTATCATCACATTCTCCGCACCGTCAAAGCAATAGTTTCCGTACAGCGTAAGCCCGTCTATGCGCATATCCTTACAGTTCATCGCAAAGTAATCGCCCTTAGCCGAAACCTTGTCGAGCATTACGTTATTGCAGTTCCACAGCGTTTCTGCGGCATTTGCAAACGATACGTTTTCAAGCGTCAGTCCGCTACAGCGGCGGAAATTCTTCGGGGCTTCGATAAGGCAATCCGTGACCTTTATATCATCGGTATACCACACGCCTGCCCTTGCATTTTCAAACCATGTCGTATTGCTTACGGCGATATGCTTTGAATACCACAGCGGATACTTCCAGCGGAACATACTGCCGTCAAGCTCTATATTTCTGCACTCTTTGAGCGGTGATTCGCCGTCGGCAAATATCGAATCCTTTATTGAAAGGTCGCACGAGCCGAACAGCGCGCGCTCACCGATAAAATAACCGCGTTCAATATTTTTCATATCGGCACCTCTTTTCTTTCTGTCCTGTCCGTATTGTATCATATGGAGTTCACTCCAAGTCAAGAGGTTTTGCAAAAAAAGTCGGAATATTTACGAAAATCTTATCTAAAACCGCATAAAAACGTAAAATTTTGCTTGACAAACTCCGCGCTTTGTGCTAAAATAATTATCCAAACAAGGGGCCGTAAAGGTTTCGACGGGGGTTGTGAACCCGGCTAAGCACGCAGAGATCGCCTTATCTCTTTAAACGGGGCATTTTTAAAATTAAACGCAGACAATAGATCTGAATTAGTAGCTGCCTGAGTGCGCTACCGTCCTTGTAGAGAGCGCTGTGGCTCTATAAAGGGCGTCGACTAACAGCCAATGTTTTCGGTGAGAGTCCTGTAACCGTCAACACATCAAAGGACTACCGGACTTCTATCCTGTGAGTCGGAGAGGAGAAAGGGAATTTCAAAAGACTTCACTAAGCGTGTAGAAAGGTTGGCGGATCGGTTTTCGGACAGGAGTTCGATTCTCCTCGGCTCCACCATTTTTTTCACGCTCATATATATGGGCGTGAAATTTTTTGTGTAAGGTGATACAAAAAGCATAACAGTGCCATTTGGTTAGTTCAGATTAACCATTTTCCCCTTGACTACTTTCTCCTGCCATGCTATACTTATATCAAGCAATTAGCTATATCTAACAGCTGTATTATTTTTACATTTAAAGACATCAGCATTACCTGAAAGAATTTAAACACCTGTCGCTTTTTGCAACAGGTTATATTTAAGCCAGCAAAACCGCATATTCCGACATAATATTACATTTTTGAAAACGCAATATGCAGACATATTTACATATAATTTATCTCATGGAGGACTTGTCACAATGACAATGGACGAATTAAAGCCAGGAGAAAGCGCCTATATTGAAACGGTAGGCGGTATCGGTGCTTTACGGCATCATCTGCTTGATATGGGGCTTACCCCCGATGCTGAAATAACTTTGCAGAAGGTAGCTCCGATGGGCGACCCGGTGCAGTTTGAGGTGCGCGGCTATGAACTTACATTGCGTCTTGAAGAAGCACGAAAGGTGACTGTCTGCGATGTACATAAGAAGGATAATCCCTCGCATTCATCCGCAGAGCGCCACAATAACACCCCGCACCCCGGTGTCGGTGAGCTTGCCAAGTATGAAAAGCTGAAACTGAAACACGGAGTTGTGCTTGCAAAAGGCGCACCGCTTACTTTTGCCCTTGCAGGAAATCAGAACTGCGGTAAGACAACTTTGTTCAATCAGCTGACAGGTTCAAACCAGCACGTAGGAAACTTTCCCGGAGTAACGGTCGACCGCAAGGACGGAGCTATAAGAAATCACCCCGAGGCAACCGTCACCGACCTGCCGGGCATATACTCCCTGTCACCGTATTCAAGCGAAGAGATAGTGACCCGCGACTTTCTGCTTAACAGCAATCTCAGCGGCATTATCAACATAGTTGACGCATCAAATATCGAACGTAACCTTTATCTTACCATGCAACTAATGGAACTTGGTATTCCGATGGTGCTTGCCCTCAATATGATGGACGAGGTAAAGGCAAACGGCGGTTCTATCCGTGTAAACGACCTTGAGCGTATACTCGGCATACCTGTTGTGCCGATTTCGGCAGTCAAAAACGAGGGTATTGACGAACTTATCGACCATGCAATACATATCGCAAGATACGGAGAAAAACCCGCTCGTATGGATTTCTGCTCAGACAGTGACGACCCGCACGACCCTGTCGCCGCAGTTCACCGCTGTATTCATTCTGCGGCTACTCTGCTTGAACCTGATATCAGAGCGGCAGGACTTCCGGTAAGGTTCGCCGCAACGAAGCTTGTTGAAAGCGATGAGCTGATAAAGCAGAAAATCACAATTCCGGAAGAGAAGCATGACGCTTTCGACCACCTTGTTTCCATAATGCAACAGGAAACCGGTATGGACAGAGAAGCAGCGCTTGCAAATATGCGTTTCACGTTCCTTGAAAAGCTGTGCCGTGAAACTGTTGTGCGTCCGCACGAAAGTAAGGAGCATAAACGCAGTATGGCGATCGACCGCCTGTTGACAGGTAAATATACCGCTGTTCCCTGTTTTTTAGGTATAATTGCTCTGGTTTTCTTCCTGACATTCTCGGTGATAGGCGTAGCACTGTCCAACCTTATGCAACTTGGAATTGATTTTCTTACCGGGCTTATCGACAGCGGACTTACATATCTTGAAATAAACCCTGTCGTACACTCACTTGTGGTGGACGGAATATGCGCCGGTGTCGGCAGTGTGCTGAGCTTCCTGCCTACTATAGTAACGCTGTTCTTCTTTCTTTCTATCCTTGAAGACACAGGCTATATGGCAAGAGTTGCGTTTGTAATGGACAGGCCGCTGAGAAAGCTCGGGCTTTCAGGCAGAAGCTTTGTACCGATGCTGATGGGATTCGGCTGTTCCGTACCTGCGATAATGGCTACAAGAACATTATCAAGCGAACGTGACCGCAAGATGACGATACTTCTCACCCCATTTATGAGCTGTTCTGCAAAGATTCTCATATATACAACCATCGCGGGTGCGTTCTTTGAGCCGCAGTACCGCTGGCTTGTACTGGTAGGATTGTATCTGTTCGGCATAATCTGCGGTATTCTCTATTCGCTTATATTGAAAGTAACCGTATTCCACGGCGAGCCGGTACCTTTTGTAATGGAACTGCCCAACTACCGTCTGCCCGGTGCTAAAAGCGTCTGTCAGCTGATATGGGAAAAGGCAAAGGACTTTATACAGAAAGCGTTTACCGTGATTTTTGCCGCTTCTATAGTCATATGGTTTTTACAGACGTTTGATATCAGGCTCAATGTTGCCGACAGCACAGAGAACAGTCTGCTTGCAATGCTAGGCAGTCTGTTCGCCCCGATATTCGCTCCGCTGGGCTTTGGCGACTGGAGAGCGTCAACCGCGCTTATCACAGGTCTTACCGCAAAGGAAAGTGTTGTTTCAACCCTTACTCTTCTGCTCGGCGGAGATGTTTCGCAGATACAGACGCTGTTCACACCTTTTACGGCGATCGTATTTCTTGTATTCACACTGCTGTATACTCCGTGCGTTGCCGCTATCGCAACGGTAAGGCGTGAACTCGGAAGCGTGCGTTCAGCCATCGCGACAGTGCTTATACAGTGTGGTATTGCCTGGGCAATGGCGTTCCTTGTACGCTGTGTCGGAATGATTTTCGGTATTGCGTAAGGTGAAACTATGGATAAGATGAATATACCGAGCATTATTCTGCTTGCGCTGATAGTGATTGCTCTCATACTCGTGATCATATATCTTGTCAAAAACGGCGGCGGTTGCTCCGGTGACTGCTCGGCGTGCAAGGGCTGTAACAGTTGCAAAAAGAGCAAAAAAGGTAAAAAGTAAACAAAACACAGTAAAAGGCAGAGCTGCGGCTCTGCCTTTCGTGTTATACTTTAACTGTTTTCATTTATCATAAATCTGTAGCCTTCCGACGTTTCCTCAACATCAAAGTAAGCAAGGTTCAGGCTGTAAGCTTTACCGTCTGTACCTACACTGTCGAACCACAGAACTCCGATACTTGATCCTGCACTGCCGCTCGTGCTCTCATTCACCGCAAAACAGCGCGGTGCCACGTCGAAAATGTTGTATGTCGGTGCATTGAACGGTAATTTCTCGTAGGTCAAGCAATCGGTAGGTCTATCTGTCGTATAGTAGAAATTGCCCTGCTCGTCAAATTTGAAGTACTCGCTGTATCTGCCGAGGAATGTATCATAATCCTGCATATCGGCATACAGCGCGCAAACTGTATCATACCATTCTTTCATACTGTGGCAGTTGCCGGGCGTAGCGGGTGTTATGTGCCATTCATCGTCATTCTCATATCCGCCTGACGATATATATCTACTGAATGTCTGCTGTATCGTTTTATTGTATTCGGTTCTTGCTTTTACAAGCTCGTTTAGTTCTTCGTTAATAAAGTAATTGCCGCTATACACATACTCGACCAGATTTGCAAATTCGTCATCGGAAAGCTCATCGTTCATTATTTTGTTATAAAGCGCCTTGTTGATAATATAATTTCCGTTGCTGTCCGTTGTTATTTCCGGCTCGGTTACATTATCAACAGATGAGTCTGCATAGCTTTCCGAACTTGAGTTATCAGATAAGCTGTCATTACCGTCTGACGGATTTTCCGCGTTCGAATTATCAGCTTTACTGTCGTCCGCCCTGCTTTCTGCGTCCGAAACACTGCCATTACTGTCGTCCGCTCCGCTTGTTGCAGGATCGGCAGTGCCGGCAACGCTTGACGAACTGCCGCTCATAGTGTAATCTATTCCGTTGCCTCTTGTTGCAAAGTGTATGCCGACTGCCGCAGTTCCGACAACCACAACCGTTGCCGCCGCAATCGATGTATAGCGCATTACCTGATGTCTGAAGTCGGTCTTTATTCTGCCGGTTTCTTCAATGCGCCTGAAAATATCTTTTTTCTGCTTTTCCGTAGGATCGATTTTCTCAAATTCGTTTCTGATACTCATTCTATACTCCTTTCCGAGCTTAAATGCTCTTTTAACCGCTCTCTCGCTTTTTGCAGTCTTGAACGCACCGCAGACGCGCTGATATGAAGCATACTGCCTATTTCCTTGCTGTTGTAGCCGTCGCAATAAAACAGATAAACAGGTATCTTCAGCTCATCGGGAAGCGCGGACAGCTCGATCATTACATCGCTGACGGCAGGGCTATCCGTTACGGCAATATCCTCGGTAAGCGGTTCGCGCCGCCTGTTGTTTGCCCTAAGCATATTCTTGCAGACATTTTGCGATATGCGTATCAGCCATGCCTTTTCATGCTCGGTGCTTTCAAAATGCTTTTGTTTTTCGATAAGCTTAATAAAAGTGTTATGTACTGCGTCCTCCGTATCGTGTACATTTCTGAGATACATAAAACACACTCTGTACACGGTCACAAAATGCCGCTCGTATATTTCTTTTATGTTTTCAGAAGAATAATTCGATGTCAAAACTCTTCCCCCTTTTTCTCCTTATGGTCGAAAATGCACATCTTCATACATAATACACCATGACAAAGAGAAATGTCCACAAAAAAGTATAAATTTTAATTTTTTAACGGATAATTTGTAATTTCGGCGTGGCGCTATAATTTTCTGCCGCAATTTTGTTACTTTTGACGAAATAAAGCGGATAATATTGCTTTTTTTGTTCGGAAGTGATATAATTACGGTGTATATTAAATATGTATCTTTGACGAGGGTACAGAAATGAGGCAGATACTATGAAATCCATAAGCAAAAAAATGACATTGTTCACTGTTTTGCTGGTAGTAATTTCGCTAATCGTGGCTACGGTCGCATCGGTAGGCATAATTTACACCACGACAAAATCACTGACACAGCAGACTCTGACCGAAACGGCTACAGTTGCGGCTGACAGAGTTTCATGGGAGCTGAAAGCAATACAGAACGTTGCGATACAGGCGGGTTGCAACCCCAAGCTGTCATCGGTAATTTATACAAACACTCAGAAGCAGAGAGAGGTTGACACGATCGCCGCAAACTTCGGACTTGACAGAGGTGCATCGATCGACTATGAAGGTCACGGCTCAAACGGTGTTGAATACGCAGACCGTGAATACTACAAAGCCGCTATGGAGGGCAAAACGACAATCACCGAGCCTATGATCGGAAGATCTAACGGCAAGCTGAGCATAATAATTGCCGCTCCTATATGGAACAACGGCGAGCTCAACTCCGAGGTTGTAGGTTGCGTTTACTTTGTTCCCGATGAAGAATTCCTCAATGATGTAGTCCGTGCAATTAAGGTAAACGAAAACGGTGCGGCATACATCATAGACAAGAACGGTAACACCATTGCCGACATTGATATGCAGCTTGTCAGGGACGGCGAGAACATACAGAAGATCGCCGAGGAGGATCCCAGCTACACAGCTCTTGCCCAGGCACACGAAAAGATGGAAGCCGGTGAAACAGGCTTTGCAGAATATGTATCGGGCGGTATTTCAAAGTATATAGGCTACGCTCCGATACCCGGAACAGACGGTTGGTCTATTGCGGTAACGGTTCACAGCGATGACTATATGATTCACTGCTTCAAAGGACTTCTTATACTCGCTATAATATGTGCGGCATCTGCTATAGCAGGCGGCATAATCGCAGGCATTATCAGCAAGAAGATAGGCAAGCCCATAAGACTTTGCGCAGAGCGTATTGAAAAGCTCTCCGAAGGCGACCTTACAAGCCCTGTACCTATGGTTAAATCACACGATGAGGTCAAGATACTCGCTAAGTCAGCCGCTAAGGTAGTAAACGAGCAGAATGCTATGATAAGCGATATCGGCAATATCTTAAGCAATATGGCTCAAGGTAATTTCGATGTACACAGCAATGATGCCGACAATACATACCGCGGCGATTACAAGGTACTTATCGAGTCCGTAAGGAATATCAACCGCAGACTGAACGACACCTTAAGCCAGATAAGCATTGCGGGCGATCAGGTATCAAGCGGTTCAGAACAGGTATCCGCAGGTGCACAGTCACTTGCTCAGGGTGCTACCGAGCAGGCTGCATCTGTTGAAGAGCTTGCGGCAACTATCCACAACATCAACGCTCATATCGAAGCGACCTCGGAAGACTGCCAGAAGGGCAGACAGCTTGTTGACGAAACAGCCGAGTACATAGGTTCGGCAAATGAAAAGATGAAAAAACTCACTGCCGCTATGCAGGAGATCAATGATGCTTCTACAGAGATAGGCAAGATCATACAGACTATCGAGGATATCGCATTCCAGACAAATATTCTTGCACTTAATGCCGCAGTCGAGGCAGCAAGAGTCGGCGAAGCCGGTAAGGGCTTTGCGGTCGTTGCCGATGAGGTCAGAAACCTTGCGGGTAAATCTGCCGATGCGGCACATGATACAACAGTGCTTATCGAACGCGCTGTTGCCGCTGTTGAAAACGGTAACAATATCACAAACGAAACCGCGCAGGCTGTTTCAGAGGTTGAAGCAAGATCGGGCGGCGTAAGCGAGATAGTAAATAAGATCGCAGGAGCCAGCATAGAACAGGCTGACATGGTAAAGCAGGTCAATATCGGCGTAGAGCAGATCTCAAACGTTGTACAGACAAACTCTGCTACAGCAGAAGAAAGTGCCGCCGCTTCAGAAGAGCTTTCAGCTCAGGCACAGACACTGCAAAAGCTTGTAAGCCGCTTCACATTCAGAGCAGAATAAAAAAAGCATTTAAAGATCCTCGGGCTTAATGTCCGAGGATTTTGTCTGCCGAAATAATAAGCTCAATAATGCGACAGTGTACAGGTCCTGTAAAAAAGCAATAATAACAGATACAAAAATGCGGTACGGAGAGATTTCTCCGTGCCGCATTTTATATTCGTTACATATTAAAAACTCCGCCCTGCTGTATCAACAGAGCGGAGTTTTGTTATTCGTATTATTCAGCTTACCGCAGGTGTAATTTGCGATACCGCTATCATTTTCTTAACAGCTTCTTATAAAGAAAACCTGTTATACAGCTTGGAATTATAAACAGGATTATCTGACCTGCGCACGGAATTATGAAATCCGCGAAGCTCGAAAAGCCCATTTTTCTTATCTTTTTTCTTACCGCAATAAAGCTCTTTGTGTTGCGTAAATTTCTGCGGCGGTTCAGGTTGCCCGGTGTGACTCTGTACCTTACCAGTGCTTCGGGAATGTTAGCGGCTTTAGCACCTGCCATCAGCATACGCACCATAAAGTCGTAATCCTCACAGCGCTCAAGCTCTTCGCTGTATCCGCCTATCGACAACGCAATCGACTTTCTGTATACCAGCGTCTGGTTGTTGAAGGGCGCTCTGCGCCTTGCAAACTTTCTTATCTCATCATTTTCGATGGGTGGACAACGCGTAGCAATGTCTTCTCCCGTGCCGCTGTCGAACTCCTGAATATAGCAGCCGAGGATAGAAATATCCGGGTGCTCAGCAAGATATCTCATCTGCTTCTCTGCTCTGTTCTCAAGGCAGATATCGTCGGAGTCCATCTTTATTATAAACTCGTTTTTGCAAAGAGCAAGCCCTGTGTTCGCGCATTTGGCAGTACCGCCGTGGCTTTCAAGGCGATGAACTGTCAGTCTTCCGCCAAACTTTTCGCAGTACTGTGCAATAACATCATTAAGCGCTTTATCGAGTACGCCGTCACAGACAAGCACTATCTCATCGGCAGGATAAGTCTGTATATACAGACTTTCGAGGCTCTGCGCAAAAAAGTTCGCATTCTCACTGCCGTACACCGACATAAGGACGCTGTACGGCTGTAATTCAGTTAAATTTTCCATACAAAGCCTCCTTAAATTTCATTGTGTCAGTTGTAATCGCTTACAATGATTTTATCACACAGTAAAGTAAAAGTCAATCGAAACCCGTATTTTTTATCACATTTTCTCCGTACTGTCATATAATCAATCGAAATATAACGCTTTTCGGTAATCTATCTGACCTGTGAATGGGTCGTATACTATATCCTCGCTGTTTTCGGTGTTGATAAAGTACTCGGTAACGTATGCGATCGGTATGAAGCGCCCGTCTGTCATAAGCTGTTTCTCAGCTTTGATACAGAGCTCATATTCTTCTTTTGTATCTTTTGCCTGAGTTGCCTGCCGAAGCAGATCTGAATATGTATCGTCCATCGCGCTGTGCTTATAGCCGCTGTCGGTGAATTGCCTTAGATACGCCTCAGGGCGGTTATATTCGCCGTTTATTCTTGTAAGCGCCAGCGCATAATCTCCGCTTGCGATCTTCTCGTCATATTCGCTCTCGCTTACATAAGAGATACTGCAATAAAAGCCAAGCTTAGCCTGCCACTGCTGTAATATTCCTCCGAGCGACTCGCCTATCTCCTCATCGCGGTTTTGCACCGCAAGAATATTTACGCTGTGCAGGTCAGCCTTGTCTATGCCCTCGCAGGCGCTCTGATATGAAGAATACGCCTTTATTTCATCGGGCTTTACGGCAGTTCTGCTTCCTGCTGTATCGCGATAGCTGCCGAGAGAATTTTTAACCGACGGCGCTACAATTCCGTCAGCTACGGAATAGCCGAACGGAAGACTGAGCGATGATTTATCCGATGCAAAGAGCAATGCGTATCTCAGCTTATCGCTCTTGAAGATCGACTTTTTCGTATTCATCATAATGCCGTATACGGCAGTCGAATACTCATCATAAACATATCCGCTTCCGAGATAATCCTTTGCCGCGCTTCCCGAAAGCACTATGCTCTGAGATGTGCCGTCCGTAAAATCGGTCAAATGATTGTCTTCAACGAAGAAGTTAAGACCGAGCGGTGTTACCTCATCGTGCTCATCGTACTTGTCGCTGTAGCGCAGTACCATATTGTTGTTATTCTTGCTCCACGCATCGTAGTACCACGTCTTTACATAAAAAGGTCCGTTTGACGGAGTACGCTCCGCGTCAAGTCCGTATTTGCCCTGTGCCGCCGTGAAGTATTCCTTACTGCACGGCATCGCCGCAGGCATAGTGAGCAACAGTTCAAATGACGGCTCGGTGTATTCAAGCTCAATTGTAAGCTTGAACTTTCCGTCCGCCTTTACTCCGAGCTGTGATACATCGGTAATTTCACCGCTGTTTATCTTCTGCGCATTCTTTATACAGAAATACTCGGACGCTTTAGGCGCTCTGGTTTCGGGCATAAACAGGCGCTGAAAGCCGAAAACAAAATCATCTGCGGTCACCTGTTTATTGTATTCGTTGACATCTGTCCAGTATCTGTTTTGCTTCAGCTTAAAAGTATATGTAAGTCCGTCGTCGGACACGGTGTAGCTTTCCGCCATAGCCTTTTCGACACTGCCGTCACCCGATGTTCTGAACAAGCCCTCAAATATACAGCCGATTATCAGATACGATTCTCTGTCGGAGGCATACTGAGGGTCGAGGCTTCCGGGATTTGAGGATATGTCGTATCCGAATACATATCCCTTACCGTCATCCTCCTTGCACGATGTCATCAGTAAGCAACTGATGCACAGCAGTAATGCCGTAATGCACGCTGTAAGTCTTCTCTTCATCAAAGCTCCTTAATTACAACACTGCCGCTCTCAAGCGACTTTTGGCAGTCGATTATTCTCTGATTTTTGCTTCCTTTGAAACGCAGTTCAAGACTTTTCTCCGAAAGGACAAATCTACCGTCTACCAGTATATCCACTACCGACAGTAGGTTTTTCACGTCCTCGTCCGTCTTTGATTTTTCGACAAGCTGTTCAAAGGTAAAGCCTGTATATGACATAATATCAAGCTTTGTGTTCTCTTTTATCTTCTTCGCAAGCTCATACAACGGAGCGGGCTGGCAGAACGGCTCTCCGCCCGAGAATGTCACTCCTTTGAGCAGAGGGTTAGCTACTATATGATTATATATCTTATCCGTATCGGCAAGCCTGCCGCCGTTAAAATCATGCGTTTCGGGGTTGTGACAACCCTCGCAATGGTGCGGACAGCCCTGAGTAAATATTGTATATCTTATTCCCGGTCCGTCTACGATCGATTCACTGACCGTACCGGCTATTCTGATAAGCATTGTATCACTTTCCTTTTTACATTATCCTATTTATTATAGCCTTAATCAGAGAAAAAAGCAATAGATTGAAAACGTTTCCCGAATTTTTCACAAAAAACAAAGTGAGCAAATACGGTATTGCCCACTTTTATTTCATAAATTCCGATATAAATTCACGCTACTTTAGAATAGTCAATAATGGAGATGTCCTGTAAAAGACCTTTTGCCGCATCAACAAGTTTTTCAAGCTGTTCGGCAACATCATCTGTATAGAATATTTCTCCGCATTGCTCACATTCTTTGCAAGGTACATTTTTAATTATTATCACCGAATTATTGTAATTAACTACGTGAGTTGTAAAACTGTTTTTAATTCTTTTGCACTTACATAACTTACACATAATATAAGCCTTTTACGCCGACTCTCCGCTCTTCTGCTTCTCTCTGCATTCACTGCAAATACCCTTTATACTTATCTCGTACTCGGTAACGTCAAAATCATACTTTGTGCGTATCTTATCGTTAAGGCACATCATCTCTCCGAGCTCAACGTCAAACACCTTTTCACAGCAACTGCATATCATATGAAAATGCGGGTCTGTCCTGCCGTCAAAACGCACGCTTCCGTAGGAGCTGCATATCTTCTTGAGTATACCGTGATCTGCAAGCTGGTTTAAGTTGCGGTAAACAGTGCCGAGGCTTATTTTGGGGTAACTGCGCCTTGCTATATCGTATACCTGCTCGGCTGTCGGGTGGATAGGATTTGACACAACGATATTCAGTATACAGTTTCTCTGTTGGGAATAGTTCATACTGCTTCCTGTCCTCCTATCAGGTATAGCTCTCGTTATCCGTCACCCAATGACGAATTCTGAGCGGGATACCAAGTCCTTCTGCAAGCTCCTTACACTGCTCGATCTGCTCCGGTGATATTACATCTACCACCGTAAACTTTACCTCGGGTACGATAGTCTTTACCGTCCTTGCAAAATTCAGCATTGAATTGAATGACGGCAGGCCGAACTTAGGTCGCGTCACCTCAAGATAGCTCTCGGGATCGGGGGCATTAAGGCTGATAGAAATACAGTCGATTATATATCGCATTTTATACGAGTCAAACGCGGGATTTATAAAGTCGACCAGTCCGTTTGTATTTATACGGATCTTCATACCCGTAGTCTGCTTTACATACTTTGCGACCTCGAGCAGAACGTCCGCACGCTCCATAGGCTCGCCGTAACCGCAGAATACAAGCTCGTTAAGTCCTGTCTTGTCAAAATCATCGAAAGCCTTGATGATCTCTTCATAGCTCGGCTCATGCTCAAGCCAAAGGCTGTCGTTATCCGCCACACTGTCGCCGTTTTTTCTTATGCAGAAAACACAGGCGCATGGACATTTATTCGTTATATTGGCATAAAGCTTACCTTCAAACTCATAGAATATCGTCATATTACACCTCCGTGGATAAACTGATAATCTTTCTCACATTAGTATAACATAAAGGCAAAAATTAGTCAATAGAAAAAACGGCTTTTCAGAGCGGAAAAATAACCCTATCGGTGATTATCCCCGCATTCTGTCGTATATCCCGTCGGATTTTACGGTAGTAACCGAAAGAGGGAAATACACCTTTGAATTTCTGCTTTCTTTAATCTGAGCCAGTGCTACTCTGCACCTTGGACGCAGGTTTTCATCGTTATCCCCGAGCTTTTCAATATAAGGAGCGGCACTCTCGGATAAGGCGGAAAGGCTGTAAGTATCGATCTCCTCTATATTGCCGCTGAGATAGCTTTCAACATTATACTGTGCTATTCTCGCGTCGGGGTCGCAAAAGCACAGCACACCGAGCATTGCGGTAAACGATACAAAAAGTATCAACACGGTTTTCATATCCGGTAATATCTCGTGCAATATCAGTACAAAGAAAACTATACCGAGCAGTATCATAAACCATGATGTGTAAAATCTGAGTCCCGTAAGCCCGTATTCACCGATGTACATTATCATCTTTGACATTGCACTGCAAATAAGAAGAACAGTCAACAGGCTGAACACAGCCGAATACAGTCTGACAGCCACAGGCTTTCTGCCGTTGTCGTTTCTTTTGGCAAGCACTCCTGCAAGGAATATCACGAAAAGATCAAGCACCGCCACTCCGCACAGCTCAAAAAAGCCCTGTCTTGCGTATTCGCTGTAGCTGTAGCCATCGGGCAGAACGCCGCCGAACGCACTGACAAAATACGGTATCTGGCAAGCAAAGAACAGAAGATATATAACTATAAGCGGCGTAAGCGCCGCGCACACAGCCGCGGCAGGCACCTTTGCCGCCTTACCGCTGTCGCCTGTCATTTTACGCTTTCTGCCCTTTGCACCGCTCATTATTCCGAAAAGCAGAAATGAAAAAGGTATGCTGACTGCAAAAATTATAATATTACCGAAAAAGTTATCGAAAAATCCGCCTGTAATACCGGATATCATTCTGCCGAAATTATCATCGGCGCTTGAAAGTGCCGCACCGGCTATCAGCGTTGCGGGAAGTGAGCAAAGTATCCCGAGCAGGATATACAGCGCGGTTTTGCTCTTATGCTCCTTTTTTGAAAACGGCACAGCTATGCTCTTAGGCGCGGCTGTGAAATTCCTGAACGATACCGAGAATACCGCTTCGCACAGTTCCCTTGCAAATCCGTCAGAAAACAGCGGCTTGGTCGTAGTAAAGCTGTATGCAAAATAGCAAAGCAGAATTGCGGCATACACCCACGAAAGAAAGCGCACAAGTCCTGTTGACGAGAATATAGGAACAGCGCAGAATACTATCACACAGCCGAATATCGCCCACTGTGAAGCTGTCGGCTTTTTGCCGATATATATTACTGCCATAACAGCAAGAGCTGCGACAATAATATGATACCAGCCCGATGCTATAACCTCTGCAAACGGAAATATCTCACCCTCGGTAAAGAACAGCTTTAGTGTTATAAAGCCGAGCACAGCCGTAAGCACAGCGAATATGAAATCGCGCATATTGTAAGTTTTCTTTGCCTCGGGAGGACCTTGCAGGCTGTTATACATCGGTGCATATTGACCCTCTGTTCTGCCGTATACATTAACCGGCTGAACATTGCCGTACTGTTCAACATTATTATACTCATTCATTTTCGTCACCGCCTTTATAGCACAGAATATCGCCGGGTTGGCACTGTAAGACCTCGCATATCTTTTCAAGTGTTGAAAAGCGGATCGCCTTTGCCTTGCCCGTTTTCAGCACCGACAGATTTGCGGGGGTTATACCGATGGCGGCGGCAAGCTCGTTTGACGAGATCTTCCGCACAGCCATCATTACATCAAGATTTATTTCAATTGACATATCAGTACCTCACAAATCAGATAGTAAAGTCGTTCTCTTCTTTTATTTCGATCGCCTGCTCAAAGACATTCTTTATAACACGCAGAATAAGTCCAAAGAATGCCGCCGCTATCACAACAAGCCACGCGAACGGTCTTAAAATGCTGAAATAGATGAATATAACGCTTACGGCAAAGCAACAATACGATATCAGTCTTAATATCTTTACATTGCCTGAAGTGAACACTTTTCCGTGTCTGATATTAGTAAGCAGACGGTCAAGCGCTATAACTATCACAAGCGCGACTGCCGCCGCAAGGTAAAGCGTAATTATCGTAGGCAGATAGACCGACATTCCGAACAGCGCACATATACGGTTATCGTAGATACGAACAATAAAAGGTGCAAATATACAGCATACGATTATCAGTACGAATACCGCCTTCACAAGTATTGAGGTTATCATTACGGAATAGTTTTGTTTTTTCATAATACCGCCCTTTCCCGACGAAGTTTTTTGTTGTTTGAATTATAGCACAGCATTTTTCGTTTGTCAATAGATTTTTATCGTTTTTCGATAATTTTTTATTGATGATAAATATAAAGCAGGAGCTGTAACAAAATACTGACATTTCGTCACAGCTCCCGCTTCCGGTATTATTTGCACCTTTTTAATGCGCTTATTATCCTTGCATACTCCTTTTCGGCAGTTGCAAGAAGCTTATGTGCGCTGTTGTAATCTCCGTTACGCAGATATTCGGTAATTTCACCGAATACACAGTGCATTTTCTCAAACCCGAGATTAGCGGCTATTCCTTTCATTGTGTGAGCCTTTCTGAAAGCCTTTTCGACAGTGTGCTCGTTCATTGCGGCGATAAACTCATTGAAGTGTTCATCGTACAAAAATTCGCGTATTGCCGGCTCTACAGCTTCTTCATCGCACTCAAGCCGCTCTAATACGCTGTCATAGCTTTCTCCGAGAAGCTCATAGCATTCTCTTATTGAAAGACCGTTATCGAATTCGTCATTCATACCCATGCCGTTACCCTCGCATTTATCCGAATATAACTGTAGGCGGACAGTGATCAGCTTTTGAATTTTTCTTTTATTTCGTCCTGTATATCAAGCAGACATTTGAGAAGCTCCGGATTGAACGCTCCGCATTCTCCGCCGAGTATCATAACTATTGCCTTTTCATGTGAAAACGCCTTTTTATATACACGTTCGCTTACAAGCGCGTCATATACGTCCGCTACCGATACTACCTGCGCGGCTATCGGTATCTCATCGCCCTTAAGTCCGTCGGGATATCCCCTGCCGTCATAACGCTCGTGATGCCAGCGGCATATGGTATATGCCACCTTGATAAGCTCTTCACCCTTATACTGTTCAAGCTGTCCGAGCTTTTCAAGCATATCCGCACCTATCATCGAATGCGTTTTCATTATTGTAAACTCCTCATCGGTAAGTCTGCAGGGCTTATTTAATATCTTGTCGTCGATACCCATCTTGCCTATATCGTGAAGTGCCGATGCCGTTGTGATAAGATGCCTTTTATTGCTGTCAAGCTTATACTTGTCCGTTTTCTTAACGAGCTGTTCAAGTAGCATCTCCGTCAGCATTCTGATATGTACAACGTGCAGTCCGCTTTCTCCGTTTCTGAACTCAACTATCTGACTCAATATGCCTATCATCATATCATTGTTGCGTTCTTTTTCGTTTATCTGATCGGTAAGGAGCATAAGCAGTCTGCGCTGTTTGGAATAAAGCTTTATCGTATTGAAAACTCTGTGATGTACTACCTTTGCGTCAAACGGTCTGTTTATAAAGTCGGATACTCCGAGCTCATACGCCTCACGCACCGTATCCGCCGAGTGGTCGCTTGATATCATAATTACCGGTATATCATCGATAAAATGATTGTCATTCAAATAGCTCAGCACATCAAAGCCGCTCATACCGGGCATTACTATGTCAAGCAGTATCAGCGAAATGCCTGTGCCGTACTGCTCAAGCATAGCTACACACCTTTCGCCGTTTTCGGCTTCAAGCACATTAAATCCGACACCGAGCATAGAAGAAAGTATCGCACGGTTAAGCTCGGAGTCGTCTACTATAAGAATGTTCAGCTTATCCTCGGCTGTGTCTTCCTGTCTGTCCTTATCGGTAACGACCGTATTCTTGTGTGCCTTTGCCGTATACATCAGCTTATCCGCACGGATAACAGCATTCTGCAAAGGCTCTTTATCCGCAATTACGCCGCCTATGCTGACCGACAGATTTATACCGGAATAGTCCGTCACATCTGTCCCGCGGACCTTTCTTTTGATCTCCCCCAGCTTACGGTTGAAGTTTTTTTCGTTTTCAACACCCGGCATCAAAAGCAGAAACTCATCGCCGCCGTAACGGATAAGCGTATCCGTTCCTCTGATGCAGTCCTTTATCGCACCGACAACCGCTTTAAGTACCGCATCGCCGGTATCGTGCCCGCGCGTATCGTTGTACACCTTGAAGTCGTCAAGATCTATCATAACAACACCGCCCGAGAACACCGTATTCTTCAGCGTTTCTTCAAAATATCTGCGGTTGAACGCACTTGTCAGGCTGTCGCGGTAAACCTCCTCGTTGCTTTTGGCAAGCTTGCTGATAAGCTCTTCTCTGCCGTTTAAACTGAACACTGCGTTCTTGTCTATAGGCTTCATCATTTCCATTACGCAAGGCTTTCCGTCGACCTCAACATACTTTGCGATAACCTGAAATATATCCTTTCCGACAAGGTCAAACTTTCCTATCTGCGACTTTGCTTCAAGCGCTTTCAGTTCAATTCCGTCAAGATAGATCTCATCATCGTCAACATTCAAAAACAGGTTATTGTCCCTGTCCTCTTGCGTACATATTCTGCCGTTTCTGACCTGTTCTTCGCTCAGCAGTCTTGCGTGGGCAAACAGTGTTGAAAAGCACTGTACCTGCGCCTGTGCCTGTTGCTTTGTAAGCTTCATTACTTCTTCTGTCATATTTTCTCCTGACACAAACACACAAGTATCATCGGTTGTGCAGTGTACTGCTCCACTCAGACAAAACCCTCTCGGCTTTGTCAAAGTCGCAGTCATCTACCGCCGTTTTTATATCATCAAAATACGTCATATCGGAAGCAGTCGTATTCTGCGATATCTTCTCCAAAACATCATCGATCTGCAAAGCGTCCATATCCGACAGTGCATCGGACAGCTCGTCAAGCAGAGGTTTTATTTCCCGCTTTTCGGGCTTTTCGTTATCCTTATTGCCGAAATGCACGGAAAGTACATTCTTCATAGCCTTGTACTCATCAAGGAACTTTTCGATATTCTCACTTATATAAATGCTGTTGTTTTCTTTTCCTGCCGTTTCCAGATCCTTTGCCATCTGTGACAGTCTGTTTGCACCTACTCTGCTTTGATGTACTTTTCAGCGAGTGGAACTCGATCGTCAGCAGCTCGGTATTGCCGTTGTCATAGGAAGCGTTTATCCTGGCGATATTTTTGTCTATCGACCTGTAATACTGCTCAATAACGCCGAACAGTAGCTTTTCGCTTCCCATAAGCGCCATAGCGCCCTTAAGGTCAAGCTCTGGTATATCCGGAAGTATATGCTGCGGCTGTGCGATACCTTGCGGCTTGCCGACAGGAATTATTTTTTCCGCCGGAAGCCATCGCCTTATCTTGTTTGTAATAGTCCTGAGCGAGATAGGCTTTGCTATAAAGTCGCTCATACCCTCTCTCAAAAACATTTCTCTTGCGTCACCCGCAGCATTTGCCGTCAACGCTATTATCGGCACGTCGGCATATGACGGGAAACGTTGTTTTATGATATGTGCCGCTTCTATACCGTCCATTTCGGGCATCATATGAACCATAAAGATGATATCGTAACGGAAATTACGCGCCTTTTCGATGCATTCCGCACCGCTTGCGGCCACGTCGACCTGCATACCGAGCGGCTCAATAACGCCTTTCGCGACCGCGCGGTTTATATCGTTATCGTCAACGATAAGCACATACGCTTCGGGTGCGGTGAAGCTGACATCGCTTGCGGTATCATCGTTTCTGGTGAACCTTTCGCCTATTCCCATTGCAGCGGAAAGTGCGAACGAATAGATCGGCTTTCTTATGATCGTAATATTTTTATCATCGGAATATGCCGTGCTGTCAAATCTGTCTATCAGCACGCACCTGAGCCCCGGATTTTCGGCAACAAGCTCCTTTACGTCATTTAAAAGCTCATAATCTCCGATAATATACGCCTTGTCGTCAAGCAAAGCGCGGTCAATACTCACAGGCAATACGCCTATCTGCCTTAAAGCGCTCTCAACGCTCTTCCTCAGGTACTGATTTCCGAGCAGAAGACACGCTACAGCTCCCTCGGGGGCTTTTTTCACACTTGAATGCTCGTCCTTAGTAAGCTCCTGCGGAACTTCAACTGTAAACGTACTGCCCTTACCGGGCTCGCTTTCCAAAGATATCGTGCCGCCCATCAGGCTCAGCAGCTTTTGGGATATTGCAAGACCAAGTCCTGTGCCCTCGGCGTTTCGGTTTCTCTTGCTGTCTACCTGTCTGAACATCTTGAACAGCCTGCCTATGTTCTCCTGAGATATTCCGCAGCCTGTATCCGATACGGACGCTATAAGCATAACATTCTCGTCAGATATCGGTTTTGTGCTTATTTTGAGTGATACATTGCCGCTTCTGGTAAACTTCACTGCGTTGTTCAAAAGATTTATAAGCACCTGCCGGATACGCACGTTATCACCCTTAAGGCTCAGAGGAAGATCGGGAGGTACATCTATTGTAAACTCTATATTCTTACTGCCTATCTGGTTATTGACAATGCCTGCCACATCGTTTATAAGCGACAGCGGCTCATAGTCGACAGGCACTATAGACATTTCGCCTGTTTCTATCTTTGAAAAATCCAGTATGTCATTTATTATCATCAGCAGATGATGTGCAGACGATTTTATCTGATGAAGATACTCCCTCATCTCATCGCTCATATCGCGTCTTAATGCGATCTCGGCAGTACCGAGAACAGCATTAAGCGGCGTTCTCATCTCATGACTGACATTTGCAAGAAAGTCAGATTGATGCTTTGCTATCTTGAGTGCGGCATTTGTCATCTGCTTCATCTCGGCAGAAGTCGCAACTATTACCGAGAGATTTATCGCAAGCTCGCATACCGCTTTGGAAAGCTTATCGGCGATCTCATACGATATGATATTCTCGGACGGTATCGTCTTCTCGCCGACCTTTGTAAAGCCTGCGGCAAGATATCCGACCGTCTGTGAGCCCTGCTTTATCGGAGCGGAGAAGAATGTCAGTCCGTCAAAGCACACACCGCTTGCCGCATATCCGCTTTCCGCTCTTCTGACCGAGGCAGAAATTATACCACGCATACACTCGACCGCGCCCGCATCGGTATTAAGCCGCTTACGAAGTTCCTCGGAGAAGCCTGTTCCGCCGGAATGGCTCTTACCAAACAAATTCAGTATCATTGCCGCAACTCCGAAAACATCGGATATTGATTTTTCCATACGGCTCAGAGCCTGAGCGGAAATATATTCGGTGATATCTGTCAAGACATATCCTCCTTTAACCTATCAGGCTTCTTATAAGAAGGAACAGCCTGTCCATATTTATCGGCTTGAGAAGATATCCCTGCAAATTCATTGATAAGACCTGCTGTACCTTATCCGAATCGGTAACTCCGGTAAGGAATACGACCGGTATGTTGGCAAGTCTGCTGTTATCTCTTATCTTGGTAAGCACCTCTGCCCCGCTCTCTCCCGGCATATGATAGTCAAGAAGTATGAGATCCGACATCTTGGTTTCAAGATACTTTTCAGCCATTCTGCCGCTTGAAACCGTAGTCACATCATACTTGTCCTCAAGTGCCGATTTCAACATTCTCAGTATGTCCTTATCATCGTCAACCACAAGAATATGCTTTTTAATGATTTTTTTCCGCTGTCGGAGCAAAATTGCCTATTCTGTCATAAGAGCCTGCCGAAACGCTCTGTGCAGGACGTATATGCTTGCTTCCGGCAGAATAGATATCATCATTGTCGTCATGACGTTTTTCACACATAGGTCCGGCTATCTCAAATACATTGGTAAGTATCGCAGGTATCGTTACCGGTCGCCTTAACATAGCATCAAACAGGTCTGCATTCTTCATTCTGCACTCGTCGCATACATCTGCATTTGCAATAAGCATAAACGGCAGAGCAAATGTCGACTCGTCACGCTTCATAAGATAATACTGCTGTATCATCTCTTCGTCATAATCCTCAAATACCGTGATAAATATATCAGGCTTGAATATGGCAATATGCTGTTTTATATCATCGGGATAACCCGGTGTACTCAGAAATACAAATCTTTCATCAGGATAAGCCAGCAGATCTTTGAAAAGTGACGGTCTGCGGCTGTTGATCAGAACTCTTATTTTCAAAATTTCACAGTTCCTTCATTTCTTTACAAAAGTGTATCGTTGACCCTATACAAAATTAAATATATATTTCTTCAAGATAAAATTTTATCAGAAAATAGCAAAAAAGTCAAGGAAAACGTGACTGCGACAAAAAATAAAGGGCACCCGAAACGGAATGCCCCTTAGTATGGTATAATGAAATCATTGCCGTAG
>DJPL01000013.1:31393-59963 GCA_002437415.1 Ruminococcaceae bacterium UBA6413 | reverse complement strand
ATGTACCGTTTATCCTTGCGGGAAGCCCGCAGTCTTGCCTCGACTCTTGCGATAAGCACCTGGATATCATACGGCTTCGGCAGATAATCATCGCCGCCCGCCCTCAGCGCGGTTATAATATCCTCGTTTTTCGCTATTCTTGAGCGTGATTTTTGCGTTAAGGCATAATTTGGCATAAACTTAACCCCGATTTGCAAACAAATCGGGGTTTTTCTACAGACTGTATCCCCGAAAATTTCGGGGAATTTTCTATATTTTAAGAAAAAGTATTGACAAAATTAAAAAAGCGTGCTACACTGTGATTATTGTATATATACAGTTTACAGGAGAAGACTATGAATATCATTTTAAGCAACAGTTCAAACGAGCCGATTTATGCGCAGATTGAGGCTCAAGTTAAGCAGCAGATAATGGGCGGGGAGCTTTCGCCCGGGGAAGCTCTGCCGTCGATGAGAACGCTTGCGTCGCAGCTCAGGATAAGCGTTATCACGACAAAACGCGCCTACGAGGAGCTTGAGCGCGATGGTTTTATCGAGAACTTTGCCGGAAAGGGCTGCTTTGTAAAGCGGCAGAACACGGATTTTCTGCGTGAAGAAGCGGTTCGTCAGACCGAAGAGCTTCTGGGAAAAGTCTGCGAAAAGGCGAGGATTTGCGATCTAACCGCAGATGAGCTTAAGGAAATGATAGACATTATTTACGGAGGGGAATGAAATGTGCGATTATCAGAACGCAATTGAAATAAGCGACTTAACGAAGCGCTATGACGGGTTCACGCTCGACAATGTGAGCTTTAGCGTGCCCGTTGGGAGCATAATGGGGTTTATCGGACAAAACGGCGCGGGAAAATCCACGACAATAAAGGCAATTTTGAATATCATCGGGGTTGACGGCGGCGAAATAAAGCTGCTCGGAAAAGATTACATTAAGGACGAATACGAGGTAAAATCGCAGATTGCTGCGGTTTTCGACGAGCTTCCGTTCTACGACAAATTCAACGCAGTGCAGATAAACACGCTGTTTCGCGGGCTTTACAAGACTTGGGACAGCAAAACGTACTTCGGTTATATAGAGCGTTTCGGACTGCCGAAAAAGAAAAAGCTGAAGGATTTCTCAAAGGGAATGAAAATGAAGCTGCAAATCGCAACGGCGCTTTCGCACGGCGCAAAGCTGCTGATAATGGACGAGGCGACGACGGGGCTTGACCCTGTTGTAAGAAACGAAATTCTCGATATTTTCCGCGAGTATTTGCAGGACGAAACTAACAGTATTCTTATGTCCTCGCATATAACAAGCGACCTTGAAAAAATCGCAGACTGCGTGACGTTTATCGACAAGGGAAAAATACTTCTTTCGGGCGTAAAGGACGAAATTCTGGAAAACCACGGCTTGATAAAGTGCCGAAAAGAGGAGCTTTCGGAGATTGCGAAAGAGGATTATATAAGCGCGAGAATAAGCGATTTCGGCGCGGAAGCAATGGTTTCGGACAGAGAAGCCTGCCATAAAAAATACCCTTCCCTGCTTATCGAAAAAACAACGCTCGAGGAAATAATGCTGTTTTATGTAAACCGTGAGAAAAAGGAGTGGAGCTAATGAAGTGGATAATTTACAGCGAACTTGCGCGCTCGCGGAAAAGCGCGGTTTTATCCGTAATATTCGCGGTTCTCGCGGTGGGAATTTTCGTGCTGATTGCACTGAGCTTCAATTACGGAAACCTCGGAAAGCTGCCGATAGAAGCGAAAGAGAGCTTTTTTGATATGAACAACTCGGTTTCTGTTCCGCTGATTGCGATAATATCGGGATTTATCATTGACGCGGCAATAGACGGGAGCAGAGAAGCCGATTTGTGTTACAGATTGTTCCGCCGCTCGACGCCGATTTCACCGCTTAAATACTCGGCGGTAAACGTTATTATGATGAGTATATATCTCGTAATCGGTCTGGGGCTTGCGTTTGGATTATCGGCGGTTGTTTTAGCGGTATCGGGGCTTGCGTTTACAGCCGAACACGCCGCCGCAATATTCTTCTGCATAGAAGTCGTGCTGATGATGAACGTGATAATGATGATATTGCAGGCTTCTTTGCGCTTATCCAAGGACAAAGCGGGAATTACGATGGTATTTATGTTTTGCGTTCCGATGTTTCTTATATTTCTTATCACGCAGGGAACGGCATTTGATATTTCGCCGGAGGATATATCGGCTTTTTTCTTAAAGCTTTTCCCGTTTTCGCCGCTTATAATTTTGGGATTGCTCGCCGCGTGCCTGTTTCTGACGGCTGCGGGAATAAAAAGGAGGGAGAAATAATGCGCGGATTGTTGTATAATCAGTTCGGGACGTTCAGAATGCCATTAATATGTATATCCGTTATGCCGGTCGTTTTCCTTATCGTCACAATAGTCGACAGCCAAAACAGCTATTCCGTGGATTTTGGATTGAACGCCTGTATAATAATGCCGTATATAATCTTTTTGCTGATAAACGCCGAGCTTTTTCGGTTTTCAGAAAACCAAAAATGGCGCAATTTTGCGATATCAACGCCGATTTCAGTCAAAGGACAGGTCGCCGTGAAGTACGTTTTCACGATAATGATTTACGCGGCGATATTGCTTTTCGGTGTGTTTGGCTGCTTTATAGCAACGCTAATGACAGGCGAAAATCAATTCACGCATATGCAGGCGGGGCTGATTTTCTTCGGGATTTCGCTTATTCTCAACTCGTTCGATTATCCGTTCTATTTTAGGTTCGGCTCGGAGAACGGCGCGCGAATAAAGGCGGCGTCTATACTTTTCGTGATAATTCTGGTGCTGATTTACGGGCTTTTCGGCGATGTTTCGTTTCTTTTCAGCGACTCCTCCGCGCAGGATTTGGTTAATTTTATGAACAGCCCGCCGATAAAGCTGATGACTTGGCTGATACCGACAATTGCGGTTGCGCTTTTCGTTATTTCTTATATAGTATCTCTTCCGTTGTGCAGGAAAGGAATTGAACGGAGCGAGAGTTAGAAGCGGCGGGTCGCTTCGCTCCGGTGCCTCCGGCGGTTTAAGACCTTTTTCTGAAGAAAAAGGTCTTAAACCACTCACGGAATGCTCCGTGAGCGGTTTTTATACCCTATATCTTTTCTAACGCATACCCCTTACCTCTTTCATAGGTAATAGCGACATCTGCGTTTTTTTCGTCCAGCTTTTTATTAAGCCGCGAAACCGCTGTGAAAAGTGCGCTTGAACTGTCGGAATACGGCACTCCCCATACGTTTTCATAAAGCTCGGATTTCGGCACTGTACTGCCGATATTGCGGGCAAGCATAAGTAGTAGCGAAAACTCTTTCTGTGTCGCTAGCAGATCGTTATCCGAAAAATACGCCGCCATAGATACCGTGTCGAGCTTAAGACTGCCGAAAGTGATGTACCGTTTATCCTTGCGGGAAGCCCGCAGTCTTGCCTCGACTCTTGCGATAAGCACCTGGATATCATACGGCTTCGGCAGATAATCATCGCCGCCCGCCCTCAGCGCGGTTATAATATCCTCGTTTTCGCTGAGCGCCGACAGGAACAGTATCGGGATATCATATTTCGCCTTTATCTCACGGCAGAGCTCTATGCCGTCGCCGTCGGGCAACATTATATCAAGTATCACAAGATCAATATCGTTATGCAGGAGAGCACTGCGGCACTGAGCCGCGTCTGCCGCTTCAAGCACGCTGTAATCTTCCATAGTAAGATATGAGCTGTTGATCTTCATTATATGCGGATTATCCTCTACAAGCAGGATAGTGCTCATTTTTCCTCTTCCTTTCCGCACGGTACGGTGAAGCGGAATACCGCACCGTCTTCCTTATTTTCGGCGGATATTGTTCCGCCCATCGACTCTATAATATCACGGCAGATATAAAGTCCCAGACCGTTTCCGCCGTCTGTGCTGTAGCCCTTGTCAAACAAGTGCGAAAGCGCTTCATCGCTTATTCCCGTGCCTGTATCCGAAACAGTGAATACCGCAAATCCGTCAACATTTTCACCGCCTTTGACCGAGAAGGTCACAGTGCCGTTTTCGGTGTGTCTGCCCGAATTTACAGCAAGGTTTATCAGCACCTGAAGCAAAGTTTCGTGGTTTGCTATTATGTCGGGGCAGTCATACACTTCGGTTATAAGCCTGTTGCCGCGCTTTGCCAGTATCGGACGGCAGACAGCCGCCGCGTCGGCAAGTATATCCTCGGCTTTAAATCTGCCGAGCTCCATTGCCGTGACCTCGTTATGCGATACCGAAAGCAGCTTTGTTACCATATCGGACAGACGCTGCGCTTCGCTCGATATCGTTTCAAGATTTGACAGCGTTTCATCGTTTACGACATTTTTTTCGATCTGCTTTTCGGTAAGCTGTGCATAGCCGCTCATAACAGTAAGCGGTGTTTTCATCTCATGCGCTATATTGTGCATAAAGTCGGTCTTAAGACGGTCAAGCTTTTCAAGCGCCTCGTTGACACGCGCGGCTTCAAGCTCTCTTCTGAGCGACTCGTCAAGACTGCGTTCTGTCCTCGAAAAATTTATTGTGAGCATTACCGCATTACAGAATACAAACAATATTGTAGCATAAGAGCGCAAATAGAGCACCCGCGTGAAATATGTCAGCGACTCGACTATATTGACTGCGGCAGTGGCCGCTACCGTCACGCAGACGATCACACTGTCGGCATAGCGGATAAGCTTCTGCTTTACCGTCATAACGCAGGTATAAACCGCCGCGAAAATAAAATATGCCATAAAAACAGCGCCGACAGGTATTGTGAAATACGAGTATACATATGACGGTGCGATTATGTAAAAAAGCGCTACAGAGCCTACCGTGCAGGCAGAAACCGTCACAAACCACCTATGCGGTCTGAAGCCCAGCACCGAAAACGCAAACAGCAGAATAAACACGAAATATGAGATATTCGTGATATTTTCGAGCTTGTGACCGATATACCAGTCAAGGTACGGCAAAAGCACTCTTATCTGCTTGCTTTCGTATATCAGATAATGCAGTGCCGCCGAAAAACAGGACAGCGAGAACCACAGCATACTGTATCTCCTGTTGCCGAGCATAAACATTCCGAAAAAGAATATCGCCATAGCAAGCAGTGTGCCTGTTATCAGTCCGTCACAGATTATCTGCGCCCTGTCGTTTGCGGCGATTATCGGCGCTTCGGCAAGGCTCAGCTTTTGTATCGTGCCGGATTTATGGTTGAACCACGCGTGTCTGATCAATATCTCTGTTGTATCGGTCTGCGGCGTGAAGTACAGTGTGTATCTGTCCGTCACAGGGATAAACGCGTCTGCGTTGTCGGACACCGTGCCGACCTCGTTTAAAAGCTTTCCGTTTATATAGATCTGCTGTGCGTAGGTCGCCGTTTCGCCCGAAAGCCCATAGGTTATATCCTTTTCAAGCGGCAGTACAATGCGGAATGTCGCATATTTATCATCGGCACTTCCCTGCGATATGTCGCCCTTTGCAAAATCGGCGGGAGTATACAGCCGTCCGGGATAATATTCACCGGACGATATACCTATACAGGCACATTCTTTTGAGAGATCCACAGCGGCTATCTCGTCCGATGTCATCACATCAACGTATTTCGGCATTGTTCCTGCGGTAAGAAGATAAAAAAACGATGAAACTATTATAATAAACAAAACGCACGCCGACGCCGCTTTAACATTTTTAGGCATACTCTCACCCCACTATATTTTAACCCGCTTTTACGGCGGTTTTGATTTTCTTGCCGAATTGTAAGAGAATTCTTATACTATTTTAACACATAAGCGTAAAACGGGCAAGGCGGCTGTACAAAATAAAACATCAGGAGTGAAAAAAGTCTTTTCTTTTTCGGCGATATGTGATACAATAATAAAAAACATATTAAAAAATCTCCGATGAAAAGGAACGGAATAAATTATGAAAAAGATTTTACGCTTAGCGTCTGCCTTGCTTTGCGGGGCAATGCTGCTCTGCTCGCTGTCCGTAACCGTATTTGCCGAAGAAAGCGGTGAGGATGAGGTATACGACTTCGACCCCAACACCGACAAGATATACAGTGAGGCTGTATATATGGTGAACACCGATACAGGTGACGTGGTATTCAAGAAGAACGAGAACAAGAAAATGTATCCCGCGTCAACCACGAAAATAATGACCTGCATAATCGCGCTCGAGCATATTTCCGAGGGTACTCTTTCAAAAAAAGTCGAGGTGCCGTATGACTGCTTCAACGACTTCTATGAAGACCCGAACTACAGCGATCCCTCAAATGCGGCAATCGAGCCTTTACAGGACAACCTGACATACAAGGACTGCTTATATGCGCTTATGCTCCCCTCTGCCTGTGAGGCGGCAAATATACTCGCCTACAACATAGGCGGCGGAAGCATATCAAAGTTTGTCGGAATGATGAACGAAAAGGCAAAGGAGCTCGGCTGTACCGGCACAAACTTTGTAAATGCGCACGGTCTGCACAACGACAACAACTATACTACAGCGGAAGATCTCTACAAGATGACAAAGTACGCCTACGACAATTTCCCGCTGTTCAAGGAAATAACAAGCACCTATGAATATGAGATGCCTAAGAACGATGCTAACCCCGATGGCTACTCTATTTACAGCACTATTTCACTTCTGCGTCCCGGCAGTGTTTACGAATACGAATACGCATACGGCACAAAGACAGGTACTACCGATGAAGCGGGAAGATGTCTTGTTTCCGCCGCAAAAAATCAGTACAATTATATACTTGTAACGCTCGGTGCGCCCGTAAAGGACAAGGACGGCGAGTATTACGATGAGTGGTATTCAATGGTTGACGCGCTCAACCTCTACAAGTGGGCATTCACAAACTTTGAAATGGCTACTGTTGTAAACAAGGACGAGCAGATAACCGAGGTCAAGGTCGAGATGGGCGAGAGCGCCACACACGTTATCTTAACTCCCGAAAGCGACTACACAGCGCTTATGCCGAAGTCGGTCAAGGAGGCGGGCGTACAGAAGGTATTTACCGCATATGATACGGTTCAGGCACCTGTAAACAAGGGCGATGTACTCGGCGTTATGGACGTAAAATTCAAGGGCGAAACAATAGCGACGGTAAACCTTGTCGCAAACAACAATGTTGCAAGATCCGATGTCGAATACTATATAGCCAGAGCCAAAAACGAATTTGACAAGCCGTGGCTCAAGGCTTCTCTTGCCGGAATTGTTATACTGCTTATCTGCTTTATAGTTACGAGAACGATCGAGAACTCAAAGCGCAGAAAACAGGCATCAAAGGAGAAGCGCCGCTTTGAGAGCTACGCTAAGAAACGCTGATGCAAAATGTAAATATAATCTGCCTTGGCAGGCTGAAGGAAAGCTATCTGAGAGACGCCTGCAAGGAATACGAAAAGCGGCTCGGCGGGTTCTGTACGCTTAAAATATACGAGTTTGAGCCTGTCGCACTGCCGAACGAACCGTCCGATAAGCAGATAGAGGACGCTCTTTGCAAAGAAGCGGAAATGATAGAAAAGAAGCTTGCAAAAAACGCCCTTACCGTTGCAATGTGCATTGAGGGTAAACAGCTTTCAAGCGAGGAGCTTGCCGCTAAGCTGAGCGATACGGCGGTACAGGGAAAATCAGCCGTGAACTTCATAATCGGTAGCTCGTTCGGACTTGCGCCCAAGATAAAGGCAATGGCTGACATAAAGCTTTCTATGTCGAAAATGACTTTTCCTCACCAGCTTGCAAGGGTGATGCTGCTTGAGCAGATCTACAGGGCGTACAGTATCATTGCAGGGAAAAAGTATCACAAATAAACAAAAATACTAAGGAGCACAGGTGCAATGAGCATATTTACGATTATTGGCGGTGTCAACGGCGTGGGTAAAAGCAGTCTTACGGGACTTCTCAAAGGTGAGCGTTCCGACCTTGGTATTATCATTGACGTTGATGCCATTTCTGCCAAGTGTGGCGGAAATATCAAAGGCGGTAAAAAAGCTATACAGATGATAAACGACTGCCTTGATAAGAAAATCAATTTCACACAGGAAACCACATTATCGGGAAAAAGAATATTCGGCACATTGGAAAAAGCAAAGGAAAACGGCTATTATATCAGAATGTACTATGTGGCTCTGAGTTCACTTAACGAAAGCTATATCAGAATAGAAAACCGTGTAAGAAAAGGCGGTCACGATATTCCTAAAAAAGATGTTTCAAAGAGATTTGCAAAACGTTTTGACGATGTAATTAAAGTGCTTCCATACTGCGATGAAGTTCATTTTTATGATAATGAAAACGGATTTATCGATGCAGGTGAATATAAAAACGGTGAAATCGTAATTAAACAACACACGGAGTGGATCGAGCAGCTGAAAAGTGAATTTTCGGACGGACAAGTATAATGTCTTATTAAACAGCAAAAGCAAAACGACAGGCAACGATTGTTTCGTGAATGAAAAACGGACAGTCATATCAGCAACAGTTTTTATGTCACTGCTATAAACGAATTGAGGTGTGCCATGTTCACAAACGACAAAACAGCGCTTCTACAATCATTGATTTTCCCTGTATTGATTATCATATGGGGCGTTGCCCGCACTGTCACCGACTTTCTTTATGCGGGCGGGATCTCGGCATTTACGCGACCTGACGCTTTGTGGAGGTATGTTTGCTTCGTAACAATAATATGCGGTGTGATCGCAATAATTATAACGCTCGTTGCAAAGGTCGATACAGCGCGTTACTTTTTCAAAAGGCTTATAGGCATATGTGCAATGATTGCCATATACGGTGTCGTAATGAGCTTTGCCACAAGTATGCTTCCTGCCGTGTTTATCGGAATTGTTGGTATTGTTTATCAGATACTCAAAGTGCAGGACGACAATTCAAGCAAAGCGGAACGTGCGGTTCTTATGCTGTCCGACCCCGCTATACATCTTACGGTGTTCTGGGGAATGCAATGGATATCCGAATTTGTTAAAACGGTACAATAAATAACCGTTCCGCATTATTTTTTGCAAAAGAAAAACCGCTCTGATAATGATAATCAAAGCGGTTGGCACGCCAAGAGGGATTCGAACCCCCGACCCTCTGGTTCGTAGCCAGATACTCTATCCAGCTGAGCTATTGGCGCGTATCTTGTAAATTTACTAATATATTTTAGCACATCGGAGTCGGTTTGTCAAGGGGGTTAAACAAATTTTATTAAAAACGGGAGCGGATCGCCGCCCGCTCCCGTTTAATACTCATCTTGCGTTACTTTGTCGCCTTATCAAGCGCCTGAGAGATATCCGCGATAATATCATTTATATCCTCGATACCGATAGTAAGTCTTACCGTGCCCCCGGTAATTCCTGCGGCTACGAGCTGTTCGGGTGACAGCTGGCTGTGTGTTGTCGAAGCGGGGTGGATAACCTGGCTTCTTACATCACCGACATTCGCCACTATCTGTAATAGCTCAAGGCTGTTCATAAACTTCTCGCCTGCGGGCTTACCGCCCTTTATAACGAATGTAAATACACCGCCTGCGCCTTTGGGACAATACTTCTTACAAAGCTCATAGTACTTGTTTGAGGGCAATGCGGGATAGTTCACCTTTTCGACACCGGGGTGACTTTCGAGGAACTTTGCTACCGCAAGCGCATTTTCACAGTGACGTTGCATACGCAGAGCAAGCGTTTCCATACCTGTAAGGCAGGTATGAGCGGCAGACGCGGAAAGGCAAGCACCGATATCTCTTGTGATAAGCGCACGCAGTCTTGATATGAATGCCATCTCTCCTAGGTCTGCAAACACAACGCCGTGATAAGATACGTCAGGCTCGTTGAAAAGCGGGAATCTGGGGTTGCCCTTGAAAGCAAACTTACCGCTGTCAACCACAACGCCCGCCATTACGCTTCCGTGTCCGCCGAGGAACTTTGTCGCCGAGTGGATAACAAGGTCAGCACCCCACTCTATGGGTCTGCAAAGATAGGGTGTTGTGAATGTGCTGTCAACCACGAAAGGAATGCCGTGCTTGTGGGCTATTTTCGCGATCTCTTCTATATCTGCCACATTCGCGTTGGGGTTGCCGATAAGCTCCGTGAAGAACAGCTTTGTTTTGTCAGTCACGGCGTTTTCCCATGCCGAAAGATCATCGGGGTCAACGAACTTTACAGTGATACCCATTCTCTTTAATGTAATTCCGAGCAGATTTATAGCGCCGCCGTAGATATTTATCGATGAAACAAGCTCGTCACCTTCACTGCAAAGATTTATTATAGTATTGAATATAGCGGCGTGACCCGATGCAAACGACAATGCCGCAACGCCGCCGTCCATAGCGGTGACCTTGCGCTCCAGCATCTCGCAGGTGGGGTTCTGTAGTCTTGAATAGATATTACCGGGCTCTTTAAGCTCAAAGAGCGTTCTCGCATGATTTGCGTCCTTGAACACATAAGCGTTGGTTTCGTATAAGGGCGGAGTTACCGACATTGTAGCTTCGTCAGTTTCGTAGCCTGCGTGTACGGCGAGCGTTTCTATTGAATATTTCTTCATCTTAAATTTTCCTTTGTTTTTGAATTACCCCTAAGCTTACAGGGTTTAAGGTAATTCTACCACATTTTGCTTTGTTTGTCTATAGAAATATTCTAACGTTCTGCCACAAGATTTACGCCGATTATTCCGCCGATACAACCAAACACCGCAGAAAGGATCAACTTAGGCACAAATACAGTTCCCGAAAATCCGCCGGATATAACAGTACCGATAAAACACACCGCAAACATAGAAGCGCCGCCGAGCGTACCCCACGCGAAGCCGTTTTTACCTCTTCCGCCGCCCCAGAACATTCCGCATACGCCCGCCGCCGCACCGAGAGATATATAGCCGAATGTGATATCCGCACCCTCGGGAGCGTCTGCAACGTTAAACAAAAATGCACCGATAACGGTAAAGACCGCCGCCGTTACTATTCCGGCTACAGCTCCTTTTATAAAAGGTCTGAGCTTCTTTATTGCCGCTTTGTAACTTCTGCGTCTTACCATACCGCTACCTGCTTTCGTTTTTAGTACAGATATATGTTATACCGGACGCGTTTATTACTTTGTCCGTATGCGTAAAAGCGCATCGCAACGCCCCATTCCGTATATCTGCTGTCATTTTGTATAATTCAGCCGCAAATTTGCAAGAAAATATTTTGCAAGTTTCATCTAAAAAACTTGCAAAAACGTATTGACAACATCGAAAAGCCGTGATATAATAACAACTGTAGTCAAACCGACTGCAGGCAATTACGAAACAAAGCTGTTTCAGACGGTCAGCAAAGTGAAGCATTCAATTCATTTTACTGCAAATATCCCTCAAATTTACGGAAAAATCACAAATCTCCGCAAATTTACGGTATGAATCGTCTGTTGCCTGCTGTTTTTATCCCCAAAAATGAATAAAAGCAAAATTTAAACGTCGGAAAACGAAAAATCAAACCCAATACCGAACAGGAGTGAGCTTATGCTGGAAAAAGAAGGTCAGGTCAGAATACCCGCCGGCTGCGCTATTTCAGGTTTCATCAGCAGAGACGGCAACAGAATATGCGGTGACAAGATAGTAAAATCAATATCATATATGCACGACAGATCTAACGGTCTGGGCGGCGGTTTCGCAGGATACGGCATTTATCCCGAATACAAGGATCAGTACGCGTTCCACATTTTCTATGACTCAAACGAGGCAAGAGTTGAAACCGAGCGTTTCCTCGACAAGCATTTTGATGTTGTAAACCTTTCACGCATTCCCACAAGAAAGCACCCGAACATCACAAACGAGCCGCTCATCTGGAGATATTTCGTAAATCCCCTGCCGACAAAGCTCGCGGAAAGTCAGCTTGACGAGAGAGAGTTCGTTGCGCAGTGCGTTATCAACATAAACGACAAGATAAACGGTTCTTACGTTTTCTCAAGCGGTAAGAATATGGGCGTATTCAAGGCTGTCGGATACCCTGAAGATGTCGGAGAGTTCTACAGACTTGAAGAATATGCAGGCTATGCATGGACGGCACACGGCAGATATCCTACCAACACACCCGGTTGGTGGGGCGGCGCTCATCCGTTCGCTCTGCTGGATTATACCATTGTACATAACGGTGAGATCTCTTCCTACGACGCAAACAGAAGATACATCGAAATGTACGGCTACAAGTGCAACCTGCTGACAGATACAGAGGTCATCACATATATAATAGACTTCCTCAACAGAAAACAGAAGCTATGTCTTGAAGATATAGCAAAGATAATTGCCGCTCCGTTCTGGAGCGAGATAGACTCGGATAAGTACAGCGAGAGCGAAAGACAGAAGCTCAAATACTTCAGAAACGTATTCTCAAGCCTTCTGATAACAGGTCCGTTCTCAATAATCCTCGGCTTTGACGGCGGTCTTATGGCACTCAACGACAGACT
The DNA here is from genome assembly GCA_002437415.1 of Ruminococcaceae bacterium UBA6413. GTDB lineage: Bacteria > Bacillota > Clostridia > Oscillospirales > Ruminococcaceae > Ruminiclostridium_E. Next base: position 47,530 of record DJPL01000013.1, on the reverse strand, counting down.
TAAGCTCCGTTCAATGGTTGCCGCCGAAAAGGGCGATATGGTTTACCTTGCAAGCGAGGAATGTGCGATAAGAGCTATATGCCCCGTTGTTGACCGTATCTGGTCACCCAGAGGCGGCGAGCCTATCATCGTTAAGCTGAACGAAAAGAAGTAAGAAAGGGAGCGGTAACAGTGGCACTTAATTATTTTCAGCCTTTATTTGATGTTATAAGAGATAAGGACCGTTGCATAAAATGTCAGGCGTGTGCAAGACAGTGTTCCAACGAGGTACACAGATATGACGGCGATCTCGATATGATGATCTCGGACAGCCAGCAGTGCGTTGACTGCCAGAGATGTGTATGTATCTGTCCTACAGGTGCATTAAAGATAGTAGATAATCCCAACAAGTTCAGAAACAACTCCAACTGGAGCCAGCAGATAATGACGGAGGTCTACAAGCAGGCAGAAACAGGCGGTGTTCTTCTCTCGGCAATGGGTAACCCCAAGGAATACCCCGTTTACTGGGATAAGATACTGCTCAACGCTTCTCAGGTAACAAATCCGCCTATAGATCCTCTGCGTGAGCCTATGGAAACAAAGGTCTTCCTCGGAAAGAAGCCGAAAAACGTTTCATTCAACGAGGACGGCAGTGTAAAGACGGAAACTACGCCCACGCTTGAGCTTTCAACGCCTATAATGTTCTCGGCTATGTCATACGGCTCTATCAGCCGTAACGCTCACGAGAGCCTTGCAAGAGCGGCTACAGAGCTCGGTATATTCTACAACACAGGTGAGGGCGGTCTGCACAAGGACTTCTATCAGTACGGACCTAACACGATAGTACAGGTCGCTTCGGGACGTTTCGGCGTATTCAAGGATTATCTTGAAACAGGCGCGGCAATAGAAATAAAGATGGGTCAGGGTGCAAAGCCCGGTATCGGCGGACACCTCCCCGGAGCAAAAATTCTTGAGGACGTTTCAAGAACAAGAATGATCCCTATGGGAACAGATGCAATATCGCCTGCTCCCCACCACGATATATATTCGATAGAGGACTTACGTCAGCTCGTTCTTTCACTGAAAGAGGCTACGGAGTACAAAAAGCCGGTTATCGTAAAGATCGCCGCAGTACATAACGTTGCCGCTATCGCATCGGGTATTGCACGCTCGGGTGCGGATATAATCGCAATAGACGGTTACAGAGGCGGTACGGGTGCCGCCCCCACAAGAATAAGAGATAACGTAGGTATCCCGATAGAGCTTGCTCTTGCGAGCGTTGACCAGCGTCTGCGCGACGAGGGTATCAGAAACGAGGTTTCTGTAGTGGTTGCAGGTTCTATCCGTTCAAGCTCGGACGTTGTAAAGGCTATCGCGCTCGGTGCGGACGCTTGCTACATCGGTACTGCCGCTCTGCTGGCACTCGGCTGCCACCTTTGCAGAAGCTGTCAGACAGGCAAGTGCAACTGGGGTATCGCAACACAGCGCCCCGACCTTGTAAAGCGCCTTAACCCGAACATCGGTTATCAGCGACTTGTAAACCTTGTTCACGCATGGGATCACGAGATCAAGGAAATGATGGGCGGTATGGGTATCAACTCAGTCGAAGCTCTCAGAGGCAACAGACTTATGCTCAGAGGTATCGGTCTTAACGAAAAGGAACTTGAGATACTCGGCATACAGCACGCAGGTCAGTGATAAAGGAGAGGTAAGGTAAAATGAAAAGAGTTTACGTCAACGAAGACTGGTGCCTTGCGTGCCATCTGTGCGAATATTACTGCGCCGCCGCAAACAGCGGAGCTGAAAATATGATAAAGGCTTTTGCAAACGGTAACAAGCCTATCCCGAGAATAAAGGTCGAGGAGGGCAGCGGCATAAATTTTGCCGTACAGTGCCGTCACTGCGAAACTCCTCTTTGCGTAAAGAGCTGTATCACAGGTGCTTTATCACAGAAGGACGGCGTTATCTCGTGTGACGAGAGCCGTTGTGTAGGCTGCTACACCTGCGTACTTGCCTGTCCTTACGGCTGTATCGTAACAAGTGAAAATTCAAAAGTAATACAGAAGTGCGACCTTTGTATGAAGAACAACAACGGCGAGCCCGCCTGCGTAAAGGGTTGTCCGAACAAGGCGATCGTCCTTGAGGAAAGATAAGGAGGAGCGAAGATGAAAAATTATGTTATCATAGGAAACTCCGCCGCCGCTATCGGTGCAGTTCAGGGAATACGCTCAGTCGACAAAGCCGGCAATATCACGATCATCACGGACGAGGCATATCATACATATTCAAGACCGCTTATCAGCTACTGGCTTGAGGGCAAGGTTGCGGACGACAAGATATACTACAGAGAGCCCGACTTCTATGAGAAGAACAATGTTAAGACAATGTTCTCGACCCGTGCGGAAAAAATCGAAAACGGCTGTGTAGTACTTGACAACGGCGAAAAAGTACAGTATGATAAGTTATTGGTAGCAACGGGTTCAAAACCGTTCGTTCCTCCGATGAAAGGACTTGACGAGGTAGAGGACAAGTTCACATTCATGACATGGGACAGCGCAAAGGCTATCCGCGAAAAGGTAACAGCCGGTACTAAGGTGCTGATAATCGGCGCAGGTCTTATCGGTCTTAAGTGTGCAGAGGCTCTGCATCATCTTGATGCGGATATCACCGTTATTGACCTTGCGGACAGAATACTCCCCAGTATTCTTGATGTACGCGCAGGCGAGATAATGCAGAAGCACATTGAGGACAAGGGCACAAGGTTCATACTCGGCACGAGCGTTGAGCAGTTCTCAAAGAACAGTGCAAAGCTGACAAACGGCGACACGGTAGACTTTGATATCGTTGTTGTTGCAGTCGGCGTAAGACCGAATACAGAGCTTATAAGTGACGCGGGCGGCAAGGTCGAAAAGGGTATCATAACCGACCTTCACCAGCAGACAACTATTGAAAACGTCTATGCCGCAGGCGACTGCACGGTAAGTCACGACTGCTCTTCCGATACAGACAGGATACTTGCACTTCTCCCAAACGCATTTATGCAAGGTGAGGTCGCAGGCAAGAATATGGCAGGCGAGGAAACGCTCTATCTGAATGCTATACCGATGAATGCGATCGGCTTCTACGGACTGCATATCATAACAGCAGGAAGCTATGACGGCGACGAGGACATCACGGAAGACGCAGATAAGGAGATATACAAGAAGCTCGTATTCAAGGACGGTCTGCTTAAGGGATTTATCCTGATGGGCGATGTCGCAAGAGCAGGTATTTACACCTCAATGATAAAGGAGCAGATACCTCTTACCGAGGTTGACCTTGATCTTCTCAGAGAAAAGCCTCAGATGATGATGTTCGGCAAGGCAAGACGCGAAGAAAAGCTTGCAGGCAAAAAGCACTGACGCTACACGAAAATGTCTGCAATAACGGAGGACGAGTCATGACAGTATTAAATGCTAATGAGATAGGTTATTACGACCTTAATAAAAAGATAGTCGAATGCGCCGACAAGGATATAACGATAACAGATGCAATGGGACAGCGTTACATAGGCTGTGGCGTTGCAGGCAAGACAATTACCATAGAGGGTACTCCCGGCAACGCTTTGGGTGCATATCTTGACGGAAGCACCATTATAGTACACGGCAACGGTCAGGACGCTATCGGCGATACAATGAACAACGGCGAGATATTCATTCACGGCAGCTGCGGCGATACGACAGGCTACGCAATGCGTTCCGGCAAGATATTCGTAAAAGGCAACGCAGGCTACCGTGTTGGAATACACATGAAGGAATATCACGAATTTTACCCGAAAATAATCATCGGCGGCAAGGTCGGAGATTTCCTCGGCGAATATCAGGCGGGCGGAATTATCGTAGTGCTCGGCATCGGCTGTGACGGTAAAGTTCCCGTAGGCTCATTCTGCGGAACGGGAATGCACGGCGGTCATATGTATATCCGTAGCGATGAAGCCCCCAAGGGACTTCCGGTACAGGTTTCATGCGAGGTAGCGGACGACAGCGACAAGGCAGATATCCGCGAATATGTAGACGAATTCGCAAAGAACTTCGGATATGACACGAACACACTGTTAAAGGGCAGATTTTACAAGCTCTCACCGAATACCGCAAGCCCGTATAAGCAGCTTTATACGCATAACTGATAAGAAACGGAATAGATATATAAATATAAAACGCCCTGCCGATTTTAAGGGTGCATCGGCAGAGCGTTTAATACTACGGAAGAAGGTGCTGAAATGAACGTACTTATAGCAGGCAAGACCGAAGAGATATGTGACAGCATAGCTCAGCTCCTGCTTGAGCTTGACTGCGACAACATCTCAACCTTCACAAGCGGCGCTATCGTAAGAGGCGTTGATATATCAAAATTCGACAGCGTTATAATCTCCACCCCCCTGTCCGACGAATTCGGACTTGATCTGGTGGCAGATATCTCAAAAGACGCAAAGAACGGAATAGTAGTACTTGCAAAACGCGAGATCGCAGATGAGGTGCAGAAGAAGATACGATTTACAGGCGCTTTCGTACTGCCGCGTCCGTTCAACAAGGCTATGCTCGTGCAGACAATAAAGCTCGCCGAAATAGCACACATAGGAATGGCGAAGCTTGAAGAGGAGAACAGGCAGCTGACACAGCAGTTGTCCGATATGAAGATAGTAAACCGCGCAAAATCGATGCTTATGCAGTATCTTAATCTTACAGAGGAACAAGCGCACAGGCACATTCAGAAGCAGGCTATGGATCTGAGAAAAACACAGAGAGCGGTTGCCGAAGATATATTAAAGACGTATCAGAACACAAAGGAAGATTGACAGATTATAGATCAAAACGCAGAGTACAGGCTCTGCGTTTTTTGTTGTGTGAGGATTTGCTTTTACGAAACGGATTTTTACGAATGCAATTTCGGTGAAGCGATCTCTTCCCAATGTCGCGATCATCTTTTTTCACTATCACCGCCAATCCCGCACTACCCCTCGCCAAGCACTAATTCTTGGCTTATGAACGCTCTGTTGGTTTTGCATCCTTGCAAAACTCTGGGCGTTCAACATCGGGCATCCCTGCCCGTCCCTTGCCAAAGGTGAGCTTCTGTTGCTTAAGTCTTGCTCAGCCAACTATTGAGGGATCGCCGCACCGATTATCTTCTCTTCATCAAACATCGCAAAAGCACCCCACGCACAAAAACCGGGCAACGATTTTCACATCGCCGCCCGGTCTGATTATTAACTTATATTCAGCAAATACTTACTTTGCCGCGGTCTTCCCGCTAACACTTCCATAACCGCCTTATCTTATTGCCCATTGCTTTGTGTAATTCCGCCGTTGCGCTATCCTCAGCAAAACGACAACATTTTCAAAAGCGGAACTTGAAGCGGCACATTGCCGCCGCCGTTTTGCTATCCTCAGCACATTGACAACATATCCAAATTTTAATTCTGTTCGGTTATTTTCGCTTGATCCTTTTTAATAAGCTTTATACCGGATTTTTTCCACAGCAACATAATTGCTCTGACTCCGAAGTATTCAAATGCGGATAGGAGTATTATCAAAGGTATCGCTATAGCCATATTGTGCTTATAACTGCCATTGGGATAAAGCTGTATAATAATATTGTATACCGTTCCGTGATTGAAGTACAACGGAAGAGAAGCTTTGCCGAGAAAACTGAAAATCCTCCATTTAAACAATCCGTGCAGTGCGCTTTTTTCGCTGAATGTAATTGCTGTTGTCGCGATAAAAAGCGGAATAATATATGTATCGCTTATTTTCCTTGTAAAAATTGAAACGATAAGTATATATGAATAACCGAACAGCTCTATAACAGTCAAAACAAATTTGCCAAACTTTGTGTATTCATGTTCCGTGATTTTTTTGTATACAAGATATGCCAGCACTCCGGTGAGTAATCCTATAGCCGCCTTTAAAGGAAATTCGATAAGCTTATTCAAAACTTTGACAGTGCTGTCCGAAGAAGAGGCAAAATTATATCTTACAGCAAGTAAAAAGGGGTAAATTGTGGGTGCAAAAAAATACAGAAAAAACCTGCTGTTTTTACAGAGCATATAGTAAAAAATCGGAATAACAACAAACATAGCGCCAAGATACCAAGCAACGCCGAGAAAGAAATCTTTAAGACCGCCACCTGATATTCCGACTAGATCCGGTACAATTACAGATATCTTTGTTGCTAATGTGCCGAATGTCAGATGTCCTAATAAAGTCGCACCGCCAAGCACTATAATAAATTTGATGAACAAAGCAAACAGATAATCGGGATATATAGGCTTCATTTTATTTATGTTAAATTTCCATGCCGCCTTTTCTGCCGGCAGACCGAAATCCTTATTCTTGAAATAGCTCTTTACCATCAAAAATCCGCTTACAGCAAAGAAAAAGTATATCGCTTTATGCCCTGATGTGGTAAAATTGAGGTAGGAAGGAAATTTATTGGTTACGTACTGTGAATGCTGCAATATTACCATTATGCAGAAAACAAACCGTAGAAACTCTATTTCCAGATTTCTAGCTTTTCTCATAATTGGCTCTCCTTATTTTACTTTGATACGCAAAAAAAGGCATAGCCCACCCTATGTGGACTATGCCTTAATTACCATATTGAATTTATTTACGCAGAGATATTGTGCAGTACTTACAGAGGCGCTTTTATCAAGCCCCCCCCCATTTACACAAATTGGAATTTAATGCCTTGTACATATCTCTCACCATTTTCATTTCTTAAGCCTGAGCTTTATATTTACACGTTTAACAGCATTAGTATATCACTATAGCTTTATTTTGTCAAGCAGTGTCGCTTTGTGTGACCCCGCCGTTGCGCTATCTTTAACAAAACGCACAATTTTCAAAGGCGGAACTTGAAGCGGCTCACAGCCGCCGGCACTCGCCGGTAACGTTACCTACGCAAACCGCCAACATTCAGAACGGCGAATTTGAAGCGGCTCACAGCCGCCGCGCCGCCACTGCCGCTGATGCACTGTGCGCTGTTGAAAATGCTATCTGTAGGTTGTACCCGCCTGTGTAAGCGGCGCAGTCGATAATTTCGCCCGCAAAATACAGTCCGTCAATCAGCTTTGACTGCATCGTTTTCGGGTCGATCTCTTTAAGCGATACCCCTCCGTCGGTGATTATCGCCTCTTCAATCGGACGTAGCCCTGTCACCGTCAGGTCAAAGTGCTTGAGCGCATTTACAATTGCCGCTCTCTGCACCTTGTTGATCTCGCTTATCTTTGTATCAATAGTAACTCCCGCCTTATCGAGCACAGGCTCAACCATTGCCTGCGGCAGAAGTCCGCGCATTACTGTAGATATCTGCTTTGCATGCTGTTCGCCGAAGTCACGCAGAAGCCTTGCGTCAAGCTTCTTGTCGTCAAGCGCAGGCTTAAGGTCTATTTCTAGCCTGTAATCGCTCCTCTTGACATACGCCGATGCAGAAAGCACAAGCGGACCGCTCACGCCGAAATGCGTGAACAGCATTTCGCCCTGCTCCTTGTACACCACCTTGTTCTTAGCCGTATCGATAAGCGACAGCGTAACGTTCTTAAGGCTCAGCCCCGACATATCACAGCAACAGCTCTCTTTTACGCATATCGGGACAAGCATAGGCTTTGGCTCAACGATAGTATGACCGAGCGCCCGGGCTATCTCATATCCGCTGCCGTCCGAGCCTGTACCGCTGTATGATGCTCCGCCGGTCGCTATTATGACGTTATCCGCGTAAACCTCACTCTCGCCGAGCCTTACACCCTTAACTCTGCCGTCCTCGGTTATTACGCCCTTTGCGTGCGCGGTGATTATTTTGACGCCGAGCGTACCCATACGCTTTTTAAGCGCTTCAACAATATCCTTTGCGCTGTCGGAAACAGGGAAAACGCGGTTTCCTCTCTCGGTTTTCAGCGGCACGCCAAGACTTTCAAAGAAGCTCATGGTATCATACGCCGAAAAACCCGCAAGAGCGCTGTATAAAAAGCGGCTTCCTGTGGGTATGTTTCTCATTATATTGTCGTTGTCGCTGTTGTTGGTGACGTTGCACCTGCCCTTGCCTGTTATGGCAAGCTTTTTGCCGAGCTGTCTGTTGTGCTCTATTACAACGGTGCGCACGCCTCTCTCGGAGGCAAAAACGGCGGCAGCCATACCTGCCGCGCCCCCGCCGATTATTGCTAAGTCGTAGTTCATTATACGTCCTTTTTATATACCTGATTTTCCTCCCACAGCTTTTCGAGCTTGCCGAAGGTCTGTTCGATATTGTCCTTGTTTCTTGAGCTTACCGCAACGATTATAGCATTGAGCAGGCTGAGCGGGGCTACAAGAGAGTCCGCAAAGCTTGCCATATCGCTTCTTGCGATAAGGAGCTCGTTCGCATAGGGAGCAAGCGGTGAGGTCACGCTGTCCGTTATAGCTACAACGTTAGCGTTACAGCTTTTCGCATAAGCGGTTGCCTTTATCGTACTCTGTGAATAACGCGGGAATGATATCGCGATAAATGCGTCCTCGCTGTTCATATGAATGATCTGCTGATAGATACCGCTTGTGTTGATAGCCTGTACAAAGTGCACATTGTCAAATATCAGCTGGAAATTGTAGTCGAGAAATCTCGCAAGGATACTGCTGCTCATAGCGCCGAGTATGTATATTCTTCTTGCGGAGCATATCTTTTCAATAGCCGTGTCAAAGACCTTGGGGTCGATCTCTTCAAGCGTTCTGCGGATACGATCCATATCCTGTGTAAGCGTATTCTTGAGCACGCCGTCATCGCCGATACGGTCGTTTGTTATGTTGATACGCTGTACCGCCGTAAGACGGTTCTTTATCAGCGACTGAAGGCTCTTCTGAAGCTCAGGATAGCCCTCAAATCCCATTTCTATAGCGAAACGCACAACTGTGGACTCGCTGACGTTTACTGCGTTTCCGAGCTTGAGCGCCGTCATATACGCCGCCTTTTCATAGCTGTTTATGATGAAATTTGCAATGAGCTTCTGACTCTTTGAGAAAGTGCTCATCTTATTTTCAATCTGAACAAGTAGATCTTCCTGCATTTTAATATCCTTTCGGCATTATGCCAATGTTTCATACACGTTAATTGTACTACATTTCGGGCGATTTTGCAAGCGAAAAATGCAAGATTTCAGAATTTTCCGTCAGAATAGTCGAATTATACATTTTTTTCAAGCGATTTCTCTTGCATATGCAAGCATAGAGGGTCGGTTCTTGCGTGAATTTCGGTCGATTTCAATGTAGTTTTTGGGTAAAATTTATAGCAATCGGGCGTGGAAAATTTTATAGCAATCGGGCGCGGAATATGTTATAATAACCTCAGACATAAAATCCGCCGAAAGCGGATTTTGCCGTGCCTTGCACGGCTTGCGGAAAACCGCAAGTCTGAGAACATTTTACCGTCAAATCCTTTTGTCTGTGGACAAAAGCACGTCGTACCGCCGTGTCGGCTGGCGCCGATTTGATTTGCGGTATAATATAAATATCAAACTTATTGAGCGAGGTGCTATATATGAATAATGAAGCTGCAATATATATCAAAAACGGCGATTACAATTCCGCTTATAAAATTGCCGATGAATATTACGAGCAATATAAACTTGATGAGTCCGAAGAGATACTTAACGAAATGTACGACAAGCTTATTGACGAATGCGGAACAGTCAGTGAGGAAGCTATACGTTGTCTGAGAAAAATCGCCCTTATCAACCAGGAGAAGCATAATTTCGATTATGCACTGTCACTTTATAACACGGTGCTGGAGTGGTACGATCAAAACGATATGCTTTATGAAACAGCCGCGCTAAAAACCATGGTCGAAATAGCCACAATATTCAGTCACTATAACAGATATGACGAAGCTTATGCCCTTTTGGAAAAAGCCTATGATATTTCATCGGAAGAATACGGAAAAAGCGACAGCGACTCGTGCTATATTTTATCCAAAATTGCAGACTGTTGCGAAGAGCTCGGTCAATATGAAGAATCAGTCCTGTGCTATGAACAACTGATAGAAATATACGAAAGTGATGATAACGACGACTGTGCCGAATCTCTTGCTCTTGCATACACCGGGCTTTCTTATACCTACAGAAAGATGGGACAGCTTGAAAAAGCAAAGGAGCTGTGCGAAAAAGCCGTTGAAATAATGAAAGAAAACGGAGTTCAGGATTCTACAAACCTTCTTCTTATACTGAATGAGCTTTGCGGCATATACAGCAGACTGGATATGCATGGCAAAGAATTCTCACTGCGTAAAGATGTTCTTAAACGAGCAGAAGAGCTCTACGGCTTTGAGCATTACAACGTGAATATTGCCAAAAGCAATCTTGCCGATGCTTACGAAAGTCTGGGCGACTACAAAAAAGCGGCAGAATTATTCAAAGAATGTTATGACTGGTCGGTCGCAAACCTAGGCGAAAACCATGGCGAAACTGTCAGAAACCTGAATAGACTTGCACTGATTCTGAGAAAAACAGGTAAATATGATGAAGCTATACGTTTGATTGAAAAAGTTTATATACATTTGTCCGAAACTCTCGGCGAAAATCACCCCGACACCATTGACGCAATGGAAAGTCTCGCCTTCTGCTATGCCGATAAGAAAGAATACGGAATTGCAAAAGAAATGCTCAGAAAAGCGATCGAGCTGTTCCGAGACAAATATCGCAGCTGTGCACGCTATTTTTACCTGTGCGAAAGCTATGTGTTTATGTGTGCCATGAACGGCGATTATGACGAAACCATAGAACTGGTCGGCAAGCTTGAGCAATTCAGCAAGACATTTACAGAACCCGTAGAGAACGGTCTTGATGAGTTTATGGCAATCGCTTATAAAGGACTCGACCAATTTGATAAAGCCGCTTTTTACCAAAGGAAAAGCGTAGAGTTCTATAAAGGAGTCCGTCCAAAAGACCATCCGGAAATTCTGCAAGCAGAGCTTGAGCTTGCCGATATATTGTTTGAAAAAGAAGAATATCCCGAAGCCTTAAAAATATGCCTGTCGCTGTCCGAAAAGCTCGAAAAAAGCTGTCAGCGCGAGCAAGACAGACTTAACAATACGGTTCTCACTGCAAGAATATATACCGCTACAGGAAAGCACAGTCAGGCAGGCGCTCTTCTTGATACACTTCTTGAAAGCACCGACAAGGAACAATACAAAGATATATATGCAGATGCGTTATTTGCGTCTGCCGAAAACTACATAGCCCTGAAACGCTATCAGGATGCATATAAGCACGCAAAGCAGTCGCTTGAGATCAGAACGGCAATTCACAAAAGCACGCATACAAAGGTTGCCGACTCGACCAACCAATGCAAGGATATAAAAAGACTTATCGGAAAGGAAAAAACAGAATGAAACCATGCAAAGCCGCTTATAAAATCGTCCGTGACAAAGACACCGAAATATTCAAAGGGTTCGGCTTCAGACACCTTTCTGATGCCACACAGTACTATGTTCACCCCGATAATCAGTCATATAAAGGTACGACCACACTATGTCAGCCGATAGGCGAGGCAATAACGCTTCTGACAGATTTTATGATCTCGGTTATTGAAGAGGGTAAAACCGACGGTGACATTCGTTATTCGGATACGGCAGGACAGGTTTACATTGATATACCCGTTGCAGGTGAATGGCGCACAAACGGCATAACTCCCGCATACAGATATCGTGCCATGCTTGATAATTCGGCTGTCAGAGTCGGAGCTTACGATGCCGATGGCAAGTATATCATAAGCAACCCCGTTTCATTCACCGAGACCTTCAAGATAACACCGGTGCTCACCCTGCTTTTGGCGCAGAAAATTCTTACCGATGATACATACAAAAATATCTTCCTTGATTTCTGTGACTCCCCCAATGCCGAAATGTTTGTAAACATACACGAAGATTTTTATCAGGCGTACAAGAACAACGAATATCAGGTAAATTACTTTGACGTTAAAAGCACGACACCGTCATATCCGCATTCTTTCGTGTCCGAATTTTCCGTTATAAGCGAAAACAAAAAGGCTGTAACGCAGATAACCGATGTAGCCGTCACTCCCTTTGCCGCCGATGAATTTTGCGATGAATACAGGGAGTTTATACCCTCTCTGTCGGCAGAATTTGTGCTCCCCGATAATCTCAGAACGATATCAAATGCCATTGTGCAAGGTGATGTACGGGCGTTATTGCTTCACGGACCTGCCGGCACAGGAAAGACTGTATCTTGTATGCTTATTTGCCGTGAAACAGGACTGCCTGTTATGCAGACGGTAAACTGCACCGAAAATCTTGACGAGTTTGTCCTCGGCAAATTCTTGCCTGAGGGCGACAAGATAGTTTTCCGCGAAAGCTGTGTTACAAAAGCCATAAGATACGGCGGAGCAGTCATATTTGAAGAGATCAATTTTGCCCGCCCGCAGCACCTTGCTTTTCTTAACTCACTGCTTGACGATAACGGCTTTGTGCGCCTGGATAACGGTGAGCGGGTAAAGCGGCACAAAAATTTCCGCTTTTTTGCGACTATGAATATCGGATATTACGGAACAAAAGAGCTCAATCAAGCGCTTTATAACCGTTTCAACGCCATATGCGAGCTGTCAGAGCTGCCCGATGACGCGATACGCCGTATGCTTACCGCAAGAATTCCCGAATGCGACAAATATGTCGATAACCTTATAAGCGTTTACCATAAACTGAAAAAGAAGATCAATAACGAAGAGCTCGATATGGTCATTTCTCCGCGAAATATCGAAAACTGGGCAAGGCTTGCAAAATTTGAAGGCTACATACAGGCGGCGGAAAAAACCGTAATACCTGTGGCAAAGTGCGACCGCTCTGTTGAAGAAGCATTCCGCGGAATAATTATGCTGTATAAATGGAACTGAAATTATGAGCAAATTTACAAATAGCGAAGAAAAACTTTTGCGACTGTTTCAAAGCGAAAAAAATCGCCGGGTCGAAGAAGAATTTGCAAGAATATTCACCGAAAAAGAAAATGTACGGGTCGCATTCATAAACGAGGACAGAGCATTTACCGACGGCAGAAACATTGTTGTTGACCCCGCATCGGATAAAATTTTCAGCGATACCGAAGCCATAAAAAACACCCTGCGCTTTCTCGGATTGACCGACTTTCCGTGTACAAGCTGGGACGTGCTGAAGCTTACCACCCGCTCCCAGAACCTGCACGAATGTCTGCACATATTGTACACCGCTTTTCCTTTGCCTGCCGCAAACGACGAACGGAGCTCGACAAAAGCTCGTATGTTGACGCTGGCTATTATAGGAAATATTATTGAGGACTGCTATATAGAAGCAGTCGGATGCAGTGTATACAACAATGCCGAGATGTTCCTGAAATGGAGCAGAGTTGCAAGGCTGTTTTCCTCTCACCCGTCGCAGGGTACTTTTTCGCGAAAGCTTGACGAGGCGAATATCGACACCTCCGATGCCGACAAGCTGATGTATATCATAGACTATATGACGACCGAGCTTCTTTATCCTATGCTGGAGCTTGAAGAGCCGAAAGAAGAATGCGCCGAATATCTGTCGCAGATACGCCCTCTTTATCTGTCGGGCTCTGTCGCTCCTTCTCCTGCGGGAAGACATCGATACGCCTGTATGATATTTGATATTCTCGAAGAGCTGATACCGGACTCGGAGAAGCTTCTGAATACCGACTATTTTGAAAAAATGATCGGCGGAACAGGCACTCATTTACCGCTGAACCATTCGGCAAAGCCGTTAGTGTCCGAAGGCAGGACGGCAAGAGTATCGCGCAGGCTTTTTACATCTCTTGATGATAAAAAAATCAAAGGAAAAGATATAACCGACAGCTTCCGTCTGTTCATCGCCGACTCGGAAACCTCATACCGTATCGCACTGGACGAAAGCAAGGCCGCGTCAAAGGTTATTGTATTCACTTGCCCTGAGCTTGGCGGAGCGGCAATGCACAACGGAATAAGCGTTGTCGAAAACCACCCGAAGCCGGATATGCGGCTGTCGCGTGCTTATATGAACACGGTAAGACAATTCCGCACCTCTATCAACACATATATTTCCCGTTTCGCGCGCCTTTTGAATACAGATAAGGATCTCACAGAAGAAAAACAGCTTTTCGGAAGCAGTATATCCTCCAAAAATTTCAGCGACCCCAAAAAACGGTACTGGTGCAGAAAAGTCACGGAAAAGGATATCCCCGAACTGTCGGTCCTGTTTATGATAGACGGCTCGGGCTCTATGGACGGTGAGCGCAGAAGAGCCGCTGTGAACTCTGCGGTCATTCTTCACGAGGTGCTTTCCGCACACGGCATAGAGCATGCGATAGTCGAACATCGGGCGATCTTTGGCAAGCCTTATATAAATCACAATGTACTTGTGGGCTTCAACGCAAAGGACTCGGAAAAATACAACATACTTTCGCTTGACGCATACGGCGGAACGCGGGAGGGATTGTCACTGCTCTGGGCAGAACGATACCTTATGCAAAACGCCGCCTCGGAAAACAAAATGATAGTTGTGATCTCCGACGGACTGCCCGCGCACGAATACGGTAATTTAGCATATTTCCCGCCTGTTTCCGTAATGGATACAAAAAATGCGGCTGTGAAAATTTCACGCCGCGGAACTAAAATAATCGCTATTGCCCTCGGTGACAACGGCGAAAGCTGCTATGATGCTCTGAAACGAATATATAACAGAACCATAGACTGCACCGACCTCAAAAGTCTTACCGGTCAACTGCTCAGGATAATTTCGAAAGAACTGAGCTAAGCTTCAAAATATATTCATTTACTATACGCACTATATAACTTCTCAAGTCACTTTTCTATCAGATATGATTTGCGATCTCTCTCATCATCCACGCCGCCGCATACTCCGTCGTCATATCTCCTCCGTCAATTATACCCGCCTTTTCCGCGTCCGTTCCGACGGCATATATACCAAGGTCTGTACCACCGTGCAGGCACCGGGTCACGGCGACTGCCTTTGCGCCCTTTGCTATTACCTTGCCGAGTGCCGCTCTTACCTTTTCGGGCATTCCGCCCGCTCCGTAACAGCGGATAACAAACCCTTTTATTCCGTTATCGTATAACAGCCTTATTATATCCGCATTGAAAGACGGGTGCATATCGAGTAGCGCGACCTTTCCGTCCGCCCTGCAAAGCGAGCCGTCGTACCTGTACTCTCCTGCCGTGACTTTCT
Organism: Ruminococcaceae bacterium UBA6413; assembly: GCA_002437415.1. Taxonomy (GTDB): domain Bacteria; phylum Bacillota; class Clostridia; order Oscillospirales; family Ruminococcaceae; genus Ruminiclostridium_E. The sequence goes on along the minus strand of DJPL01000013.1, from coordinate 32,326 downwards.
CCGGGTGAGTTATTTCGGCATTCCCGCTCACAACTTTGCCCAGCTCACACTTTGATGCGGCGAAAGCAAGGTCGGATACGGTATCGATCTTAGTGCAGTCGCTTCCTGACATAATTATGCCGCCAAAAGCAACACATACGCAGTGCAATGCCTTATTTGCCGCCACGGCGACTGCGTCCGCAAAATTTTTCGGTGCGTCACTGTCCTTATCGAAGAACGGACGCTGTGAGCCCGTAAGCACGATCGGTATCGGCGGATTTTCGAGCATGACAGACAGTGCGGCGGCAGTATAAGCCATAGTGTCCGTACCGTGTGTTATGACCATTCCGTCATATTTTTTCGCGTTTTCATCTATCGTATCGCCTATCAGCTTATGGTCGGCTGTAGTCATATCACTGCTGTCGATATTTATCAGCACAAGCGGCGTGATGTCATACTTTGCGCTTATATCCGGCATAAGCGACAGCATACACTGTGCCTGCTCAATGCTTGAACACGGTGAAAGCCCGCTGTCTGTGCCGACGCACGAGAATGTTCCGCCTGTCAGTATCCATAAGATCCTCTTTTTCATACAACCGCTCCTTTGACTTGTCCTGCTGATATTATACACCGTCAGCCCGACTTATACAAGTTAGTTTTACCGCATTATATGCGGTGTGCCGGCGCACTACGCCCGAGAACGTTTTAACACGGTTTAAACACACCTTGACGGCGTGGAAAGAGGTGGTGTTATAACAACCTCGGACGAAAATCGCCATAAGTCGATTTTACCGCATCATATGCGGTGTGCTGTCGCACTGCGTCCGAGAACGTTTTTGCTTACGCAATAACAACCTCGGACGAAAATCGCCATAAGTCGATTTTACCGCATCATATGCGGTGTGCTGTCGCACTGCGCCCGAGAACGTTTTAACACGGTTTAAACACGCCGTC
>DJPL01000013.1:0-31346 GCA_002437415.1 Ruminococcaceae bacterium UBA6413 | reverse complement strand
GACGGCGTGTTTAAACCGTGTTATAATATATTAAATATAGTCACTAAACAAAATCAGGTTAAGGATATAAGATGCACGAACAGTTTAAAAATGAGAAATGTGCCGCTTGCGGCATGAAATTCTTTGATGACGAGGATATAGTTGTCTGCCCCGAATGCGGCGCACCGTATCATCGTGAATGCTGGAACAGGATAGGCAACTGCGTTCACTCAGCCGAGCACGGCAGTTATGAATGGAAGGGTGACAGCGAGGAGCTTCGCGAACACCTTGAAAATATGGAGAACGCGGAAAACAGCAAGTACGAAACCACCGAGGACGGCTTTCAGATATTCCATGTCGAAAGCTACGGCGAATACCGCGAAATAATGGACAAAAGGCTTCTTGAGCAGGAAAGGGACTTTGAAAACGTAAACGGCGTTACAGTTCAGGAGCTTCTGAAATTCGTAGGCAAAAACGCATATTATTATATCCCTGCTTTCAACGATATGCGCAAAAACAATAAGATCCTGAAGCTGAATTTCGCCGCTTTTCTGTTCTTTCCCATACATTGCTTTTACCGCAGAATGAATCTGTTCGGCGTAATAATGATGATATTGCTCTTTATGACCCTCGAGGCAAAAATAATCATAACTCATTTTGCCGATGATCTCGGACTGTCACAAAGCAACATTTTTACGGCATTTCTTCTTACAACCGCCGCGTCTATCGCACTTAATATATTCGTGCTGATGTTTTTCAACAGCTTTTACTTTAAAGCGGCAGTCAAAAAAATAAATATGATAAAACAACACTACGCAAACGAAAACTATGACCGCGTCCTTGCGAGAATTGAAGCCGCAGGCAGACCCGGCTTACTTTATGCGATCGCATTTTCATTTTGCAGTGCTGTCGGCGTTCTGCTTGTTTTCCAGCTGATAAACAGTATGCTCGGGATAGAGTACTCTATGATCGATGTGTTAGTAAGCTTATTACAGTGATTTTTGCGGATATAACGGTATACGGTTCATGAAAGGAGGAACGACACTTTGAGCAAGCTGAAAACATTTTACGGCAAAAAGGGCGAAAAAGGTATGTCGCTCCTTGTATTTTTTGTGTTCTTTATACTTGGCTCTGCGCTCGGAATGTTTATGCAGACAGCTTCTCTCGAAGAGGAGTTTACCGGTGCTGCCGCCGCTGCCGCTTTCTTAGGCAGGGACTGGACGGGCGTAATGCCGTCTGTCGGCAGTATCAGCGGATTTCTCCGCGGCATACCGTACCTGCCGACTATGCTTTGCCCCGACCCGGTGCTCCAGTATAAATTGTTTATGCTGATAAATTCCGCGGCATATGCGATAATACCGCTTGCGGCATTCCGCCTTTCAGACAGGCTCGGAGTGGAAAAGCTGTGGCAAAGACTTATCATAACGGCACTGTGCGGCATTTTTCCGTCAGTGCTCATCTATTCGCATTATCTGCTGTCAGAACCGCTTGCCGCTGTGTTTGTATGGCTTCTCCTGCTTGTTATATTCAGAAGAGAAAAGGAAGGCGGCAAAAAAGCAGGCGTATTCTTTGCGTCTGTTATTGCGGGACTGCTTACAGCCGGCGCTTATTTTCTGTCCCCCGCCTGCATCGGGATATTCATTGCCGTGTGCCTGTTCTGCCTTTATACAAAGCTTGCAGGCGGCAAAAAGACGATTTATTTCGGCGCATACGCCGTGACATTTGTTCTGCTGTTTGCGGCGGATATCATATTCACATACCTCGCAAGGGATATGTACGACTTCTCGGGAGGGATAGTACAGTCGGTGCTCAGCTCGGTTCAGGCACTTACCGACGGCGGCGCGACACTGCTTACTCTTATCGGCGGACGGCTGTATTACTTCATCATCTCGACATGGGGCATAGGCGGCGCGGCGCTTACATTCGTTATAATAGCGATCGTAAGCTTTATCCGCAGTAAAAGAAAAAAAGAAGAGCAGTATTACGACGGTGCTTTTGTATCAATGGGCGTGCTGTGTGTGCTTATGCTCATTTTCACTATGCCTGTCGATGCCTTTCTGAACGTCGACGGTATTACATCGGCACAGGACACAATATTCGGTGCGGCGGCGGTATTCACTGTCGCAGTGCCTTTTGTACCGATATTCTTCAGCTATATTTTCGTATACGGCATAAGCTATTCAAGGCTTCTGCTCAGCGTTACGGGTAACGGCATTGCCGCTACTGCCGCCCTGCTTCTTTATAACGCTTCAAAAGCGGGTACACAGATACTCAGCAACGTTATGACACCCGGTATCACGGCTATGCTTATCGGCTGTGACGCATCATCGGGACTTACAAGCTCGGATATGCTGTACCCTGTCTGCCTGCTGTTCACCGTATTTGCGGCGGCTGTGCCTGTTGTGTGCTGTACAAAGGTACACGCGTCAAAAATAACTGCATTCATCTTCACGGGGGCGGTGATATACGCAAGCCTTGCGACCGCTTCAAGCGGTCTGTTCGGTTATGCCGCACAAAGCCGTGAAAATGTTTCGGACACTCTGAGAATAAACGAATACATCACCGCTTATTCGGGCGGTACGGAAAACAAGACTATAGCCGTTTATGACGAAGACCGTATGACAGCAATGAGCATACAGTACTACAATCAATCCTCAACGGTTAAATATATAAAAGACGGCGAGGCTATTCCCACCGACTGCTATCTTGTCAGCACAGACTCGGTAAGATCCGACGGTGCATGTGTGCTTATCGGACGCATAAATGACATAAACGTATACGCAATAGGCAAGGACGCGATCAGACACAATGAAGACGAACCGCCCGAAAAGCCCGAAGACAACGATCTTCCCGAAAGCGAACAATAAGAATTATCAAAAACTAAGGAGCTAAACTTAAAAAATGCCTAAACTGAAAAAGAAGACCCGACAGATACAGCCGTCACGGCTGCTTGTGCTCGGATTTTCGGTTATCATACTTGCAGGCGCAGTACTGTTATTCCTGCCCATCTCATCAAGAAGCGGACAATTCAGCGATTTTGCTGACTGCCTTTTCACCGCGACAAGTGCTACCTGTGTTACCGGTATCACATTGTTTGATACCTATAACTACTTCAACGGCTTCGGACAAGGCGTTATACTTGCACTGATACAGGTCGGGGGACTGGGCTTTCTGACTCTGGTTACATTCATCAACCTTATTCTCGGAAAGAAGCTCGGCTGGTCAACTGTAAAGATCGCCGCAAGCGAGCTTACCGACAACGCGCTTGAAACCACACCCAAAAGACTTTTTTACGAGATAGTTCTGTATTCTTTTGCGCTTGAATTTGTCGGAGCTGTTATACTGGCATTTGTATTTGTTCCCGATTTCGGCGCACTTGGCGTATTTGAAGCAATATTCTTATCTGTTTCGGCATTCTGCAATGCGGGCTTTGATCTGCTTACGGCAACACCCGGAGCTGTGGGTCTCAGTAACTATACAAATAACCCTTTGGTTATGATAACTCTCATTGTGCTCATCACGACCGGAGGTCTTGGCTTTATCGTATGGCGCAACATAAGACATTACAATAAGACAAAGCGTCTGCTCCTTCATACGAAGCTTGTCCTTGTAATGACCGTAATAATGACTTTCCTCGGCGCACTAATAATATTCATTGTTGAGTTTGGCAATCCGAACACGCTTGGAAATATGTCGTTTGGCGAAAAGATATTGTCCTCGTTTTTCCTAAGTGCTAGCTCACGAACGGCGGGTTTTCCGTGCTTTGATATGAACAGACTTATGCCGTTTACAAAAATAATTATCACCGTACTAATGTTCATCGGTGCAGCACCGGCATCAACTGCAGGCGGCATCAAGATAACCACCGTCGCGCTTGTCATATGCACCGTTATTTCGGTGCTGAAGGGCAGGGAGGATACCTATCTTATGGATCACAGAATAAAGCGCGATGCGGTATATAAGACGTTCACGGTAATTGTACTGTCGCTTGCTCTTATAGCTGTTTCTTTTACAGGAATACTCATGTGCTGTGAAAATATGTCGCTCCAGAAGACGATATTTGAGGTAGTATCCGCATTCTCGACTACGGGCTTCTCGGTCGGTGCTTCTGCCGAAATGAACGTACCCGCAAAGCTGATAATGGTACTCACGATGCTTGCGGGACGAATTGGTCCTGTAACGCTTATGACCTCGCTTATTATAAGAAAGAACCACAACACGGATAAGAACAGAATTCTCCCTGAGGGAAATATACTGGTGGGCTGATATGACAGAGAATTACGAGAGCTTTGACCTTTCGGGCATAAAGATATATGTTTCCGACGATCACCGTTTCGGTACGGATGCATTTCTGTTGGCGGATTTTGCCAACCCTGCGCCGCACCATAAGGTCTGTGATCTGTGCACGGGCTGTGGCATAATCCCGCTGATAATGTGCAGGAATATAGCCAAAAAGCCTCCGAAAGAGATATACGGCATTGAGATAATGCCGGAAGCGGTAGAGCTGTTCAATAAAAGCGTTACTGAAAATGATCTTTCGGACAGGGTAAAGCCTGTGCTTTGCGACCTGAAAGACCCGAAAGATATTCCGCGTGAGTATTTCGATATAGTGACCGTAAATCCCCCTTACTGGAAAAAGGGCTCGGGCGAGGAGCGACTGTCCGATGTGCAGGCGTCGGCACGTCACGAGATACTGTGCAATATTGCCGATGTTATGAAAACATCGGCATCGCTGTTAAAGTACGGCGGAAGTCTTAAGCTGTGCCAGATACCGCTCAGGCTTGCAGATGTCATATGCTCCATGCGTGCGCACGGGATCGAGCCTAAGGTTATGCGGAATGTTGTCAACCGCAGAGGCGGCAAGCCGTGGCTTGTGCTGATAAGCGGTAAAAAAGGCGGTAAGCCGGGTATGGAGATACTCCCCGATTTTGAAGTATACAGCGATAACGGCTACAGTGATAAGATGAATGAGATCTACTACGGCACAAAAATGCAGAAAGGCTGACACGATACATGGCAGGAAAACTATATATAGTCGGCACTCCGATAGGCAATCTTTCGGATTTATCGCCGAGAGCGGTCGAAACGCTCGGAAAGGTTGACTTTATCGCCGCAGAAGATACAAGAGTAACCCAGAAGCTACTGACACATTTCTCAATAAGCAAGCCGATGGTGAGCTACCACAAGTTCAGCGGCAATAAGCGCGGCGAGGATATAACCGCCCGCCTGCTTGAGGGTGAGAGCTGTGCGATAGTGACCGATGCGGGTATGCCGTGTATATCAGACCCCGGTGAGGAGCTTGTCAGAGAGTGCCACGAGCACGGCGTAGAAATAGAAAGCGTACCCGGTCCGAGCGCCGCAATTACGGCGCTTTGTATGAGCGGACTTGATACGTCACGCTTCAGCTTTGAGGGCTTTTTGAGCGTTACGAAAAAACAGCGTGACGAGCACCTTGACGAGATCAAGGACTTTTCAAGAACGCTTATATTCTATGAAGCCCCGCATAAGCTCAAAAACACGCTCGACGATCTGTACAGAGTTCTCGGCGACAGGCAGATAGCCCTTTGCAGAGAGCTTACCAAGATACACGAGGAAGTGATCAAGGGTACTGTCTCCGATATGATAGAGCGTTACAAGGAGCTTACGCCGAGAGGTGAATATGTACTTGTAGTCGAGGGAAAACCTAAACAGAAGGAAAACGAGGATATCTCCCTTACCGATGCCGCACTTATGGCGAAAGAGCTTGTTGACGGCGGAGCAAAGCCGTCCGATGCCTGCAAGCAGATAGCAGGAAAAACTCCGTTCTCAAAGTCGGAGATATATAAGGAATATCTTAATATGTAAAACTGCCGTAAGGCTTTAACAATACCGAAAGGAAGAAATAACTATGGAAGAAAAGAAGAAAAGAAACTATGTTATCCCTGTTATAGGCGCACTTGTTGCTGTGGTAGCCTGTGTTGCCTATATAGTTATGAAGTTTACTCAGCAGCAACAGCTTGAAGACAAGTGGAGCGAATACGACGACTGCGGTTGGATGTAATTTTTCAAAATAACTATTGAAATTTCCGTATCTTTATGATACAATTAGAATGATAACATAAACGGAGGTGTTTTTATGAAGCACATTAAGACAGTTAACAAGGCTAACCTCAAGGAAACAGCCGCTAAGGGCGGCTGCGGCAGATGCCAGACTTCATGCCAGTCTGCTTGTAAGACAAGCTGCACTGTAGCTAACCAGAAGTGCGAGGCTTTAAACAAGTAAGCCACGGGTAAGAGAAAAGCTTTGAAAGCTCCCGAACAAACGGGAGCTTTTGGCTTGTTTTGTGTTTGTTTTACTGCAAGCGGGGAAACCCTCCCCCTTGCCCCCTCCCATAGGGAGGGGGAGAGATATATAGGGGGCTGCCGCCCCCTTTTGCCCCTGCTTTTTTCATGCAGATAAGGCAATGTTTTCGGTAAAGTAATATAAGTACAAAACAGGCAAAGCTCCCGAACAAACGGGAGCTTTTGGCTTGTTTGAATATTTCGGCGGACAACCGCCTTATATAAGAAAAGGATACAACCAATGAAAGAAATGATACATAAGTATGAGCAGAACGGTCAGTACATTGTACTTGACGTTTGCAGCGGCGGCGTTCACATTGTCGACGAGCTGACATATAAGCTTCTTGACTATGTTGCACCACCCTTTGCCGATGTATGTCCCGATGACGTTCTCGCAAAGACAGACGGCTTTGATAAGGACGATGTAAAGGAATGCTATGCCGAGCTTAAGGAGCTGTACGACGCAAAGATGCTCTTCACCGAGGACGATTACGAGCAGTACGCCGCAATGGCAATGAAAGCGCCTATCAAGGCTATGTGCCTGCACGTTTCGCACGACTGCAACTTAAGATGCAAATACTGTTTTGCCCAGACAGGCGACTTCGGCGGCGACAGAATGCTGATGAAGCCCGAAACAGGCAAGAAGGCTATGGACTTCCTTATTGAGCACAGCGCCAACAGAGAAAACCTCGAGGTCGACTTCTTCGGCGGCGAGCCTTTAATGGCGTGGGAAACCGTTGTTGAAACCGTAAAGTACGCGAGAAGCATAGAAAAACAGCACGGCAAGAACTTCCGTTTCACCATCACCACAAACGGTATGCTCCTTGACGACGAGAAGATCGACTATATCAATAAGGAAATGTCAAACTGCGTGTTATCACTTGACGGCAGAAAAGAAGTAAACGACAATATCCGTCCTACACCTAACGGCAAGGGAAGCTATGATATAATCGTTCCGAAATATAAAAAGCTTGTAGCCGGCAGAGGCACAAAGGACTATTATGTAAGAGGTACATTCACAAAGTACAACCTCGACTTTGCAAACGATGTTCTGCATATAAGCGACCTCGGCTTTGAACAGCTTTCGGTCGAGCCTGTTGTAACAGACCCCGAGATGCCTTATGCGATTACCGAAGGCGATCTCCCCACGATCTTTGCCGAGTATGACAGACTTGAAAAGCTGATGGAAGAGCAGAAGCTTGCCGGCAAGCGCAAGTTCAACTTCTTCCACTTTATGATAGACTTAAATCAGGGACCTTGCGCCGTAAAGCGCCTGCGCGGCTGTGGTTGCGGTAACGAATACGTTGCGGTTACTCCCGACGGCGATATTTACCCCTGCCACCAGTTCGTAGGAATTGAGGAGTGGAAGATGGGCGATATCTTCACAGGTAAGGTCGATCAGAAGATCAAGGATTACTTTGCCGGAATACATATCTACAGCAAGGAAAACTGCGGTAACTGCTGGGCAAGATTTTACTGCTCGGGCGGTTGTAACGCAAACAGCTTTATCTATGAGGGCGATGTAAAGAAGCCTCACAAGCTGTCCTGCGAGCTTCAGAAGAAGCGTATCGAATGTGCTATCGCACTTGCGGCGGCAGGTAAGGAAGCCGAATAATCGAATATAAAACAACACGGACGTAACTTTAGCGGTCACGTCCGTTATTTTTATATGTCAAGCTTCAACAGCTCAACAGCGTTTTTATAGAATATCTTATCCTTTGCGCTGTCGCTTATCGGCATTCTGTCTATCATATTTATCTCATCGCGGGGATCGCTCCACGGCAGGTCACTGCCGAACAATATTCTGTCCTCGCCGTATGCCCTGAACAGCTCCATAAGCATCTCATCGGACATAAAATTTGCGCAGTATGCCGTGTCGAAATAAATGTTACTTGTATCCTTTATATAGTGCAAGACACGCTCCCAGTTCATCATTCCGCCCATATGAGCACCGATGAATGTACAATCGGGGTACTTTTCTGCCATCTCGGCAAGGTCACACGGCATTGCGTGAGATATCATTTTCGATATCGGGTCGTATCCCATATGAAGTATAACAGGCAGTCCGAGCTCTCCGCATTTTTTATATATTCTCTGCATACACGGCTTGAACATAAAATGACCCTGATATGCGGGGTGGAGCTTTATTCCGTGAAGTCCCGACCCGGCTATACGTTCAAGCTCGCTGTCAAGCTCCTCGCTGTCGGGGTGCACCGTGCCGAACGATATTATATTTCCGTGGTTCTGAGCTATTGCCCAGTTGTTTATAGTCGTCTGCTGAGTAGGCTTTGTCGCTACCGGCAGTAAAACGCCGTAATCTACTCCCCACTCTTTAAGCTTCTGCCTTGTGTCGTCTATTCTGCCGTTAGTGTAAGCCTCACAGCTTGCTGTGTCTTTCAGCTTCTTCACCGCCCTGTCGGCTATTTCATCGGCATAGGCGTGTATGTGAAAATCAATGTACATCTTCTGTTCCTTCGTTCTTATTCATCAAATAATTTGTCTGTCTGCTTTCCGTCAAGCCCCGCGAATATCGGAAATTTTCCCGTTCTCTCTATAGTCTGACCGTTTATCATTCCTATATGCGAGGAAATGTGACGGAACTGTCCGAGGATAAGCTCAAGCCTTGTGTATTCACACCCGTCGGGCTTTTCGTTAAGCTCTTCATCGCTTAGTTCATCAAGATATTTTTCCGTTTTAGCCTGCACTTTATGTAAGTAATCGAGCAACTGCTCATCGCTCAGGACAATATTGCAAGGATTATCGGGGTTATCCATTCCGTTTTCGTGAAAATCGGGTTCTGTAAATTTTGCGGGATTGAAAAACCACTTATCCGCCGAATGAACAGCATGATACACATATCGCCATGCCGGCGAGCCGCAGACAAGCGCATTTCTGTCGTATGTTTTAATTGCAGTTTCCATATTGATAAAGTTCGTTATCGTTTGTTTTTTTATCATTCGGCATATGTTATTCATATTTTACTCCTTTGAAAAGTTTGCCTGCGGTGTGCCACCGCTCCCGATTCCGCCTTTCTAAACGTACATATTTACTATAGTTTGCTGAACGGCGGGTTTAAATGATAATAATTGTATATGGAAAGAGGAGTACCTTTCGATACTCCTCTTAAATTTGTTTTTCGCTATCGTTCAAATTTACCACGGCTCATGCCGCCCGCCGTCAGCGTAGCTTACTACGCATATCGCCTGCGTTTTAAAAGGCGAATTTGCCGCGGCACATTGCCGCCCGCCGCCCGCTTAGTTGGCAAGACCTGAACGTTCGATACCTTCAACGAACTGCTTCTGTAAGAAGATGTACATGATAAGTATCGGCAGAAGTGACATTAAGCATCCTGCTTCTATCCATACCAGATAGTCGCTCGTTACACCGTTTTGTTCGCCCGTGAAGTAAATCATCATGGTCGTACCAAGACGGTCGATCTCCATCGCTATCGTGTAGGGGTTAGTGAAGAACATACCCGTTACATAAGAGTCGTTCCAGTACCATACGATTGAGAAGATGAATACTGTTAAGAACGAAGTCTTTGCGTTGGGAACCATAACGCGGATAAATGTCATGAAGGGACCACAGCCATCGAGGTATGCGGCATCTTCGAGATCCTTAGGCAGTCCTCTGAAGAACTGTCTGAACAGAAGTATGAACACGCCTGCTCTGATACCGTTGCAGAAGAACGCCTGTAAGTACAGAGCAATAGGAGTACTTACGAGGTTCAGCGCATCGCCTGTGATAAGTCTTATAATACCAAACACATCAAAGAATCTGAACTGCATATACAGAGGGATAAGTATTACCTGTACGGGAACGATGATCTGTAAGATTACGATACCGAACATAATTCCCTTACCCTTGAACTTGAAACGTGCGAAGCCGTAACCGGTGATACCGCAGGTAACAACCTGGATCATCGAGCATATAACGTTTACAAGTATCGTCTGTAAAAGTACCTTCGGGAAGTCCATTGCTATCCAAACATCTACGAAGTTTGAGAAGATGACCTCTTTAGGTATCCACATTACTGAGGGGTCGCTCATTTCTGTCTGGGGTCTGAGTGCCGTTGACAGCATATAGAGCATAGGATACAGAATTACGAAGCCGAGTCCGAACAGGATAAGGAAACGGAATACAGGCCATACCTTATCGGTAATTCTTCTTCTGAAGATGTACTTGTAGTGCTTTCTTTCCTGCTGGTTGTAGTTGCGGTAATTCTTTATTATCTGCCAGTTGCTTACATGGTAGATATTCTTGAGTTCCTTAGCCTTTTTCTTTTCAGCCTTCTTCAAAGCTCTCTTTGACTCGGGCTTTGCAGTGGCTATAGGCTTGATAACGCCGACCTCGGGCTCATCTGCGGCCTTTTCGGGAGCGGCGGTGGCTTCTGCCTCGCCGTTAATCTCCTTTATAGCCTCACCGATTGCCTCGGGAGAAGCATTATCAGCGGGTGCAGCTGCGGCCGCATCATCATTAGTCTGCTGTACATCAGCATTTAACTGTTCTAAATCTTTTTCGCTCACAACTACACCTCCTTATTCATTTTCGTAGAATACGAACTTAGATACGATAGCAACTATAATTGCAAGTGCAACTGCAACTATAAGGAAGTAGATCCAAGCCATCGCTGATGAAAGGCCGTATTTTAAGTTTCTCGACTGAGCAAGCACGATCTTCATTACGGCGTTCTCGGAATCGATAAATGTATCGATGACCGTGTATATCAAGTTCGCCAAAATCATCGGACTTATCATCGGGAACGTGATCTTCCAGAAGAATTCCCATCCTGTTGCGCCCTCCATAGATGCCGCTTCCTTTGCGGAAGTAGGTATCTGTTGTAACGCGGCAAGGAATATCAGTATCTGAATACCGGCACTCCATAACAGGTTGAAGATGTCACTGGTGATCGTCTGTATCGTTGTTGTCAGCTGTTCGTTCAGGTTGTAAATACCTAGGAACTCCAGCAGCTCATCAACAAGGTCGGTCTGGAACAGTGCGCTGAACTGCTCACCGCTCGAAATACCGTTGTTTGAAATATCTCCTCGTATTACCGCAAGTACAGGACCTGTTGCAACGAGAACCGGCAAGAAGAATACCGCTCTTGCAAATGTTCTGCCTCTGAACTTCTGGTTAAGCAGAAGTGCGATAAACAGTGAGAATATCATTACTACGATTACCTGAGGTACCATCGAACCGAGTGACTCGGTAAGCTTGGGGAGGTAATCCTGATTTTTGAAGAGTGCCTCTTCGTAGTTTCCGAAGTTGTTCCACTCGGTATAAATACCCGCTGAGGTCATACCTCTCTGTGCCGCCTGCTCGGGTGTTGTTACGAGCTCGGTGTAGCACAGTGAATACCATGCCGACTGGAATATCGGGATAAGGAACATATAGATAACGCCGACGATCCATATTGCTATGAAGCCGTAACCGTAAAGTCCCTTTTTCTTTTCGTAAGAAATGCGTGATTTCTTGATCTCTTTTTGTACTCTGGGCTGTCTGCGGCGGATATCCACCTCTTCGCCCTCTACATTGAGTGCCGCTACGGCAGCTGTCATATGAGCCGACTTCTGAACAACAGGTTCTGCTGTTTCGGCAGGCTCTTCAGCGGAAGCGTCGACCGTTTCCTGCGCTGCTTCTGGCTCCGATACGGTTGTATCGGCTACCGTTTCGGCAGGAGCAGCCTGTTCGGCTGCGGGTGCGTCATTAACGGGAGTTTCGGCGGCATCGGTCGTCTTCATTGCTTCAATTTCTTCATTCGGGTTGAAATTCGAATTACTCATCTGTTTCTCCCTTCAGTCCATATTGTGCAAGATCGATGTCCTTGCCGTTGACAGTGAGAGTCATTTCTCTTGTGTTTACCTTGATCGTCTTACCGCCTTCAAACTCGGTCTCAAGCTCATCTCCGGAAATTCTTGTGTAGTTTGTGATGTGGAGATTTGCAAAGTCCTTAAGCTCATCCTGATAGAGCTTGTATACCTTAGCCGAGGGTTCGAGCCAGCCCTTGTAGTTTGAGTAGAAGAGCGTCTCGTAATCGCTGTCTGTGAAGTCGTTGGGGTCAGCATACATCATATCATAGTGGATAGGTGTTGCTGTGAGAAGTGCGAGCATGATAGTATCATCTGCGTTGGCACTCGCATTTACTGCCTTTGTTGTGTAGGGCAGATAACCGTGGATAACGATCTCATAGAACGGAATGTCGTAGTCGAACAGGTCAAAGTTGCTTGATGTTACCGGTACGTCAGTGAGGTAGTCAACGTAAGGAAGCGCATATGCGTTTGCACCGCTTGCAAGAAGCGTGAAGCCTGCGTCCTTGAACTGCTTGTAACCGTCAACGAGCATATTCATTGTGTCGTTTCTGGAATAGTTCTCACGGCTGAAGTCACTGTAAAGTAACGTTGTCGCATCGCTGAGGCTGATAGTCTTGATGCCCTCGTTTGAGAACGAGCTTATCAGCTTCTTGTAAAGGTCAGGCCAGTAGTAAGGCGACAGTGTCGTCTTGGTAACAAGTCTTACCTGATTCGGGATACCGAATGCTATATCCCAGTTGTTTGTAGTAGCATAAGCCTTTGTGGTAGCCTTGCAAGCATTGAGCGTGTAGCTGTAGCCGTTACCGCTGTCCTTCATGTAAGTGATACCTGCGCTTGCGAAGAGCTTACCGTTTATGCCGTTTACATACTCTGCAAGAGTTGTGTAGGCGTTCTTGCCGCCGAGCGTACCTGCATAGTTTACATCGGCAGTGATAAGTCCCTTGATGCCGGCACCGTTGAAGTCGTTGTAGTTAGCAATGATATCGTCAACGCCGAGCTCGTTTAACTGCTTGATAATATCCTGCGCCTGCTCGTATGTGGTAGCGGGTGTTTCAAGATTTACAGGGAAGCCTGCAATCGACTGAGCCTTTACCGTACCACCGTACAGGTCAAGATAGTAGCTGTTTTTGATGTCGTCTGTCTTGTCTGCGAAGCCCTTTTCTTCAATTAAGTAGTTTCTGTATGCCTCAGCAACATCTACATAAGAAAGGTCGTCACCGGCGAGAGGATAGAAGCCGACTGTAAGGTTGGGCAGATTTACCTTGCCCTGCTCGTAAACCGTAAGCTTACGAGTACCCATATAGTAAGTATCCTCTGCTCTTATCTTGAACTCGAACCATACGTTGTTGTATGATGTTGAGTTCTGACCGCTTACTGTTGCATTTACGGAAGCGCAGGTGTCGCCTGACTCAGCGATAGCCATAAAGCCGTGCTTTGTCTTTTCACCGTTTGTAACAGCACCAATTACAGGGAGGTAAACCTGCTCCGTCTTTGACGGTCTTGTCAGCAGACCCACCGATGTATCAAGTCCGTATACTTCATTGTTGTACGCCTGAGCGTTTATACGCTGGTTGTTGTAATTGATGACAGCGCCCGATCCATCGGGAACTACCATATAGCCTTCATCTTCTGATGAAGCCGCATTGAAGAACTGTAAAAGACCGAGGTCGAGAAGTACAAGACCCTTTGAGTCTGTAGCCTCCTGTTCCTTTATTTCTGAAGAAATAATCGAAACATTTACATTGTCCTTTTCAAGCGTGATCGTCATCGGGATTTCCGCTTCGATCTTGCTGACCTTGTAGATGATCTTTACACCGTTCTCAATTTCCTGGATCTCAAAGTCACCGGACTTTATCGAGCCGTCGTAAATATTCATTCTCTGGCTGGTGTGTGTTGCAACATCACCGTATACGATATAGAACGGGGACTGCATATTCTTTCTCTGAGCAGTCTTGGCGCTTTCGTCCCTGTCTGCATTCAGAGGAGTTGCCCACCATACATAGCTGTCGCTCTTTGACTGTAAAGCAAAGTTTGTGGTTTCTTCGTTGAGATAAAGCTTGTAGCTGTCGTTTTCGGCTATTACCTTCATCTCGGCAAGACCCTCAGCGTCTGTTCTTGGTGTGTCCTTATCGTCCTTTTTATCGCTCTTATCTTCTTCATCCGCCGAGTTGTCGGCAGCGGTGTCGTCTGTCTGCTCTGTCTGAGAAGTTCCGTCGTCTGCTGCGGGCTGTTCGTCAGACCATGCTACAACGGAGCTCATTGATACGAGCATTGCGGCTGTGAGCAGAACTGCGAGTATCTTTTTTCTGATTTTAACCATTTTTCTGTCGCACCTCCGCTTACAAACTGAATCGATACATCAGCTCGGTATAGATCGAAAAACCGAAGATGTAAACCTGCTGGAACAAGCTGAGAAGAAGCACGAGCAGGAACAGTATAACTACCATTGCCGCAACCGTGAATATCATAGCAATCAGAGTCTTGGGTACTGAGTACTGATGTACGGTCTTGATACCGGATATCATCAGAACAACGGTCCACAGTATGCCGAGATACTGGAAGAACACGATGAAAGCACCTTCGCTCTTGAGCAGTACATTACTTGCGAGAATTACAACTATCTGAGTGATGAGGTAGGGAACCAGTGCATAAGCACTGACACTTGTGATCGCTTTAATTGAACCTTCGCCGTCAAACAGAGTACACAGCGACCAGTTACCGATTACCCATGTGAAGAACAGGATAATTGTCTGAACCAGAAGCGGTACTATGTTGAATATCTTAACGTAGTTCGTGTTGAACAGGAAGCCTGTCATAACTTGCTGGCAGACCGTTATAAGGAAGAAGCAAAGTACGATTACCATCGAAACCTTTGTGTTGTACGCTTTCTTCCATCGCAGATCTTCAAATCCTTCAAAAGGATGTCTTGCTACGTAGAACGGCCATTTCCAAGCGGGCATATCTAAATCAAATCTCATTATTTACTACCTCCCGCTTTTTTTGCTTTTAAACGTTTTCTTACCTTGCTGAGAACAACAAGAGCAACTATTATTACAAGAACGATTATCATAAAGATATTGAAGTTATCTCTTATGAACTGCATTCTGTACTGCTTGAACGCTCTGTTGTAGCCGGCTCTGCTGTTACGGTAGAAGTACTCCATAGCCTTTTCGTAGTTACCCTGAGAAAGCTCTGAGTTACCGAGACCTATATAAGCGAACCAGTAGTTGCTGTCGCGTGTTAGGACTTCCTCCCACGGACCGCTTGCTTCTTCGTACTTACCGAGGTTGTAAAGTCCCATTGCCTCGTGAACAATGTCACCGAACTCTGTACGCTTGAATGTCGTAATAGAATTCTTACGGCTGTCAAGTACATATACAACGCTGTTGTAAGCCTCGATCGCTGTTACATTTGTGAACAGACCCTTCTGGTTGCCCTTGCCGCCGTAGATGAACAGCAGGTCGCATTCGTCCGTGTACTCAAATATACGTCCGTTTGCGTAGTCGAGAAGTCTTATTGTACCGTCTTCGTCAACGTCAACGTCTGTGATCTGAGAACCGTATGTCTGGTTCTTATAATAGTAAGAAGCCATATCGCCGTATGTGTAATCCGAGTAACCAAGGTTAATGAGGATATTCTCACCGGCGGGGTTCATCTTCTTGAAAATATCCGTAGTAGCACTCTTTGATGCTGTTACAGTATAGATGAAGCCCTCGTCATCAATATCAAAGTTGTTGAACTCCATGGGAACTGCCTGAATGAATGCTGCGGCAGCCTCACGCGAGAGGATCGTTCTCCAGAACTTGTTTGCGATAGCCTGTGCTGTCTGTTCAACACGGTTAGCGCCGAAGAAGTTACTGAATGAACCATCGGGTGCGAACATTACCGCACCGTCTGTAATTGACAGAATGTTTACATATACGTTGCCTGCAACGTCGACTACGACCTTGTTGGGCTGGAATGTAACATCTGCGTCATAGAACTCTGAGGCAGGTCTTTCGAATATCTGGAATACCGTACCGTCCGCATAGACACCGAGCACACGGCTGTTGTCATAGTCGGCAATGTAAATCATTGTTGACTCGTTTTCGTTTTCCGCATCATCAACGTGT
This sequence comes from Ruminococcaceae bacterium UBA6413, assembly GCA_002437415.1. Taxonomy (GTDB): domain Bacteria; phylum Bacillota; class Clostridia; order Oscillospirales; family Ruminococcaceae; genus Ruminiclostridium_E. The sequence goes on along the minus strand of DJPL01000013.1, from coordinate 15,124 downwards.
CTTACGAAAACGCCGTGGGGGTTCTTCAGAGTTTCGTATTTCTTTGTTTCGGGGTTATAGAAGTAATCCATAACCTGAAATGCTCTTGAATAGTTTACATCGGTAACAAGAATTCTGTTGTTGCCGGAGTCAACTATGTACAGGCTCTGTGTTTCGCGGTCGATGTACAGATCCTGAGGCTCTTTGAGCTCGCCGATCGTGACTTCTTTTGTCACTTCACTGCCTGCCTGATCGGATATTTCCTTCAGCTGGGCATCGGTGTTATATCTTGTGCCGGAGCCGAAATCGAGACCTGTTACAACTCGGTCAACAACGTATCCGGTCTGTGACGGAACAGGATCGCCCCACCAGTCGTAGTTATAACCTTCATACGGCTGATCGGCAAACGCTGAACTGCACAGCATGGAAATCGCCATAATAGCCGATACGACCGACGCGGCGATTTTCTTCATGTTTGGCACTAAAATCATCCTTTCTGTATAATTTAATATTAGATCAGTCTTTCAGACCGCTGGTAGCCATAGTTTCCATAACGCTGCTCTGGCAGAACAGGAATACTATGATAGGCGGCAGCATTGTGATAACAACTGCGGCTGCGGCAACACCCGCACGGGCGATACCTGCGGCACTTATCTGCTGCATAACGGTCGGAATGGGTTTTAATGCCTCATTATAAATGAATGAATAACCTGTGATCTGCCATGCGCCCTGGAAGGCGAATATCAGAAGTGTCAGCCAAGCGGGTTTAACGTTCGGCATTACTATCTGCCAGCAGATTCTTATGTGGCTTGCGCCGTCAAGCTTTGCGGCTTCTATCATACTGTCGGGCAGCTGACCCATGAACTGTCGCATAAGGAACAGACCCATAGGAGTTGCAATGTACGGCAGAATTATCGCAAAGTATGTATCGATCATACCGAGTGTTGCCATTACCATGTACTGCATGATGTAGAGTACGGTAGATGTGAACAAAAGGGCAATTTCGATGATCTTATTGAGCGCCTTCGCACCGGGGAATGCAACCTTTGAAAGTGCATATGCCGCAGATGATGAGAAGAGCAGCTGTGCAACTGTAACTACTACAGCTACGAATACTGAGTTGAAAACGTATCTTGAGAATGGTACCCACATGTTGGATGCCGTTGCAAGCAGATCAGCAAAGTTCTGATCCGTGATGTTCTGTACATACATTCTGGGCGGGAAAAGGAACAGCTCCTCAACCGGCTTTAGCGACTGTATGATCGACAGATAGATGGGGAAGAGCATGAACAGACCAAGCAGAACGAGCACTACAAATATGAAAATGTCGCCGCCGAGAGAACCGCCATATCTTTTTCTTCTCCTCTTAGTTATCTTCATAACTACCTTCCTTTCTTAGAGAGAAATACATAATGTGATCCTCCGATTAGTCTAGATACTTGCCGAGGAGTTTCTTGATACCCCAGTTGGCAAGAAGCATTACTACGAACAGTACGAAGCATATTGCCGATGAATAACCCATCTCGTAACGTATTGAACCGTAGTCGTAGGCGTGTGTCATGATTGTGTGCGCCGCATAGTCTGTTGAAGGGAATGCGGTAAGGAAACGACCTACATCACCTGCTGTGAAGGAAGCGGTGATCTGCATAACTGCCGCGAACAGCAGCTGAGGTCCCATTGCAGGTACCGTAACGAGCAGGAGCTGCTGTGTACGGTTCTTGATACCTTCGATAGCGCCCGCTTCGTATCTGTCCTTCGGGATACCCTGAAGACCTGCACGAAGAGCAAGGAAGCCTGCACCCAGTGACATCCAAAGCTGAACAACGATAACGACACCCATGATGTAGTTAGCGTCTGTCAGCCACTGACGTGCACTGTTGATAATGCCGAGGTCAAGCAGATAAGAGTTTGCTATACCGTATGTATCACCTGAGAAGATGAGCTGCCATGTGGTATAGATGTTACCTGCCAGAGTAGGCGCATAGAAAATAAATGTGAATACTGTTTTTAATGCTCTGGGCATTTCATTGATAAGCCACGCAAGTATAAAGCACATGATATAGCTTAGCGGGCCTGTGATAATTGCGAAAACAAGTGTGTTCTGTATCGCCTTTAAGAAGACTTCATCTTCGAGTATCAGCGAATAGAAATTGCTGAGTCCCACGAACTGGGGGAACTGTACCATGTTGAAGTTCGTAAAGCCCATAGGCAACGACAGCAACACCGGTATGATCGTAAAGATCGTGAAGAGAATGAAGTAAGGAGCGAGCAGTATGTAAACGCTACCGTTTTTCTTCATCTCTCGCAGTGTATATCTGACTTTGCTGTCTTCAATATACTGCGTCTTTTCCTTAGTTAACAAACCGATAACCTCCTCTATAATTCAGCAAAGCTGGTGAGGGCAAAAGCCCTCACGGCTTTTCAGGATCAATTTTTAACGCTTGATAATTCCTGATACTTTCTTACGATCTCAGACTTTATCTGATCGTTGTAGCTCATAAGAGTGTATCTCGGGTTACCTGCGTCGTTAACAACCATTCTGAATGCGTTGTTGATATGTCTTGTAACTGCATAAGATGCGGGAATGATCGGTACTTCCTTAAGGTAGCTCTGCTGAGCCGAGATCTTCTCGTACTCTGCCGTTGACCAGGGGAGCTGTTCAAGCGCTTCTACGTTTGCCGTATCAAAACGTCCCATGGGACCCATAAGAGCTTCGATCTGCTTACCGTAGTCAACCTGGATATCCGTGCTTGTGAACCACTTTATGAAGTCCCAAGCAGCTGCCTGGTTGGAAACCTTATTGAATATTACCGCACCGCTTCCTGAGGAGTTTGCGGCGTGGTTGATTGTTCCGTCAGCCTGCTTTGTTCCGGGAACCAGTGTGAAGTCCCACAGACCCTTGATCTCGGGTGCCGCTACGGACAGCTGGTTGTAGAATGTATAAGGCTGGATAACGAGAGGCATCTCACCGGTTCTGAAACGTGAGAACGCATCATATGTCTGGTCAAAGCTGAATACCGTATAGAACTTTGTCCACTGCTCAAATACTCTTATAGAATCCTGAGTCATGAAGTTCGTAAGGTTCAGATTCTTGATGTCAGATGTCTTTATACTGTTATAATCAGTCGTGTAAAGATCTTCGTTGTATATATCCTGTCCGGTCTGGAGCATCAGCATGATGAATGTGTTACCGGAATCGAATGTATTTGACGAAATGTTCTGAGGAAGTATCAGACCGACGTCAAGGTACTTTCTCTGTAATGTCGGGAGCATATCTGTGAGCTCATCCCATGTTTCGGGAGGCTCATCAAAGCCGAGCTCCTCAAGTACGTCTGTTCTGTAGAACAGCATCGGGAATGTCTGCGAAACGGGAAGCCCGTATACGCCGGTCGATGTACCGTCGTTGTATTCATAAAGCGTCATTGCGTCTTCCGCAAATCTCTTTGTTACCGATTCATAGTCCTTGAACTGTGTCAAATCAACGAGCAGTCCTCTTGCGGCAAGCTGTATCGGGAAGTCACCGCCGATAAAGAGGGCGATCTCGGGACCCTTACCTGCAAGTGTCGCTTCGAGTACCGAACCCTGAACGAGGTTGATCGAAGCCTGTGTGCCGTTGTAGTCGGGATTTGAATTGAACTTGTTATCAACCAAGTTCTTAACAACCGTTGCCTGGTCACGCGCAAGTGATACCCATACATCAAGTGATGTCGCGCTTGCGTCCGAAAGGTTCGTGTAGTCTTCAAAGAACGAACCGATAAACGCGTTGAAGCCGAATGCAAGCTCGCTGAAGAAGTTTCCGTAAGGAGAAGCAAATTCTTCGTGACAGGTTGCTATCTCTATGTAGTCAAGCTCAAGGGGCTGACCGCGGTAGTCACGCATCCATGCAGATACCGATGAGATGCTGTCCTTGATACTGCTTGCCATTATCGGGATATCTTCGGGCTTGTTGATACATCTTTCGAGGTAGATACACATTGTTTCAAGTGCGGCTGCCTCAGAGCCCTTCTTTGTAAGGCTCTCGATACTAGCCTTCTCTGCACGCAGAGAATCAACTATTCTCTGGAATGCATCCTGAATGCCGGGTATCTTCTTTTCTACGAAGTAGTCCTTGAATTCATCGGGGTCGGGACCTGTTATCATAAGTATTCTTCTGTAGTACTGGTTTAGCTCGAGTACAAGGTCGTCAAGTCGCTGCATAACCTCGCCTATTGAACCGGGTATCGCTTCAAGCGTCAGTGTGTGCTCCTCGCCTGCTGTCAAATAAACATATATGTCGTTTCCGTCAGCGTCCTGCGGGGTAAGGTTGTACCAATCGGGAGAATAGACAAACTGTACGTCATCAAGCTCCTTACATGGTACCTTGCCGTCGATGTAAATTCTTCTGTTTGAGAAGAAGCCACGCATCTGGTTCTGTCTTGACTTGAAGTTGAAACGGTAATAACCGTCATTTTCAACCTTGAAGCTGTATGTTATTGCCTGTGTCGCCTTGTTCCATGTTGCCTGACCTATAGTGTTATAGCGCTGCTTGGTCGGGTGGTTGGGGCTTGTCATGTAAGTCGTTCTGTCGTAAGTAGCATATAAAGTCGATGCCGTCTTGTAGAGCGCTTCTTCTGCCTGTAAGAAGATGGTGTTTGTACCGAGCTCCTCGTTCTTTGATGAAAGAGCGGGAGTGTTCTGTATCTGGTCATCTGTAGGCTTGATAGAATCATAGCTTACAAGCTCATCGTAATTTTTGAACGTAAACGAATGGAATACGCCGTAGGTTCTGATACCTTCAAGCGTAAGTGTGTGTGTACCCTTTTCAAGGTAGAAATAGTAAGGCTCGTTGTAAAGACCTTCCTTATCCTTTATGGGGTACTTTACCCAACAATCATAGGTTACCTGACCGGGACGAAGATCGTTGTCCTTGTTGTCACGGGTGATCTCTCCCTCATCCTTCCAGTAACGGTCGAGTGTGAGATCCTGCGTAGCCGAGAAGGGATATTCTCCGTCAATCTTCAGCCCGATATCCAGCACCGTGTTCTTTGTTTCGTTGCCCTCGATAGGATAATAGATAGCCTCGAGGTTGTAAATACCTGTCTCTTCAACGGTAAACTCATATGTAAGTGTGAGCTTATCATCCTTCCACTTTATTGTGGAGTAATGATCCGTCTTGAGGTCGGTGTTTTCTGCGAGGAATGCCTTGAGTCCGTTGTAGCCGTCACCCGACTTCTCCTTGATCTCTTCGACCGAAGGAATGATCTTTGCGGCCTCCTCGGCTGTCATAGATGATGAGCCGCCGTTTACAAAGGCTGTGCCGTCTATCGTACCTTCCTTGTAGTCGGTAGCATAGATGGTGATCTCCTTGTCAGGCTTTGCGGCATCCTTATGACTGTTGTAATAAGTGCTGTACTTACCCTCCATACCGGTGATCGTGATTCCGCTCACAGAGCTATCGGCCGTCGTGCTTTCCTCGGATTGTCCGGCAGAAGTGTCGGTTGTTTCTTCTGCGCTGACTGCGGTTGATGTAAGTGACAATGAAGATATAAGTGTCGCACATGACAATATACCCGCTAATGTTCTTTTCATCCTGCTTGATTTTGTTGCCACAGTAATAATCCACCTTTCTGATAGTTGTCGTTTATGTTCAATCGAAAATATGCTAATTTCGACGAGTTAAGGAATTTATCTGTGCGAGTTGTAATCCGAGTTGTAGACGGATATTTTTCCGTCCTCAAGCTCAACACGCACTTTATCTCCGCCTCTTATGCCGAGGGCTTCGAGATATTCTTTGGGTATCTGGAGTCTGCCCGCTCTGTCAAGAACGACAAGCTCCTCGTGATCCGAACTGCTTTGCTGCATAAGCTTTTCATGCTCCGCACGCTGCTGCTCGCTCATTTTTTCGAGTTCTCCGAATGAGAGGATCTCGGTTTTCTTTCTCAGCATCTCGCTCGACGTACGACCGTCGCGGATAGCGACTACACGGTCGATCGATTTCGACAGATTTGTATCGTGTGTTACTATTATAATAGTAACGCCCATCTGACGATTGAGCTGTTTGAAAACATCAAGCACCATAGCCGCCGTCTTTGTGTCGACCGCACCCGTAGGTTCGTCGGCAAGAAGCAGGCTTGGATTGTTTGAAAGCGCTATCGCGATAGCCACACGCTGTTGCTCACCGCCGGAAAGCTGACCGAGAAGCGAGTTCTTTCTTGCGGAAAGCCCCACCATATCCAGCAGTTCTTCGGCTCTCTGCCTGCGGTTCTTGTGACCTGAAAGCAGAAGCGGCATTTCAACGTTCTGTATCGCCGTAAGATACGGGATAAGGTTTCTGGCGTTATTCTGCCATACGAAACCGACCGTTTCTCTCTTATATTTTATAAGGTCCTTTTCATCAAATTTAAGCAAGTCCTTACCGTCTACATAAAGACTTCCCGCCGACGGCTTATCAAGCGCTCCGAGCATATTCAGCAGTGTCGACTTGCCACTGCCGCTCGCGCCGACAATTCCCATCAGCTCTCCGCGTTCTACCGTAAGGTCAAGTCCCTGAAGAGCCATGACCTCAACGTCCGTGGTTTTATATATCTTGACAAGGTTCTCGCACTGCACCATCACATTTTCGGGCGGTGCGAGCATCATTCTCTGAGGCATCACTCCACCTGCTTTCTGACATCTGTAATGCGTCCGTCGTCAAGCGTGTAAACAACATCGCACTGTTCCATCATTGCCGTATCATGCGTTGTCATTACGATCGTAAGACCGTCTGTATGTACAAGCTCTTTAAAAAGATTCATTACTGCAAGACCTGTCGGCATATCAAGCGCCGCAGTAGGCTCATCGGCAAATATCAGTTTCGGCTTATGCGCTATCGCTCTTGCGATAGCCACTCTCTGCTGTTCACCGCCGGAAAGCTCTCCGGGTCTGTGGTGCATTCTCTTTTCAAGACCTACTCTTACAAGACATTCCTTTGCGCGCTTTACACGCTCGGCATAAGGCATACCCACAAGCCGCATCGCAAACTCAACGTTTTCGTATGCCGTCATAGTGGGTATCAGCGCCACCGACTGGAAGACAAACGACATATCGTTTCTTCTCAGCTTATCCATTTCCTTATCGGTAAGCCCCGTTATCTTGTTGCCGTCAAAGTAAACGTCGCCGCCTGTCGGTCTGTCAAGCGCACCGAGTATATTTATAAGCGTAGTCTTTCCCGAACCGGATCTGCCGCGAAGAACCACGAGCTTATTTTTTTCGACTTCGAGATTTATATCCTTGAGCGCGTCAACGGTAGTGTTATCGTTGATCTTAAAGCTCCTGGATATATTCTCCGCCCTTAAAATCGTTTCCATAGATAGTTCAGATCCTCAAAAAAGCACGGCTGACATCGTACAGCGCGTAACTTGTTTCATCTTCTTTTTGTACCAAATGCACAATTACCGCATACGATTTTGCCGTTAAACACGGCGTATTTAGAAATAATGTACAAAACGGCACAAGAGTCTATAACATAGTAATTATAGCAAATTATCACCGCACTGTCAAGGATGATAAAAGAACTTTCACATTGTACAACTGATTTTGATTTTCTGTACAAATCAAATTTTCATTTAGCGAATAGTTACAAACTTTCAGCTGAAATTTTGGCAATTCTGACGAACATATTTTTAATTGCCACAATATCTTGATTTTTTGTTCCATAACTTTGCTATTTTTTGTGTAAACGTTTTCCACATCATAAAAGCTTATAACTTAATTTAGCTAATTCGTTAATCTTCTTAACGAAACTTTGTGTATTATGCACAAAGAATTTCGTCGATTTTTTTAACTAACCAAAACACTTATTACTTAAATTTCAGATGTAACTTATGAAAACGTTTCTATCTGCTCGCTGAGCTCCACCCACTGAGCCGTAAGCTTCTCTTCTTTTTCCTTCAAAACAGCTATCTCCTCGGCAAGCTTGCTTGTCTTTTCATAGTCTGTTGCTATCTCGGGCTTTGACATCTGCTCTGCAAGCTCTGCCGTTTTTACTTCGACCTCTTCTATTGCCGCTTCACAGCGTTTGAGCGCACCGCTCAGCTTTCTGAATGTGCTTTCACGCTCCTTGCGCTCCTTGTAGTCGTTTTTCTTTACCTCGGTAATCGCCTTTGCCTGCGCTGTCTGAGCTATCTGCTGTGCCTGTTCCTTTGCTTCTTTCAGCTCAATGTATTTGTCATAGTTACCGTCTATATTGACTGTTCCCGTTTTGTCAAGCCACACTATCCTGTCGGCAAGCTTGTTTATAAGATAACGGTCGTGGGATACGACAAGCAGAGTGCCGCCATAGCTTGCAAGCGCATTTTCAAGCGCCTCTCTCGAATGAATATCAAGGTGGTTTGTCGGCTCGTCAAGCAGGAGCATATTCGCCTTGCTTAACATCAGTTTAAGCAGTGATACTCTTGCCTTTTCACCGCCGCTCAGCGTTCCTACATTCTTGAAAACGTCCTCACCCTTGAACAAAAACTGTGCCAGTGCCGAGCGCACCTCTGTCTGCGTCATTCTCGGATACCTGTCCCACACCTCGTCAATAACCGTCTTGGACGGGTCAAGGTCGGTCTGAGCCTGATCGTAATAGCCGCATTGTATATTATTGCCGAATTTATACTCTCCGCTATCCGGCTGATACTGCCCCATAAGAATTTTTAACAGCGTTGTTTTTCCGCAACCGTTCTCACCGAGTATAAAGGTGGTCGTGTTCCTCTTTATGTCAAGCTCCGCATTGCTGAAAACCGTCACCCCGTCAAACGACTTTGACAGATTTTTCGCTATCAGCACATCGTTTGCGCCGCCTTCTTTTGCCTTGAACGAGAACTTTATAGCCTCGGGCAGATCCTCGGGCTTTTCAAGCGTTTCTTTCAGCCTGTCTGCCTGCTTCTGCTTTGATGCCGCAGTAATGAAGTTGTGCTCCTGTCCCCAGCGCTTCTGCTGTTCGACAATGCCCTCAATACGGCTTATCTCTTTTAATGTCCTGTCGTATACCCTCTGCTGAGCCTCCCGCGCCTCCGACTTTAAATCAAGATAGCGCGTGTAGTTGCCCTTATATTCATGAAGCGTTTTGTTCTCCATCTCAAAGGTAGTATTCGTGACCTTATCAAGAAAATAACGGTCGTGCGATATTACAATATATGCACCCTTGTACTCTGTCAGAAACTTCTCAAGCCATTCGCAGGCGGTAATATCAAGATGGTTTGTAGGCTCGTCGAGCAGGAGTATATTACTTCCCGACAACAACAGCTTTGCAAGCTGTGCCTTGCTTTTCTGACCGCCGCTCATAACGCTTATCGGCTTGCCGAAATCCTCCTCGGAAAAGCCCAGACCGATAAGCGCAGACGATGCCCGCGACTTATAGGTAAGTCCGCCGTCACGCTCAAACTGCTCCTGCAGGTGCATCTGCCTTGACAGCGTCTGTTCACTGTGGTCACCCGTATCAATTGCAACCGCTATATCTGCAAGCTCTTCTTCCATATCAATCAGCGGGCGGAATATCTCTAGCACTTCGCTATACAGCGTGACGCTGTCGTCACGGATAACATACTGCTCCATACAGCCGAGCTTTATGCCCGCCGCCTTGTTTATGCTTCCGCTTTCGGGCTCGAGCTTGCCGTTTATGACGTGCATAAGCGTAGTCTTTCCGCAACCGTTGACCCCGACAAGACCCGCTCTGCCGTTTTCTTCAAGGCGAAAATTCACATTATGAAAAAGCGTTTCCCCGCCGAATGACACCGAGATATCGTTACCGGACAATACTATCATACGCGTGCTTTTCCTTTCCGAAAAATAGCGGTCAGAGTTTTGCTCTGACCGCAAATTCTTTATTTACGTTGTTTTCTTACTTCTTTAAGTTTTCGGGCTTGTACTTGTTCAGTGCGTCATTGTTGAGGTCAAGCGCATAGTCCTTAGCTGTTTCGTTCAGCATAGCATCATAATCATCATCCTTCATAAGGTGAAGTATATCGCTGTGGTTTTCGAGCAGCCAGTCCTCGCGCTCCTTGATATCGCAACGTACGACTGCATAGTAAACGCTGTCGTCCTCATATACGCCGCCCTTGCCTGTTTCAAGCTCAAACGCCCACTTTATAAACTCCTCGCTGGGAGAAGTATCTGTCTTGCTGAGCAGGAATTCGTGATCGTGCTCTTCCTCTGTGGTATCGGAAGTATCACTGCTTGTTGTATCATCAGACACTGCTTCGCTTGTTGAAGAAGCTGTAGATGAAGCTTCGGAAGAAACTGTCGAAGATGCACCTGAGTTGCTTTCAGCCTCTGCCTCTGCCTTTTCTCTTTCTACCTGATCCTCATACTCGTGATAAACGGTTTCATAATCCTCGCCTGCAAGAATTCTGTCTACATAGCCCTGAGCCTGTTCCTTCTTAGCCTTCTTGCCTTCATCGGTCGTTATTGTATCGCCGTTGCCCTCTGTGAGAGAAACCTGGATTATCTGAAATCTGCCGTAGTTGTCATAGAAGTAAGTAGCTATATCCTTTTCATCAGTAGCGGATATGCCGTTTTCCTCATAATAAGCGTCAAATACCTTGTTGCTCATCTTGTTTACAAGCTGAACAGCCTCATATGACTTTCTGCTGATACCCGCACTCTCATAATTCTCGCCATAGGTCGTACCGGTGCTGTATCCGTAATATGTTATCTCGGTATCCCACATTTTCTTTGCGGAAGTCGTTACCTCGCTCTTTTCCTCATCTGTGAGAGTAAGTCCGAGCTCGTCAAACTTCTTCTGTATAGCGACATACTGCTTTACCTGCTCTAATGTGCGATCCTGAATATACTGCGAATAAGTCTTGTCCTGCACGTTGTAGTTGTAATAGCTGAAGTTCTCTATGCTTGAGGCGCTTGTGCCCATAGCCGTCAGCTGATCGTCAACCTCCTGCTGAGCCTCGCTTATGGCAGACTGCTCATACAGCAGATAGATACCGGCACTTATTGTCTGATCGTCGATCGAGCCTATAGTAGATACATCTGCACAGCCTGCAACGCTTAATGTAATTGCCACGGCGCATATTGCCGCTACCAGCTTTTTAAAATGTTTCATTGCTTTTCTCCTTACTGTTTATAAGGGGCTGTGCCCCGATTATTCTGTGATCCTCGCCGTTATCTCAATGTAACGCCGATAGCCTCAAGTGCCTTGAGCACCTTCGCAACAACTGCGTCTGCCTCATCATCCGTCAGAGTAGCGTCTTTCTTTCTGAGAATGAGCTTGTAAGAAAGGCTCTTCATACCTGCGGGCACCTGTTCGCCCTTGTACATATCAAACAGGCGTACAGCTTCAAGATGCTTTGCGGTTTTTTCGATAACCGCAACTATATCTCCGCTCGGCATATCCTCCTTGCACACAAGGCTCAGATCCCTGTATGTTGAGGGGAACTTGGGCAGAGCAGTGTACTTCACATCGCTGACGGCGTTGTTGAACATAACCTCCATACTGAGCGTAGCACAGTAAACCTCTGTATTTACGCCGAAGTTTGCGGCGGCCTCGGGGTGGAGCTGACCTACATAGCCTATAAGCTCGCCGTTTACCGTCATCTTGGCACATCTGCCGGGATGGAATGTCGGATTGTTCTTCTCGGCTGTATATACAACATTCTTCACGCCGAGCTTTGCCGTTACTTCCTCAGCAACGCCCTTGGCAGTGAAGAAGTCCTCGCCGTTGCCGTAAAGTGCATAGCACAGAACATCACGTTCAACGGGGAGCTGATTTTCACCTGTCGGGAAATATTCTCTTGCGATCTCGAAAAATCTGCCTGCAAGGTTTCTGTTGCTCCAGTTTCTTCTTACAACCTCCATCATTGAAGTAAGCGCCGTTGTACGCATTACGCTTGTATCTTCACCGAGCGGACGTCTTAAAACAACGCTCTTTCTTGACTTTTCATCCATACGGAGCATTTCGTAGTCCTTAGGTGAAATAAAGCTGTATGTCATTACCTCGTAGAAGCCGAGTGCTAGCGCAAGTGAAATCACCTTGTCCTCAAATATCTGCTCGGGCGTTCTCTTACCCTGTGATGATAACTTGGGTATAGTCGAGGGAATTCTGTTGTAGCCGTATATACGCGCGATCTCCTCTGCAACGTCGCATGAGCGGTGCATATCTATACGGGTGGGCGGAACGATTATCTCGCCGTTCTCATAGCCGAAGCCGAGCTTCTTTAAAATTTCTATCTGCTCGTTTTCGCTTATATCAGAGCCTAAGTGCTCATTTACCCACTTGTAGTCGTGCTTTAATCTTTCGGGAACATACTCGCTGTGGTTTTCGTCAATGATAGTATTGACTACCTCGCCGCAACCGAGCATTTCGATAAGCTGTAATGCTCTCTTAAGTGCCTTTTCGGCATTTACGGGATTAAGACCCTTTTCAAAACGTGAGCTTGCCTCTGTACGCTCGCCGACCTTTCTTGCGGTACGTCTTACAGAAACGCCGTCAAAGCAAGCCGCCTCAAATACGACTGTAGTTGTATCGTCCATGATACCGCTGTGCTCGCCGCCCATAACGCCTGCTATTGCCATAGGCTTCTTGCCGTCGGCGATTATCAGCATCTCGGGAGTAAGCTTTACAGGCTCAGCCATTTCATCAAGGAGCTTTAATGTTTCGCCCTCTTTTGCGTTTCTGATAACTATCTTGTTATCCTCAACGTATCTTAAGTCGAATGCGTGCATCGGGTGACCGTATTCAAGCATTACGAAGTTTGTTATATCAACCAAGTTATTGATAGGTCTTACGCCGCTGGCTCTGAGTCTTCTTGCCATCCATTTGGGCGAAGGTCCTATCTTTACATTCTTTACAAGACCTGCCATATAACGTGAGCAGAGCTTTGTATTCTCAACGCTTACGTTGAGCTCCTTTGTGATATCACCGTCAATGCCCTTGAATGTCGGCTCGGTGTAATTCATCGGGATATCAAATGTTGCGCTTGCCTCCTGAGCAAGTCCGAGTACGGAAAGACAGTCGGGACGGTTGTTTGTGATCTCAAACTCTACGATAGTATCATCTATCTGTAAAGCCTCGCAGATATCCATACCCATCCTGAAGCTGTCAACATCGGGGTCGTTGTTCAGTATGAGTATTCCGTTATCTGCAACAGGGTAGTCAAAGTCGTCCTTTGTAAGTCCGAGCTCTGCGTATGAGCACATCATACCGTTGCTTGCAACGCCTCTCAGCTTACCCTTTGTTATCTTTGTGCCGTCGGCAATTGTGCTGTTGTGCATACAAGCGGGAACAATTGCGCCCTCAAACAGGTTCTGAGCCGCAGTAACTATCTGCACAGGCTCATCTCTGCCCGCGTCAAGCTGGCATATCCAGAGCTTTTCGCTGTCGGGGTGACGCTCAAGCTTGAGCACCTTTGCAACTACTACATTATTTATAGGGTCGGACATCTTATGATAGGTTTCAACCTTAGAACCGCTCATAGTCATATCCGCTACGAATTCTTTTATAGGCATATCGGCTTTAACATAGTCGTTAAGCCATCTCATTGATAAATCCACGTTAATATCTCCTTTTACGATCTCAATCGGTATTTATATAATGTCAATTATCTGAACTGAGCGAGGAAACGCTGATCGTTCTCGTACAGCAGACGCATATCGTCTATGTTATATCTCATCATAGCGATACGCTCAAGTCCTATACCGAAAGCAAAACCGCTGTATTCTTCGGGATCTATGCCGCAGTTGATAAGTACCTGCGGGTGAACTATACCTGAACCGAGCATCTCGATCCAGCCCTCGCCCTTACAAAGCGGGCAGCCTTTACCGCCGCACTTGAAGCACTGTAAGTCAACCTCGGCTGACGGCTCGGTGTACGGGAAGTGGTGAGGACGGAAACGCAGTTTGACATCATCGCCGTAAAGACACTTTGCAAACGTTTCAAGCGTACCCTTAAGGTCGCCGAAGGTTATATTCTTATCGATAACAAGACCCTCGCACTGGTGGAATATAGGTGAGTGTGTGCCGTCAACAGCATCGGGACGATAAACGCGTCCGGGACTTATGATAGCTATAGGGGGCTTGTTCTTGAGCATTGTTCTTATCTGAACCGAAGAGGTCTGTGTACGCAGGAGTATATCATCGGTAATATAGAATGTATCCTGCTCATCTCTTGCGGGGTGTCCCTCTTCTGTAAGGAGCATATCGAAAACGTACTTTGTCTGCTCGACCTCAGGACCGTCAACGACCGTATAGCCCATTCCTCTGAATATTTCCTTAAGCTCGTCAAGAACTATATTAAGAGGGTGGCGTACACCCATTGCCTGCTGTTTGCCGGGCATTGTAACGTCAAGCGTTTCCTTTTTCAGCTTCTGCTCCATAAGGGCTGATTTAAGCTGTGACTGCTTTTCGGCGATAAAGCTTTCGAGCGACTGTCTTACATCGTTTGCAAGCTGTCCCATAACGGGTCTTTCTTCTGCCGACAGCTTACCCATGCTCTTGAGTATCGCCGTAAGCTCGCCCTTCTTACCGAGATATTTTACTCTCAGGTCATCGAGCTGTTTAACATCAACGCAGTCGCCGATGGTTTTCAGCGCCTGCTCTCTTATATTCTGTAACTGTTCTTTCATACCTTTTATTCTTTCCTTATTTTTAATATCCTTAACTTAAAGTCCGCCCTCAGGCAAAGACGATGGAACCGAATAGTTCCACTGATAACACGACCTTTCACGCATTTTCAGCGTCGGTAAAAATAATTTATGGTTATATAGATATTACTTTTTATGGAAATTTAAATCAAAGCCTATACCTACACGATAGACATTATAGCAGAAATCGAATACTTTTGCAAGGGTCATAAAGCAGATTTCGGGAATTTTCGTATTATTTTCACTTGCGGAGGGATTACGACGGGGTAAAATAAACACCCGCCGTAAGGGCAGAGATAAAAGTTTGTTATATGATATACTTCTTGTTATATCGTTTGGTATTTACTGTGATAGTTGGCTACCGATAGTGCTGTTTGCATGACAGCGCTTCTCGGGTTCGCTATTCTGTCTAATAACGTTGCTGCTATGAACGAGGGAGACAACCCAAGGGAAGAGAGGAAGGCGCTCCAAAGGCGCTTTCCCCTCTCCCCTTAGATTTTCTCCCGAATCAGTAATTCCTCTTGAGCGACGAGAGGAGCGGGAGCATTGCTTTT
>DJPL01000044.1 GCA_002437415.1 Ruminococcaceae bacterium UBA6413 | reverse complement strand
GTAAATGACGGCGAAACCGTAGAAGTTTCCAATGATGAGCTTGGCAAGGGAACATTCATTAACTCACCTCAGAAGGGCGAGATCAAGATAGTGAAAACCTCGTATGATAAAAAGGTCGAGGGTTTCCATTTTGAAGTAACCGGAAAGACATACACAGGTCAGGACTTCAAGAAAACCTATACTACCGACAAAAATGGTATTATAAGAATAACTGATCTGAGAGCCGGCGAATATACCATACACGAAATCAAGGATACCGCATCGGCAGGTTATGTATTACCTGCAGATGTACAGCTGACGATCGACCGCGATGGTGCAATTGCTACCGCTGAAATGTACAATGGTAACAACCCACCGTCAGGTGTGCGCAATGATGAATTGCAGACTGTGTTGATCATCATATCAGCAGTTGCGCTTAGTACAAGCGCTATTCTGATATCCCCGCGAAAACAGAAACAGCATAAACACTAAACAGCATTAAATTTTATTTGTCACCGGGCGGCAGAAAAGCTCTGCCGCCTTTATGGTGGCTTATAATACTGTGCTACCAGTAGCACATTGAAGGAGGTTGTAATGGCAAACAAAAACAAATTGCGCCATAAAAACAGCAAATCCGTCTTAAAAACCGGTCTTATACTTGTTTCTGTTATAGGTGTAATCACATTCCTGATTATATCTTATCTGATTTACAGCTTGCAGTGCTACGCATACGACAACAACATATCATCGGATAATATTAATTTGTCAGTGCTGATAAAATCTATGCCATATTGGACTAATCCAACTTTTACAGCACCTTTTGACATCGGTGCAATAATGCAAATGCACGGTTCTGTTTGGTATATTTACGTTGTTGCTTTGTCACTGCTTGCACTTATGCTGTTCAGTAAAAATTACGATGATTACAAAGGCGTGGAAGCCGGAAGTGCCGATTGGGCAACTAAGCGTGACGAAAAGGAAAACAGCGATGAAACCGGTATTCCAATCGGCAACAAATTCTATGTTACCGTCAACAATCCGCAAGGTCGCTATTATGAACCGCATAATCTGAACGAAATACTAATCGGCGGTCCCGGTGCAGGTAAATCATTCCGAAAAATCAAACCTGATATAATTCAGATGTTTGGCAGTTATGTTGTGACTGATCCTAAAGGCGAGCTTTACAGAGATACCGCAAAGCTACTTATGGAAAATGGATACAAGGTGCGTGTGTTTAATTTGATAAACATCAAAAAGACCAACGCATACAATCCGTTTGTTTACATCAACGATGAACAGGATATTGTTGTTTTGGCAAACACCTTTATTAATGCCTCTGCCGGTGACGATGATAAAGAAGATTTCTGGTCGGGGTCTGCAAAGTCACTGTTGACTGCGATAATGATATATCTTTGGAAAGCGGAAGGTGAAGTGAAATGCTTTGGTCGTGTAGTCAGACTGCTTAACAGTATCACATATAAAAATGGAAGAATAGACGAATTGTGTGAATTGGCTCGTTGCCTTAATAAACACTCAATCGAGCATCCTTGTGATGCCGCTACAATTAACTGGAACGGCATTAAAGGTACTCCTGAAGAAACTATGGGTGGTATTGCAAAAACGTTATCCACACGTCTTGATTTGTGGGCAGTAGAAGATGTCAACGACTTAACCGTAATCGATGAAATGGACTTTGACAATATCGGCGTTGAAAAGACGGCTATATTTCTGATTGTTCCGCCTGCTGATACAACATATAAGGCTATATGCAATATGTTCTATTCACAGCTGTTTGCACGACTTATGTACTGTGCTAATTTTAAACACAATGGCAGACTGCCGTTGCTTGTATCGATAGAGCTTGACGAATTTGCTAATATAGGACGTATACCGAATTTCGACAAAATCACAGCCGTTATACGTTCAAACAATATAAGAGCCTGTATTGTTTTACAGTCGTTGCCTCAGCTCAAGGCTTTGTACAAGGACAACTGGGAGAGCATTATAGGTAACTGCTCCTTGTTTACTTACCTTGGTGCACCGGACCTGGAAACTCGCAAGTACATAGTCGAAAAGTTGGATAAAACAACTGTACGAATTGATACGAAAGGTCACAGTCAGGGAACGACAACCGGCGGAAGTAGTTCTGACAACGAAAGTTATCAGGGACGCGACTTACTGACTACATCGGAGTTGCTTCGAGCGTTTCGAGCTTCACCGAAAATTAAAAAGAAATATGGCGGATATATGATCGAATTTCTCGATGAATATCCGCCATTTTGGTTATACAAGTTTGACACATTATCACATCCGTTTATCAGTAAAGTCGGTAGCTCATTCCCAAGCGGAATACCAAACAATACCGATATAAACGAGATGTATTCTGATAATGAGCAAATACAGAAACTCAAGGAGGTGAAAACAAAAATGGCACAGCTTATGGAGCAGTCGACGTCAGAAGAAAAAGCAATGCGTGAACAGTCCGAGCAGGAACAGGCAGAACGAGAACGTGCCGAACAGGCTGAACTACAGCGCCAGTTTGAAGAAGCCGCAAGAGATGCTCAGCTTAGCGAACATCAAAGTGTGCTTGCAGAAATTGACGAAGAAGAATTGATAGCCGATTACGAAATTCCGACTATCGATGAATTCATAGGATAGGAGGTATCTATATGGCACCAATGTTAGAAGATGAGGTTATGTACGATGCGGAAAAGATGAACAGTAAAATTGCCGGTATAGCCCGTACCGGTAAACAGATATACGATTTCATTGAACAGCTGAAACGTGCAAAAAACACTGCTCCGGAAATTTCGGATAACGGTTTACCATTTTCTTTTTCCGGTCAGATTACCGACCTCAGCTATTTCAATGCGAATGATATTCTTCCAAAAGAGGTTATTGAAAGTATCCCTGACGCAGAACTTAAAGAAGCTGTAATATCCAACCTCGAGCTGGCAGAAAAGCAAGGTCTGATTGATGTAGATCTGAGTAGCGGTTATATAACGTTGACGGATAGCGGCAAAGAGTATATCAATAATCCGAACTTTATTCGTGCGGCTAACATCGACAAAACACGCTCTGCTGTTCGTGCAATGGAGATTCAACACGGATTGGAAAACGATACAGTCAGATACGGCATAACTCTTGATGGTACAGACCGTGATCTGCAATTCTTCAGATTTGCGTCTAACCTCGACCTTGAGGAGATCACGCTTGCATCTGACAAGGAAGCGGCACTTAAGATCATGGAAAATATATCTAAGTGGGAAAACGCCGGACTGGTTAAGTACAATTCTGAAAATACAAGCATATCGCTGACAAAGCTCGGTCAGAAAAAGTTATACAGCGATTTGGCAGATGGTGTTGATCTGATTGACGAATCGTTAATAACACCTAAGAATCTTTCGTCCGGAAGTTTATCAAATGCCGGTGCAAGTAGTATGGCAACGCAAGCGACTTCTCAAACTGCTGTTCAAACTACACAAGTTGCTTCTGCAACTGCTACACAAGCTACTACAGCCGGCGCAACTCAAGCAGCTACCACTGCGGCTACTACAGCCACAACAGCAGCTTCGTCAGCTGTACCGGTTGCGGGTACAGTAGTGGTTACAACAAAAGTCGTTTCAGATACGACTAAAAAAATATCAGATGCGATAATTCGCAAATAGGAGTTTATTATGAAAAAGGCATTCAGAAAAATAACAAAGGCAATTTCAAACACAACCGCAATTTTGTTATCAAATGTATTTCTTGCGTATTCGGCATTTGCTGCCGAAGGTGGCGGCAACGGTGGTGGAGGTGGTATCGGTAATGCGCCCGCATCAGTTGATACCGCTACATACGATACGCTTGTTACACTTGTATTTTGGGTGGTACGCATAGTTGTCCTCGGTCTAACCGCAGTTCCCGGTATCATTAAAATTGCGCAGGGTGTAGGCAACGAGGATATGCGCGAACGTAATGGGGGTATATCACTGTTGGTTATCGGCGGTGCTCTTTTTGCCGCCACATTTGCAATCGAAGCATTATTCTAAGAGGTAGATTATGAAAAAAATCAGCACCTTTCTTATATGCAGTCTGCTGATGATTTTTGGCTTTATGTTTTCTGTAAGTGTAAGTGCTGAAAGTACAACCGGAGGAGTAACAGCAACAGCTGTTACTCCAAGAGCGGTTGACAGCTCCGGAAATATAATCAATACATCAGAGAATATAAACCACGTTGAATATGCGGCTTCTACAAAAGCGGAAGTCACAACGACAGAAACCACCACAACTAAGCCTGCATATAATCAGGAAGAAATGAAAAAGGATCTTGAAGATCTGGGTAAAGAAGATATGGCAGCTTCTGCTGTCGGTATTGTTGCTTGGGCACAGGGACTCGTTGACTGGACGGAAGGTATAGTAAATACAATCGGCGCTTTTATCAAAGCCGGAATTAACAGTCCGTGGGGCTTCGACCTGAAAGGTTTTATAGGTCTATTTGCACCGTTTTTCAAGACAATAGGTTACGGTATACTCGTTTTGCTTTTTGGCATTAACCTTATACATTCCGCAACGCAAATGGAGCTTCTGAATTATAAAGGTATTATCAAAATACTAGTCGGACTGCTTCTTGCAAAATTATGGGTTGATCTGTCAACTGATATATGCATAGCTGTAATCGATACTTGTACGGATATAGCCTCAAGTGTATTTACTCAAGCAGACGAAATGATTATTTTCCCATCATTCGATACTCTTAAGAGCACTGATACAGGATTATGGATTATCGGCGAGTTGCTTAATCAATTTCTTGATTTTATTATGCTTGCGCCGATTATCATAGTTGTGGTAATTATCTTAGTCGTTTGCGGTCTGATAATGATAAAACTTATGCTCCGAACGTTCGAGCTAGCACTGTATTGCAGTGTATCACCAGCATTTTTTGCTTGTCTGTTAGGTGATGCAACAAAAGGTTATTTTAAGCGCTTCATTGACGGTTTACTCAGTTCTGCCCTATCGCTTGTCTATATGGGCGTAATCTATATAGCCGGATCTTATTGGTGCAAAGTCCTAACCATGAACAACGTTGGCGTTGATTCGCCGTTGGATGTTTTAGTATGGCTATCATCGGCTGTGCCGAAGGTTTTAGTAGTGCTTGCTATGGGATTTTTAATCTTAAAGCCCCCGCTTGCATTGCGTCAACTTACAGGAGGATCTTAATGATAAAATGTAAAGTAACCAAAAAAATTATGCAAGAACCCGGAACTATAATGGGTTTTTCAATAAGCCAGGCGGTAATGTTGATTGTAGGATGTATAGCCGCAATCGGAACATTGCTTCTGTTATGGCTAATTATTAAATTGAACATTGATATAATCATGTGGATCGTATTTTTGGAACTGGTTTTATTCATTGGACTCGGAGTAGTACGTATTCAAGGCTTGACAGTAATGCAATTTATTGCTTCAAATTCTACAAAAAAGCGCCCATATGACAGCAAAGGAGTGTTCAGCGATGTCGATAATTGATAATTTATTTAACGGTTCGGCTAAAAAGAATGTGCCATTTGGTTATGATAAACGAATTGTTATGCCAAAATCGGCACAGGACACAATACCATTCTATGAAGTGTACGATAACGGACTATTTCTTACCGGTGCAAACACATTTACATTGATATTCGCATTTTCAAATATAGACTATTCTCTGCTCCGTGACAAAGAGCAGGAAGAAACCTATCAGCGTTATCAACGTTTATTGAATGCGCTCCCGGTAGAGATCAACTTTCAGGAATTTATTATGAATTCCTCTGTTAATACCGCTAAGCTCAGAAGTATATTGATAAGCAACAACGAAGAAATCTCTCGTGATATACTGGATGATTACAACAAAAATCTCGAAACGTATATCACAAAATCGGAAGATGCAACAAGCGAAAAAATAACTCTTGTTGCAATGTCATATACACCTAACGAAACTGTTGATAATGTAAACATACTGTTTCGTTACTATCGGGAAATGCAAAATTTCTACGTGGCTATGGGTAGCGAAACACGACAGCTTATGCCTGAAGAAGTGTTTGCTGTCCTTTATGAATATTATCACCCATTCGGCAATACTGAATTTCTTTTGCCGAACGATATTTATGCTCGTGGCGGATCCATAAAGGATTATATTGCACCATCAATGTTTGCATTCCGCCCTAAAGAAGTAGAAATTGGTAGTTCGTACACAAGAATAATGTATATGGCTCGATACGACCGCACGTTAGACGACGAGTTTATAAGGGATATTCTTGATAACAATTGTAAAGTTGCCGTTTCAAAGCACATTCGGCATATAGATAAATCCGAAGCCCAGGATAAGGTTAAAGACAACATATACGCTCATCAAGGTAAAATCCAGGCACGCCTGGAAAAGAATCATAAAAAAGGTCTTAATTTTGTGCCATACCATTGGATGGAGCGTGAGCGTGAGCTTGAGGACTTGCAGGAGCGACTTTCTGATACAAACTGTGAGCTTTTCAAGATAGGTGTATATATTTCACTGTCTGCGGCTACGAAAGAAGAGCTTGACGAGCTGACAGAAGCAATACGATCTAAAGGTAAAAAACATCAGGTAGTTATCGACTGCCTGGTTCGCCAGCAGGAAAAAGCACTTAATTCTGTATTGCCGTTTGGAATAAATCATTTTGATAACTCCAACGGAAACAGTGTTAACACTTATGTGTTATCCGACGCCGCAGGTATATTGATACCGTTTTCAGCACGATCTTATTTTTCTGACACCGGTCTTTGCTACGGTATGAACAAGCACACCAACGCTATTATTGTACTTGATCGAGCTGAAGAGATGAACGCTAACGGTTTCTATCTCGGTACATCGGGTTCGGGAAAATCGATGTATTGCAAATCCGAAATTATAGATACAATCATACGTTACCCTAAATCGGAAAAGATAATTATAGATCCTGACGGAGAATACTATCCTCTCATCAAGCGATTTGGCGGCGATACGCTGAAATTATCAGCGGATTCCGAAACAAAGATCAACATATTTGACACCGATATAAATATCAGTGAAAATGGCACATCTGCCGTTGCTATGAAATCCGAGCTGATTATGTCGATCATAGAAACGGCACGAGGGCTGCCGTTATCTGCCGCCGACAAATCTATTATCGACAGTTGTGTCAAAGAAGTTTATGCCGATTATGTACTTAATAACGGTAATCCGGAATTCACACCGACTTTTGTTGATTTTTACAATGCGCTTATAAACAAAAAACTACCTGAAGCAGATCAGATAGCACTGGACATCGAGCTTTATGTTAACGGCAGTTTCAATACTTTTTCGGGCAGAACAAACATTCATACGGATAACAGGCTGTTGTCCATTGATATATCCGATATGGGCGAACAGCTCCGTCCGGTAGGATTACAGGTTATACTCGAGTACATCTGGCAGCGTGTTCGTGACAACAGAAATAAGGGCATTCAAACTTGGGTGTGGGTCGATGAGTTCTCCGTTATGTTCAACGACGGTAACGGTAAAGAAACAGTTCGCTCTGCCGACTTTTTTCAGAAGGTATTTAAACGAATCAGAAAATACGGCGGTATCCCTACCGGCATAACACAGAACATAACGGAAGTCCTTGATTCGGGGCAGGCAAAGGTTATGCTTTCTAACTCTGAATTTGTAGTTCTTCTTCAGCAGAAGAAAACCGACCTTGATAAGCTCATAGAGTTATTTAACTTGTCGCCTTCGCAGTCGAGCTACTTGCAGACCGGTGAAAAAGGCACAGGGCTTATCGTAAGCGGCAGAAAGATAATACCGTTTGACAGACGCATTCCAAAGGATAGTGCAATATACAAGCTCTGTCAGACTGATTTTAGGAGAGAAATATGAAAAAACTGCAATTAAAATACTCTACGCCTAAAATTAAATTAAACTCTGTTAAAAAGCTGTGTGAAAACAAGGATAATAGCTCAAACATAAAAAATTGTGCTACCTGTAGCACAATGAGTATAACAAATAAAATCTTGACTAATGCAGAACAATCAGAGGAAAACAGCAATCAGTTGACAGATTCAGCTTTGTTTGCAAAAACCTTTGCCGATTTTAAAAATGCTCATATACCGATATGTGCATTTTCCGTATATGACAGCGATTTTACTCATTGTTACGGAAACAGAATAAACGACAGAGCCGTACTTTTACGCTGTTTTTCTTTACCGTCAGTTACCGTTATTACGGCGGCTGACGGTATTCTTTCAAATCCGATGTTGCGGTCAAGGCTTGTTTGCAGAATTTACCTTTCGGTAGACAGTTACCTGATGATTATACTTGATTCTTTTGCTTATGAAACTTTCAAGGAGGATAACCTGAAGATCATCTCCTCGATACTCGAGAAATTAAAAATTACACTTATAAACCAGAAAGCGGTGATTAAATGAATATTGTATTGATTACCGGTAAACGCAGTATGCGTAACCTTGATACAGTGCTTAAAAAATCCGAGCAAGCTGTAACGGTAGGTAAGTACACTTCTGTCAGACCCAATACAGCTACTGAAATATACGAAAAGTATCGTCCCCATGGTATATTAGTCGGGGACGATACCGTCACTAAAGGCGTATCACTGATAGATTTTCTCAGCATTATAAAAATGCGTTACGGCTATATGCGTATAATTTTTATGTGCAGTAACGATAGCAGTTTCAACAAGTATGCGTCGGCTTTATATTCTATAGGCGTTTATGATATTGTTGTGGGCTTTGATCCTGCCGCAATAGATTATGCGATCTTAAATCCAAAAACAGAAACGCCCGATATTCCCGTTACGGAAGATTCATCGGATGAAAATAAAGAACTGAGTTATCCCGACAGAAAAGTACACGAATATCCCGGCAACTTTGTCGGGATCAATTATAAAGATGTCAGTGACAATTCATATTCAATGCAAACTGTACGTTTAACTGAAAATTATGAACGAATACAGCGAGGTAATGTGATTATTTCGGTATTCGGATATAATTCCCGTTGCGGCAGTACATACACTGCTTTTGACAT
Source organism: Ruminococcaceae bacterium UBA6413 (assembly GCA_002437415.1). Taxonomy (GTDB): domain Bacteria; phylum Bacillota; class Clostridia; order Oscillospirales; family Ruminococcaceae; genus Ruminiclostridium_E. The sequence goes on along the minus strand of DJPL01000044.1, from coordinate 30,022 downwards.
TGCATTTTACTTACACAAGTACGAAAGAGCAAAGGTTTGCGTTGTTACAGCTGTAACAGCCGGGTTATGCAAATATTTTAACGTAGACGCAACTACCGTAAACGAGAACGGCTTCAACATAGATGATGTTATTATATATTCGTGTTTCGATAAAATCAATGATACGTTCGATTACATCGTTTGCGATGACGGCATTACGCTTAATCATAATGCGTATATACACATTTTGCTGTGTTCGGCGGCTGATTGGGATATGCCAATGCTTACTGATTACATTAACAACGTAATTATTCCGAATAAGATGGATGTAAATCTGTGCTTTTTCCCTGTTACCGTAAATAAGTTTGTTGCAATAAACAAACAGCTTATAAAGTCCGGATTTAATGCGTATATGCTTGAGCCTTCTGACAACTGGATGGCAACAAACGCAAACAACAATAACGTATACAGCAACATTCTTAAAGCATATATCGTAAATTAAGATGTGCTACCTGTAGCACAACTTGAAAGGAGAAGATTATGATAGTAATCTATGCCGAAAAATACAGCCTCGGTCGGACAATTGCCGAGGCTTTAGGCGCATACAAAAAAACAGTGAATCCTAAAGAACCCTCAATAGCTCACTGGAGCTTAAATTTAAACGGCGAGGAAGCTATACTTTGTCACGGTGCCGGTCACTTATGCGGTTTAGCTCCGGCTGAAGATTATAACGAAAGTTATAAATTCTGGAGCTTCGATAATTACCCGATTATACCCGAACATTTTATTACAAGAGTAAAAGATAATAATTATTCCAGGCTTGCTTATGATTATGTTAAGCAGTTCTTTGATAAGGCGGATCTGATAATCAATGCCACTGATGCAGACCGTGAAGGCGAATTGATTTTTGCATATTTATACGAAGTATTGCATTGCACAGTGCCATACAAAAGAGTATGGATAACCGATTTAACACCCTATAAAATCAAAAAAGCATTTACCGAGTTGCGTTCTGCTCGAGAAATGAAACCGCTTGAAAATGCGGGACGCTTACGATCCGCAACAGACTGGCTCGTGGGTATTAACACATCTGTTGCGACTACGCTGAAATTTGGCGGTACTGATAATGTATTCGCCTGCGGACGTGTAAAAATGCCGACACTCGCAATGGTTGTTAAGCGGGAACAGGAAATAAGGAATTATGTCAAGAAACCGTTTTATAAAATAGTTGCCAATATCGAAACAACTGACGGCGCAAAGTTTACTGCCGAAGCGGCAGATAAGTACGATACCGAAACGGCGGCAAAGGCTGCTATAGATGAAATTAAATTAAATACGGCAAAAGCGATTAAAGTCGAGGTGTTGCAAAAGCAGACAGCCGCTCCGCTTTTATATAACACTACACATTTGCTTGCTGATTTATCAAAGTGTACGGATCTCACAATTGATATGCTTACAAAGCTCGTTCAGAGCTTGTACGAAAACAGGTTGATAACATATCCACGCACAAGCTCGGAGCATCTAACAGATGCAATGAAAGATGAAACGGTAAAGATAATAAAGCTACTGTTTGAAATGCCCGAATTTGCTAAATATGCTATTCCTGCCGACAATTTTGCACCCTGTACACGTCGGCATTATGATGACAGCAAAGTCGATTCGCACACCGCTATTACACCGACCGCTCTCGTACCGAATGATTTAAGCGGTATGTCAGAAAATGAGCGCAAGGCATATACTTTGCTTGCGTTATCAATTATCCGTACTGTTTATCCGAAAGCTGTCACAGAAAATGTCAAAGCCGTTTTTCAGATTGATAATCAGCTGTTTACAGCAACCGGAACGAATATAATCAGTCCCGGTTGGTTTGCTGTTGATGCAACGCCGAAGGTAATCGGGTTGCCCGAAATCGTTAAGGATAACGATTATAAAGTTATCGGTTTCGATGTCAAAGAGGGACAAAATGAGCCACCGAAGTATTATACCGACGCTACACTGCTTACGGCAATGGAGCTTGCAGGTGATAATATAGAAGATGAACAAACTCGCAACTTAATTAAACTTGAAAAGCGTGGACTGGGAACTGCCGCAACACGTCAAGGTATCATTAAAGAGCTGTATGAAAAAGGCTATATTGCTCGTAGAACCAAAAAAAACGGCAATATGATCAAAGGCATTATGCCAACAGAAAAAGGAATGTATATAATCGATGTGCTTGAAAAGACGGTACCCGATATGCTGTCTGTTGATATGACCGGCGATATGGAAATGGAACTTGATAAAATTGCCCGTGGAAAGTCTGACGGAAATGATTTCTTGAATAATTACAAAAAGCTTGTAGCTAAATGGGTAGAGTTAATCAAAAACAGTGATACTTCTGCAATGGCAGGTAACACCCTTATTTGTCCGTTATGCGGTAAACCTTTAATTAAGAAAAAAGTCGGTTGGTGCTGTACAGGTTATTCCAAAGATAACCCGGATAGTTGCAGATTTTATATTGCAAATGAAATCTGCGGTAAAAAAATATCAGATGTAATCGCCAAAGAGCTTACATTGAAACGTTCGACATCTATCATCAAGGGTTTTACATCTCAGAGCGGAAAAACATTTGATGCAAAGCTAACAATCAAAGCTGATAATACGATCGGTTTTGAATTTCCCGAACGTCTTAAATGTCCTGTTTGCGGAAAAGAAATGATAAAAAGTTCTAAAGGATGGGTCTGCACCGGGTATAAAAACGGGTGTAATTTTTTTATAGCCGGAACTATATGCGGAAAATGTATTACAGACACGATTGCGACTATGTTATGCGCTAATAAGCGAACAAGAATAATAAACGGATTTACTTCAAAGTCGGGCAAAGTATTCTCAGCGGCACTTATCGTTAAAGACGGAAAAATCGACTTTGATTTTCCCGCACAATCACAAAAACGCAGTAAGTAGGTTTTACTATGAGCGTTCTTATAACAATTTTATTAGCTGTAATTATAACACAGGCATTCCGCATTCGCCGTCTGAAAATAGAAATTATCAAGCGAGATACTGCCGATGAATTCAGTAGGCAATGGTACTGGATAGAAGATAAAAATAACAAGCAACGACAACCTCCGAAAAAGAGGAAATCGTTGCTTTCTTTTTTAAGGAGCTTTTTATGAGTTATTCTAAATCTAAACCAAGTAACTACGTTACAAAAGAGCAAATAGAACGTGCAAGAAATGTAGATATGGTAGAATTTCTTGAAAGAACAGAAGGCTTCAGCGTAAAGAAAAGCGGTAACGGCTACCGTTGCGATGTTCACGACAGCCTTTTTATTACAAACGACCGAAAAGGGTGGTATTGGAACAGCCGTGACGAGGGCGGCAATAACGCTATTGCGTTTTGTATGAAAATATACGGACAAAGCTTTACCGAAGCCGTTAAATCGCTTTGCGGCGATATTCAAATGGAGTATTCAGCCAAATATAATACGAAAAAGAAATCGCCAGAAGAAAAAATCGAAGCTCATCGACTTATACTGCCTGAACAGGATCACAAGGAAAACGGACAGCGAAATTACAGCAATGTTATCGCATATTTGTGCAAAACCCGTGGACTGGAGTATAGCATAGTAAATCAGCTGATCTATGACCGTAAGTTATATCAAGGTATCGGTTACAGCGGTCTTCAGCTTGTCGGATACGACAGTTCGAACACTCCGTTTTATCGTTTTAAAAACGATATACCCACAAACGCACCGGAATATGTTACCATAGAGCTTCAGGCACAGAAACAAAAAGGTGAGAAATATATTTGTGAAGGGTTTAGCGGTGAACATATACCGGAGCTTATCGAGCGTGGCATTACTAAAAAATATGTAAATATGATTGCCGTAAACGGCGACGGTATTATGTCACGCTATGCGTTTTGCCGTTCTGTATCGGATAAATCTACATACCGTGTAGATTTGCCCGGCAGTGATAAGAAATATTCGTTTTCTTTAATTGGTACAAATAAGAATAAGCTGTATGTCTTCGAGTCTGTAATTGATATGCTGTCATATGCGTCGTTTTACGCTATAAGAAACGGTCAGGATTCCTGGCAGGAGCTGACTATGATATCCCTCGGTGGCAAATCTGATGTTGCTCTTGATGAGTTTTTACGAAATAATCCTATTACCGAAATTACACTCTGCCTGGATAACGATGATGCAGGCAGACATGCCTCGGCACAGCTCAGTGACAAGTATGCGCTTAAAGGATATACAATATCGAATGATATACCCTTAAATAAGGACTTTAACGACGATTTAAAAGCGTTCAGAGCGTTGGAAGAGAAAAGTACCATTCAAACTACTAAGCCGCTCAGACGTTAAAATACAACAAAATACAAGGATGTGTAAAAATGAAGAGTTATTTTCTGCTGTCTAACTCGGTTATTACCTCAAACGAGCTGACGCATAACGAGTTTGCAGTTTATACATACCTGCTTTCTGTTTATTCAAATATCCGAAGCAAAGCAGGACACGAATATAAGCGTGTAAGACAGCAGACAATAGCTTCACACTGCGGTATAAAGTCTACGCAGACAGTATCCAAGATAACCGATAGCTTAATGAGAAAGGGCTACATTACACACATTTTAGCGGCTTACCGAAAGGATAATCGCAAGGGAACATATACATATGTTTTAAATCCCGAAAAGAATAAGGTGTCGGCTAACTATACGCGAATAGAACGAAATGTGTTCGGCAAAAACTTAACAGCGATCGAATTGCGCGTATATATCCTTATTATTAAATCGATTGACAGCAAGCTCGGTTACTGCTTTAAAAGCTTCAACGACCTTGCCGATGAGCTGTGCATAAAGCGTGATACCGCTATGAAAATAATCAGCAATCTTGTCAATCTGCGTCTTATACGTAAACAGCGTAAAATGCGTTATGACAACAGCAAGGTTTATGCGGACAATTCATATAGTACAAAGGTTATCAGATTTATCAGGAAAAGAAATAAGCCCGGATCACACCCCGGGCTTATCTCATTTAAAAACATTCATAAGCACACTGATAATCCCACAATCACAGAATTAAACAGCCTGCGTAATTATAATAACGCTATCGGCAGCATTTGTCAAGTGGGTAAATGTGTTTATTGCATTGTTTTTTTGAAAAACAGGGGTAGCCCCCCGAATTTAAGGTCTATACAATACCCAGTTATACTACCTTCAGAAAGACAGAATATCTTTTATATACGAATATGATACTGCTATATTAAAGATATATGCGGGACTTTTTCGGTTTTTGTTTGCCCTTCCGGATTAAGTTTTCTGAATTTTTCGGTATCGGACTTGCAGGAGTTATTGTTGTTATACCGCTTGTATAATGGATTTATAGCTTTTTTATTTCTGAAGGTAAATAAATTCATGAAGGAGCAATTGCAATGAAAATGGATTTAATCAAAATTATAAACAATAAACTTGATTCTGCACATAGAATCAATGATTTATATTTTCTTGCAAATATAAATAATATCAAAGAGTTTGAGCTCTTGACAAATTCGCAGAAAAAAGCTATGCTTATGGTAGCCGATGACTATCAGCATAATGTTTATAAAAAACTCGAAACGGGGAAAATATCGCCTAAAGATATGTCATTTAACAGCTGTGCCTTGAAGTGCGGTGCCGCTTACACATACTATCTGCGACGCTATTTGCTGCCATTGTATCAAGAAAAACCGTCGCTTGCAAAACAACTTGCAAGCGAAATTTTCGATCATATAGCCGCAAACCCATATTTATCACATAAAGGCAAGTGGAATGAGTATTTTTTAATTATTTTAGGAGAATGAGAAATGTTTTGTTCAAAGAAAAAAACTATAGAATTGCTCTGCAGTTATATAGATAAGCAGAAAACCTATTGTGATGATATTTCTTATGAAAATTTGCGTTTGAAAAATCAACTCGATAATTTGAAAAGCATACTAACTCATTATTCGACTAATGCCTGTTTAGTTTTTTGGGGAGAAAACGATGAATATGTCGCACTTCAATGCAACTATATACGCAACTATCACTCCTTAGAGTTTGAATTGTATTTATTTAATCTATACAACTGCTCTCATTTTAGAGGTTGGCTTGTAAAGGCGGATATTGAAATCAGAGCAGACCAATTAGAAATTGTAAATTTAGATGCTTCAACATATCGAAAGGGATATGGTACGAAGTGTCTTGAAATTATTATTGACTGGGCAAAATCAAATCGTATTAAAACGATTCATGGTATGTTATGGGATAAATCTCCTATCGGGAAAGATAATTTAATTAATTTTTACAAAAAGAACGGCTTTGACATAGAAGAAAGACCAAGTGGTATTTTCTTTACTAAAAGTCTTTAACTGAAATGTGCTACCAGTAGCACAAAACATTAAAAAGCGTGACCGCTCTCGTAGCCACGCTTTTTTTACTACACGGAGGTATTTATTATGTCTTACACACTTACAGAAAATTATCAGATTGATGAATTCACAATCAAAGCCATTATCGGAGAAAATATATCCGATAAAAATTGTGATTTTCAAAAGTTCCTCCCTGAGCGGAGCGTTTTAACCGATGAAAACATAATATGTATTTTTGAAAACGGTGATGCTTTAAGCATTTGCTCTACCGATACCGTTCGATACAAAGTTTTCGTTGATAAGGACTATGCAAATCATCCGCGATATACTGTGAATGAGATCCTCAGTAAAAACATTGATATTTTTGATGAGAAATTCTTTGCAACGGAAGTAGAAACCAAATTAACAATTTCGGACGTATATCAAATCATTTCTCAAAGAGGAACTTGCGAACTTGATTGTTACTCATTGAACAGTCTGTCATTTGGTGTTATGTAATATGAAATGTGCTACAGGTAGCACATTTCATATAAAAGCGACTGTTTGCAAGCTTTCCATAATAAGCCCTTTCTTAATGGAGGTAAAATATGAATCTTTATGAAACAGTAATTAAGTGTTTAAATGAAAATAAACACACTTTTGAAGATATTATCCGTACTTAGATCCCTTTGAGCCTTTGTCTGATATCAATTTATGGGTATATAAAACTCAACCGGCACAACCTACAATTGAAAAATGCGTTAATGCATTGTCTTTAGATCAAGCATCAGAATATCAAAAAGAGAAAATCAGAAAAATATATGGCTCTAATGACTGCTATCCCCTGAGAATCATTCTTCAGCACTTCACTAAATGAAAATATTGCACAAACACTCACCCGTATTTTTGTCAATTCTGCATACTATATCTTACTTGAATTTAATTGACAAAAGTGTAAAAGTGCTGTATAATAAAAGGGTAAATAAAAAAACACCTAACACAGATAGAGCGATTCTTGCAGGAATCACTCTACCGATAACAGGAAAGATGTAAACAACACATCTCTCGAGCTTAGTGTATCAGTGCTTTCATTGTGCTATCAGTATAGCACATCACATACATTTTAGCAAGGGTTTTCAGCTGATTTTCATCTTTCACCTATCGGCTGGAAACTCTTGTTTTTTATTTTTAAAGGAGCAATCACAATATGAAATTTATTATTGACTTTCAGGAACTGCTGACAAAAGCAATATGCTGTCTTGGTTATCCGGATAATGATGATACCATAATTTATTGCTTACCTTCTTTTAGAAGCTGTAACAACAATAACGAAGAAGAAGAACTTTATTGTACAAAAGGTAACATCATTATAACAGATGAAACGAAAAAGCTTACCGATGGCTATTTCGGATACGAAATAGAGTATAATCGAGTGCTCGGAAAAGCTAAATGCATACTAACGGAAAAAGATCTAATTTTAGAAGACTTTGAAAACGCTCGAGTAATTACAGTTTCTTCTTGACTTTATTTTTAGAAGTCAAGCGGTCTTAAAATCTCGACATACCATTTGTCGTTATCATCTTTTTTCAGTGCTATGTAATCAAACTTAATCAGATCTCTCTGATAACCGAGTAGCACAGGTACAGAACGATATGCGTCTGTTCCTGCGAAAGTAGTAGCCATCATCTCTTTTATATCTGAGTAACATTTATCGCCTGTACCATCGCTATTTGCTTTTGATACATAGTAGTTATACAAATTCTCAAGCAAGCGATAATAAACACCGTTATCGGTTTTCTTCTGATTTTGAATAACACCGATTTTGTGTTCTCGTTCTTCATCGGAATATTTCCAGTAAGGATGATCTGCCATATATAGTAACCTTTCTCCAAAAGGACTTATATACATGATATACAATGCGTAAATTCCGCAATGTATATCCCCACCTGCCGCAACCATAAGGCAGTACAAATTGAATAGCCAACTTTGCGATAACAAGACTTTGCGATGACAGCCGATCTCCGGCATGGGATACAAAATTGTTTGTATCTGCTGAATATCAGCGAGCGAAGAAAGGGCGGATACCGAACGTAGCTGTATTGCTGTAATTCGTTTCGGATGCGTCAAAGTCAAAAGTAACAAAGCGACGGTCAATTTGTATATTATCACAGCGGAGCATTTCCTTGCACCTGCTCTGCTGTGTAATATATGATTTTATTTACAGCTTCAAGGACACTATCATCGTAGTATCCTTAAAAGTGTAAAATAAAATTTTGGTGAGCCACCCGGGAATCGAACCCGGGACACCCTGCTTAAAAGTTTTCTTTGACTGTGGTTATATTGTAGCACACTCTTCATAATTTGTCAAGTGCTTTAAATGAAATGAAATTAGAAATACGCACGCCCACCACCAAAGCGGAGAAACGCCGGAAAATCGGAATACGGTCGGAGAAAGGCGGGAGAAAGAAAGCGGATAGTCGGAGAAAATCTCTGATTTTCCTGATTATTCGCTTGATTTCCCCGGCTTTCCTGAGCGTATTCTGATTTCTGACGTTTCCTGCGCCCCATTCACCGATGTTCAGTCGGCGTTAATAAAATATCGTTAAAAAACAAAAAAGCCGCCATGATGGCGGTATAACCCCCCTATGCTAATAGGGGGGTAGCCTGTACAGTCAAACAGCGTTTAACCCTGCACTATCACTGCGGTTGACGCTGTTTTTTTATATACACGGAAACAGCGGTGTTGATTGTAATACAATTACGCTCGATCGCCGGCGAAGCTGCAGCTGTGTTTGTAATACAGCGTGGATTGTTACTGCAGTTGTTTCATTTCTATAGTTTCATTGATTATTGGTTCTGGGAATAGTATCTTTTTTACTCCCTCTGTTCCGTCCCATTGGTAAAAATGATGTATCGGTATTCCTGCCTGTCTGCATACTTCATTAACAAATTTATCTCTTCTTGCTCTATCTTCATATTGATGCGTTTTATCGTCTACTTCAATAATCATCAGTGGTTTGAAATTGACATCGCACAATACAAAATCTGCGTGTTTAGCTTTGATATAGTTAAACCATTTAATACTATTGTATGTGTCTTTCGGCACCTTAAAGATATCCGCAAGACGCATTTTTGATATTATGATAAGATTCTTTTCATCTGCTATTGGCTTCAACGTGATGTAGAACGCTTTTTCTTTATTTGTCAGCAACGATTTTTCCAAATAATACGGAAATTTTGTAGATTTCTGTTCTTCTTCAATCAGCTCTTCTTCATTAACAAACGTACCGTTTTTTAATTGTTCATTTTCTTTCTTTATTTTAGCCGTTTTCTTATTAACGTTATAATTTAGTATTACGATTATTACAATCAATATTCCTAAACAAATCCAACCTTCCATTTTTCACCCTCAATTCTTTTTTATTATTCCGAATAACCAATCGGTACTAACTTCATATAGTTCGGCAATTTGTCCGATAACTTCAATACTTGGTTCAAGTGTTCCCAGTTCGTATTTGGCTATATTGGATCGTGATATTCCTAAATAGTCCGCTACATACTGTTGTGTAAATTTCCTGTTTTCTCTTGCTCTTTTCAAGTTTTGAGTAAAGTTTTCCTTAAACATTGCCTCACCTCTGTTCAATTATAGCACAATTACTAATTGATAACGTTCTTTTTTAGCACATTTAACAGTTCCATTTTAGAACACAATGTGCTATAATGGAACAAACGGAAACGTTTGACATAGAAACTCTACAGAAAGGAAGGTAAAGCAGTATGAAAGTTTCATTAGTAGGTGTACAGGATATGGATTTCAAGAGCAGAGACGGTAACGATATAAACGGTGTAAAAGTCTTTATCGCTTATCCTGATTCCAATACTTACGGCAATGTTGCAGAATCAAAATTCATTCAGCGCAATGTATTCGAGAGCTTCAAGCTCCCGGTCGAAAAGCTGATTGAAAAAATCGGTGAAATCGTAAACGTCGAGTTTGATCCGAAAAAGAAGATTGTCGGTATAACATTATGACCGAAATCGAATTACTAATAGATATTCGTGAGCTATTAGCTTATATTTTGCTTGTAGCTTCGGCTATCTGGGGAACGAGCCTTGTAAGATTGTTCCGGAGGTGATAATGTGGTTGATTTTATCATATACGGCGTTGTTGTCGGCGTCGGAATGGGGTCTTTGCTATGGCTCTTAGGTTTGGCTTGTACAGCGATTTATAGTGCTGTTTTTAAGCATAATTACTATTGATCAAGGAGGTAATAATATGATCAAGAATTTTCTTTCAAAGGTAAAGTCTAAGTCTAAGCTCGTTGCAGGTTGCGTAACTGGTGCTTTAGCTGCTGCTGTTATGAGTGTTGCCGCTTTTGCTGAAGAAGGCACTTCTGCTCCCACTATGAGTGGTGTTATCAAGCAGGCGGGTGATAGCTTTCAGGGCTCTATTGGTGAGCTTGTAACCGCCGTTGTTCCTGTTATTCTCGGCGCTTTCGGCGTTGCTCTGATCATCTTCGGTGTTATGTGGCTGATAAAGACTGTCAAGAAAGTATTCACAAAGTCAAGTAACTGATTTTGTAACACAAGTAGCCCCGTTCCTGTAATGGGGCTATAGTTCTAATAGGGGGTGTAATACAAATGCGCAAGCGTTTCATCAGCGGTCTGACTGCCGTGTGTATCGTCGGAATATTGATAACAAATATGATAACTTCCGCTTCTGCTGTTGTTACTGCCGCTCTGGTTGGTGCTTCGGTTGCTGGGTCTTTATTGCTTGGTACATTATTTAATCAGATGTTCGGCGGTGAAGGTTATGACTTCACAGACGCATTTCAGGACGCTGTTAACTTGTATACCGATTGGGAAGAAGATTTTGACGGGTCAGCGAAAGACCCGATCCATCCGGTCACAAAAGTAGAAATCGACACCAGCAAGGTTAATATTCCTGACAATATAGATTTCAATTCTGTTGGCGGAACGTCTGTCGACAAGATGTTGATTGAAATGCAGAAAGCAATAAACGAGGGACTGGAAGACGGATCTATAGAAATCAACTTTGATGAAGACGGCAATATATCAATGCCGACTACATCATGGTGTAATGCAGTAACTGATGTCTATGAGAGCTTTGGTTGTTATAAAAGTAAGGACGGATCAAAGCGTGCACAGACGCTTTATAGCGTTATTTCGTCTTACATATACGCTAATTATAACGGTTGGTCAATCAGCAGTAACGCCGTAGCTCAGTGGGAAGCTGAAACTTACGGTAAACCTACTTCGGGTAGATATATGCATTTTGTTCCATATTTCGTAGCTGATAGTAAGCTTCATATTATGCGCTTTTCAGCACGTTCGTCAACTGTTTCTGTAGGATTTAGTACCAGTCAGTATAAATTCGATAACGTTGCAAATATGACTTTCAGCGGTTGGAATGATTATTTTGATACTATTGAAGATATGTTTTTTAGTTGTAGTACGAATATTACATTAAAGAGTGATGAGATACAATATTCTGTCGGTTGCGGTATTTTTTCTTCTGATACAGTAACTCAGGCGATATCGTCTGAATATCAAATTGCTTATTCTGGAAAATCTACTGATGATTTTGATGTAGTTCAAGGTTATGGTTTTTGTGCTGTATCTGATAAAGATTATGCGGCATTTTGCTCTGCAGCGAAACAAGGCACATTGGAACAGAATAAGGAAACCGTTACAATCCCGCTAACCGGTGTAGAAAACACTATCGGAAATATGGGGCTTGCTGGGGTCGGCACAGGCACTGCGAAAGGTACTGTTAATGTTGACGCAAAGACAAAAGATATTACGGTTACCAACGAGCAGACAAAGGAAGCCGAAAAGGTAATAGAACAAGGCAACGCAGGTGACATAGATACACCCGACGTTGATTCTATAACCGATAAATTTCCGTTTTCGTTGCCGTTTGACTTGTATCGTTTACTTACTATTTTTGTAGCCGAAGAAAAAAAGCCTATATTTACAGTTCCGATTCAGACTTCTTTCGGTTGGTCTGATATAGAAGTAAATGTAGATGAAAGTTTTACGCTTGATTTCACGCAGTTTCAGATAGGCGGTATTGATATTGTTCAGTGTCTCATCAGGACAAGCTTTTATGTTCTGTTTGTGGCATTCTTGATCAAGATCACGCCTAAGATGATTCAGAAGTAGGTGATTTTATGAACGATTTCATAAAAAATATTAATGACGTATTCCAAAAGGTTTTCGAATGGGTTTTAGCGTTATTGCCAACATCGCCATTTTCAAAACTTGAATTGCCTGAACCTATTCAGGATATGCTCGGCTATGTTAATTACTATGTACCGATTTCTCAGATGTTAATCATCGCTGGATCATGGATAGGCTGCATAGCCGTGTATTACGTTTATCAGCTGATTTTACGAAAAATCAGTGCTATATCTTAGGTGGGGTGCTCGCCGTGAGTGCGAGCGGGGTCCCACCTATAATAAGGAGATGATTTTATGCTAACTCTGTATACCGGAACTCCCGGATCAGGAAAGAGCTATCACGCTACAGAGCGTATAGATATATGGCTTCGTCAAGGAAAAAATGTTATATCTACATACCCGATAAAAGTTAATAAGCATCACAAAGGTATTTTTACATTCGTTCCGTTGCTATCAATATCTGTTGATTATCTGCTTCAGTTTTTCAAAGAACACCATAAGCCGAACAAGGAAGATCAGACACTTGTCGTTATCGATGAATGTCATATTATTTTCAATTCCCGTGAATTTAATAATAAAGCTCGTGCTAAGTGGTTACAGTTTTTAGCGTTAAGTCGTCATTACGGTTATGATTTTATTCTGATTACTCAAAACGACCGTGCTATAGATCGTCAAATTCGTGGACTTGTTGAGTATAATATCAAGCATCGTAATCTTGCCGGGTTTGGTCTTAAAGGTTGGCTATTGATATTTGTACTGCACAAAAAGTTTGTAGCTATAAAAATGTGGTACGTTAATAACGAAAAATGCACGCAAGAATTTTTCAATATCCGTAAGCGTATTACTCGTCTTTATGATACGTTTGCGATGTTTGATGATTACGATGATTCATTACCTGTACCTGAAGCGGTAAAAATAATATCTCCTGCGGAATTTAACGCCCAGCGGGAAAAGAAAGAAGGTGCTTAAAATGTGCGATTGTAAAGACTGTTTTTTTTACGATGATAGATTATCTTGTTGTTGCCTCGGTGATAATTGTGATGATACTGCTATTGCACCAGCAAAATATGATTGTGACACTGTAAAATCATCATATGATGATTTTCTTGATGCGATTACAAATGATTATGTAGATTGTTCTGACGATGATCTGATTGACGCAGCCGAAGCAGCATTTGATGATTACCTTGCGGAATGCACAGCCGATTATTCCGAGCTCTGCTCTGTCCGTGCACAACATAGAGGTTAATAATGGAACAATTAAAAGGTAGTTTTTCGCTTGAAGTTATGGATCCGGACAATATCTCCGGCTGGAAAGATGAAGATCCGTATTTCGGCTCGGAGAAACGAGGAAAGAACATCATTTTATATGACTGGTTTGCCATGACAAGCAAAGTTGATTCAGTAGAAAGTCTGATTGATAAAATCGGCTTTACATCAGATGTTAAATTTGAAGATACATACGGATTTTACGGTTATAAAAATCGTGTTATGTTTGATGGTATGTCTATACATTATAATCACAATCAGAAAAGTGCCGATTATCCTTTGATAGAGTTTACCGGGCAAGGTTGCCGTGATTTTGAAACGTATACTGACGGTAATTGGTGGCGTTTATTTGAAATGGCGTTAGATACTGATAATTATCACATTACACGTTTAGACGTTGCATTTGATGATCATGACGGCATATTTGATATACGTAATATGGTCATGAAAACATTAAATCGTGAATACGTCAGCAAAACGCATAAAGCGCAGATAGTTGACAGTATTACTCGTGAGGTCGATTCATGGTCATTACAATTCGGTGTTCGCCAGTCTGATATGTACTGCCGAGTATATGACAAGGCTCGAGAAAGAGGATATACAGACGGTCGGCATTGGATTCGTTGCGAAACGGTTTTTAAAGATGAATATGCTCTGAATTTTATAAGAAATAAACTTCCCTTGGGTGAAAAATACTGCGGTATTTTGAAGAACTATTTGCGATTTGTCGAACCCAATAAATCCGATAGTAATAAACGCCGTTGGAAAACGTCAAAGTTTTGGGATAAATTCTTAGGCAATTGCAATAAGGTTAAGTTATACACGCCCAAAACAGTAGATTATAATTTGTCCCGTATAGGTCGTTACGTCTTTCATCAGGCTGGCAACTCTGTAGACACTTATATAAAATGTGTGGGGTTAACTCAGTTTCTGGAAGAATTGCGCTTGCGTGGTCAGTCGTTAAATGTACATCAAAAGCGCATTATCAATGAATACAAAGCACGTATTGCCGCCGAAAATAATAATTGTAATACAAACACAGCTGCAGCTGCGCCGGCGATCGAGTGTGATTGTAATACAAGTTATGTTCCTGTCGGGGACGATTGGGTGATGAAAGGTTTATGATGAAAGTTACAGAAGCATTTGAAATGTTTGTTGATGAACAATTGTTTCGCAACAACAGCCCTAAAACGCTAATATGGTATCGAGAAAATCTCGGCGCATTTTTCCGCTGGCTTGGTATCGATTCTACACTTGATGATCTGACGATATTTAATTACAAGGCTTATTGTTCCTTTTTACTTCACGAATATGAACACAACGGCAAGCCGCTGAAAAGTACCAGCGTAAACAGTCACGTCAGAGCTGTAAAGGCGTTCTATAATTTCTGCATTCAGGAAGATCTGATTCCTGACTTTAGCAGAAAGCTAAAAACAACTAAGGTTCACAAAACAGAGAAATTACCGCTTGACGATGAAGAAATACAATTGATAATTGATTGTTTCGGCGACACTGTCTTGGAATGTCGTAATCGTTGTTGGGCCGTCCTTATGTGTGATAGCGGTCTTCGCCGTGGTGAAATATTATCATTGAAGATGTGTAATGTGGATCTCAAACATGATTTTTTGCTTGTTACGGGTAAAGGGTGCAAGCAAAGATTTGTTCCGCTCGGCAAATTGTCGCATGAAGTATTACTACATTACATAGTTTATTATCGTGCCGGAGCTGTCGGATCTGATCCTGTTTTCGTGGATCGTTTCGGTAATGCTTGTAATGCGAATACAATAAAACAGGTATTTCAAAAATTGAAAAAGTGCACCGGTATAGATAGATTGCACCCGCATTTATTGCGTCACACATTTGCTACAAATTATCTTGTTGACGGCGGCGACTTGGAAACGTTACGATTGATATTAGGTCATTCAGATCTACAGGTTACATCAATGTATTTACATTTGGCACAAAATAAACGACTGCTTCAAAGTAAGCATAGAAGTCATCTTGATTATATGGTGAATAATGAAAGGATAGATACAAATGAAGAACATACAAAAGTCAATCAGATTGACCGAAGAAACTTACAACTTGTTAATGTCGATGTCCGGTGTAGGTCTTTCCGAAAAGATTGAAACATTGGTTCATTCTTATGTTGACGAGCTTCCAAAGTTGGAAAAGAAGATTGCAGAACGCAAGCGTTATTTATCGTCTGTTGATGATGAAATCTTGAAAAAAGAAAAGCTGCTTGTTAATCTGAATCATATCGAACGGTATATTCGTTCTGCCGTGCCGTTTTGTAATTCAAAATAACACGTCTGATTACTCGATCGGCGCAGCTGCGGCTTAATTTTGTATTACAAACAACTGTTTTGTGATACAAAAAATCCCCTTAGCAACTGCGCAAATCCGCATTGCTAAAGGGATTATTGGTGAGCCACCCGGGAATCGAACCCGGGACACCCTGCTTAAAAGGCAGGTGCTCTGCCGCCTGAGCTAGTGGCTCGAAAACCGTAAAAATGCCAAAGCGATTTTTACAACGTGATTTATTATAGCAAATCTTAGCTTCTTTGTCAAGTCTTTTTTTCATTTTTATTCCGATATTCCGAAAATTCCGACTATGAACTGTTGTTATCGTTTTCCGTCTGCGGTATAACAGTATAATATTATCGGGTATATTATTGACACGGCGGCGATGATGTGATAAAATATTTTTCGGTTAGTTTAGATTAACCGATTTTTTGTGTTTTATACGGAGTTAATATGGAAGAAAAGAAAATCAACCCTCTGCTTACAGGCTCTGCCGAAACGATGTTGCAGAGCTTCTACGCAAGAGCCAAGTATTCAAGGAAAAAGAACGCTAAGTTTTACGACGCAAAAGCAATAGAGCTTGTCGAAAAAATTGACTATGACTTTTCAAAAGCCGAAAAAGATTCAACCATGAGCGACGGAGTTATTGCAAGAACGATCGTATTTGACGAGCTGGTAAAAGACTTCATCGACAAAAATCCTGACTGCACCGTTGTAAACATTGCCTGCGGTCTTGATACAAGATTTTATCGCATGGATAACGGCAGAATAACATGGTACAATGTCGACCTGCCCGAAACTATCGAAGTGCGTGACGCAATATATAACGAATCAGGCAGGGTGTCCACGATAGGCATTTCGGCGACAGATCCCGCTTGGGCTGATAAGGTCACCAAAAGAGGAAAGATGCTTTTTATAATAGAAGGACTTTCAATGTACCTTACCGCTGAAGAAAACGCACAAATGCTGTCGATCATCAGAGATAAATTCGATAACGCAACAGTGTTTATGGAATGCCTTGCCAAGAGATGGGTCAACAAGGAGCACACCGAAAAATCCATTCAGGACACGGGCGCAAAATTCGTGTTCGGCGCGGACACCTTTGAAGATTTAGGAAAAGCGGCAGACGGATTTAAATGCGTCAAAAATGACGATATAGTCCGCGGAATGGCAGTTATAATGCCGATTTTAAAGCCGTTCAAAAAGCTTCCTTTGCTCAGAAAAATAGCGCAGAAAATTCTTATATTTGAAAAAGCTTAATCGAATATCATCAGCCGATCCGGTTCTGTGGGTCGGCTTTATTCGTATCCGCAGCTTCATATCAAGCCATAAAATGTTACTTTAAGGACAAATCTGCCATATTAAGAAGTTTTCTATTGCATTCGGGCGGATTTTGTGATATTATTAACATAAGAAAATATGCCAATAATACGGCAAATAAAATTACGCACGGCAAAAGTGCGGTTAGGAAGAGAAATATGCCAAAAAGACAGGACATTAACAAAATTATGATAATAGGTTCAGGTCCTATTATCATAGGTCAGGCTTGCGAGTTTGACTATTCGGGCACACAGGCTTGTAAAGCTCTGAAGAAGCTGGGTTATAAGATAGTACTCGTAAACTCCAACCCCGCTACCATTATGACAGACCCCGATGTTGCGGACATCACCTACATTGAACCGCTCAATCTCGACAGACTTACACAGATCATCGACCAGGAACGCCCCGATGCACTTTTGCCTAACCTCGGCGGTCAGTCCGGTCTTAACCTCTGCTCCGAGCTTGACAAAGCGGGTGTACTCAAGCAGTACAATGTTCAGGTGATTGGTGTTCAGGTTGACGCTATCGAGCGCGGCGAGGATCGTATCGAGTTCAAGAACGCTATGAAGGATCTCGGTATCGGTATGCCGAGAAGCGAGGTTGCCTACTCCGTTGATGAAGCTGTAAAAATCGCAGAAGAGCTTAAGTACCCTGTTGTTCTTCGTCCTGCCTATACAATGGGCGGCGCAGGCGGCGGTATGGTATACAATGTTGACGAGCTCAAGGTCGTATGTGAAAGAGGCTTACAGGCTTCGCTCGTAAATCAGGTACTTGTTGAAGAATGCATCTTTGGCTGGGAAGAGCTTGAGCTTGAAGTTGTCCGTGATGCCGACAACAACAAGATCACCGTTTGCTTTATCGAAAACATCGACCCTATCGGTGTGCATACAGGTGACTCATTCTGCTCTGCTCCTATGCTTACAATTCCCGAGGACGTTCAGAAAGAGCTTCAGGATATGTCCTACCGCATTATCGAATCTATAGAGGTTATCGGCGGCTGTAACTGCCAGTTTGCCCGCGACCCCGAAACAGGACGTATTGTTGTTATTGAGATAAACCCCAGAACATCGCGTTCTTCCGCACTCGCATCAAAGGCTACAGGCTTCCCTATCGCCTTTGTTTCAGCTCTTCTTGCCTGCGGTCTGACGCTTAAGGATATCCCCTGCGGCAAGTACGGCACGCTCGATAAGTACTACCCCGACGGCGATTATGTGGTAATCAAGTTCGCACGTTGGGCATTTGAAAAGTTCAAAGGCGCTGAGGATAAGCTGGGCACACAGATGAGAGCTGTCGGTGAAGTCATGAGCATCGGCAAGACATATAAGGAAGCTTTCCAGAAGGCTATCCGTTCGCTTGAAAAGGACAGATACGGGCTTGGCTTTGCAAAGAACTTCCACGATATGACCAAGGAAGAGCTTTTAGCACAGCTCAGTTACCCCACAAGCGAAAGACAGTTTGTTATATATGAAGCACTGCGTAAGGGTGCAGCTATTGAAGAGATACACGCTCTTACAAAAATCAAGGACTGGTTCTTACAGCAGATGAAGGAGCTCGTTGACGAAGAAGAAGCTCTGCTGAAAATAAAGGGTGCAGTTCCCGAAAAGGCTGTGCTGAAGCAGGCTAAGCTTGACGGCTTCTCAGACCGTTATTTAAGCTCACTTCTCGAAGTAACAGAAGAAGAGATAAGAAACGCGCGTATAGGCTTCGGCATTAAGGAAGCGTGGGAGGGCGTTCATGTAAGCGGCACAGAAAATGCGGCTTACTACTACTCTACCTATCACCTTGACGAGGATAAGAGCCCTGTCAGCGACAAGCCCAAGATAATGATCCTCGGCGGCGGTCCTAACAGAATTGGTCAGGGTATCGAGTTTGACTACTGCTGTGTTCATGCGGCACTGGCACTCAAAAAGCTCGGCTTTGAGTCTATCATTGTAAACTGCAACCCCGAAACGGTTTCAACAGACTACGATACATCTGACAAGCTCTACTTTGAGCCGCTTACTCTTGAAGATGTACTTTCGATACACGACAAGGAAAAGCCGCTCGGCGTTATCGCACAGTTCGGCGGACAGACACCGCTCAACCTTGCGAGCGACCTTAAGAAGTACGGCGTAAACATTCTCGGTACAACTCCCGAAACGATCGACCTTGCGGAAGACCGCGACCACTTCCGTGCAATGATGGACAAGCTCGGAATACCCATGCCCGAATCAGGAATGGCGGTAAATGTTGACGAAGCGCTTGAAATTGCCAACCGTATCGGCTACCCTGTTATGGTTCGTCCCTCATACGTTCTCGGCGGCAGAGGTATGGAGATAGTTCACGATGACGAGATGATGAAGGTTTATATGTCGGCGGCAGTCGGCGTAACTCCCGACCGTCCTATACTGATAGACCGTTTCCTGCACCACGCTACAGAGTGCGAGGCTGACGCTATTTCAGACGGCACAAACTGCTTTGTTCCCGCTGTTATGGAGCATATTGAGCTTGCGGGCGTTCACTCAGGCGACTCCGCTTGTATCCTGCCCTCTATGAACCTCACCGAAAAGCAGGTTGCAACGATCAAGGATTACACAAAGAAGATCGCAGTTGAAATGAACGTATGCGGTCTTATGAATATGCAGTATGCAATTGAAGACGACACAGTGTATGTCCTTGAAGCAAACCCCAGAGCATCGCGTACAGTACCGCTGGTATCAAAGGTATGCAATATCAATATGGTTCAGCTTGCTACTCAGATAATCACATCTTCGCTGACAGGCAAGCCCTCACCCGTACCGGAGCTTCACGACAAGGTAATAAACCACTACGGTGTCAAGGAAGCGGTATTCCCCTTTAATATGTTCCAGGAGGTCGATCCTGTTCTCGGTCCTGAGATGCGCTCTACAGGCGAGGTGCTCGGTATAGCTCCCACATTCGGTGAGGCTTACTACAAGGCACAGGAAGCAACACAGGTAAGACTGCCCCTTGAAGGCACGGTTCTCCTCAGCGTATGCGACAGAGATAAGCCTGAGCTTCTTGAAATTGCAAAATCATTCAGCGAACTTGGCTTCCGTATCCTTGCAACAGGCAAGAGCTATGAGATGATAAAGGAAGCAGGTATTCCCGCAGAGCGTATCAAAAAGATGTATGAGGGCAGACCCAATATTACAGATGCAATAACAAACGGCGAGATACAGCTTATCGTCAACACTCCCGCAGGCAAGACAAGCGTAAGCGACGACAGCTATATCCGTAAATCTGCAATAAGACATAAAGTACCTTATATCACTACAATGGCGGCTGCAAAGGCAAGCATCGAGGGTATAAAGTCGCTTAAGACAAACAAGCACTTCGGCGTTAAGTCAATTCAGGCACACCACGCAGATATCAAGTAATCAGCGTATAAAAACTTTAAGCCCCGTGAGGAATGTTCCCCACGGGGCTTTATCATATTCACACCTTTTATCAGGGGCTGTAACAACAACCGAATGCATCTTCCGGGAACATCGGAGCAGATTATGTACTCAAACCTCGATGATTAACGTTGTAACAAAAAAAGATATCAAACTACCCCATGAGCAATTCTCACGGGTAGTTTCACATTCAGCCGTTTATCTTCATATCGATATTCAGCTCTTTACATTCATATCCGACTATTTTAATGCGGTTCTCGCCCTTACTCATTGCAATGTTATAAACAATGATATCATCGTTTGTTTTACCGCCGCCACACTCCGTAATCACTTCGACATTGTTATCGCTGTCTATATGCACAATTTTAGCCGTACCGGATTCAAGTGTGAATTTCAGGCTTATCAGAATGTTCCTGTCGCTGTCGTAACTCTCCGACCACACTCTCTGCCTGCCGTCAAAGCTTCCTGCCGTGAATGTGAGATGATCATCATTATAATTCACAACCGCCGCACTCTTGGAATACCTGTCCGCAGTTTCAGCAATCAGTTTATTATTATCATATTCGGATTTTGCAAACTCATTACTGCAACCCGTAAGCAAAACTCCGAGTAACAGCATAAATGCTACAATTATCTTTTTCATATATCCTCCATTCAAACTGCTTTACAGCTTGTCAAAATACCTCTGCACCGGGCTGTACTGCACAATATAGTCAATATAATCCGCCGCCGCAGAATAGAAATCCGCCTCGAACCTTGCTATTCCCGCTCCGCCTGCCGCGAAGTTCTCATCAGAAACGTAATTCTTCGAGTTATCAAGCACATAGCATTCGGTATTAGCGATAAATCTTTCCTCGCACATTTCAAGCAGAGCCTTTGCATTTGCAAATTTCTTCTTGTCTGTCACGAGCGCTTTTATCCTGCCGTCATGATCTCTAACCTTATCATTGAGCGTTGTCCTGCACAGAATGATATTACTGCCGTACTTCTGCTTTACAAGCTCAGAAAGCTTGTCGCAGGCTGTCAGTATGCGTTCCTTATCCTTTACCGCGTCAAGAGTGAACGGCTGTCCCGCTTTTCCGAGAATAACGGCAAGGTCGGAATTTACATACTGCTTGTCGACCGTAAAGCCTTCGCCGTTGTACATTGCGTTATCGGCGATAACATCAGCCATATCTATCGCGATCCAACGCGCATAGCTTGCCGCCAGCGTCTGAATTGACGTTCTCATAAGCTGTGACAGTGCCTTTGCTCCCGAATTGTCCGCGGTCGAAAATCTCTTTTCTTCGATAGCATGAGGCTTATCGAATGCCCATACAAATGATTCTCCGCTTATGACCGTGTTCATCTTTATCTGCTTTGCCTGAGCAAGCGTCCTTTTTATAACGCCCGTGCCCCACATATCTATCAGCGTGAAATTGTGTATTCTCTCATACTCTTCGATCTTCTGCGGCACGGTTTTGGGGTCACAGCCCTCCCAGAGTCCAAACGCAAGCCTTGTCATAAAGCGCAGATTTTGCTCATTGACATCGGCACTTTCGCCGAGTACGCTCTCAAGCGTAGCTCTGATGAAATTTGCTATCGGGCGCTTTATCCTGTACTGCCTGTCGAGCAGTCTTATAACCTCGCCGTGAGTTACATTCTGTAATGTGTTGCTCTCAAGCGCCGCTATTACCTTCACCGCGTTTTTCATCTCTACATTGTCGCCGAAGTCGTAATATCTGTATATATCGGTAACGCTTGAATAATGCTGTGCCGCTATATCCTTAAGCTCTGCTCTGTTTTCCGCGATAAATTCTCTCGATGTATGAAACATTATCGTATCCGAGGGCTCTTTTCTGTCAAGCAGTGCCGTAAGCACACCTCGTGAGCACGCGCTGTCATAGAAGCACAAGATCTGATCCAGCCTTGAATCGATATCCTGCTCCTTATATACTCTTCCGGGCTCGCCCGATATGATCTCATCAAGCGCCTTTTCGCAGTCGGCAAAATAGTAGCTGTCAAACACAGCCTCCCTGCCGTCACCCTTGACCGCTAGGTCGCCGAAATACTTTCCCGAAAGGTCGATAACTATAGGGTGCACCTGTCTTATAAAGTACGCTTCTATTTTCGACAGAAACTCATTCAGCTTTTTCTTCGGTGTACTTTTTCTGACCTGCCGTGACAGGCCGTAGAACTCCGGCGACAATGTCCTTACGAGTATTATCTTATCGCTCGGATACAGCTTAAGTATCTCTTTTGCGAATATATCGACCAGCGGCTGATAAACCTCGGGCGGGAGTATATTAGGCAGTTTTTCGCCAAGCTTTTCGTTACCGTCTATGCCGCCTGTCAGGAAGGTGTTTTCCGCCTTTATAAGTCCATGGACTGCCGTGCCGTAAAAGTCGAATATGAAAAAGTCCGACCTGTTTTTCTCTATATATTCAAACGCTTTCTTGCCGCTGTCGATGTTGTTGTCGTCAGCCTTTTCGGGGAAGAATGCAGTCAGCGGTGAAATGCGCCTTAATGTATTATCCGCCGTGAACTTAGGGCTTCTCTCCGTTATCTTCTGCACGTTGTACGAACCAATAGTTATAAAGCTTGTTTTTTTGAGCAGTGAGGAGGTGTCGACCGTGCCGATATTTACGGTTCTTCCGCCCGCGGTCTGTCCTGTTACTCTGAAATAACACAGTCCGTCGACAGCATTTACTTTCACCGCCGTTTTCTCGGTAGTTATAAGCGTCCTAAATCTGCCGTTTTCTCTTCTGAAATATACAGTATAGCTTACGCAGTCGTCACGCTTGTCAAAGCGCAGTACAACAGCGCCGCTTTCATCTTTTGTTATGCGTATTTTGTCCATATCAATACCTCGCATTCGACTGTATACTCTGATTTTATCACATTTCACATCGAATTTCAAGAATATTTGCCGCTACCTCTTGACTTTCACAAATCGGAAGAGTATAATAGCTAAGGATTTGAAAATGAATTTCAATTTCATATTCAGAAATTTCCGAGGAGTGATCAAAATGTCATACAACACCCGTCAGCGCGAGCTGATACTTGAATATATAAAAGAAAATGCCGACAGCCACCTCACAGCCGACAGCATAGCCGATGCTCTTAAACACGAGCAGGTCGGTAAAACCACCGTCTACCGCTATCTTGAAAAGCTCTGCGAACAGCACCTTGTCAGAAAGTATATCCTGAGCGAGGGCAAGAGCGCCTGCTATCAGTATTCGGGCGGCGAAGATTGTCACGACCATTTCCACCTGAAATGCCTTAAATGCGGCAAGCTTATCCATCTTGAGTGTGACCATCTGAAAGACATAGCGGCACACATTTCCGCCGAGCACGATTTTACTATTGACAGCTCACGCACGGTATTTTACGGTATCTGCGGAGAATGTGCAAAACAGCACGACGCAAAAGGAAAAGAGTGATACAATGAAATTATTTAAAAAACTGTTTGCCGTATTCACGGCATCGACACTGGTGCTCAGCCTTTGCGCCTGCTCATCGGAAAGCGGTTATTTTGAAAGCGACGACACAAAGCTGAAAATAATCTCGACTGTTTTCCCGCCGTATGATCTTGCAAAACATATCGCAGGCGACAACGCCGAAATCAAAATACTTCTCCCGCCCGGCAGTGAAGCTCACACCTATGAGCCTACCGCCAAGGAGATAATCGCAATACAGAACTGCGACATATTCCTTTACATCGGCGGTGAAAACGAACAGTGGGCAGACAAGCTTATCATTTCAAACGACACGAGCAAGGTCAAGATCGTAAAGCTTATCGACTGTGTTCCTACCCTTTCGGAAGAGGATGAAGACGAACACGAGGACGAGCACAACGACCATGACCACGACCATGAGCACGAAACCGATGAGCACATCTGGACATCGCCGAAAAACGCCCGTCTTATGCTTTCCGCCGTGTATGACGCTATATGCGCGGTCGACCCGGAAAACAGTCAGGCATACACCGAAAACAAGGACGCATATGATAAACAGCTTGCAGAACTTGACGATGAATACAAAACGGCTGTTGACAACGCAAAAAATAAAACGATAGTGCTTGCCGACAAGTTTCCTTTCAGATATCTTGCGCACGAGTACGGACTTGACTGCCATGCCGCATTCAGCTCCTGCTCCGATGAGTCCGAGCCAAGTGTTTCAACCATGATAAAGCTCACAAAAAAGATAAAGGAAAACAACATTCCCGTTGTCTACTATCTTGAGTTCAGCAGTACAAAAATAGCGGATACCCTGTGCGACGAAACAGGAGCGACAAAGCTTATGCTTCACTCCTGCCATAACGTTTCAAAGCAGGATATCGAAAACAACGTAAGTTATATTGACCTTATGAAACAAAATCTTGAAAATCTGAAAGTTGCCCTTAACGGCTGATAGGAGATGTTACTATGTCATATTTAATTGAATGCAAAAATCTTACCGCAGGCTATGAGGGAATGCCTGTTGTAAAAGACCTCAGCTTTAATGTTTCCGCAGGCGATTATCTCTGCATAGTCGGCGAAAACGGAAGCGGTAAATCCACACTTATGAAAACGCTTCTCGGACTGCGTTCTCCGCTTTCGGGCGAAATAATCTTCGGCGACGGTTTAAAGCAGACCGAGATCGGATATCTCCCTCAGCAGACCGCCGCGCAAAAAGACTTTCCCGCTACCGTCCGCGAGGTCGTTCTTTCGGGCTGTCTTGGCAGAAAAGGACTTTCGCCGTTTTATTCAAAGGCCGACAAAAAGCTGTGTGATGATAACATAGAGCTACTTGGCATAACCCACATAGCGCACCGCAGTTACCGCAATCTTTCCGGCGGACAGCAGCAGCGAGTTCTTCTTGCCCGCGCACTTTGTGCAACAAGGAAACTGTTGCTTCTCGATGAACCCGTTTCCGGACTTGATCCGATGGTTACCGCCGAAATGTACGAGATAATAAGCAAGCTAAACCGCGAGAAAGGCGTAACAATAATTATGGTTTCCCACGATTTGCAGGGTGCGCTCAGATATGGCACAAAGATACTTCATATGGAGAGCGGTGCGTATTTCTTCGGCACTACCGCCGAGTACCGCAGTACCGATATATTCCATGCGATGAGCACTTGTGACTGTCACTGCACCTGCGACCACCACACAGGCTCAAAGGAGGTAGGTTAAAATGCTAGAGATTTTTCAGTATGGATTTCTGCTCCGTGCTCTTGTAGTCGGACTTCTTGTATCACTCTGCGCCGCGCTTCTCGGCGTAAGCCTTGTACTAAAGCGCTTTTCAATGATAGGTGACGGACTGTCCCATGTCGGTTTCGGTGCGCTCGCGATCGCTTCCGCGCTGAACTTAGCACCGTTACAGGTATCTATTCCCGTGGTTATTGTAGCCGCGTTTATCCTGCTCAGGATAAGCTCCAACGGTAAAATAAAAGGCGATGCCGCAATAGCGCTCCTTTCGAGCAGTGCGCTTGCGATAGGTGCAATTGTCGTATCACAGACAAACAGCGCGACCGATATGAACAGCTATATGTTCGGCAGTATCATGGCGATAAGCAATGACGACCTTGCCCTCAGCATAATCTGCTCTGTGATAGTCCTTGTAATGTTCGTGTTATTTTATAACAAGATCTTTGCAGTAACGTTTGACGAGAATTTCTCCAAGGCAACAGGCGTAAAGTCGGGTGTATACAATACGATAATAGCGCTCCTGACCGCCCTTACTATTGTGGTTGGAATGCGAATTATGGGTGCGCTCCTGATATCAAGCCTTATAATCTTCCCTGCGCTCACTTCAATGCGTGTATTCAGAAGCTTCCGCGGTGTAACGATTTGCTCTGCGGTCATCTCATGTGTCAGCTATATTGTCGGTATTGCAATAACCTACTATGCCGACAACTTCCCCGCAGGTGCAAGTGTAGTAGTCGCAAACCTCGGAATGTTCCTCCTCTTCTCTCTCCTCGGCTTCTTCCTCCGCAAAGAGACCCAATAGTAATGAGCTGTTGTGAGCCGCCGCAAATTCACCGTTCTGACGGAACTAAACTTATTACAGCAAATCTAATCTTAAAACGCTTATAAAAAAGCCGTCCGTGCGGGCGGCTTTTTTTTACAGCAAAGTGTGACATTTTCAAAAAAGCATCGTCTTAATATATGAAGGTTCTATAATAAATGTTGGGGAAACCAAGGGTCTAAAAAATTTGTATCAGTAATCCCCAAACAGTCGCCAAAACAGACAAATCGCAAAAAAAAGCTCAACAAACCGCATAATAAAGCCGTTTGTTGAGCCGAAATGTTGGTACGGGTAACAGGACTTGAACCTGCACGCTTTCGCACCAGAACCTAAATCTGGCGTGTCTGCCAATTCCACCATACCCGTATATAAAAACGACGCTGAAAATGCTCAGCGTCGTGTGGCGGAAAGAGAGGGATTCGAACCCTCGAACGGGTATTAACCGTTACACGATTTCCAATCGTGCGCCTTAGACCAGCTCAGCCATCTTTCCACGACTTAAATATTTTATCATATTTCGTTGCCGATGTCAATAGCTTTTTTCAAAAAGCCTGTTATTCATTTAACAAATGTGAATTTCAAAATTGAGTTCGATATTTTTACGCGTGGAATTTACGGCACAATAGTTAATTATCCGAAGCGTCAAATATCAGTTGACAACTCAAATCTAATGTGCTATAATATTAAAGCTGAATTTAGCATATTGTATTTCGAGGTGTAGCGCAGGTGGTAGCGCGCCTGCTTTGGGAGCATAGACGGCATTTCTGACGTTTATCGGTGCCAACCGCCGAAAGCCCTTCAACCGTGTGAATTTCGGGCGGTTCGGAAAAAGAAAAAAGCAGTCAAAAATGTGTTTGACCACAGATTTGACCACTTACATGACCACAATTTAATAACTATCGGGGTGTAGCGCAGTTGATAGCGCGCCGCATTTGGGATGCGGAGGCCGCGAGTTTGAGCCTCGCCACTCCGACCAATTTTTAAGCGATTTCAGTATTTTTTACTGCAATCGCTTATTTTTTCAGAATGAGTATTGACAAATAAAAATTTTCTGATATAATTTAACGATTTATCACTAAAGTGTTGAATGGGTGGCATGGGCGAAAAGGAGAAATATAAAATGTACAGAATTGTCGATGAGTCAAAATGCAAAAGGTATCGCTCTGACTGTTCACATGTCTTAAAAAAGACATGTGCCTTACTTAAAGAAAAATGCATTAACGCCCAATTTACTCTTGTTGGCAGTGGAGCAAGAAATATGGTTACACGAAACGGCAATGGACCGTTTGACCTTGACTACAACCTTGAAATAATTAAAGCTCCTGACGAATATTGGAATGATCTGCGTCATTTAAAAAATACCGTTCGTATTTTGCTTGATAAAGCCGAAGGATTGACTTGCTTTTCCGAATCACAAGATTCAACTTCATGCTTGACAGCTCTGTTACATTTCAAAGATGAACCTGCAGTTGAATTTAGTTTTGATGTTGCAATTGTCGCCAAAAATTCTGATGGAACACTGTGCAGGTTGATTCATAATAAAAATGTCTGGGAATACGGTAATGACCAGTATGTTTGGAATGAGGTTCCAAGCTCTCACAACATAGCGCAAAAGGTAAAACAAATCAAAATCAATGATTTATGGCTTGATGTAAGAGAGCGATATATTTATCTTAAAAATCTATATTTATCTCATCCGTTAGAGAAAGATCATCCGTCATTTATTGTTTATGTTGAAGCTGTCAATCAAATTTATAATCAATATTTTAATTAGCGACTGTATTCTTTGTCTACTGCGCCTCAATTTTTGACAGAGTGACTTTTTCGGTCACCCTGTCATTTTTTCTTTTTCCGCCTTGATTTGCGCCTTGACCTCTGTAATCATTTCCGCAAGTTTTTCTTCACATTCTTCTCTTGTTTTTGCGTAGATATTGTGGCTTTCCCGCTTGCCGTAGGCGTTGGTCGGAGTGTACCGTCCCTCATACAGGTGGTCGTTTATCATGGTGACACAGCCCGTCCCCGGTTTGCGTATTTTCGGCTTGTACGGCGTGAATTCGACCGGGGCGGTATCTTTCCTTGCCGACGGCTGAGCCGTCGGCATTTGGGCGTCTGTACCGCCGATTTTGCGGTCTATATGCACCGCCGCCTGCCTTTGCATAGTATCGGTGATATGGCTGTAAATATCCAGCGTGGTTGCTGATGACACATGGCCTATAGTTGCCGAAAGAGTTTTCACATCCATACCGTGCTCCAGCGCCATGGTCGCAAAGGTGTGACGCAGATCGTGAAAACGCACCTTTTTACAGCCCGCCCGTTCCAAGATCAGTTGTAACCGTTTTCTAACCGATGACGGATTTATCGGTCTGCCGTTATCCGTCGGTGACGGGAACATCCATTCCGAATCCACCGTTTCTTTATACACTGCGAGAGTTTTGAGGAGTGACGGCGGCAGAATAACAGTGCGTATTGAGGCTTTTGTTTTCGGCGCCGATATAATCACCTCTGCCTTGATGATATATACCTGCCGTTCGATATGCAGCTCTCCTGTTTTGAAGTTCAGGTCACTCCATTTGAGTGCCAATATCTCACCGCGCCGCATCCCCGTGCCGAGCTCCAGCAAGAAGAGCTCATAGCAACCTTCTTCCTTTGCCTGATGCAGAAATCGGATAATTTCATTTTGCGTGAGCACCTGCATCTCCCGTGCTTTTTTCGGCGGCAGCTTACAGCCGACGGCGGGATTGGTTCGTATCAAACCGTCCTGTACCGCCCGCTGTAAAGCAGTGCGGCAGTTGGCATGTATCCCCCTTATCGTTCTGTCCGAAAGTCCCTTTCCGTAGGTTTTTGCGTGCAGTTTTCTTCCGTCTGTCTTTTCCTTTGCGTAGAATTGCTGTAAATCCGACTGTGACAGCCTGTTCAGCGGAATTTTTCCGATTTCGGGAATGATATGATTGTAAATGCGGTTTTCATAGTCGGTTCTTGTGGTAATACGGAGTGTGTGTCGGCAGTAGGTCTGATACCAGAAGTCGATCCAATCCCCGAACGGCATATCCGGTTTAATTTTATCGGAAGAGCGTCCGTACTGTTCTTTCAGCGCTTCGAGCTTAGTGGAACATTCTGTTTTTGTTTTCGCCGTTACGCATTTTGTAATAGGCAGGCTTTTCTCATTGTACCCGACAACAATTCTTCCTTCCCACCGACCGTCTTTACGCAGGCG
>DJPL01000047.1:31614-32367 GCA_002437415.1 Ruminococcaceae bacterium UBA6413 | reverse complement strand
TAGCAGGCTTTCATATAATAGAATGCCGCATACAGACCCGAATATATAGCAAGGTCAAACTGCTCTGTCGTGTGATCCTGTATCGTTACGCCCGATGCCGAAGCCTGAGCGTTATTTATTAGCACGTCAATATGTCCGAATTCTTTTATAGCGGCGTCAACGACCGACTTTGCAACAGCCTCGTTATCAGCGCCCGATTCAATATTTGCGGGAACTGCAAGTACCTTTATGTCATACAGCTTTTCAAGCTCTTCCTTAGCCTTGTCGAGCTTGCACTTGTTTCGTCCTGTGATAACCAGATTAGCGCCCTCTTTTGCGTAAGCGGTAGCAATACCGTAACCTATCGAGCCACAGCTACCGTCCGATAAAGCCGCATATCCGCCGCCTGTAATAATAGCCGTTTTTCCTTTTAAGTAACCCATTGAATTTTCTCCTTTGCATTAAGATAAGCATTACTGCTGTAATGCACTAAAGAAAATTATAACACTTTTTTGGAGAAAATCAATACTTTTTTCGGTGAAATTTGATAATTTTTAGATAAAGTAACATATCGGCGCGTGATTGTTTACTTCGGCTAGCGGAAATACATTCTGCATACATTTGTCCGGAGCAGGGGAATAATATATCGGTAAAATCGTAGCATTGCTTATAAGCCGAACATCGCCGAATTAGCCGCAGAACTCACGAATTTTCGGACATAACAAAAAACCCGTAAGATAAATCTTACGGGTTTGGTGGGAGCGGGTGGATTCG
>DJPL01000047.1:31426-31569 GCA_002437415.1 Ruminococcaceae bacterium UBA6413 | reverse complement strand
ACCACCGAAGCGAAACGCAACAGATTTACAGTCTGCCCCCTTTGGCCACTCGGGAACACTCCCATATTAAATTAAAGAAAAAATTGGAGCTGGTGGACGGACTCGAACCCCCGACCTGCTGATTACAAATCAGCTGCTCTACC
>DJPL01000047.1:0-31401 GCA_002437415.1 Ruminococcaceae bacterium UBA6413 | reverse complement strand
TCTACCAACTGAGCTACACCAGCTTGTTTTTTTTTATTTGTTTCTTTGTCAATCGACGTGTTACATTATAACATATTCAAAACCGCTTGTCAAGAGTTTTTTAAAACTTTTTTAAATTTTGTTTTACTCTTCTTGGTTTTGTTGTGCCGTGACAACAGATAATATTTTAGCATAAAATTCAGTGCTTGTCAACCCTTTTTCGACATTTTTTTGGTTTTTTTGAAGAATAGAAGTGAAACCGCTCTGCTATGCGGCAGAGCGGTCAGTCTGTAGAAAAAGTCTTTTTTTATAAAACGCAGCAAATTCTCTATCCCTATCCCCAAACCCCTTTCCCCGGGAAAGGGGCTATTTTGCTGGGGCTACCGCCCCTAGTCCCTGTCGGGGGCTTCGCCCCCTGCGACCCCATTTTAATATGTATAAGAGGTTTTTCCAAAATCCGACGGCTCTGCTATGCGGCAGAGCCGTCATAAGTAAACAAAAATTTCATAAATCCGTATTACAGCTTCTTATAATCACTGAGCACGGTGTTTGTCATAAGCCAGCTCAGGCAATCTTCAAACAGAACACCCAGGCGCGGTTCTGTGCCGTAGCTGTAGGTAGTTTTTACTGCGATCTCGGTGAATGTGGTAGCGCGGTTGAGCGCAATGGGCAGGCTTTCGCCTTTCAGAAGAGAAGCGGTAAGCACAGAAGTAAATATGTCGCCTGTACCGGGATAATGAACGGGGATATGATCCCAGTCAATGCGCCAGAAGCTACCGCTCTCCCTGTCAAAGCCGACATTGGAGAGTTTCTGTCCGTCGTCATCGATCAGAGGAACGCCCTTTATTACCACTATCCTCGGCTTATCGCTCAGCCGTGCCAGCCATGAGCGCGCCTGTGACACCGACATCATCGCAGGGCATTCTTCACCGAGAAGCATACAGGTTTCGGTGAGGTTAGGAGTAATTACATCGGCGGCATCTACAAGCTCCTTCATACGGCGTATAAGCTCGGGAGTGTAGGTGCTGTACGGCTTGCCGTTGTCGCCCATTACCGGGTCAACGACTTTCAGAGAATTCGGGTTTCCGTGCAGAAACTCAAGACAGCAGTCTACCTGCTTCGGAGAAGAGAGAAAGCCGCTGTACACCGCGTCAAATTTCAGCCCGAGCTTTTCGTAATGCTGATAGCAGGCGGAAATGTGATCTGTAAGATCCTCCATGGCTATATCGGTAAAGCCGCCGGTATGAGTAGACATAACTGCGGTGGGAACGGGACAGACCTGTATTCCCATAGCCGATATAACAGGTATTATAACTGAAAGCGAGCATCGTCCATAGCCCGAGAGGTCATGGATAGCCGCTATTATTTTATGTTGTGACATTAAAATCGTCCTTTCTGTTTACACATCGGTTATATTTTAACATAAAATTTCCGAATTGTCGAGATGTAAAATTTATATATGGATTGTTTGCCGTATGAATGGCATTTTTTACTGCAAAAAGCGGTCTTATTGGAAACTGTCCTTGTAAAATTTATCTTGCAATATTTCCGAGCTTAAAACACAACATATTAACGAGCCGAAAACGGCGGATATGAAAGGATAATGGAAAATGAGCAAGAAAACTTCCAATAATATGATATGTGCCGCTACTGCAATGGTAGCAGGCGGTATCGCTTTTGCCGCTACGAAGGCTATGACCTCAAACAAGACGCAGAATGTCAAGAAGGCAACAGGCAAGGCGATAAAGGCTGTAGGGGCGGTAATAGAATCGCTCCAGATGTAATTTTACAGCAAAGAGCCGCTCACGGTCAGTGGGCGGCTCTGAGTCTTTGTATATCACGGTTGACTTAAGAGCAGAGCGGTGGTATAATTATTATACTATTAAGAGATAAAGGCAAGGTGCATTAAAAATGACGGGACTCAGAACCAGGGAGCCGCTCGGATTTGAAAAATTTATGGAGAAGGTTCAGCAGGCGGCTGAAAAGAAAGGCTGTGTGTTCTTTCTTGACAGTAAAGAGGGTCACGAGAAGGTAACAAACGGACTTATCGCCGCAGATTGCAGCGGCTGGCTCGTGCCGATAGGAGAAGCCGAAGAATTTAATGTCGAATATTCGGAGTTCTGTGAGTGCGACTGCTGGGATAAGTATTTTGCATGGGAAACGTGGTACGAAGACGCAAAGGGAAATATCGTGATCGAAGTTTCTGTGGTGTGATAATTATCACAGTTGCTATATGGTCGGGCGGAGAAGTGCCGTTGCGAATAGCAATGAGAAAATTCATATATCTTAAAAACGGTTTGCGAGCGGCTGATTTCATCTGCTTTGCAAACCGTTTTTCAATTCACATCTTAACCGTAAACATAAGCATATTTGCAGTAGTTTTTTCTGCGCTGTCTGCGGAAGGGAGAGTATCTGACTCTGAGCCGCTTACAGTAACATTTTCCGCCGTAATAGTACCCTTATGAAGCTCCGCTATTGCCTGCGCTACCGACAAGCCTATACCGTAGCCGCCGTTTTTCTGCGTTCTGGCGCTGTCGCCGCGGTAGAAACGGTCAAACAGCTTTTCGGGGTGGTCAATAGGCTCACAGGTATTGGCTATGCTGAGCGTTATATTCTTCTCGTTGCCGCTGAGCTTTGCTCTTATTGTACCGCCGCTTTCGGTGTACTTCACCGCATTGTCAAGGAGCACTGTCATAAGCTGTATTATGCTGTCGCGGTTGCCGTTAAGGCTGAGCCCTTTTTGAATATCCTGCTCTATCATCACACCCTTGAGAGCGGCAGGCTCTATAAATGCATTTACCGTATCTTCCGCCGCCGTGCTTATATCAAAGCCGCACATCGGAAGCTTTGCGGAGCTTTCGTCCATTTTTGCAAGCATAAGAAGATTTTGCATAAGTCCGCTGAGTCTGAGCGTCTGTGCACGGATATTTTTGCTCCACTTGTTTTCGCCGTTATGAAGCTCCATTGCGTCTGTATTGGCAAGGATTATAGCAAGCGGTGTCTTTATCTCGTGACCTGCATTTGTGACGAATTGTTTTTGCTTTTCAATACTGCGCGCAACAGGTGCGATCGTTTTCTTGGAAAGCAGAATAACGAGCAGCAGCATCAGAAGCCAGCCGAATATTCCCGCACCGACAGATATAAACAGTACCGTAAAGAATGAGCTTATCTGCATACTGTTGTCAAGCAGTATTATGATACGACCACCGGTACGTACCGAATTGCTTATGCGGTACAGATAGCCGTTGTAGCTGCCTGTTCCCTCGGCAGTATCTTTGAGTACCTGAGCTATTGCTGTCACTTCGTCCTCTGTCAGCGATGATATGTGAGTAACATCTGTTCTCAGTATGCTGCCGTCACTACTCAGTGCCGCGGCGGCATATCTTGCGGATTTCAATGCGTCCTTGTCGTGCTTGCCGAAATCGCCGTTCTTTTTGTCATCTGGCGGCTTTGTGCCATTATCCTGTGGCGGTTGAAAATCGGGATCGTCCTGATTATCGGGGTTATCCTGACCGCTTGAAGTGTCGGTAGCTGTCTGAGTACCGTTTATGTCCTGTGGCGGCTGAGTGTTGTCGGAGGCATCATTGCCGTTCCACATAGTTGAATTTTCAAAGCTGTTGCCGAGCATTTCCATAAGCCTGTCATTGTCGCCGCTCGTTGTCAGATAATTAAAGACATTTATCCCGCCTATAAGCACAACAAGCAGAATTGTTACCGCCGTCATAGCGGATATGATAAATTTTTTCTGTAGCTGTTTTACCATCAGTCGGCATCTCCGATCTTTGCCAAAGTATAGCCTACGCCGCGCTTTGCTTTTATCTCAATGTCAGCGCCGACAGCGGCAAGACGTTTTCTGACGTATGATATGTACACCCATACCGCGCCGCTCTCCGCGTCACTCTCATAGCCCCACACCTTTACGAGAATATCCTCGGTGGAGAGGTAGATGCCCTTGTTGAGCATCAGAAGCTCCATGAGCTTATATTCTATCTTTGGCAGTACTACCGACTGTAACGGACCTTTAAGCTCACAACTGCTGAGATTGAGCGATACATTACCGAATGTCATTATGTCGGGCGTGAACTGATCTTTTCTACGGAGCATTGCTCTTACGCGAGAGAGCAGCTCGCCCATTACAAACGGCTTCGGGAGATAGTCGTCCGCGCCCATATCAAGCCCCGCTATCCTGTCCTCGACCTCGGCTTTTGCGGTAAGCAGGAGTATAGGGGTGGTGTTTCCCTCACTCCTGAGCATTTTGAGCACCTCTAAGCCGCTCTTTTTCGGCATCATTATATCAAGTATTATCCCGTCATATTGCTCGGCTCTTGCATAGTCAAGAGCGTCCGCACCGTCATAAACCGTGTCTACCGTATAATTATGATATGTCAGAATGTCGGTAACAGCCTCAGCCATACTGACCTCGTCTTCTGCAAACAGAAGCTTCATAATATCACCGTCCTTTTTCGATATTGATATTATAGTAGGGTTAGCTTAGAACAGCCTTAGAATTGAAACGTACAGCTGTCGCCAAATCAAATTCCGTTCGTTCGGTTTCGCGCTTACATTGTATCATATCGGACCGTTTTTTTCAACTGATCGGCTTTTGCTTAAATCGGATAAAAATCGCCGAAACTCAACGCATACAAAAAAGGCTGCCGCTTATGCGACAGCCCTTAAAAGCTTTATTTATTCGGCAGATGAGTCTGCGCTTGTTTCAGATGAAGACTCGGCTGTTGAAGAATCAGCAGAAGTTGCGTCTGAAGATGTATCGGAAGAAGCGTCTGAAGATGACTCTGTTGACGAAGCATCAGAAGACTCCGATGAAGTATCGCTTGCATCCGAAGAAGTTACAGATGATGTTGTCGAGCTTACGGAAGAATTGTCTGTCTTATTGAAGTTACCGCTGTACATAACGATGAAGTTAACGACAAGAGCAACAACAAAGAAGATTATTGCGGCAATCTTTGTAAGTCTGTTCAACTTAGCCTCGTTTGAACGTCCTGAATTTCTCTGATAATAATTGTCCGCACTACCGCCTGTAATCGTCTGCGACATACCCTGCTTTGTATCCTGCATAAGTACCACGAGTACGATGAAAACACAGGCAATAATCAGAACAATAGCACTGATTATTTCTAATATTCCCATTTATATGTCCTCCTTATAGGAATACGGGTATGTCCGAGTGTCTGTTTATCGTACAAACCCAAAATTATTCTAACACGCAAATGCTATTATAGCATAAAAGGAAATGAAATGCAAGTGTTTTTTGGGAATTATTTTAATGCGGTAAGCGCTTTTTTGCCGATATCGTGACGATAATGCGCCTTTTCAAAGCTTATAGTGCCTACTGCCTTATAAGCCGTGTCAAGAGCTTCCTGTAAAGTGTCGCCGTAAGCGGTTACTCCGAGAACTCTGCCGCCCGCCGTAAGAAACTTGCCGTCCTCAAGCTTTGTGCCTGCGTGATATACGAATGCCCCCTCACATTGACCGTTCTCGTCAAGCCCGCTTATTACCTTGCCTGTTTCATACTTTTCGGGATAGCCGCCGCTTGCCATAACAACGCAGGCGCAGGACTTGTCGCTCCACTTGATATCAAGCGTATCGAGCTTTTCTTCCCATATAGCTTCAATTATATCCATAATGTCAGTTTCAAGTAAGGGGAGAACTACCTGTGTTTCGGGGTCGCCGAAACGGCAGTTGTACTCTATTACCTTTGCACCGTTCGGTGTCAGCATAAGTCCGAAGTACAGACAGCCCTTGAATGGTCTGCCCTCAGCCGCCATAGCCTTTATTGTGGGCAGGAATATCTTTTCCATGCATTCCTGCTGTTTGTCGGGAGTATAAAGCGGGTTCGGGGCTATCGTACCCATACCGCCTGTGTTAAGACCCTCGTCGTTGTCGTATGCACGCTTGTGATCCATAGAGCTTATCATAGGTTTTACTGTCTTGCCGTCTGTGAACGCAAGAACAGTTACCTCAGGACCTGTCATAAATTCTTCAATAACTATCTCACTTCCGGACTTACCGAACTTTCCGTCAAGGAGCATTGAACGTACTGCGTTCTCGGCTTCCTGCTCGTCCTTCGCGATTATTACGCCCTTGCCGAGCGCAAGACCATCACACTTGATAACTGCAGGGAAGCTGTTCTGCTTTTTGATGTATGCTATAGCCTCGTCGGCATCTGTAAAGGTTTCATATGCCGCTGTCGGAATGCCGTATTTCTTCATCAGCGCCTTTGAGAATACCTTACTGCCCTCAAGAATAGCGGCGTTTGCTCTGGGTCCGAATGTCTTAAAGCCCTCCGCATTGAGCTTGTCCACCATACCCATAACCAGCGGGTCATCGGGAGCTACGAATACGTAGTCCGGCTGAAGCTTCTTTGCAAGCTCTACACAGCCGTCAATATCGGTTGCTTTTACATTAAAGCACTCGGCATATTTTGAAATACCGCCGTTGCCGGGTGCGGCATACAGCTTGTCTACTTTCTTTGATTTTGCGAGAGCTGTTATTATGGCGTGCTCTCTTCCGCCGCCGCCTATTACAAGTACGTTCATATTTTTATGACCTTTCTTTTATTTTTCATTCGACGATAAGCCCGAGCAGCTTTGCAAACATTGCTGCCTGCCACACATCGACCTTAGCGCCTTTGAGTTCCGCTCCCGTATCCGAAACGGTAAGACCGTCAATGTTACAGGAGGTGAAGTCAAGTCCCGCAAGCTTAGTTCCGAAGAACACCGCTTTTGCAAGCGTGACGTTTTTAAGCTCCGTCTGCTTTATCTCACACGAAGAAAACAGAGCAGAGGAGAAGTCGGTATCTGTTATAACTACCGATTGAAGCTTTGAACGCTGAAAGTCCGACAGCTCAAAACTGCCGCCGTCAAAGCTCACATTCTTATGATAAGAGCCCTTGAAAGCCGCTCCGACCGCCTTGCATGACGTAAAGGAGCAGGCTCTGAAATAGCTCTCGGTGAAATCACAGTTTGATATATCACAGCCCTTGAAAACGCAGTCGATAAACGTGCATTTTGAAAAATCGCAGGCTGTGAAGCGACTGCCCTTGAACAGGCAGTTCTTAAAATAAAGGGAAGAGAAGTCGGTGCTGTCGCAGATGAGCCTTGAAAATTCCGCGGCGGCAAAATCCGTTTCATCTTCCCGTGCTTTTGAAAGCTCCGCATCGATATCCGTAACTGCAAGCAGTTTATCCGGGAGCTCAGGGGAATTTATTTTAATTGACATTACTTTTTACTGTGCCGAAAATTCAGCGGACGGTTTGCCTTTCCGCCTGCTTCGGCGGATTTTGAAGTATATAGAACGGGGTGAATTGAATTGTAAAAAATTCTGCGTTTGACGGCATTATGTAGCGGAAGAACAGCGTGGTATTTTTGGTCGTAACAGTGACAGTATAGCCTTTTTGCTTTGTGAACAGAGTCATAGGCTTGTAGGTCACGCTCTCAATGTCCGAGTACTTGAAAATATAGGTATGGCGTTTATTCGCTATACGCATAAGACGTTCATCGGCATAGTAGCTGTATTGCTGTTCTCCGCCCGCAACTATCAGTATATACCATATCGGCAGTACCGGCAGAATTACGGCAAGAGCGATTTTGATTATTATAATTGAGGCGTTATTCGCTACCGCTCCTCCGTTTAATAATACATTCAGTGTATACGGAGCGATCATCGCTTCAATGATGCATGCTATAACTATTTTCAGCTGGGCGAACGGTGAAAGTACACGAAATGAGCCCGTCTGCCTGAATTCAAATCTGCCGTCAAGGATGTCTTTGTCAGTGTAAGTAAAATGCATAGTAGTACCTTTATAGATGTTAAAAAAACAACGGGCGGACGTGCCGCCCGTTGACTGAGCCTATTAGTGGTGGAAAAGTCTTATTCCTGTGAATGCCATTGCGATACCGTACTTGTTGCAGGTTTCGATAACATTGTCGTCACGAATTGAGCCGCCGGGCTGAGCTATGTATTCAACGCCGCTTCTGTGTGCTCTTTCTATGTTGTCACCGAACGGGAAGAATGCGTCCGAGCCGAGCGCTACACCCTTCATAGTCGCAAGCCATGCCTTCTTTTCTTCAGTTGTGAATACAGCGGGCTTTACCTTGAAGATATTTTCCCATGCGCCGTCTGCGAGAACGTCCATATAATCCTCACCTATGTAAAGGTCGATGGCGTTATCTCTGTCGGCACGTCTGATATTATCTACAAACTGTAATCCCATAACCTGAGGTGACTGTCTTAAGTACCAGTTATCTGCCTTTGTACCTGCAAGACGCGTGCAGTGAATTCTCGACTGCTGACCTGCACCGATTCCTATCGCCTGACCGCCGCAAGCGTAAGCCACTGAGTTTGACTGAGTGTACTTTAATGTGATCATTGCTATTGCAAGGTCGATCTTTGCGCTCTCGGGTATATTCTTATTCTCTGTTACAACGTTTGAGAACAGCTTTTCATCGATAACCAGTTCATTTCTGCCCTGCTCGAATGTAACACCGAATACCTGCTTGCGCTCAATAGGCTCGGGAACATATGTGGGGTCGATCTTGATTATATTGTAGTTGCCCTTTTTCTTGGATTTCAGAATTTCAAGTGCTTCGGGGTCATAATCGGGAGCGATAATGCCGTCTGAAACCTCGCGCTGTATTATCTTGGCGGTCGAAACATCGCACTTGTCGGAAAGAGCAATGAAGTCGCCGTATGATGACATTCTATCGGCACCTCTTGCTCTTGCATATGCGCAGGCAAGCGCCGACAGCTCACCGAGATCGTCTACCCAGTAGATCTTTTTCAGTGTGTCCGTAAGAGGCAGACCTACTGCCGCACCTGCGGGCGAAACGTGCTTGAAAGAGGTTGCCGAGGGAAGACCTGTAGCCTTCTTGAGCTCGCTTACCAGCTGCCAGCCGTTGAAAGCGTCCATAAAGTTTATATAGCCGGGCTTGCCGTTGAGCACTTCGATAGGAAGCGAGTTGCCGTTAGCCATAAATATTCTTGACGGCTTCTGATTGGGGTTGCAGCCATACTTTAACTGAAGTTCGTTCATCGTAATTTTCCTTTCGATTACTTGTTTTTGTTTATTATGCGTGATTCGTACTTGCCTGTGGCAATATCAATGTAACGTGTAAAGAGTGAAACCTTGTTGTCGGCATTGAGGTTTTCCCATACCATTGATGTGAATGCGTCAATATCCATATCCGGGATAACCACAGTCTTGGGTTCGCCTTCGTAGCTCGGCAGGGGATTGCCGTCGCCCTTGTAGGTGTGGATAAACTTGCCCTTGCCGTTTAAGGGGTTGCTGTAGGCAAAAGTGTATCTCTGACATGATGAACCGTCACCGTCTGCGCTCTTTAGGATAGACATAGCGTAATTCATCTCGCCGTTGTCAAGGTGAACTATACCGGAAATTCTCGGTGTGTAGTTGGGCTTGTCGTCCTCAAATTCTCTTGTTCTGAGAGCCTGTTCGAATGTCATCTGCTTGTCCATAAGCTCGTAGATAGTATCGGTCTGATCGCCGTTTGTAACTATCGTCTTGTTGCCGAGCACTCTTACGGGAGCATAGATGATAAGGTGTGGATCTTCCATCTTGCTTTCATCAAAAGCCTGTGTTCTGATACCCTCGCCGTCCTCAACGAATACTCTGTTGCGGCTGTTTTCGCTTCTGCCCATAATGAAGTAGGCAATTACCGCTTTTGTGCCGTCTGCGGATTTTCCTATCACGATGCCTCTTCCGTGATAAGCAAGAGAGTTAAGCTCTTTTTCAAGTGTTACAACTTCCATATAGCCTCCTGTTTTTTCAGCGTGCCGAGATAGCACACCGTCTGATATAATACGGTCACACGACCGTCCGTTACAAATTCGTCAAACGCTTTTTCAAGCTCGCATAAAAATTCCCTGTAATTGCTGTCACTGTTTTTTAAAGCGTGTGAACGTGACAGCATATCGCCGATAAACCGGTCCTTCGTCATAAGAAACGGATTATCATATGTCAGAATTTCGCAGTCGTCAAAATATACTTCTTTGAAAAATCTGTCGCCCTCTTTGTCTTCATCTACACCGTTGTGTCCGATAAAGACGTGTCCCGTGTGAAATGTTCCGCAGTATCTTGTAAAGATTTCGTCACGCCTTGCCCAAAAATCATTCCGCACACGTCTGTTCCATATAACAGCAAGTTTTCCGTTCGGTTTCAGCATACGTTTACATTCATTTCTGAACATATCCTTATCAAACCAGTGAAATGCCTGCGCTGTGGTGATTAGGTCAAAAGAACTTTGCGGCAGTCCGGTGTTTTCAGCACTGCTTTGTACAGCCGTGATATCCGGCAGATTTGCTCTCAGCACCGAATACATATCGCCGTTAGGCTCAACTGCTGTGACATTGCGGAATTTTCCGAGGAGTGCCTTTGTAAATATACCCGTTCCCGCACCGATATCGGCAACACGGCTGTTATCATTGCTGTGTGTTTTGCTGTAAATATCATCGATAAGAGCGGTTGGATAGGTAGGGCGGCACTTGTCGTATATTTCGGCTTTACCGCTGAATTTTTCTTCGTTCATTAGTCCTCCACTATAGTTATGCCGTCCTTTACGGTTATTTTCCCTTCACAGAAAAGACATGCGGCACGGGGGAGTATCTTCCACTCAGCCTGCTCCATAACTCTCTTCTGGAGTACTTCGGGTGTATCACCGTTCTTTACTTCAACGGCTTTCTGAAGAATGATCGGACCTGCGTCACATTCCGCCGTTACAAAATGAACGGTAGCACCCGTTACTTTTACGCCCTTTTTCAGAGCTTCCTCGTGAACATGAAGTCCGTAGTAGCCTTTTCCGCAGAAAGAGGGAATAAGTGCGGGGTGGACGTTTATCATCTTATACCTGAACGCGTCGCATACCTGCTCGTCAAGTATTGTCATAAAGCCTGCGTATATAACAAGGTCAGCCTGTTCTTCTTTTAAAGCGTCAGCCATAGCTTTGCTGTATGCGGCGACATCGGCATAGTCGCGCCTTGCGAGGACTCTTGTCTTTATGCCGTTATCTGCGGCTCTTGTCAGTGCATATGCATCGGGCTTTGACGCGATAACGCAGGTTATCTTACCTCCGCCGAGTCCTTCTGACTTTTCGGCATCGATAAGTGCCTGTAGGTTAGTTCCGCCGCCCGATACAAGAACAACGATATTTTTCATTTTACTCAATTATGATGCCCTCGTCACCCTTAATTATCTCGCCTATGCAGTAGCTCTCAACGCCTGCGTTTCTAAGAATTTTTACAGCTTCATCGGCATCGTCCTTGTCAACTACAACAGTCATACCGATACCCATATTGAATGTGTTGTACATATCGTGCTCCGATATGCTTCCGACCTCCTGTAAGTGCTTGAAGATATAGGGCACTTCATAGCTGTGCTTTGTGATCTTTGCTGTGAAGCCGTCGGGGAGCGAACGCGGAACGTTCTCGTTAAAGCCGCCGCCCGTGATATGCGAAATAGCCTTTACATTCTTCTTGGAGATAAGCTCTAAGATAGGCTTAACATAGATCTTTGTAGGTGTTAAAAGTGTTTCGCCGAGCGTCTTTCCTGTGGGGAGAACCTCGTCAAGAACTTCCTTACTGTTTATGTTGAACACCTTTCTTACAAGTGAGAAACCGTTTGAGTGAACGCCTGTAGAAGCAAGACCGATTATGATATCGCCTTCTTTTACAGTGCTGTTGTCGATTATCTTGGATTTGTCGACTACACCGGTTGAGTAGCCTGCAATATCGTATTCGTCCTCGGGCATCATACCGGGGTGCTCTGCCGTTTCACCGCCGATGAGTGCACAGCCTGCCTGTACACAGCCGTCCGCAACGCCCTTTACTATAGCGGCTACCTTTTCGGGCACATTCTTGCCTATAGCTATATAGTCAAGGAAGTAGAGGGGCTTTGCGCCGCAGCAGATAATGTCGTTTACGCACATAGCAACTGCATCGATACCGATAGTATCGTGCTTGTCCATCAGCATTGCAAGCTTCAGCTTTGTGCCGACACCGTCTGTACCCGAAACGAGTACTGGCTCCTTGATATCCGAAACATCAAGCTGAAACAGACCGCCGAATCCGCCGATGCCTGTAAGTACACCGGGGATATTTGTACGCTCAACGTCCTTTTTCATCAGACGAACGCCCTCGTAGCCTGCGGTTACGTCAACGCCTGCTGCCTTGTAGCTTTCTGAAAAACTGTTCTTCATAATAATAATTCCTTCCGTTTGGGGACTTTTGTCCTTATGTGGTGGCTTCTGATTTGCTTTCGCTTATTTTTCTGTCGAATTTATCCTTGTGCATTTCCGTAGGGATATCCGTGGGATACTCACCGCTGAAGCAAGCCGTGCAATAACCGCACTCACAGCCGTTTGCGTGGACTGCAAGCTTCTTTGCACTGTCAACGCTCAGGTATCCGAGCGAATCCGTACCTATTATATCGCTTATCTCTTCGACTGTATGCTGACAGGCGATAAGGTGATCCCTTGAGTCGATATCCGTGCCGTAATAGCAGGGGTTTAAGAACGGCGGAGCGGAAACTCTCATATGAACCTCCGTAGCTCCCGCATCACGCAGTAATTTTACAATTCTGCCGCTTGTAGTGCCTCTTACAATAGAGTCGTCTATCAGCACAACGCGCTTTCCTTTTACCACGCTTGCTACTACATTCAGCTTTATCCTTACCTTGTCCTCTCTTGATGACTGTCCGGGGGAGATAAAGGTTCTTCCGATGTACTTATTCTTGATAAAGCCGATACCGTATGGAATACCCGACTGGTGCGAATATCCTATTGCGGCGTCTATACCGGAGTCGGGAACACCGATAACTATATCTGCCTGTACCGGGTGTTCAAGTGCTAAGAATGCGCCCGCGCGCAGTCTTGCCTCGTGCACCGATGCGCCCTCGATTACCGAGTCGGGACGTGCAAAGTAGATATATTCAAAAACGCACATTGAATGCGGACGTTTGCCGCAATGGTCTTTTATTGAGCGTACTCCGCTCTCGTCAAATACAACGATCTCGCCGGGAAGAAGATCCCTTACGAACCTTGCACCGACCGAGTCAAGCGCACAGCTTTCGGAGGCAACTATATATGTTCCCTCTTCCGTTATACCGTAGCAAAGCGGTCTGAAGCCGTTTTCGTCACGGGCGGCGATAAGCTTTGCCGGTGACATTATAACCAGCGAATATGCGCCGTTTATCCTGTTCATCGCGCGGTTGAGCGCTTCTTCTATAGAGGGGGCTTCAAGCCTCTCCTTTGTTATAAGGTAGCTTATTACCTCTGTGTCGCTTGTCGTGTGGAAGATCGAGCCCTGCTTTTCAAGCTCGTGGCGAAGCTCATAAGTGTTTACAAGATTGCCGTTGTGGGCAAGCGCCATTCTTCCTTTATAGTGATTTACGAGGATAGGCTGAGCGTTAAGGCGGGCGTTAGCTCCGGTTGTGCCGTAGCGCACATGACCTACCGCCATATTGCCGAGCCCCAGTCCCTCAAGTCGTTCGGGGGTGAACACATCGTTCACAAGTCCCGTGTCCTTGTAGGAATTGAACACGCCGTCATCATTCACCACGATGCCACAGCTCTCCTGTCCTCTGTGCTGTAATGCAAATAGTCCGTAATATGTGGTTGCGGCTACGTTTGTCTTTTCTTTTGCAAAAACACCGAATACGCCGCACTCTTCATGCAAACCGTTTGTCAATGGAGTCATTCCTTTCCGTTCCAGCAATATGTGCAAAGCTCGCACTGGGGCTTGCCTATTGCCCGTACAGTACCGTCAAGAGATTGGAATTCAAGCGATGTCAGCTTAAGTCTGCGGCATATCTCCTCGCGGAGCTTCTTGCCTCTCTCTGTGTTGGTGTCACTGTACTCGTCGATAAATCTGATACCATCTGCACCCTCGGCCTCATCAATTATCTGTCTTGCGATCAGTTCCATCTCCGATGTACTGCGTGAGAAGTTAAGATACTTACAACCGTACATTATCGGAGGACAGGCACTGCGCATATGGACTTCCTTAGCACCGTTCTCATAGAGGAACTCTACCGTTTCTCTCATCTG
Source organism: Ruminococcaceae bacterium UBA6413 (assembly GCA_002437415.1). Classification (GTDB taxonomy): domain Bacteria; phylum Bacillota; class Clostridia; order Oscillospirales; family Ruminococcaceae; genus Ruminiclostridium_E. The sequence goes on along the minus strand of DJPL01000047.1, from coordinate 17,347 downwards.
CGTTCCTCTTACTATGCTGTCGTCGACAAACAACAGCCTCTTACCCTCGATAAGCTCATGGACGGGGATAAGCTTCATCTTTGCGACCTGGTTTCTCATTGTCTGGTTGGTCGGCATAAAGCTTCTCGGCCATGTGGGGGTATACTTTATAAAAGGACGTGCGAACGGGATACCACTGCGGTTTGCGTAGCCTATAGCATGAGGAACGCCCGAGTCGGGAATGCCGCAGATATAGTCAACGTCCGGCAGCTTGCCGTTCTTAATATCGTTTTCTGCCATTATCTCGCCGTTGCGTGTACGCATGGTTTCTACGGTCACACCCTCGTATACTGCGTTGGGGTAGCCGTAATACGTCCACATGAACGAGCAGATGTGCATCTTGCTTTCATCGCCCTCGCTGAGTACCTCACAGCCGTCCGAGGTTATCATATCTATCTCACCCGGACGTAGCTCTTTATATGTGTTGTATCCGAGCTTTTGGAACGCGAACGATTCGAGCGACACGCAGTAGCCGTCACTTCTTCTTCCGACAATTATCGGAAGTCTGCCGTACTGATCTCTTGCGGCGATAATTCCGTCCTTTGTCAGAATGATAAGGGACATAGTGCCCTCGATCTTGCTCTGTGCATATCTTATACCCTCGGTGAAATTATCCTTCTGGGCGATAAGCGCACCGATGAGCGCCCCGGAATTTATACTGCCGCTGCTCATGGTTTCAAAGTTTGCACAGCCGCTTTCAAGAAGCTCAGCCGAAAGCTGTTCCGCGTTTCTGATCACGCCTATATTGCATATCGAATAGATACCGAGCTTTGAGCGCACAAGCAGCGGCTGAGGGTCGGTATCGCTGATACAGCCGATACACAGCCTGCCTCTCATACCTGTTGCGTCACGCTCAAACTTGGTCCTGAACGGTGAGTTCTCAATGCTGTGGATAGCACGCTGAAAGCCGTATTCGGGGCTGTATGCCGTCATACCGCCTCTGCGTGTTCCGAGGTGGGAGTGATAGTCTGTTCCGAAGAAAACATCGGTAACACAGTCGTTGTTTGACGCTGCGCCGAAAAATCCACCCATATATTATCCTGCCTTTTCCTATATTATCTTTTCTTTTTATGTATCGGGATCATTCACCCATAAGACGCTTCATAATCTCTGCGTAAGCGTCCTCAACACCGCCCATATCGCGGCGGAAACGATCCTTGTCGAGCTTTTCGTGAGTTGTGCTGTCCCAGAAACGGCAAGTATCGGGAGAGATCTCGTCGGCGAGGATTATTGTGCCGTCAGCTGTCTTACCGAATTCGATCTTGAAGTCGATAAGGTCGATGTTGAGCTTCTTGAAGAAGTCAAGCATAAACTCGTTTACCTTGAAAGCGTACTTTGAGATAAGGTCGATCTCTTCCTTGGTCGCAAGACCGAGTGCGAGTGCATAGTAGTCATTTATGAAAGGATCGCCGAGGTCGTCGTTCTTGTAGCTGAATTCAAGTGTGGGGCAGAGAAGCTTTGTGCCCTCCTCAATGCCGAGCTTCTTTGAGAAGCTACCTGCGGCTACGTTTCTGACAATGACCTCAAGGGGAACTATAGAAACCTTCTTAACGAGTGTTTCTCTGTCGTTAAGCTCTTCAACAAGGTGAGTGGGAACTCCTACCTTTTCAAGAAGACCGAACATATAATTTGTCATTCTGTTGTTGATAACGCCCTTGCCCGAGATAGTACCCTTCTTAAGACCGTTGAATGCCGTTGCATCGTCCTTGTAGGATACAATAACGAGGTTGGGGTCGTCTGTAGCGTAAACCTTCTTTGCTTTTCCTTCGTAGAGCTGTTCTTTCTTTTCCATTGTGTTTATCCTTTCCTTCACGCGGCAAAGCCGCAATTTTGTCGAATTTTATTATAATATAATATGGTACACCGATCAAAGCTCGGCGAGCACCTGCTCCATTTTCTTGTCCGCTTCAAGTACCTTTGCGGTCTGTGCGGCACGGTATGCTTTCATCTTGCCCATGAGAGCGTCGTCTGATACCGCAAGTATCTGTACGGCAAGGAATGCCGCGTTTGCCGCACCGTCTATAGCCACTGTTGCTACCGGTACGCCTGCGGGCATCTGAACCGTTGATAAAAGCGCGTCAATACCCTCAAGAGCGCTTGCTTTTATCGGGATACCGATAACGGGCAGGGGAGTCTGTCCCGCAATAGCGCCCGCAAGGTGAGCCGCCTTACCGGCTGCCGCGATTATAACGCCCGTGCCGTTCTTTTCGGCATTTCTCGCAAACTCCGATACCTCAGCCGCACAGCGGTGAGCGGAGAGAACGCGAAGCTCGGTCGGAACACCGAAATCCTTAAGCACCTGAGCGGCTTTTTTTACGATAGGCAGATCCGTGTCACTGCCCATAACGATAGCTACTTTTTTCATTTCCGTACATCCTTTCAGAAAATAAATAAAGCTGTGTAATCGTAAAATCGCACAGCTCAAAAAATACACTTATTCTTATAATACGGCGTTGAAAAAGACATATATGAAAATTTACCGAAGCTTATCAAAGCTGTTGTAAGCTGTGTTTTATTCATAAAAATCATGCTTTTCCCTCCGTAATTGGTACTTTCTTATTGTACCTTATTTTAATAGCAAATTCAAGTGCTAACGCGGAAAATCTCTTAAATTGTGCTTTTTCAACAATAGATGCATTTTGTTTTTGTGCTATATGTACATTTGTTACTTTATAAACTTTTTTTGAGTTAATTTACTGTAAAAACGTTTACACGACGTTACAATTTTGCTATTTCCGACAGCAAAGCGGAATATAAGCAAAATCAGTAACATAGTTGCGACTGAATTGTTACAAATGTGTAACAGATTTTTGTGCAAGATAACGAAAAAAGCCCTGAAAAACAAATTTTGTAATCGTTTTCGGTAAAAAAACACAACTTGGCTGATAAAACGCTTGCAAATTTGTGTAATCTGTGATATCATTATGTCAGCGAGGAAAAAGTAAACAAAACTTTTGATGAGCGTTTGCAGTTTTTAGTGAATTATCCATTGTTCTATATTAAGTTGCATATAACGACATATAGCGGGAGCTTCAACTGAAACGGAATACTCGCAGGGTTAGTTACATATCCTCTTAAAAAACGCGACCGAAAGGTCAGGCAGTGTTTATAGCAAAGACTATATTACACAAAAACGAATAATTCTGGAGGAATTACCAATGAAGAAAAGAATTTTAGCAGCTGTATTAGCATCTGCGTCAATTCTCGGTGCAGTAGCCGGCTGCTCAAGCAACAACGCTACAAGCTCAGCAGGATCTTCTACAACAGATTCTAGCAAGACTGAAGAATCAAGCAAGACTGAAGAGAGCAAGGCTGACGACAGCAGCGCATCTGAGGATAGCAAGACTGAGACAACAGAGCTCAAGGATGACGGCGACAAGCTGACGATCCTCGCTTGGGAGTCAAACTCAGATATCGTTAACATGGTTAAGCTGTTCTGCCAGGAAACAGGAACGCCTGAAGATAAGATCGAGATCAGCAAGCAGGGTTCAAACGGTGAAGGCGGACGTGACCAGTATCAGCAGTACCTCAAGGGCGACGGCGACGCTGACCTTATGTGTCTCGAAGCTGACTGGATTCTCCAGTACATCAACGATGACGCTCTGACAGCTCCTCTTTCAGCACTCGGCATTGATGAATCAGCTTACGGCGATGCTTACAGCTACACAGTAGCAATCGGTAAGAACGATGCAGGCGTTCTCAAGGGCGCTTCATTCCAGGCTGCTCCCGGCGGTTTTGCTTACAGAGCTGACCTCGCTAAGGAATACCTCGGCGTTGAAACTCCCGATCAGATGCAGGAACTCGTTAAGGACTGGGATACATTCCAGGCTACAGCTAAGACACTCTATGAAAAGAGCGGCGGCAAGACATCATTACAGGCTACAGAGGGTGGTCTCTGGCAGGTTTACCAGGCTAACAGAACAAAGGCTTGGGTAGTTGATGGCAAGCTCGAGATGGATACAGCAACTGATTTCTATGATATAGCTAAGTCGTTCAAGGACAACAAGTACATGGCAGACGTTCCTCAGTGGCAGGATGCTTGGTACGCAGCAGTACAGGATGGTACAGCTCTCGGTGACTTCGTTCCTACATGGGGTCTTACAACAGGTACAAGCTCAATCCTTTACAGCTTTGCTAAGGGCACAGGCGAAGGTACAGAAGTAAAGCCTACTTATGATATGGCATTCTGTGCTGGTCCTACAAACTACTTCTGGGGCGGCACATGGCTCGGCGTTTCAACAAAGTGCGACAACAAGACTCTTGCTAAGCAGTTCGTTGAATTCTTTACAACAAACGCTGACACAATGAAGAAGTACACAGAGTTCACAGGTGACTTCTGCAATAACAAGACTGTTATGAAGGACATCGCTGAAGCTAAGACAAACAAGAACTTACTCCTCAAGGATGGCCAGGATCAGTTCGCTATTCTCTACACAGCAGCTGAAGGCATCAACATGGATGGTAAGATCACAAAGTATGACTCAGTAATCAAGGGTCACTTCAACACATCAGTTCAGGGTTACCTCGATGGCACATATGCTACAAAGGATGACGCTATAAAGGCATTCAAGCAGCTCGTTAAGGGTTCATTCCCCGACCTCACTGTTGAATAATCAATAGCAGAAAACCCTAATACAATTTATTGATCACTCTACAATATATTGCTTATGGGCGAAAGCCCATAAGCGTATATTGTAAATTTTTTAGCCAAAATCAGTTGAAAGGTGTGTATTTTATGCAGAGAACTGCCGGTAAGCCTCATAAAATGGTAAGCTATGCTAAATATGGCTATCTATTTATTTTACCATTTTTCTTGGTTTACACATTCTTTATGATATATCCGCTTATCAATACCTTTATCCTCAGTCTTAAAGGTAACAGCGGTAACCCCGATGCATTCGTAGGATTGCAGAACTATCAGTATCTTCTGTTTGGTGATGCTGCAGGCGGAGAGTTCAGTGCCGGTGCGGCAATTCAGCAGGATTTCCTGAATACATTAGGCAATACAGCTATTCTCTGGATAGGTAACTTCGTAATTCAGTTGCTTCTTTCACTGTTGTTGGCAGTATGGTTCTCTGATGTAAGAGTTAAGATCAAAGGAGCAGGCGTATTCAAGGTACTTATGTATATGCCTAACATAATCACTGCGGCTTCTGTTGCGGGTATGTTCCTTATGATATTCGGTAACTCGAAGTATGGTGCTATAAACTCCATTTTGCTTAACTGGGGCTGGATAAATGAAGCATTTCCGTTCATCAACAATGTATGGGCATCAAGAGTTCTTGTTATGTTCATTCAGTCGTGGATGTGGTATGGTAACACAATGCTTCTTCTTATGTCCGGTATTTATGGTATCGATGCTTCAATTTATGAAGCTGCTTCAATAGACGGTTCAAGCGGACTGCACACATTCTTCAAGATAACTATGCCGATTCTGAAGCCTATCTTTATTTATGTTGTTATAACATCACTTATCGGTGGTCTTCAGATGTTTGATATTCCTTATCTGTTACATGAGGGTACTGTAGTAAGACAGAGCTTAAAGACGACCGCAGTATTCATTTATCAGAACTTCCACGCTGCACAGCCTAACTACGGTTACTCAGCTGCTGCTTCTGTAATACTGTTCATCATCACTGCTGCACTCGGTATCTTTGTCTACAAGTTCAATACAGATTCAACTGCGCCTGCTAAGGCAAAGAAATCTAAGTAAGGAGGGGTACAGACAATGGCTTCTACTATCATTGATGAAAAGAGCGGAAAAAGACGTATGCAAAGTGTAGAAGAGCGCTACACCAGAGGTGTTAAGATACAGGCAATAATACGTTTTGTAGTCTGCCTAATTATAACAGTTATTAGTTTGTTCCCGATTTACATAATCCTTATCAACGCAACAAGAGATTCGGGCGATATTATTTCACAAGGTATTTCGCTTCTTCCCGGCGGAAATTTGATTAAGAACTTTGAAACACTTAATGATCCTTCTGCGGCGGATGGTGCGTTTGTAAGCGCCTTTAACCTCTTCTACGGTTATGCGAACAGCTTGATCATATCAATCGGAGCTACTGCTTGTGCGGTATTCTTCTCAGGACTTACAGCTTACGGTCTTGTAGTTTATGATTTTAAGCTCAAAAAGGTTGCAACAACATTCATACTTGCAGTTATGATGGTTCCTATGCAGGTCGTATCTACAGGTTTCTTGGAGTTTATGGTTCATATCAAGCTGTATGATAACTTCATTCCCCTGATCGTTCCTGCGGTTGCTGCTCCTGCGGTTGTATTCTTCATGTTACAGTATATGAAGTCTTCATTCCCGCTTGAGATAGTTGAGGCTGCAAGAATTGACGGTAGCGGCGAGTTTATGACATTCATAAGAATTGCTCTGCCGATACTTAAGCCTGCTTTCGCAGTACAGGCTATCTTCCAGTTCGTTGCTAACTGGAACAACTACTATACACCTTCAATGTTGCTTCTTTCTAATAAGATTGAGCAGAGAACAATGCCTATGATGGTTGCAGGCGTTCTTGGTAATGATAAGATAGTTGATTTCGGTGTTAAGTATCTTGTTGTTATCCTTTCGATACTTCCTATAGTAGTTATTTATCTTTGCTTATCCAAGTTCATCGTTAAGGGCGTTGCACTTGGCGCGGTTAAGGGTTAATTACAGCAATTTTTGGGTTAATATTTTAAATACACAAAACGGCATCGGAGTCTTTATCCAATGCCGTTTTGCTGTATATTCCCTCATCGCTGTAAATAGCTTCCGTGCTGACAGCTGTTAATAATTTCGTGAGTGTATCAGTGCAACTGCACTGTCACCGAAACTTCCAAAAGACGGCACTATACTGAGATATCCGTAGTAATCTTGCCTCCCCTCGAAAAAGGGTGAGGTTCTGTTGCTCGGTCAAGCCGAGCCAACTATGGTGGGGATTGTAATTGCTCAGTAGTTGTTCTATTCTTTCCTTTGATTTCTTTACCAAAAAGCTACCTTTCGTACTCCAACTCACTTTTTCTTGTTGTGTCACACCCCCAGCGTGGCAGCCCTCTTTCCTTACCCCCACCCCCACCCCGCTAGGGTGTTGGTAATATATTTCGTCAGACTGCCGCACTGCTTTTATTATATTTGCTATCATCTTCTCTTTTCGTAGGGGAGGCGGCTTGCCCCTCCCGTTACGCTAACTTCTAACCATTCACCGAGCCTATAATCTGTCAACTATCAACCGTAATCCAAAACTTAAATTCCTTTCATATTGTTTATGATAAGCACTACGATATTTCGATGAGGGTCTGTGTGTGCTTGTATGGTTTTGCGTCCTGCAAAACTTTGTGCACACACGCTTAATGCATCCGTGCATTGCGAGCCCCTCCCCTACGAAAAGTTATGCACGAAGCCACACATATTCTTAGGTTAGTAGCGTTTTTTTGAAGGGTTAATGTTAGCGCAGATGCACTGATATACTCACGAAATTATTAACACCTTATCAGCGCGGAAGCTGTTTTCAGTGTTGTTGGTTGTCTGTTTCGTTATACGCTCTTTTTATAATAAATTATTTATCAAATTTAAATAAGTTATTCAGCAAATTAAAACGCCCCGTGACCAATCAAATCACGGGGCGCTTGTCGTATTTCTTGCTGTATTTACTGTATTTACTTCAGAAGCGCTGTTGCGTCTTCGGCTATCTGCTCGGGTGTCAGATGAGCCTCACGCATAAGCTCGTTTACATCGTATCTGTCGTAGAACTTCTTGTCAAGTCCGAAGCAGAGAGTCTTTATATCGCTGTCGCCGTAGAAGCGCGCGATCTTCTCGCCGAAGCCGCCCTCGAGAACGCCGTCCTCAAGCGTGATAACAACATCGTGATTTTTCTTCAGGCTTTCAAGCATATCCTTATCAATACCTGTGATATAGTGAGGATTGATAAGAGTGGGCGCTGTGCCTGTCTTTTCTTTGATAAGCTCAGCGGCTTTTTCGCCGAGCTGATAGAATGCGCCGAGTGCAATTACGGCTATCTTTGAGCCGCTCTTTGTAATCTCGTACTTGTTAAGATCCGACCAGTCGTTCTTTACTTCCTTACCGTCCGAAATCACCACACCGCAGGGTACACGGACAGCTACTGGGTGTTCATTCTGCTCAATAGCCCAGTCGATCATAGAAAGATATTCTTCCTTTGTTGCGGGGGCAAGATACACAAGGTTCGGAATGTTCGACAGCATAGGAATGTCATAAAGACCGAGATGTGTAACATCGCTCATACCGTAGATCGAGCCTGCGAATACGCTTATTGCGACAGGGCTGTTGTTTATGCATATATCCTGTGAGATCTGGTCGTAGGTACGCTGGATGAATGTGCTGTAAACGCCGTAGAAAGGCTTTCCGCCGCCTGTTGCTATGCCCGATGCCATAGCAGCCGCATTTTCCTCGGCGATGCCGACATCGATAAACTGCTTGCCCGCTTCATCTCTTCTGCCTTTCCAAAAGCCCGCAACGGTGGGAGTGCCCGATGTCAGAACGCATACTTTTTCGTCCTTTTTCATCTTGTCAAGCAGTAGCTTTGCGGTAAGATCGTCGTAGTCATCGCCGTCAAAGTCAAATTTGGATTTACCTGTTTCAGTGTCAAACGGCATACACCAGTGCCAGTTTTCCTTGTCTTTCTCGGCGTAAGACAAACCCTTACCCTTTTCGGTCACAATGTGCAGAGCAACAGGGCGCTTGCTGTCCTTGACCTTATCAAAAGCGGCGATAAGGCTGTCGATATCGTTGCCGTCCTTAACAAATACATAGTCAAGACCCATAGCGGTGAAGAGGTTTGTATCGGCCTTGCCGTTGCCGTCGCGCAGAGCCTTTAAGTTCTTGTACATACCGCCGTGGTTCTCTGCAATAGACATATCGTTATCATTTATTACCACAATAAGATTTCCGTCAAATTCTCCCGCATAGTCGAGCGCTTCAAGAGCCTCACCGCCGCTGAGCGAACCGTCGCCGATAACGGCAATAACGTTTCCGCTTTCACGCTTCAGATCTCTTGCCTTTGCAAGACCGAGCGCAAGGCTTATTGAAGTTGAGGTATGACCTATTGTGAAGAAGTCATGCTCGCTTTCGCGGGGATTTGAGTAGCCGGAGATATCGTCAAAATGTTCTTCGTAAAGGAAGCCGTCTTTTCTGCCGGTCAGCATCTTATGGCAGTATGTCTGGTGGGAAACGTCAAACACTATTTTATCCGCAGGTGAATTGAAAACATAGTGCAGAGCGATAGTAGCTTCTACAAAACCGAGGTTAGAACCGCAGTGTCCGCCGTGGCGGCTGAGCTTGAATATAAGCGCATCGCGCATTTCCTGCGCAAGCTGTTTCATTTCTTCGGTATTCAGCTTCTTTACATCGGCAGGTGAGTTGATTTTTTCAAGGTACATTGTTTTTTCTCCTTTTCCTGATAATTATTGATCGCAAAGCGCCCGTGACGGTGCGTATAAATATGCTGAGCGCCGCTTTTTTCTTTGTTACGAAAGTATTGTATCACATGGAGTTCACTCCAAGTCAAGAGCTTTTTCAAAAAATTTTAAAATTTCTTTGCAAACTATAAATGCAATAATATTTATAAAAATTGTAACCAAATTGTAACTTTTTTTCGATTGATTTTTTTATTTTTTAATGCTATACTTATATTAGCAGTTAACTAGCAAAAAATACTCAACAAAACGGGAAAAATATTATGACATCTTTATCAACACCAACAAAACCTGAGCAAAAAGACATTAATAACGCAAAATCACAAAAAGCTTCGTTCTCAAATGATGAAAAGAGAGGTAGCTATAAGAGCAGAAAACTGGCGCGCAACATTTGTGTTGTTTTTTTGTCTGTTGTTATAACTCTTTGTGCAGGAATATCACTTTTCTGCGGCTATGCGCTTGTTGAAAATAAGCGTGATGAATCTTTGCCCGAGACCGAGCCCGCGATAATAGCATCGGAAATACAGCCTGTGCCGAAAATAAGGTCTGTTGCAGTGTCCACAGTTCTCAATCCCGATTTCACCCGCAACGTAACGCTTGATTGCAGAAATGACGACGGTACAACAGACGGTTTGCATTATTATGTCACCGACAGCGAATCACCCGACCTTGACGGATTAAAATCGGATATTACGGACGGCAAGGCAACGTTTTCTCTTTCAAAGGGAAGCTATATTATAATAGTAACCAACGACAGCGGAGAAATTACACGCAGTGATAAATTTACCGTAGAAGTAGACGCAGTAAGCGGTATTTCGATTGATAAAACCGATACATATCTTAATGTCGGAATGACGAGTACGCTTACGACCGCTTTTGAAACTATCGGCAATCCAACAGACAATGAAAAGTCGGTAAAGTGGAGTAGCTCCGCACCGAAAACAGTCAGCGTAAAGGACGGAGTGATCTCCGCGCTGAAAGCCGGCAAAGCGACCATCACGGCAACGACTGCAAGCGGACTTTCGGACAGCGTGGAAATTACCGTTACCGACTTGCTCAGAGCGCCGAAGATTACAGCGACAAAGCCGCTTTTACCTGCGGGCCGGTATACCGAGGAGGAGGGTGCGCTGATTGATGCTGTACTTGAAAGTCGCGTTAATACCGCAGGTTACGGCACAAGAGCCGGAGTAGTTGCGGCGGCGAGATTTATCCCGCTTGAATTTAATTACAAGATACCGTATTTTTATGAAAACGGCAGACTTGATCCACAGCCCGAAAGACCGTATTGTGACGGCGAGGGCAGATTTTATCACAAGGGACTTTATCTTACTCACAGCAAGTTTGAGCTTCTTGACAAAAAAGGTATATTGTACGGACCTGCAACATGGGGCGAGCCGCTCACCAACTGGGAGGACGCATTCGGACTTATCCCGGGTGCTAAGTATGCAAACGGAATGACTTGCTCGGGATTTGTTTCGTGGTGTCTGTATAACGGCGGTGTACCGCTCGGCGATGTCGGAGCGGGGGATACCCCCGGTTATGACTATGAATATTCCGATTTCGGAAAGCGCGTATGGCTTGACGAGGACGTAATGCGAAGCGGAATATTGCAGGCCGGAGATCTTATCGGCTGTGACGGTCACATTGCGATAATAGCGGGATTTGATGAAAATAATATCTACATAGCCGAGGCACTCGGAAAAGGCATAGTTATGGAGGTTCGTGAACGTTACCGCGAGGTATGGGAGTGCGGAGATTATACATATGCAATGCTCATGGGTGATATTTATGCCGAGCATAACGGTGACGGAGATGTTACCGAAATGTGGATTGACTATTCGGAGTAAAACCGGATATAAAAAACAACGATGCCCGACCTTTTACAGTCGGGCACCGTTGTTTTGGGGAAATATATGAAAACGAAGATAGCAACATTTATAGGGCTTTTGTTCACCCTGTATCTGTATTATATTAGCCTTTTTTAAACTGAATTTAAATTTATCCTTATTTGCACTCGATAATTTTTAATATTTTCTTCCCGATTGTCTATTGACACCGGAAGATCTTTATAGTATTATTAGCAAAGAATGTAAACGTTCACATGAAAGGAAAACATCTATGATAAATACGATCGATATAAGCGGAAAGTGGGAGCTTTTTATAAGCGAAAACGAGCTTTCCTCACTGCCCGCAAAGTATAATGACAACATAAATCTTCCCGACACTCTTTCAAATGCCGCAAAAGTGGCTGAGAACAAGAATAAGGACGAGGGATATCTCACAGATAAGTATACTTTTACAGGTTACGCATGGTTCAGACGCTCGCTTACGCTTGAAAGTGATATGACGGGCTTTGTATCTGTACTCACACTTGAACGTACAAGAGTAAGCACCCTGTACATAGACGGCGCAGAGGTTGGCACTTGCGACAGCCTTTGCAGTACGCATCGCTATGATATTTCTTCGTATATGACTGCGGGCACACACGAGATAGTTATCCGTGTCGCAAATGTCGGCTATAAGACAGGCGGCGGTCATATGACAAGCCCCGATACGCAGACAAACTGGCTCGGTATTGTCGGAAAGATGAATATTGAGATCTATCCGAAGAGCTACATTTCCGATGTAAGGGTTATAGCTTCGGCAGACGGATTATTGTCGTTAAGAGGCTGTGTTATCGGTGCGGATAACGCCTACATTATGGCTACCGTTACAGCCCCTGACGGAATACGCGTGCTCAAAGCTAATATCATTGCAGACGGCGATACATTTGAAGCAGAGTTCAGGCTTGAAAACGCTCAGCTCTGGGATGAATTTGAGCGCAACGTTTACCGCCTTACTTTACAGTGCAGCGAGGATATTTATAACACTACATTCGGCTTTGTCACATTCTCGAATATCGACAGAAAGTTGCTTGTCAACGGCGGTGAATCGTTCCTGCGAGGAAAGCATGACGGACTTATATTCCCGCTCACAGGTTATGCTCCGTGTGATGTGAACGAGTGGAAGGAGCGCCTTAAGATCGCTGTAAGCTATGGTATAAACCACTATCGTTTCCATACCTGCTGTCCTCCCGATGCCGCATTTACAGCCGCCGATGAGCTTGGCATATATATGGAGCCTGAGCTTCCTTTCTGGGGAACGATCGCCGCAAAGGGCGAGGACGGCTACAACGAGGAGGAGCAGAACTACCTCATAAACGAAGGTATCCGCATAATAAGAGAGTTCTCGCACCACCCCTCATTCGTTATGATGTCGCTCGGAAACGAGCTCTGGGGCAGTCGAGAAAGACTGGGAGAAATAATCGATATTCTCCGCTGTGAAAATCATTCGATCTATTTCACAAGCGGCTCAAACAACTTCCAGTTCTGGCCTGCCGAAATCCCTCAGGAGGATTTCTTCGCAGGTGTAAGACTTTCGCGCGACAGACTTTTCAGAGGCTCATACGCTATGTGTGACGCACCTCTCGGACATATCCAGGCCGACAGGCCCAACACAGTTCACGACTATGACGCAATAATCCGCGGTGAGAACGGCTCGGAGAACGAGGGCGGCGACACGATACAGATACAGTACGGTACAGGCGTAAAGACAGTCAAGCTTAACGCCGCAGACGGAAGCTATATCCCTCACAAGCCCGTGATCTCACACGAGGTCGGACAGTACGATTATTTCCCCGACTTTGACGAGATGAAGATGTACACAGGTCCGCTCACCCCGCGTTATCTCGACATATTCAGAGAAAGACTCGAGGAAAAGGGACTGTATAAGCAGTGGAGAGATTTCTTTGAAGCGGTCGGCGCACACTGTACGCAGTGCTATAAGGACGAAATTGAAACGGCTCTGCGTTCATCTGAGCTCAGCGGCTTCCAGCTTCTTGACTTGCAGGACTTCAATGGTCAGGGCGTATCGCTTGTCGGCGTGCTCAACGCCTTTATGCAGTCAAAGGGCTTTATTACTCCCGAGGACTGGAGAGGCTTCTGCGACAGCAACGTTCTGCTTGCAAAATCAGAAAAATATGTTTACGGTGCAAATGAAAAGCCCGTTATCGAAATTCTTCTTTCATCATACGGCAAGGATAAGATAAAGAGCGGAGCAGTGCAGTATTCGCTTACAAGCGATGAGCTTGATATAAGCGGCAGTGCCGAGTTTACATCTTCCGATACGCGCCTTACCTCTGTCGGCAAGTTTACTCCCGATTTCAGCAATATTACAAAGCCTCAGAAAGCAGTACTCACCCTTACTCTCGGTGAGCTTCACAACAGCTATGTATTTTGGCTTTATCCCGATGTCGATGTTGAAATTACCGAAAACGGCATAAAGACGACAGACGATGAGCTGATATTCACCGACACTATAGAAAAGGCAAACGAGCTTGTCGCAAGCGGCAAAAAGGCTATTGTTATAACAGACGGCAGTAACGCTATCGAAAACGCATACTGCGCCGATTTCTGGAACTATCATATGTTCCGCATTATTTCGGAGAATATGAACAAGCCTGTAGCTCCTGGAACAATGGGACTTCTTATCGACAGGAACGACAAGCTTTTAAGCGCTTTCCCGTCCGAAAAGTTCGCCACTCCGCAGTGGTATGAGGCTGTAATACACAGCAAGGCTGATATCCTTGACGATACACCCGACATTACTCCGATAGTTCAGGTCGTAGACAACACCGAGCGTTGTCACCGCCTTGGTATGCTGTATAAGAAGAACGGCGTTCTTCATTGCAGTATAAGGCTGTGGGAAGCGGCAAACGCTCCCGAAATAAAACAGCTTGCAAAGAGCATAGCGGAAAATTACTGATATATTTTGAAACCCGCCCTGTGTGTAAAGTAACACGCAGGGCGGGTTTATTTTAGTTTCGACATATAAAAACCTCCGCACCTGTTACAGTGCGGAGATCGTTTATTTACTTGTTATCTTTATCGGGCTTGCCGTGAGTAAACGGTTTATGAAATTCCAGTCCCGTGCTTGAAAGATCGTCTGTGCGCTTAACACTTCCGTCATTTCTTACAAGGGAGGTTTTCGGGTCGACCGTGCTCTTCTTGCCGTGAGATAAAGTACCGTGTTTCATATAAAGCCCTCCTTTAAGGGAGTAGTTTTAGCGAAATCGGATGATTATACACAACCCTGAGCCTTCATAGCTTCAGCTACCTTTAAGAAGCCTGCTATGTTAGCGCCTGCCATGTAGTTGCCCTCTAAGCCGTATTCCTTAGCAGCTGTATCGCACTGCTTGAAGATTTCCTTCATGATGTCGTGGAGCTTAGCGTCAACTTCTTCAAATGTCCAGCTGTAACGCATTGAGTTCTGGCTCATTTCAAGACCTGATGTAGCAACACCGCCGGCATTAGCAGCCTTTGCAGGACCGTAAAGAACGCCGTTTGAAAGGTAAACTTCAATAGCCTCGGGAGTTGAAGGCATATTAGCACCTTCAGCAACTGCGAAGCAGCCGTTGTTTACGAGAGCCTGAGCTGACTCGCCGTTGATCTCGTTCTGTGTAGCGCAGGGGAGTGCAATGTCGCACTTGATTGTCCAGATACCTGAGCAACCCTCTGTGTATGTTACATTCTTGTGTGATGTTCTGTTGAGGTATTCCTTGATACGCTTTCTCTCAACTTCCTTGAGCTGCTTAACAACATCAAGCTCGATACCGTCGGGATCGTGAATGTAGCCGTTTGAGTCTGAAAGTGCAACTACCTTAGCACCGTACTCTGTAGCCTTTTCTGTAGCGTAGATAGCAACGTTACCTGAACCTGAGATAACAACTGTCTTGCCTTCAAAGCTCTTGCCGTTAGCCTTGAGCATTTCGTTTGTGAAGTAGCAAAGACCGTAGCCTGTAGCTTCTGTTCTTGCAAGTGAACCGCCGAATGTTAAGCCCTTACCTGTGAGAACGCCTGAGAATTCGTTTCTCAGTCTCTTGTACTGACCGAACATATAACCGATCTCACGTCCGCCTGTACCGATGTCGCCTGCGGGAACATCGCAGTCAGGACCGATGTGTCTGTAGAGCTCTGTCATGAAGCTCTGGCAGAAACGCATGATCTCTCCGTCGCTCTTACCCTTGGGGTCAAAGTCTGAACCGCCCTTGCCGCCGCCCATAGGCAGTGTTGTAAGGCTGTTCTTGAAGATCTGCTCAAAGCCGAGGAACTTGATGATACCGAGATATACGGAGGGGTGAAGTCTGATACCGCCCTTGTAAGGTCCGATAGCTGAGTTGAACTGAATTCTGAAACCTCTGTTGACCTGTGTCTTGCCGTTGTCGTCTATCCAGGGTACACGGAACATGATCTGTCTTTCAGGCTCTACTATTCTCTCGAATACGCCTGCGTCAACGAGATCCTGTCTCTTTTCAACTACGGGCTGAAGGCTCTCGAAAACTTCTGTTACTGCCTGAATGAACTCGGGCTCGCCTGCATTTCTTTTCTTAACTGTCTCGAGCAGGTCGATAAGATACTGATTTTTTAACGCCATTGTTAAATCCTCCTGAATATTTTCGGCTCAAGTACGAAATACCGCATTTTTACGGATATGCTCGGTTTTTCTGCGTTTTTCAGAAAGTAATTTGTGAGAAAACCGACTCTATCGGTAAGTTTTAGTATATTCTTTGCGACCAAAGCCGTAAGTGTTTTTTTACTGCAAGAAAAAGTATATCACATATACGCAAAATTTGCAATAGTTTTTTTAAAATTTTCATAAAAAAGTTTAAAAAACTCAAAAAAGCACAAAAATGACCTGTTTCGCCGCATATTTACGCAAGTTTTGAATTGAGTTATTGCAAAATGCAGGAATTTTTTACAATGCACTTGCAAATTAGCTTGCAAAAATATCGGTTTTATAGTAAAATAATATTTACGCCTATTTATGACAGCGAATAACGGCATACGGTTCGGTCGAGAATAAACCGGATCATACCTTATATATAAGAAAAGAGGATTCACAATGGAGAAAACGGCACTTAAAACTATAGCAGACAACAGAAAGGCGCGGCATGATTATTTCGTGCTTGAAAGCTATGAAGCGGGAATAGAGCTTACGGGAACGGAGGTAAAGTCGATCCGCGAGGGCGGACTTAACCTGAAAGACAGCTGGATCTCAATAGATGACGGCGAGGCGTATATAAAGCAGATGCACATATCGCCTTATGAGAAAGGCAACATCTTTAATAAAGACCCGCTGAGGACCCGAAAGCTCCTTATGCACAAGCGTGAGATAATGAAGCTGCTCGGACAGGTAAAGCAGGACGGTCTGACGCTTATCCCGATTTCCGTTTACTTTAAAGGTAGCAGAGTAAAGGTTCAGGTCGGACTTTGTAAAGGTAAAAAGCTCCACGATAAGCGCGACGCTATGGCACAGCGTGACGCAAAGCGCACGATCGACCGCGAGCTCAAAATGCGCAACAGATAAAACGGCATAACAAAACGGTTTGTCGGATTTTTAAAATTTTCTGAAGAAAATTTTAAAAATTGCTTGACAAACCGTTTTCATTCTGCTATAATAGATTATGCTGATTTGCGGGGATGCTGGAATCGGCAGACAGGCAAGCTTGAGGTGCTTGTGTCAGTATTGGCGTGTGGGTTCAAGTCCCATTTCCCGCACCAGTATAAAGGACATTCGGTTTTCGAGTGTCCTTTATTTTTATATCTAAGCAAATCAGCAAATCACTATCATTAAGAACAAGCACGCTGGAATCGCACGAAATCGAAGATTTTGTGGTAGAGGAAACTTGTTTCCTCGGGCAGACTAGGCAAGCTTGAGGTGCTTGTGTCAGTATTGGCGTGTGGGTTCAAGTTCCATTTCCCGCACCACGAAAAAAGCCACATTTGTCTTTAGACAGATGTGGCTTTTTTCAATTAAATCCGTCCTTACA
>DJPL01000022.1 GCA_002437415.1 Ruminococcaceae bacterium UBA6413 | reverse complement strand
CTCCGATTTACAGTGAGTACAGCGCAACTGTTGCCGCTAGAACAAATCCGTCTGTTATGACAGGTGCAAAGCTCAGCGGCAGAGCGGCTGACGCACTGAGAATTAACTGGACTAAGAATGCTTCGGCTGACGGTTACATTGTTGAGATGTATCAGGGCAATAAGTGGGTACGTGCCGCTAAGATAACCAAGAACAGCTCAACGACTTACAGAAAAACAGGACTCAAGGCTTCGACAGCGTATAAGTTCAGAGTAAGAGCGTACAAGATGAGCGGTAGCACGGCGCTTTATGGTAATTACAGCGCTACAGTTACCGCAAGAACAAATCCGTCCATAATGACAGGCGTTAAGATTGGCGGTACAGCTAAGGACGCTTTGAGAGTAAACTGGACTAAGAATACTTCTGCTCAGGGCTACATCGTGGAGATGTATCAGAATGGCAAGTGGGTTCGTGTTGCTAAGATAACGAGCAATAGCACTACTACTTTCAGAAAAGCAGGACTTGCAAAGAACACGGCTTATAAGTTCAGGGTTTGCGCTTATTATATGAGTGGAAGCACGGCGCTTTACGGTAATTACGGAAGTGTTAGCGGTAAGACTACCGCAAAGTAAAATCGCTACGGAAAGCGAAGAATACTGAAATAACCGGGAATCGACCTTGTGATCGGTTCCCGGTTATATTTATAACAGCATTACTGTCTGTCTATTCTCACATCATATCTTCTCATCCACCATTCGATCTGCAACAGGTATGCGAAAATCTGCGGCGAGGTCATCAGCTGACCGTACCAGTTACCCTTGAAGGAAGTCGGGTCGTCGCACAGCTCGAGCAGCTTTTTGCGGCTTACTATCTCGGTCAGACGGCAGTCATTTTCGCTCAGAATATCACGCATTCTGCGCACGACCTCGGCAAGATAGGTGGGATTGTGGGTTTTGGGGTAAGGCGACTTTTTGCGCCAGAGCACGTCATCGGGCAGAATGCCTTTCATCGCGCGGCGGACAACGCCTTTTTCCCTGCCGCCTGCCACCTTGATATCCCACGGAATGTTGTAGGCGTAACGCGCTATGCGATGGTCGCAGAACGGCACTCTCACCTCAAGACCGTGAGCCATGCTCATTCTGTCCTTGCGGTCAAGCAGGCACTGCATAAACCAGTGGAAATTCAGCATGAACATTTCGCGCATTCGTCTGTCCTTGCGGCTGTCGGTATCGAGATATTCGGTTTTGCGGAGCGTTTCGTTGCAGCAGGAGTTGACGTAATCACTTGGGTCAATGTCGCCGAGAATGCCGTCACAGAGTAGATCCGCGCGTGCGGAGGTCGAGCACGCCCACGGGAAGCCGGGGCGGTAGAGGATGTCTTCGTTGTGGTACCAGGGGTAGCCGGCGAAGATTTCGTCGGCACATTCACCGCTTAGCGCAACGGTAAAGTTGCTCCTTATCGACTTGCAAAACAGGTACAGCGAGCTGTCGACATCTGCCATTCCGGGCAGGTCGCGCGCATAGGTTGACAGCTCAAGCGCATCGGTGAGGGCGGGGGTGTCGATCTCGACGTTTATGTGCTTAGAGCCGATGAATGCTGACATTTCCCGTATCCACGGTGCGTCCATATCAGGCTGAAAAGCGCTGCTGTGAAAGTTCTTTGCGTTGTCCTTGTAGTCGATCGAGAATGTGGTCAGTTGTCTGCCCTTGCTCTCGAATTCCTTGGCGGCAACTGCGCTTATTATGCTGCTGTCGAGCCCGCCGGAAAGCATTGTGCACAGCGGAACATCGCTTACGAGCTGGCGCTTGATGGCATCGGTCAGGAGGTAGGCAACGTGCTGTTCGGTTTCCTCCGGGCTTTCCTTATGCGGCAGGGCACGGAGCGTCCAGTAGCTCCGTTTTTTAAGCCCGCATCGGCAGTACATTGCGCACTCGGCGGGGCAGAGCTCCTTGATCCCTTTAAATACGCCGCTTCCCGGCTTTCTGGCAGGCCCTAAGAGCATTATCTGCGCTATGCCGTCACGGTCAATCACCGGCTCGATCATAGGGTGGGCGAGGAGCGTTTTTATCTCGGACGCGAAGATCAGCCCGCCTGCGTATTCGTAGTAAAACAGCGGCTTCACGCCTATTCTGTCGCGGGCGAGGAAGAGCTGTTTTTCGCGCTCCTGCCATATGGCAAAGGCGTAAATTCCGTTGAGCTTGTCGAGGCAGGATTCGCCCCAGGTGATGTAGGCGTTGAGCAGTACCTCGGTGTCGCTTGCGGTGGTGAACTCAACGCCCATGGATTCAAGCTCGGAGCGGAGTTCGGCGGTGTTGTACAGCTCGCCGTTGTAGACGATGGTGAAGCGATCGCCGCCATACGGACGGGACATAGGCTGTGAGCCGCCTGCGGGGTCGATTACGCTAAGGCGGCGGTGCGCGAGGGCGCAGTTGTCATCGGTGTAGAAGCCGCCGCTGTCAGGCCCTCTCGGGGTCATTGTCTGAGCCATTCTGCGCATTATCGCGGTGCTGTCGCAGAGCTTGCGGCAATCTATCCAACCTGCTA
This sequence comes from Ruminococcaceae bacterium UBA6413, assembly GCA_002437415.1. GTDB lineage: Bacteria > Bacillota > Clostridia > Oscillospirales > Ruminococcaceae > Ruminiclostridium_E. The sequence goes on along the minus strand of DJPL01000022.1, from coordinate 2,005 downwards.
TTCCACACATTAAAAATCACCTCATTATGTAGATTATGGTATATTATGGCTGATACAAGAGTAGTATATGCGATGAAAATAATTTCCGTGAATGGAAATAACAAGTGGTACAGAAATGGTACATTTGTGGTAGATATGGGGTGGGGCGGGAACAGAAGCTTTTGCGTTAAGCTAAACAAATGTACCGAAGTAGTATTTCATAATCAAAACTGCTTGACAAGTTATAGCAACAGTGATATACTTATCCTATCGAAAGCATAAAGTTAAGACTGATGAAATGTAAAGGTGAGAGATATGTGTATGGTACTGAATACCAATTTATGTAAACGGGGGGGGGGGCACTCTGAAAGTGTCACTGTAAGTAGTGCACAATATCTCTGCGTAAAATTCAATATGGTTATTAAGGCATAGTCCGCGATGGGTGGACTGTGCCTTTTTGTATTATATTCTAATTTCATAAAAAAGGAGAGAGTAATATGAAAAAGTGGCTTTTGGCACTGACGGCTTTCGCGGTTATGGCGGTGGTGTGCGCTATTGCGGTGGGAGCGGAGACTTATGGGGATTTTGAGTATAGCGTGCTTGATGATGGTACGGTGGAGATTACAAAATTTTATGGTAGTGCCTATGGAAGATATGAAAATGTTAGTATTCCGGAGAAGATTAACGAAAAAAACGTGACGAGTATAGGCGATAGCGCTTTCCGTGGTATGGGATTGGTAAGTATAATAATACCCAACAGTGTGACAAAGATCGGCAATTGTGCTTTTTCAAACTGCGTAAATCTTACAAATATAATAATACCTTACAGCGTGACAAATATAGGTTATGATCCTTTTTCTCAATGTCTAAGTCTTACAGCAATAGATGTTGAGGTAAAAAATAAATATTATTCATCCGCTAACGGCGTTCTTTTTGACAAAGATAAGAAGGAAATTATATGTTATCCTGCAGGAAAAACCGATAAGTGTTATAATATACCTTTAACTGTAACAAAAATCGCGAATTCATCTTTTTCTTATTGTTCAAACATTACGGAAGTAATTATACCGGATAGCGTAACAGAGATAAGTTACACTGCTTTCAAAGATTGTTCAAACCTTGTTCACGTGACGATACCTAATAGTATAACAAATATAAGTAACTATGCATTCAACAATTGTTCTGGTTTAACGGATATAAGTATACCGAAGAGCGTGACAAGTATAGCAGATAGTGCTTTTATGAATTGTTCAAGCCTCACTGCAATTGATGTGGAAATAGGAAATCCGAATTACTCTTCTGTGAATGGCGTTCTTTTTGATATAGATAAAAAAGAAATTATATGTTATCCCGGAGGAAAAGCAGATAAAAACTATAAAATACCTTCCAGCGTGAAAGATATTGGCGATTTTGCATTTGCATATTGTTCAAAACTTATTGGTATAACGATTCCGTACGGTGTTACAAGCATAGGATGGAGTACTTTTAACAATTGCTCCGGCTTAACAAGTATAGCAATACCGGATAGCGTGTCGAGTATAGGTGCATATGCATTTTATAGTTGCACTAGCCTTATGAATATAAAAATACCGCAGAATGTTACCGGTGTTGGAGAAAATGCTTTTGGATACTATCGTTATTATTATAATAAATATGACAATAGTGACAAGAAGGTCGACAACTTCAAAATCTACTGCTACAGCGGTACAGCCGGCGAGCAGTACGCAAAAGAAAATGACTTTGACTATGTGCTTCTTGACAAGTTACCTACGCTTGCAAAGGTGACAGGCATTAAACTTGCAGGCAGAGCGGCAGACGCACTGCGTATCAACTGGAATGAGAACGCTTTGGCTAACGGCTATATAGTTGAAATGTACAAGGGCGGCGAGTGGACACGCGTTGCTAAGATAAAAGATAGCAGTACAACGACCTATAGAGCAACGGGACTTAAGGCGGGAACTGTTTATAAGTTTAGAGTAAGAGCGTATGTATTGTATGGTGATACTCCGATTTACAGTGAGTACAG
>DJPL01000028.1 GCA_002437415.1 Ruminococcaceae bacterium UBA6413 | reverse complement strand
GCAAGTCGGAATAAATAGAAAAGGAGATATTTACAGAATGAAAGATGAAAAGAAGCGAACAATGTACCTGAAAGTCCGTGTCAGTCCTGAAGAAATGGCGGCCATCAAGAAGAAGTTTGAGAATAGTGGCATGAGCAATCTCAGCGAATTTGTGAGAGCTATGATCTTTGAGGGATACATCGTTCAGATCAACGAAAAGGAGCTGAAAGAGATTCACCGTATCGCCAATAACGTTGCGAACAATATCAATCAGATCGCTCACAGAGCCAATATCACCAACAAGGTTTACAAGGAAGATATTAAAGAGATCAAGGAACTTGGAGATAAGCTCTGGCGTCCGCTGCTGTTCCTGCAAACTAAGGTTGCTCATTTGAAGCATTGAGCGGAATATGAAAATCGCCGTCAGGAGAATTTCCGACGGCGATAAAAACGATATGTGCGCTATGAATTGGACTGGCTTTTGAAATTGCTGCGCCCTGCACAAGAATGGTTACAGATTCTCCGCAGAGCTGGACTTAGGTGAGATTATGGTGTATACTGTATCTACAATAATATTTTGGAGGTAATAGCTATGTTGAAAACACCCGAATTTGCAATGCCGAGATCATGCAAGGTCACTACCGTCTGCAACGGTCAGCGTGAGGTCTGGACGGATTATGAGGAAGCAAAAGCTTATTTCCTTGAAATGACGATGTCCACGGACGGCGAGGAGCATGAACGTGCGGAATGCGTATATATTCAGCTCTTGCACGGGCTCAATGAGTGTTCGGACGAAGATTAATATGCAAAAAGAGCGAACTGTCAACTTTGGCGGTTCTGAAAATCAAACCGTGTAAACGCAATAATCGCCAAAATTCTGACCATACTAAAAATGCAGCCAAAAAGGGCAACGCTGAGGAGCGACCCGACGCAAACTGCGGAATAAAACGGTGAAGAGCAGTGACAGAAATGTTGCTGCTTTTCTTTATCTTCACCGGATATTCCCAAAGCGGATAAACCTCGGGAGTTTGAGGGTGGAACCCTCATCAGCCGTCAGGCTGCAAACCTGTCCTCAAAGAAAATCGCAAGTTGAGAATACGCAAGTCCCCAGTCACGAACGGGCATTGTCCACTTCTTTGAGATCTCTTTTACGCTCATAAAAATGATTTTTCTGATCGAATCATCAGTCGGAAAAATTGCCTTGGATTTGGTGAATTTTCTGACCATTCTGTGGTAGCTTTCGACTGCATTCGTTGTATATATTATCTTCCGTATCTCTTGCGGATATTCAAAGAAAGTAGTTAGTTCAGACCAGTTTTTGTCCCAGGATTTTAAGATGTTGGGATACTTTTTATTCCATTTTTCACGGAACTCTTCCTTTGCATATTCTGCATCATTAAGATTTACTGCACCATAGATCTTCTTGAGGTCTGCACACACTGCTTTTCTGTCTTTGTATGGCACAAATTTGCAGCTGTTTCTTATCTGATGAACGATACAGAGCTGATTTTTTGTCCTTGGAAATATCGCATTTATTGCGTCACAAAGTCCCGTTAAATTATCGTGACAAGCTATGAAAATGTCCGTAACACCGCGGTTTTTCAGGTCTGAGCATATACTTGCGTAGAAGCTTGCGGATTCATTTTCGGATATCCATGTGCCGAGTATCTCTTTCTGTCCCTCCATATTGATACCAAGCACGGAGTACACGCATTTGCTGATGATCTTGTTGTCTTTTCGTGAGTTGAAAACTATTCCGTCAAAGAAAACTACGGGGTAAATTTTGTCGAGAGGATGGTTCTGCCAGTCATTTACTTCGGGAAGAATTTTGTCGGTTATGCGTGAAACAAGTCCCTGAGAAATTTCTGCACCATAGATTTCTCTGAGGGTATCTTCAATGTCACGCTGGGACATTCCCTTTGCGTACATCGCCATGATCTTTTGCTCAATTTCATCTGTGTGAGTCTGCCTTTTTTCAATGACTTTAGGCTCAAATTCACCATTGCGGTCACGGGGCACGGATATTTCGCACTCTCCGTAATCGCTGGTGATGGTTTTCCTGCCATAACCGTTTCTGCTGTTGCCGGAATTATTGCCGAGAGCAGAGTTTTTCTCATAGCCAAGATGTTCGTCCATCTCAGCTTCAAGCATCTGCTCTATCGTTCCTGCGAATAATCGCTTGAGCTTTGCCTGAATATCTCCTGTGCTTTCGCAGTCTGCCATCAGAAGCTGAACAAGCTCCATTTCCTTTTCGCTTAATCCGTGATTTCTGTTTTTCATACCAATTTACCTCCAATTTTCTTTGTGGTTATTATTGGCATTTACACAGTTTATTATTCAGACTCCTCAGGATAGTGCGTTTTTTGGAAGTTTCGATGATAATGCAGTTGCACGGATTTACTCACGAAATTATCAACTCCTTATCGGCACGGAAGTTGTTTTCAGCGTTGTTGGCGATATATTAAATATACTACATTGTAATTTTAATGAGGTTGTAATAAGCTAAGAAGCTGTGATGAATTTTTGGCATTTCATCACAGCTTCTTTTAGTCTATTCGGTTTATTCTGATATCTCTGAGCTTTATATATTCCTCGTCAACATCTTCGCGGTATCTTTCATTACTGCCGCCGAGAATTTCGGAAATGCGCTTACAGCAACGACTGTAAAATTCGTCTTCATAATGGACGATATGCGCGCCGCCGAGCGGAAATCTGTCATCGGCGTAATAACGCTTTGAGATGTCGATAACAAAGCAACCTGTAAGGCGTGCAAATTTATCTTCATATTCCGCTATGAAGGCTTTTTTCTCTTCAAATGTATCGTCGCTGTCGGGCAGATCGGATATCGTATTGTCAAGCGTTATAAATTTGTTTTTAAGGTCGGCTTTTATAAGAATAATGTTTTTGCCGTAGCGCTTAACTACGAACCTGCAAAAGCTCTCGAGCGACTTGTCAAGGTATTCGCGGCTCTTTTCCTTGAACAGATATGTGCTTTCGCATTTATCTGCTATCGTTCTGTAAAAATCGGTACGGAGAATAAAATCGTCAACTTCAAAAAGCGAACCGCTGTACTTTTTCATATTGCAGATAAGGTCGTACATATCAAATATCAGCCAGTCAGCGGTACTGTCGGATAATATCCGTCTGCCCTCGTGCAGGAACGCTTCTTTTATGGTACGCTTGCGCCATGAGCTGCCGCAGAATTTATCTGCGCCGATGCTTGTATCAAACGGGATATCGGGCTCTTCGGACAGTAAAAACGGCTGTTTGAATATGTACTTATCTACAAATATTCCGCTTATGTTGCGGTTTACCGTTTCTCTTGAAATACAACTGCCCCATATATCAACCACTGTAGGTTTACAAGCTTTCTCGTATTCACGGAGTGCATTTATATCATCTTTTATCAAGAAAATTTGCTCGCAGTTATCCGTATTCGCGTATTTGTAAACCTCTGTGAGTTTCTTAGCAAGCTGTTTTTTTACAAGGAAATTTTCATCGAAAACTATCCTTATATCTTCATATCGGCACTCCGACAAATCACCGTTAATATAGGTGACGGCATTTATCGCCTTGATCACCTTTTCCGCACCGTACAACATTCTGCCGAGGATAGTTTTCGCGTCATCGTATGACTTTACCTTGTTTTCACGCAATAAAGCAAGATAAGCGGCATTTTCAGCAGTAAACTGCTTTGAGGTAAGCTCTATCAGCCTGTCGGCAACATACGTCCTGTCGAGCAGTTTTGACTGATACGCTCTTGCGGTCATATTGTCATAATAACGTATAACGCGGCTGAGCCACAGCTTTAAATCCGGCTTATCAAAGCAGAATTTTCCCTCGACTTCACGCTTAGTGATCATATCGGTCTTTATGCGTACATCATCATAAAAAAGCGGCTCAAAGGCTGTCACCATACTGCTTGTTCCATCGGCAAAATATCCGCCTGCAACATCTATAACAACAGGCTGAAGCAATGAAATGAGATAATCTTCATACATTCGTATGCGTTTATTGAGCGCGTTTTTGCTTTTGCCGTTCCTGAGCTGATCCTGCTTTACGCACATATCGCTGAATTTCAGCCGCACAAGTATGATCTTATCCTTTGTATAATGTAAAGAAATCGTATCAGCGTATTTTTTAAGCGCTGTCTTCCACACATTTTCATTAAATGGCGGTGATATCCGCTCAAAATTATCCTTGTTCTTATTATAAAAATCGGAGCTTAAGAAGTTCTGCGATGCAGTATAATAGCTGTCGCCGTATTTATAACACGAAACTGCCGCCATTGTATAAAGGTCAATGACTATATAGTCCTTTTTGTTGTCGCTTATATAGCTGTCAAAATTTTTTGCTATATCAAGCTTGTTTCTGGCGTTACCGCATTTGCCGGTAAGTGTGCTCTTTTCGCTCACAAGCGAAACGGGCGACAGGATAAGCGGTGTGTCGTCATAATTATAACCGCTGTCGGAAAATACCTTTCTCAGCACCGCAGAGCCTTGTAAAAGGAGCTTCGGCTTGCCGCAGATATCTGCGCTGCCACCGAGAATGCTTTTTATGCGTTCTCTTGCCGTTTTACGGTTTTCGGTGAGAGCGCCGTCAAGCACAGTCACCGTGTATCCGTCCGATGTATCCTCGCACAGCACAGGTATACAGTTTATATCCGATGTAATTCTGCCCGATGCTCTTCTGAGTGTCAGATCTACTATAACGCTTTCGCGGTTCTCGCGCATTTCCTTCATAGATGAAATGAGATTGCCCAGTGAGTAAAAGCACATTACCTCTCTGCCGTCTGCGGTCGTTATCTTTTCGGCGCGTTGCATAACGTGGGGGTGAGAGCCGATAATCAGATCTGCGCCGCACCGAGCCATATATTCTGCCGCTTTTTTCTGCACGTCGCGTACAATAACCGAGTTCATCTGACCCCAGTGCTGATACGCAATTATATACTCTGCACCGTCATTTTCAAGCAAATTTACAAGCTCCTTGAAATGCGTTGGCTCATATTTGCCGATAAGCTGTGGCGGTATATCCTTTTCAAGTCCGTTTGATATGGAATTTACAGCGACAAATCCGACCCTTATACCGTTTATATCCGCAATATGTGTTTCATCGTCAAGCGTTCCGATATTCGCCATACCGCAGTTTTTTATGTGCTGAACAGTAGCTTCAAGTCCTTTAATACCTGTATCGCAGTTATGGTTATTAGCGGTTACAAGCGCGGAAAAACCACAGCTTTTCACCGCGTCAACAAATGTTGAGGGGGAGTTGCAGTTTGGACTGCCGCTGTCTGTTCGGATTTTTTCATATTCATAAGGTGCACCGTCAAAGCAGGTGGTTTCAAGCACAGCTACCGAATAATCTGCCGCCCCGATAGTGCTTTTAAGTGCTTTGAATGTATCGGTAAAGTCAAGCGAACGGGTCGCGGCTTTTCTCTGCTGTTCAAGCGAACACATTATATCGCCGCAGAGCATTATCCTTGCATCATTTCCGCTTCGCGACAGACTCCTGCCGACAGCTATATTCACCGTAAAAATTTCTCCGTCATCGGCAGTCAGCGTTATGCGGGCAATTCCGTCCGATACAGCGGTCACCTGTCCGCCTTTTGTCACCGTGGCAACACTTTCATCATCACAACTGAAAGCGACTGCGGGAACAATATTTTTGCGTTCCCACACGATCTGTGACGTTTCGCCCTTGTTCATTGTGATTATGTTCTGCGCTTTGAGATGTCGGCATATCGGCGTAAATTCCGCTGGCTGTGACAGCTCACCCGCTATCTCCTTGCCGCCCGAATATCTGAACGCTCTTACTCTTACAAGGTACTTTCTGCCGTTGCGAAATCCCATAATGAGCTTGGACAGATTTTGTGCGTATCTCGTCTTTATACATCTGTCAGGCTCATCGGCATTGTAAAATTGCAGAATATATCCGTCTGCGCCGTCAACCGGCTGCCAGTCGGAGTGCACCGAGCCGTCATACGCAGTCGCAAACAGATTTTGCGGAGCTTTCAGCATGGTAATACCTCCGAAATTACTTATTTACTACAGGTTTTCTTATTATGGAATGAGGCGGAAACAAAACGGGATAATCAAAGTGCATTTTCTCTGTTGCACGGTTTGCTATCTCGGTCTGCTCTCCTCTTGAATTTATAAGATAGGGAATGTCGAGCTTTACAGGCTTCTTTCCGGGTGACAGCACTTCAAGCTCATCATGAACGGTAAAGTAGTTCCTCTGGGTGATATTTACCCTGCCGTTTTCACAGCTGTCAACCACGCCGACAAAGTCGCATTCGCGGATATATCCGCTGTTTTCATAGTACTGGTTTGCATCGTCTTTATTGAAATAGAAGCCTGTGCAGTACTGTCTGTGGCTTACCTTATATACTTCATCTATCGCCCACTGCGGTACAGGGTCATTATTTTTAACTGCATCAAGTGCCGCTCTGTAGGCGTTTGTGACTGTCGCCGTATAATATGCGGACTTTGCCCTGCCCTCTATCTTGAAGCTTGTGACACCTACGTCCTTAAGCTCTTTGAGGTGCTCTATCATACACATATCCTTGGCGTTAAGGATATATGAGCCGCCCTCGCCCTCCGACAGCTCGTAATAGTCACCGGGACGCTTTTCTTCGACAAGGTGATACTTCCAGCGGCATGGCTGAGCGCACTCGCCCTTGTTTGCGTTTCTGCCTGTCATAAAGCTTGAGAGCAGGCATCTGCCCGAGAACGATACGCACATAGCGCCGTGTACGAATACCTCGATATCCATATCCTCAGGTATGTTATCCCTGATACGCTTTATATTCTCTATATCGACCTCGCGCGCAAGCACTACTCTCTTCGCGCCCATTTTGTAAAGCTCGTTTGCGGTAACATAGTTTACAACGCCTGCCTGAGTAGAAACGTGAATTTCAAGGTCGGGCACGGTGCGCTTTATCAGTGCGATACAGCCGATGTCGCTTACAATTGCGGCATCTATCCCGCAGCCGTATGCTGTTTTTATAAAATCCGGGAGAAGCTCGATCTCATCGTTTGACGGAACGGTGTTGCAGGTGAGGTGAACTCGCGCACCTCTTGCGTGAGCATACTCAACGCCCTTTTTCAGTGTTTCGGGGTCGAATTTTGCGGAGCCGGCTCTCATTCCGAACATTGTACTTCCGAGATATACGGCATCACAACCGTAATCTACGGCTGACATCAGACATTCAAGATCACCCGCAGGCGATAACAGTTCTAACATAAAATAAACCTTTCGTTTTCAGTAGTCTTATTACAGCATTCCGCCGCAGAAGGCTCTGCGGCGGAAAACATATTTATTCTGCAATAGCGTCATCAAGTCCGCATATGCGGAGGTTTTCTTCGTGTTCTGCTATCGTTTCGGCAAAATACATATCCGTTGTTTCGGGGTCTGCGCAGAAATAATAGTAGCTTGTTTCGGGTGCGTAAAGCACAGCCTTTATCGCGTCAAGACCGGGGTTACAGATAGGACCTACCGGAATGCCGTCGCACTTATATGTGTTATAGGCATCAAACATCTTCTGGTCATACTGAGAAGTCGAAAGATGCGGCTTGATATGCTCGTCTACATAGTGCACGGTAACGTCCGACTCAAGATGCGGGAACGCTTCCGAGTTTGCCATACGGTTGAAGAATACCGATGCAACGTTGCCCATATTGGCTGTAGTATCCGCTTCACGCTGTGCTATTGATGCAAGCGTTATCGTTTCGTCAAGCGTAAGACCGAGCTCAGTCATACGGTTATAATAACGTGCCGTAAGCTTGTTGTTGAAGTTCTGATAAATAATATCAAGAGCATCTGCGGCATACTCGCTTGTATCAAGCTCCTTATTATCTTCAAGTGCAGGGATAATGTAGAACTCGTAGGTATCGGGGAATATGTAGCCCTCCATCTGGTAGTACTTAAGCTTTTCGTTTTCAAGACGCTTCTGGAACTTGTAGGTGTCGCCGAGCGTCTTGCACTGCTCCATAAAGTCCTCAGCGCGGCAGACAAGGTTATCCTCCATCAGCTGTGCTATCTCATCGATAGTCATACCCTCTGTTATCTGTACCGAAACTGTCTTGTTTACTGTAGAAACAGTCTGCAATGTTGAGATAAGCGAGCTGTACGACATAGTCGTATCGACTGTGAATGTACCCTTGATAAACTTGTCGCCCTTACCGAACATATCAGTGTACAGCTTGAACACATCAGGCATATTTATAATACCGAGGTTTGCAAGATCCTGTGCGATATCATCGGTGGTGGAATTTTCATTGATATGTATCTCAGCCTGACAATAGGTTTTGCCGATACCGGTAAAATCAAGTGCCGACTTTACAATATATGTAGCAAGAAATGCAGATACGGAGATAATGAATACCGACAGCAGAACGCCCGCCAGTATATGCGAAAATGTTCTCCTGTGGCGGTTCTTCGCCTTTATCTTCTTGTTGCGTTCTTTTTTTCTTGCAAGATATTCCTGATATTCTTCTTCGGTGACCTCATCGCTGTCTTCTGCGTTTTCGCTGTCACTGTCTGCGGTATCGTTTTCGGGCTCACTGTCATATGACGGTTCGCTCTGCTCGACCTCACCCGTGTGGAAGCTCTTTAACGAATCCATCATTATCGTGCGATCCTCTGTATTGTCGAGGTTTTCGTTGCCGCCGACCGTATCTAAAGGATTATTCTCCATCTTTGTTTCCTTTCTGTTTTTCTGTAATGATGATATCGACACATCTGTCATACTCGTCAACCGGTATATCATCGGTTATAAACTCGCTGTAGCACACTCCGACAGTGTAGCCTTTGTATCGGCTGATAAACCTGTCATAATAGCCTTTTCCGTAGCCCAGTCTGTAGCCCTTTGCATTAAAGCACAGTGCGGGAACTATCAGAACGCTGTTTTCGGCGCTCTCGGCTTTTATTACCTCGCAGTACTCTTTCGGTTCGTCAATGCCGTACATACCCTTTTCAAGGTCGTCAAACGTATGTATCACACAAAACTCCATATTACTGCCGTCGATACATCTCGGTACGGCTACAGTCTTTCCTGCGTCAAGACACCTTGCTATAAGCTCCCTCGTGCCGACCTCGCCCTTTGCCGAAACAAACGGTAAAACAAGATCTGCCGACTGTATTTTTTCAAGGCTTAACAGCTTTTCGGTTATCACGGAGTTTTTTGCCGCCGTTTCACTGTCGCTAAGCTCTTTTCGCTTTTGGAGCATAGCTTTTCTGAGCTGTTTTTTCTGCTCGTTTACCGTTATCTGCACTGTAAAGCCTTAGCTATCTTTTCAGCCTTTTCTTCTCCGCAGAGCAGTGCGCCGAGCGCAAGACCGAAATCAATAGCCGCGCCCGCACCTCTTGCGGTAACGATATTGCCGTCAATATTCACAAGGTCGCCTGTGAACATTGCACCCTCAAGGAACTGTTCAAATCCGGGGAAGCAGGTAGCCTTCTTACCGCTGAGCAGTCCGAGCTTGCCGATTATCGAGGGAGCGGCACAGATCGCGCCTATCGCCTTTTTATTGTCGGCACAGAACTTTATAGCCGCCTGTACAACGGGACTCTTTTCAAGATTAAGCGTTCCGGGCATACCGCCTGGAAGAACTATCATTTCAACCTTATCGGTCATGATTACGTCATTGTCGGTAATGTCGGCTGTTACGGTAATTCCATGTGCGCCTTTTACCTTACCGCCACCCACTCCGACGGTAACGACTTCCTTACCGAATCTCTTTAAAATGTCTATCGGAGCAATTGCCTCGGTTTCTTCAAATCCGTCTGCTAAAAATGCGTATATCATCTTATTATCCTTTCTCAGCGTTATATACTGCGCTGAACTTCTCTACCATAAAACACGGGTGGTATGATCTCTTCGCTTTGCGGAGATTTTCTTCGCCCATATCCTCTTCCCTGTTTATATATTTAAGCTCTTTACAGAACCTGTTTGCCATCATATAGTTTATCATCGGATAAGTTCCGTCATAGTCGGTGAACGCCTTTTCAACGTGCGTGACAAACGTATCACTACTCTGCTGTTCACCGTATGAAAACGCCTGTATCTTGCCCTCTACTCTTAAAATTCCGCCGACAAGTCCAAGCTCAAAGAAATGCTCAAGTCCTGTTCCGACTGCGCACATTTCCTCAGACTTTTCCTCGTTTTCATCGCAAGCGTTGCGCTTGCACCATTCAAGGCTCATCTGCTTGCATTCGTCAATGTTTTCGGGGGTTATATCCTCAAAGCTCCAGTCGAGTAGCTTGAAACGGTTGATGTAATTGCGCTTTGAATGAAGCTTCTTACCGCTGAGAGTTGCAAGCGACTGTGACTCGTAAACATAGTCGTACAGATCCTCGGTCGTACCAAATGTGAACATACCGGGATAACGCTCTTCAAGCATCAGCTTATCCTTTATATCCATACTACAGAATTTGAACGGTATACCCGTACTGTCGCAGTAGTTTTTAAGCTCGGACAACAGTGCGTCCGTATCGCCCTTACCTGCGGGGAACACAAACTCGTTTCCGTGCTTTGACACATAATAGTCCTGAAAACGTCCTACCGTGATACCGTAAATATTGCTCCACACATAGTTATTGGTGAAGTTGTACTCACAGCCTCTGTAGTCGGACAATTTAAGCAACGGGTCTATCCACTGCTTGTCGCTGAGTTCTATTTTCTTTAATTCCAACACTTTATATTACCTTACTTTTGCCTGTTATCCGTAAATCAGCTCCGACAATTCTTTGTTTATCTTTTCGGGGCTGTACGGTTTTTCGCCGTCAGAGCACGGCAGTATATGCCAGCCTTTCTTTTCGGCTGTATACAGTGCCGCCTCACGGCAGGCTCTTAAAAACGATATATTTCTTTCGTGAATGTCTTTCTTTGCCTCATTGCCGCCGTAGCGCGCGCTGAGGAGCTTCTGCGATACCTCTATCGGCATATCGAGGAATATTATCTTTTCGGGGCGAGGGATCGCGAACTTGTCATATTCGTAATCTTCAAGCCACGAAAGGTATTCGTTCCAGTGAGCCTTTTCCAGCTTTGCCATCTGATATATCGCATTTGACGAGGTGTAACGTGCGGCGATTATGGTTTTGCCCGACTTGTGATCCTTTTCCCAGTCGGTCTTGTAGCTGATATAGCGGTCGATTGCATAGAAGCTACCCGCTGTATATGCGCCTGTCCTGCCGTCTTCCTCGCTGAATTTGCCGCTGAGATAGTCCTTGATTATCTCACCGCTTGCGCTTTCATAATTCGGGAAGCTGATAAAACGGATATCGTCGGCGGCTTTTGCTTTCAGCATTTCAAGCTGTGTGCTTTTGCCGCAACCGTCAAGTCCTTCTATAACAAACAGTTTTCCGCATTTTTCGTTATCGCCGTTCATAACAAACACTCTCTCATCGTATAGTTTAGATTTATTTTAGCACAAAATCCATGGCAAGTCAACTTTTTATATAAAAGAACGGCGCACAGGGTGATTATACCATGTGCGCCGCAAATTTATCAACACATTGAACGTTCGACGGTAATGACCGCATTCAGTCTGCCGTCCTTTTCGGCTATCTGTTCCCTTACCATAGCGGAAAGCTCTCTGTCATTATATCTGAAGCCGAAAGGCGTTACAAGATCGAATATGACGTTTATTCTCGATACGCCGTCGGTCATACGGAAATCGTGGATAGTAAGACTGCTATCTATATTTCCGATTATGTCAAGTACGGTCTTCTTTATCATCTCGACCTTTTCATCGTTTACAACCACGGGATCCATGTGAATGGTAACACTGCATCTGTACTTTTCACGCAGATCGTCCTCGATAAGGTCGATAAGCTCGTGAGCGAGCATTATATCGGTCTTACTGCTTATCTCAGCGTGGAGCGAGATAACCATTCTGCCTACGCCGTAATCGTGCACCATAAGATCGTGCACGCCGACTATTCCGTCATAGCTCATAACAGTAGCTTCTATCTCGTCTACAAGTTCCTTTTTGGGCTTTGCGCCAAGCAGAGGGGTAAGGCTCTCCTTGAATGTTTTGAAGCCTGTGTAAAGGATAAACAGCGCAACAACAATGCCCGCATAAGCGTCAAGGTCAAAGCCTGTGAAAAGCTGAATGAACATACAGATAATTACTACCGAGGTAGAAATGCAGTCGGAAAGCGAATCCGCCGCCGCGGCTTTCATAGTATTACTGTCTATTTTCTTGCCGAGCTTTGTGTTGAACAGTGCCATCCACAGCTTTACAAGCAGTGATACTCCGAGTATGCATACGGCAAGCACGCTGAACTCCGACTTTTCGGGTGAGAAAAGCTTTTCGACCGAGCTTTTTCCGAGTTCAAAGCCCATCATCATAATAATGAATGAGATAATTATACCCGAAACGTACTCCATTCGTCCGTGACCGTAAGGGTGCTCGCTGTCGGCGGGCATTCCTGCCATTTTAAAGCCGACAAATGTCATAATTGAAGAACCCGCATCTGAGAGGTTATTAAATGCGTCTGCAATTACAGCGATACCGCCCGATAATATACCTGCGACAAGCTTTCCGACAAACAGAAGTATATTCAGCACAATTCCCGTGAATGCGCCGAGATAGCCGTAACGCTTGCGGACGGCGGGGTCGGATGTATTTTTGCTGTCCTTTACAAACAGCTTTATAAGCAGATTAGTCATAACTATTCCCCCATATTACACGAATACGGAGCAACATTACAGCGTTGCTCCGTATCATATATTCTGTTAAAAACCTGATTTTATCAGTCCTTGTTGCCCATAAGCAGTACCATAACCGCCTTCTGTGCGTGAAGTCTGTTTTCAGCCTCGTCAAAGATCTCGTTTGCGTGCTCTTCAAATACCTTGGCTGTGATCTCTTCTTCTCTGTGTGCGGGCAGGCAGTGCTGAACCATAGCGTCTGGCTTCGCAACAGCCATAACCTCATCGTTTATCTGGAAGCCCTTAAATGCTTTCTTTCTGATCTCGGCTTCGCCTTCCTGACCCATAGATGCCCATACATCTGTGAAGATAACGTCTGCGTCCTTTGCAGCCTTTAACGGGTCGTCTGTCAGCTCAAAGCAGTCATACTTCTCTGCGAATGCAAGAGTTGTAGCGGCGGGGTGATAGTTTTCGGGGCAGGCAACAGATACGCTCATACCTGTCTTTAAGCCGCCTACGATAAGCGAGTTTGCCATATTGTTGCCGTCGCCTATGTAGCACATCTTTAAGCCGTCAAGCTTACCCTTGTACTCACGGATCGTCATAAGATCTGCAAGCACCTGGCAGGGGTGTGAAAGGTCTGTAAGACCGTTGATTATCGGGATATTGCCGTATTCGGCAAGGTTCTCGACCTCAGCCTGATCGAATGTTCTTATCATAATACCGTCAATGTAGCGTGAAAGAACTCTTGCCGTATCTTGGATAGGCTCGCCTCTGCCTATCTGCATATCGCTTGCAGAAAGATAAAGAGGATTACCGCCGAGCTGATACATACCTGTTTCAAAAGAAACTCTTGTTCTTGTAGAAGCTTTGCGGAAGATCATACCGAGCGTCTTGCCCTTTAAGTGGTCGTGGGGAATGCCGTGCTTAAGCTCATACTTGAGCTGGTCTGCGAGATTGAGTATCTCTATGATCTCCTCTGTGCTGAGATCCATCATCTTAAGTAAGTGTTTCATAATTCTTTCCTTTCGGTTTTAGTTTTTATTTTACTTTAAAAGTTCTGCGAGTATTTCAAGTCCCTTGTCGATATCTTCATATGAGATAGTCAGCGGAGGGAGAAGTCTTAGCTTTTCCTTTGCCGTAAGGATAAGCAGTCCGTGTTCAAGAGCGGCATTCAGTATATCCTTGGCATTCTTTGTTTTAAGTTTTACGCCTATCATAAGACCCATACCTGTTACTGATTCAACTTCAGGGATCGCATTCAGCTTTTCTGCTATGTACTTGCCCTTGTCTGCGACCTGAGATAAGAAGATCGGGTCTGCCGCTTTTTTGAGCACTTCGATAGCACCCGCACAAGCGATAGGATTTCCGCCGAATGTTGAGCCATGTGTGCCGGGAGTAAGTACGTTTGCGCACTTCTCGCCGCTGAGGCAAGCGCCCATCGGGATACCGCCCGCAATGCCCTTTGCAAGTGTGATTATGTCGGCTTTCTTACCGAAATTGTCGCCTGCGAGGAATTTGCCTGTTCTGCCGACACCCGTTTGTACTTCATCGGAAATTGTCAGCACATCACGCTCGGCGCAAAGCTCAAATATAGCGTCTACGAACTTCTGCTGGAGCGGTACAACGCCGCCCTCGCCCTGTATGTACTCGAACATTACGGCGCATACCGTATCATCAAGCTTTGCCTTAAGATCTTCTATGTTGTTTGCTTCAACATTTATAAATCCGTCAACAAACGGGAAGAAGTAGTTGTGGAATACATCCTGTCCTGTTGCCGACAGTGTGCAGAGTGTTCTGCCGTGGAATGAGTTTACAAGGGTAATTATGTTGTGTCTGCCCTTGCCGTACTTGTCGAAGCTGTACTTTCTTGCTATCTTGATGGCACATTCGTTGGCTTCCGCACCGCTGTTGCAAAGGAACATATTTTTCATACCGGTAGCTTCCGACAATCTCTCGGCAAACTCAGCCTGCACCTTTGTATAGTAGTAATTTGAGGTATGCTGTATGCTGCGTACCTGATTGCACACAGCGTCAGCCCACTCCTTGTTGCAGTAGCCGAGCGAATTTGTACCGATACCGCTACCGAAATCTATATATGTCTTGCCGTTTTCATCAACAGCCCTGTCGTCCTCGCCCTTGTCGAGTACAACATTCAGTCTGCCGTATGAACCCATTATATGCGAATTGAATTTGTCTATAGTATTCATAATCTGTCCTTTCCGCTTACATCATTACGTCAGATGATCATCGTACCTGCGCCCTCGTTTGTAAGCAGCTCTATAAGTATTGAATGAGGTATTCTTCCGTCAATTATATTTGCTTTCTTTACACCTCTTCGGACAGCCTCAACACAGCAGTCGATCTTGGGTATCATACCGCCTGAGATTATACCCTGCTTTTTAAGATAAGGCACTTCTGAAACGCCGACCGTATGGATAAGTGTGGTGTCATCGTCCTTGTCTTCAAGCAGTCCCTTGATATCGGTCATAAGAATAAGGTTTTCAGCCCTCATCTCAGCCGCAATTCTTGCCGCCGCCGTATCTGCGTTTATATTGTAGACAGTGCCGTCCTTGCCTGCCGCAACGGTCGAGATTACGGGGATATAACCCTTTTCAAGTACATCGTGTATAAGGCTTACGTTTACCTGTGTGATCTCGCCAACGAGTCCGAGCTCGGGGTCAAGCTGTTCGGCCT
Source organism: Ruminococcaceae bacterium UBA6413 (assembly GCA_002437415.1). Classification (GTDB taxonomy): domain Bacteria; phylum Bacillota; class Clostridia; order Oscillospirales; family Ruminococcaceae; genus Ruminiclostridium_E. The sequence goes on along the minus strand of DJPL01000028.1, from coordinate 9,944 downwards.
CGATCATATGGTCGTCAAGTCCGCAAAGACCTACCGCTCTGCCCTTGTGGCTGTAGAGCAGATCGACTAAATCTTTATTGACCTTACCGCAGAGCACCATCTGTACAATATTTATCGTTTCTTCATCGGTATAGCGCAGTCCGTTTACGAACCTGCTCTCCTTGCCGACCTTTTTCAGCATTGCGTTTATCTCGGGCCCGCCGCCGTGTACAAGTACTATCTTGATACCGCAAAGCGACAGCAGAACAAGGTCTGACATAACCGCCTGCTTCAGCTTGTCGTTTGTCATTGCGTTGCCGCCATACTTTACCACTACGACCTTGTTGGAATACTGCTGTATATAAGGAAGAGCGTCACTTAATATACCGGCTCTCTTTTCGTTTTCAAGTTCCATTTTCTTTTGTCCTTTCGGTGTCAGCTTCTGTATTCTGCGTTTATCTTTACATATTCGTAAGTCAGGTCGCAACCCCATGCTACCGACTTATCCGCACCGTCGTGCATATCTATTCTGATAACAATTTCATCTTCGGACAGTATCTTGAATGCTTCGTCCTCTGAGAAATCAACGCCCGCGCCGTTCTCACAAACCTTTACACTGCCCTTTGACGATGAAAGAACGACCTCGACCTTTGATATATCAAAGTCGCCCTCGGCATAGCCTATTGCGCAGAGGATACGTCCCCAGTTAGCGTCTGCCGCAAAGATAGCCGCCTTTAAAAGACTGCTGTTGATGACAGACAGCGCAACGCTCTTTGCAACGGCTTCTGTAGGTGCGTGGTCAACAACGCATTCCATAAGCTTTGTTGCGCCCTCGCCGTCACGGGCGGTTTCTCTCGCAAGGTTCATCATTACAGCGTAAAGACCGTTTATGAATACCTCATAATCGCCGTCCTCGGCAGTAATTTCCTTGTTACCCGCAAGACCCGACGCCATAATGCACAGTGTATCGTTTGTAGATGTATCGCCGTCAACGCTTACCATATTGTAGGTGATATCGGCGGTTCTTTTCAGTGCCTTGTGAAGAAGCTCAGCGTTTATCTTTACGTCGGTCGTGATAAAAGCAAGCATTGTAGCCATATTGGGATTTATCATACCGCTGCCCTTACTGATACCGCCGATATGGCAGGTCTTGCCGTCAAGAGTGAACTCGACCGCAAGCTCCTTTTTACGTGTGTCGGTCGTCATTATAGCCTCGCACGCAAGTGAACTGCCGTCCTCGCTGATACTGTCAACGAGAGTCTTTATGTTATTCTTTACAGGGTCTATCGACAGCTTCTGTCCGATTACGCCTGTAGAGCCTACTATCATATCGTTCTTGTCAATGCCGAGCTCGTTTGCACAAAGCTCGCACATCTGCTCGGCGATCTCAATACCGTTCGAGTTGCAGGTATTTGCGTTACCGCTGTTTACGATAACCGCCTGTGCAATACCGTTTTTAAGGTGCTCCTTTGTGACGGTTATCGGTGCGCCTTTAACTTTGTTCTGTGTGTATATCGCCGCCGCCGTGCACTTTGTATCACAGCTTATTACTGCAAGGTCACGCTTTTTTGAGCCGGGCTTTATGCCGACATTTATACCGCCTGCCTTGAAGCCCTTGGCGGCGCATACGCCCTTGTCGACTAATTTATAGCTATCAAATTCAACCATTGTTATTACCTCACTTATTATACAAGACCGGTCGTTTCGTCAATGCCCATCATTATATTAAGGCACTGTACAGCCGCACCGCTTGCGCCCTTGCCTAAGTTGTCAAGTCTTGAGCAAAGCACTATGCGCTCATCGTTTCCGCAAACGAATATCTCCATATTGTTCTTGCCCGATAATGTGTTTGCGGCAAGGAAGCCGTTTTCGAGAACACCCTCACCCATAACAGGCATTACCTTGACGAGATTTGCGCCTGCGTAATGCTCTGAGAAAGCCTTATGGATATCGGCAAGTGTGTACTTCTTCGGCAGAAGTCTTGTCAGTACGGGAACTGTAACCACCATACCGCTGAAATAGTCGCATATCAGGGGATTGAACACAGGCTTGTAATCAAGTCCGCTTATCTTCATCATTTCGGGTAGGTGCTTATGCTCCTGAGGGAGCGCATACTGTCTGGGGCTGTAGAACTCCTCGGGCTTTTCGTCACTCTCGTACACTGCGATAGCTTTCTTTCCCGCTCCGCTGTAGCCTGATACCGCATGGGCGACTACGGGATAATCGCTCGGCATAACACCTGCCTTTACAAGCGGATAAACAAGTGATATAAAGCCGCTTGCATAGCACCCCGGAACTGCCACTCTTGAAGAGGCCGCTATCTTCTCCCTATGCTCCTTTGAAAGCTCGGGAAAACCGTATGCCCAGTCGGGATTTGTACGGTGTGCGGTAGAAGCATCTATTATACGGACGTTACTGCCCTTTGCAAGCTCGACTGCCTCTCTTGCGGCGGCATCAGGCAAGCAAAGGAAGGTGAAATCGGACGAGCAGATGAACTTTTTACGCTCATCGTTATCCTTTCTCTTGTCCTCGTCTATCTTCATTATTTCAATGTCGTTCCTGTCCTTGAAACGCTCAAGGATCTTAAGTCCGGTCGTTCCTTCCTGACCGTCAATATATACCTTTACGCTCATATAAGCACCTCTTATTTTTTAAGAAATCTTGTCATACCGCAACCTCGTTCATCGTTCGGTCTGCACATAAATCCGAGCTTTTCGTAAAACGGCTCTTTATCCTTTGCGGACATAAGGTTTATCATTATCGTTTCGCCCTCATCGGCAACCGACAACGCCTTGTCCATAAGCCTTGTAAGCATTCCTCTGCCTATGCCCTGCCCCTGATATTCGGGGCGGACAATCACATCGCTTATAAAGAACTGATATCCTCCGTCACCGACAACTCGCGCCGAGCCGACCTCTTTTTCACCGTCTAGCGCCGTTATCGCAAATACCGAACGCGTCAGCGCACATTCAAGCTGTCTTGGCGAAAGCTCGTACCAGCCTACGCTTCGTCTGAACGAATTTATATCGTGCGGTAATCTGTATTCGTAAGTTATCATCAGATATTGATACCGCCCAGTCTGCTTTCAAGCTCTGCTATCTGACGCTTTACGGCTTCGGGAGCAGGTCCGCCTTCAACGCCTCTCTGCATAACGCAGGTATCAAGGCTTATTGCGTCATATACGTCTGTGTCAAATGTTTCGCACAGCTTCTTGTATTCTTCTATCGGGAGCAGTTCAAGCGTTGTATTCTTCTCAATGCAAAGAGCAACGAGAGTACCTGTTATCTTGTATGCCGTTCTGAAAGGCAGACCCTTCTTAACGAGATAGTCTGCACAGTCTGTAGCGTTGATAAAGCCCTTAGCGGCGGCAGTACGCATATTGTCCTTAAGTACTGTCATAGTCGCAAGCATCGGGATAAATGTCGAGATACACAGCTTTACTGTATCCACTGCGTCAAAGATCGCTTCCTTGTCCTCCTGCATATCCTTGTTGTATGCAAGCGGAAGTCCCTTCATCATTGTGAGAAGCGTCTGCAGATCGCCGTATACTCTTGCGGTCTTACCTCTTATAAGCTCTGTAACATCGGGATTCTTCTTCTGCGGCATTATCGAACTGCCTGTAGAATAAGCATCGTCAAGCTCGATGAACTTGAACTCCCATGAGCACCACATAATTATTTCCTCGGAAAATCTTGAAAGGTGCATCATAAGCATCGAAATATCGGAGCACAGCTCAATACAGAAATCCCTGTCGGATACGCCGTCAAGGCTGTTCATAGTAATATCCTTGAAGCCGAGAAGCTCGGCTGTTCTCTTTCTGTTAAGAGGGTATGTCGTACCTGCAAGTGCACACGAGCCGAGCGGCATTACGTCCATTCTCTCCTTGCAGTCTGCAAGTCTTGTCAGATCTCTTGTGAGCATCTGTGCATAAGCCATAAGATGATGAGCAAATGTCACGGGCTGTGCACGCTGCAAGTGGGTGTAGCCCGGCATTACGGTTTCGGTGTGCTGTTTTGCGATGTCAATAATCGTATTTATAAGCTCACGGACAAGCTTTGCTATTTCATCGACCTCATCCTTAAGATAAAGCTTAATATCAAGGGCTACCTGATCGTTTCTGCTCCTTGCGGTATGAAGACGCTTTCCTGCATCGCCGATACGAGCTGTAAGCTCAGCCTCAACGAACATATGGATATCCTCGGCATTGGGGTCGAAATGGAGCTTTCCGCTTTCAATATCGCTTAAAATACCGTTAAGTCCTTCTATTATCACCTTGCTGTCGGCGGGATCGATAATACCGCACTCGCCGAGCATTGTGGCGTGTGCTATTGAGCCTTTTATATCATGCTTGTACATTCTCGCGTCAAATGAGATGGAAGAATTAAAGTCGTTGACCTTTGAGTCGACCTCCTTTGAAAATCTTCCCGCCCACATCATTTTAGACATACTGTTGTTTCCTTTCAGATTTATGTTCATAACGCAAAAAGCGTCTTGTTTTTTCCGTTATAAATATAAAGTGATAAATAAAACACAATACCGTACCGACCGAAAAGCCGGTACGAATCGTATCTTATAAAACCGTAAAAGCCGCAAGGCATAGTTTTACACCTTGCGGAATTTACCGTAACGCTTTTAAAGCTTACTTATTATTTCTCTCGGCATCAAGCAGAGCCTTGACCTTTATCGGCAGACCAAACAGGTTGATAAAGCCCTTTGAATCTGACTGATCGTAAACATCGTCCTCACCAAATGATGCGAAATCTTCGCTGTACAGTGTGTAGGGTGATGTAACGCCTGCGTTGATGATATTGCCCTTGTAGAGCTTGAGCTTAACGTCGCCTGTAACAGTTTCCTGCGTCTTGTCAACGAAAGCGTCCATAGCTTCTCTTAAAGGTGTGTACCACTGACCGTTATATACAATGTCTGCATACTTCTGTGCAAGACCGTACTTATAGTGCTGTGTTTCCTTATCAAGGCAGATAGTTTCGAGAACTTCGTGAGCGTGGTAAAGGATAGTTCCGCCGGGAGTTTCGTAAACGCCTCTTGACTTCATACCTACAAGTCTGTTTTCAACAACGTCGAACAGACCGATGCCGTTCTCGCCGCCGAGCTTGTTAAGAGTCTTGATGAGCTTTACACCGTCCATCTCTTCACCGTTCAGTGAAGTGGGGATACCCTTTTCAAAGTGTATTGTAACATATGTGGGCTTGTCGGGAGCCTGTTCGGGTGAAACGCCGAGCTCCAAGAAGCCTTCCTTGTTGTACTGGGGTTCGTTTGCAGGGTCTTCAAGATCAAGACCCTCGTGTGATAAGTGCCAGAGGTTCATATCCTTTGAGTAGTTTGTTTCACGGGTGATCTTTATCGGAACATTGTGAGCCTCAGCGTACTCAATTTCCTGTTCTCTTGACTTGATATCCCATATTCTCCAGGGAGCGATGATCTCAAGCTCGGGTGCAAGAGCCTTTATTGTAAGCTCAAAACGTACCTGGTCGTTGCCCTTACCTGTGCAACCGTGGCAGATAGCGTCAGCGCCTTCCTTCTTAGCTATCTCAACAAGTCTTTTAGCTATAGGAGGACGAGCGAACGATGTACCGAGCAGATAGCCCTCGTACTTAGCGCCTGCCTTGAGCGTGGGGAATATGAAGTCGTTGACAAATTCGTCCTGTATATCTTCTATGTAGAGCTTTGACGCGCCTGTCTTCTTAGCTCTTTCTTCAAGACCTACTATTTCAGAATCCTGTCCTACGTTACCGGCAACGCAGATCACCTCGCAACCGGGGTAGTTTTCGTGTAACCACGGAATGATGATCGAAGTATCAAGTCCGCCTGAATAAGCAAGTATGATCTTTTTGATTTCTTTAGCCATTTTATTATTTCCTTTCTATATCACAGACACCCTGCGGCGTTCTGCTTACTGATTTAACTCACATTGAATATTATACACCTTTTTGTACCAAAGTCAAGTGTTTTTATTCACCAAACTGCATATTATACTGTATATCGTGAATAATTGTTGAATTTTAGCGAATTTTTATGTATTTTTTTGATTGACAAGCCGTAAAGGTGAGGATATAATATTAGTAAAAGGATAATCAGTCGGAGGAATTATGGAACTTAAGGACAAGCTGGAGATACTTATAAAAAGAAACGGCTATAAAAAGACCGATTTTGCGGCGGCCATTTCCATAACCTACAGAGCGCTTGCAAACTACATAAGCGGAGCAAGAACACCCAGAGCGAAAACTCTTTCGGATATGGCAGTCCTTCTCGGCGTGAGTGAGGAAATGTTGACAGACGACACGGTGGATTTAATTCTTTCAAGTGACGAAAAGCTGTATTTCTGCGGCTCTTCCCCCGAAGAAACAAGAGAAAAAGCCGATGAAGTATTATCCGAGGTTTCGGCGCTCCTTGACGATAAGGATTTCTCCGAAAGTGATAAAACAACGTTCTTTTCCTGCATAGCCGAAAAATATTTTGCGGGAAAAGCAAAAAATCATAAAGAACCTATTGACAACGCAGTATAACGGTGATATAATACAAACAGTTGAACAACCGTTCAAATGAAACGAGGTTAAAATGTCAGTCAACAATCCGGAAAATATCAAAGAAAAGGACGACAGTGAGTTCTGTAACTGTAATGTGATACACGAGGACGTAGTAAATTATGTACGCTTAGGAATGCTAGAGCAGATGCAGTTTGAAAAGCTGTCGATGTTCTTCAAGGCGATAAGCGATGAAACAAGAATTAAAATTCTCTTCTCGCTGTCACGCTCAAAGATGTGTGTATGCGACCTCGCCGCACTGCTCGGTATGACGGCATCGGCAATATCGCACCAGCTGAGGGTTTTAAGACAAGCAGAGCTTGTCCGCAGTGAAAAACAAGGCAAAGTCGTTTACTATATGCTCAGCGACGACCATGTAAACACGGTGTTCAGCAATGCACTTGAGCATATAATGGAATAAACCGAAAAAATCAAAGGAGATCATATCTCCTGTTTTTTCGGACTTAACATTTGAACAGTTACTCAATTGTTCAAAACTTCAAGCATATCAAAGGTGGTAGCTTATGAAAAGAATCTATATTTTAGAAGGGCTTGACTGCGCTCACTGTGCGGAGGAGATCCGTGCGGAGGTCGAAAATAACGAGCGTGTAAAATCGGCGGGAATGAACTTTATGAAGCAGGAGCTTACTGTTGAAACCGAGGGTTCTTGTTCACCCGATGAGCTTATGGCAACGGTCACCGAAGTTGTAGCAAAGCTTGAGCCCGACGTTAAGGTAAGCGAACAGCAGCCGAAGAACGTTAAGACATACATTCTCGAGGGTCTTGACTGCGCTCACTGTGCGGAAGAAATAAGAGCGGAAATCGAAAGCTCCGACTTTGCCGAAAGCGCAGGAATGAACTTCTTTAAGCAGGAGCTTACGGTAAGCCCCGCAGGTAACATATCATCGGCAGAGCTGCTTGCTAAGGTCACCGAAGTCGTAACAAAGCTTGAGCCCGATGTAACAGTCAAGGAAAGACAGACATTCAAGGAAAAGAAATATATAATAGACGGTCTTGACTGCGCTCAGTGTGCGGAAGAGGTAAGAGAAGCCGTTGAAAAATCCGATTACGCAGACAGCGCAAAAATGAACTTTATCAAAAAGGAGCTTACGATAGTTCCCTCAAAGATAATTTCCGACAAGGAGCTGTTAAAGCAGGTAACTGCAACAGTAACTGCCGTTGAGCCCGATGTAACGGTCAGCGAAAAAGAAAACCACGTTGAGAAAAAGGTAAGCTATACAAAGGACATCATCAAAATGATAAGCGCGGGCGTTCTGTTTATCATTGCGTTTATCCTTGAAAAGACGATAGGCGCGGAACAGCTTGCGCCTAAGATCGCAATACTTTCAATGTATCTTGTGGCTTACGTTATCTGCGGACTTGAGGTTGCGATTACTTCGATCAAAGCGATAGCAAAGAAAAACTTTTTCAACGAGAACACGCTTATGCTTATCGCAAGTATCGGTGCTATAGTGCTCGGCGAGTACGAAGAAGCAGTTGCCGTTATGCTGTTCTACACAGTCGGCGAATTCTTCCAGTCGATAGCCGTAAACAAGTCGAGAAGAAGCATATCTTCTCTTATCAAGACAAAGCCCGAAACAGCCGATGTTCTTATTGACGGCGAATATGTAACGGTAGATCCCGAAAACGTTGAAACAGGCAGTATAATCAGAGTTAAGCCCGGTGAAAAGATACCGCTGGACGGCATTATCGAAAGCGGTAACACTTCAATAGATACATCAGCGCTCACAGGAGAAAGCTTACCGAGAGATATCACGGTCGGCGATGAAGTACCCGCAGGTGCTATCAACATTTCAGGCGTTATCACACTTAAGACAACACGTCAGTTCACCGACAGTACGGTATACAAGATGCTTCAGATGGTCGAGTCCGCTGTCGAGAAAAAAACAAAGACAGAGAACTTCATATCGGTATTCGCTAAGTACTACACTCCTATAGTCGTACTTGCGGCGGTTATTATTTCAATTATCCCTCCCCTGTTCACAGGCTTTGATTTCGGAACATGGGTACAAAGAGGTCTTATCTTCCTCGTAATTTCGTGCCCCTGCGCACTGGTCATCTCGGTACCGCTCGGATACTTTGCGGGTATCGGTAAGGCTTCGTCAAAGGGCATACTTGTTAAAGGCAGTAACTACCTTGAAGCAATATCCAAAGCAAAGGTCGTACTTTTCGATAAGACAGGTACACTTACTAAGGGTCAGTTTGAAGTTACAAAGGTTGAGCCTGTAGGTATAAGCAAAGACGAGCTGTTAAGATATGCGGCTTATGCGGAAAGCAACTCCAACCACCCGATAGCCGTTTCGGTAAGAAAAGCATACGGTGCGGATATTGACGAATCACAGATCACAGAGTGCAGTGAGATCGCAGGTAAGGGTATCAAGGCTGTAATTTCGGGTGCAACAGTTCTCTGTGGCAACAGCAGACTTATGGCTGACAGCGGCATTGACTGCCCCGAGGCTAACGGCACGGTGCTTTATGTAGCGGCAGACGGAAAATATACAGGCTTTATAGAAATTGCCGATATGCCTAAGGAGCACTCGGCAGAAGCTGTAAGAATGCTGAAAAGCCACGGTGTAAAGGTCGTTATGCTTACAGGTGATAACAAGTCTGCGGCGGCTGTTGCGGCTGAAAAGCTCGGTATAACAGACTACTACGCAGAGCTTCTTCCCGAAAACAAGAGTGAGATAACCTTAAAGATGAAGTCTGAGCTTTCGGACAAGGAAAAGGTTATGTTCGTCGGTGACGGCATAAACGATGCTCCCGTTATCGCATCTGCCGATATAGGTGTTGCAATGGGAGGATCGGGTGCAGACAGTGCAATAGAAACCGCTGACTGCGTTCTTATGAAGGATGACCCGATGCAGCTTGCCGATGCGTTCGCGATAAGCAAAAAGACAAACCGCATAGTGCTCCAGAACATAATATTCGCGCTTGCCGTAAAGCTGATAATCCAGGTGCTCGGTGTTCTCGGCCTTGCAAATATGTGGGCGGCTGTTTTCGCAGATGTCGGCGTTTCGATAATCGCTATATTTAATTCGTTAAGACTTATGAGAAAGTAATATAAAAAATAGGGTTGTGACACAACCCGAAAAAAGTGAGTCGAAGCGCAAAAACAGTGCGCACGGCTCACTTTTTTGATATGTGGAGAAAGTTTGTTTTTTAGTGTACTTCTATTATAACTTTTTAGTAATCAACATTGATAGCAAGCTACCGATAGTGCTGTTTGTCGGATAGCACTTCTCGGGTTCGCTATTCTGTTTAATAACGTTGCTACTATAAACGAGGGAAAGAACCAAAGGGAACAGGTGCAAGTCTGAGCCTTGCTTACACAAGGCTCGTGCACTCCGCTAAAGCTCCGTTGGACTTAACAGCCCAGTGCAGCGAAGCGGAACGTCCGAGTGC
>DJPL01000069.1 GCA_002437415.1 Ruminococcaceae bacterium UBA6413 | reverse complement strand
CACTGAATGCTTCGTTTTCTTTTTTACAGTATAGCACGGTTGCCGATTATTGTCAAGAGAACACACATAACGGGAGGCACCAACCTCCCGTTTTTATTATATTGATTAAGAAATGCTTACTTCTTCCTTATAACCGTTCCCTGTCTTGTTTCCTCAACAGTATAACCCATAGCGGTTATCTTATCTCTGAGCTCATCGGCAAGTGCAAAGTTCTTATCCTTTCTTGCCTGCTTTCTCTGCTCGGCAAGCTCAAGAATTTCGGCGGGGAGCTCCTCGCCTGTATCGGCGGGCTTCTCGTTTACCGCCTTTGCCTTTTCTGTAAGCGACAGTGAAAGCACCTTGTCGAAGTCCGCGATAAGCGCAAGCTTTGTTGCAGGTGTTGTGTCAGCCTTTAATACATCGTACAGCGCGGTAATTGCAAGAGAAGTATTGATATCGTTATCCATAGCGGCGGTGAAGCCCTCACGGAGCTTATCGTAAGCCGCCTTGTCGACCTCGCCCTGCTCCGCCTTTAAAAGCTGTGCTATCTTAGCGACAAGCTTTTCGTATGCGCCCTTAGCGTTGTCAAGGTTCTCATATGAGAATACGAGCGACTTTCTGTAGTGTGACAGCAGGCAGAAGAAACGGTAGATAACAGGGTCGTAGCCCTTGCTTTCAAGCAGTGATACGGTAAGGAACTCGCCCTTGGACTTACTCATCTTGCCGCTGTTTGTATTCAGGTGGTGAACGTGGAACCAGTAGTTGCACCACTTATGACCGAGGTATGCCTCGCTCTGCGCAATCTCGTTCGTATGGTGGGGGAACGCATTGTCGATGCCGCCGCAGTGGATATCAAGATATTCTCCGAGGTGCTTCATACTTATGCAGCTGCACTCGATATGCCAGCCGGGGTAACCTACTCCCCAGGGGCTGTCCCACTTGAGCTCCTGATCGTCAAACTTTGACTTTGTGAACCACAGAACGAAGTCTGCCTTGTTTCTCTTGTTGCCGTCCTCTTCAACGCCCTCACGAACGCCTACCGCAAGGTCTTCCTCCTTGAAGTCGTTAAACACATAGTACTTCTCAAGCTTTGAAGTGTCGAAATAGATGTTTCCGCCCGCTTCATAAGCGTAGCCCTTTTCGATAAGGGAAGAAATTACCTTGATGAAATCTGCGATACAATGTGTCGCAGGCTCAACAACGTCGGGACGCTTGATGTTCAGCTTCTTGCAGTCCTCGAAGAAAGCGTCCGTGTAGTACTTCGCTATCTCCATAACTGTCTTATGCTCACGCTTTGCGCCCTTTAACATCTTGTCGTCGCCTGTGTCGCCGTCGCTTGTCAGGTGTCCTACATCGGTAATGTTCATAACACGCTTGACATCATAGCCGACATAGCGCAGGTACTTTTCGAGCACGTCCTCCATAATGTAGCTGCGCAGGTTGCCTATATGTGCAAAGTGATACACGGTAGGACCGCAGGTGTACATATTTACCTTGCCCTCTTCATTCGGTACAAATTCTTCTTTTTTGTGTGATAATGAATTATATAACTGCATTTTCTTGTCCTCGCTTTTTATTTAATATTGTTCTCTTTAAGCTCTTCTCTTAACAGGTCTATCTCGCTCTGCATTGTTTCCAGCTTGCTCTGCAAAGCGCATATCTGCTGTGCCACAGGGTCGGGAATGTGTATCTGGTCAAGGTCGCAGGCGTTGACCTTCTGACCGTCACGGCGTACTACCCTTGCGGGAACGCCGACCGCCGTTGAGTTCGGCGGAACTTCGGACAGAACCACCGCGTTTGCGGCTATCTTCGCGTTATCGCCTACCTTGAACGGTCCGAGCACCCTTGCGCCCGAGCCTACCATTACATTGTTTCCGAGGGTAGGGTGACGCTTTCCCGTATCCTTACCCGTACCGCCGAGCGTTACGTTCTGATACAGCGTACAATAGTCGCCTATCTCGGTGGTTTCGCCTATTACAACGCCGCTTCCGTGGTCGATGAACAAGCCCTTTCCTATCGTTGCACCGGGGTGAATCTCAATGCCCGTCTTGCGCAAAGCCCGCTGTGAGATCCATCTGGCTATGAAATAGTGCTTCTTAAGATACCATTTATGCGCCCTGCGGTATGCCCTTACAGCCTTGAAGCTCGGATAGAGGAAAAACACCTCAAGGTCGCTCTTAACGGCAGGATCTCGTTCTCTGACCGATTTGATATCCGCTTTTATCTTATCGAACATTCATTTCCTACCTTTCATAAAATAAAAAAGCCTCCGTCTGCATTGCAGACGAAGGCGGTTCGTACCACGGTTCCACTTCGGTTCGGAGCTTATGCTCCCTTTATGTCCTTAACGCAGACAACTCGTGCAGAGATACTTACAATATGTTTTCCCCCTGCCGACCCGGATAAAAATATCCGTACAGCCGCACTTCACCGTAAATCCGTCTGCCGTCTTTCACCTGACACGGCTCTCTGTAAGACTTCATTTTCCGGGTACTCTTGCCGTACACGGTCTTTACATTTATGTTTTACTATATGCTTAGTGTATCATAAATGTACCGCCGTGTCAAGCGGAAAAATATGAAATAGAAAACTTACTCGGTTATATTCTTCGCAATAGGCAGTCTTACGCAGACAAGCGTCCCCTTGCCGAGCTCGCTGTCAATAGTTACCGTGCCGCCGTAGCAGTTGACGATATGCTTTACTATCGACAAGCCTAGCCCTGTACTGCCCTCTTTGGTGCTCCTGCCCTTGTCGACACGATAGAAGCGCTCAAATACACGACTCAGTGACTCCTTTGGGATACCTATGCCGTTATCCTTTACATAGATACAGCCTATTTCTCCGACATTGTGCAGAGTTATCTCGACCCTGCCGCCGTCCTTGTTGTACTTTACCGCATTGCTGACTATGTTTTCGACAAGCTCGTAAATGTGCTTGTACGCGGCGCGGACGGTAAAGCCGTCACCCGACAGATCTATCGTCACATTCTTTGCCGATGCCGAGGGCTCAAGGCACTCCTTTACTGCGGTGCATATCTCGGAAAGCTTGCAGTCGGTTATCTCCTCGGCTGTCGTCTTGTTTTCAAGCGAGGATATTTCAAGGATATCGCTGATTATGGTTGACATTCTCTTGGCTTCGGTAAGGATCTTTCCGATGTAATAGTCCTTTTTATCCTTTGGCACAAGTCCGTTTTCAAGAAGCTCCGCAAAGCCCGAAATTGCCGTCAGCGGTGTTTTCAGCTCGTGCCCCGCATTGGCAAAGAAGTCGGCTTTCAGCTGTTCCGACATACGCTTGTCGGTAACATCACGGATAACCATAAGCCCGCCGTGCATTGCGTCTATTCCGCTCTTGGAAACAGGGAATATCTGCACGAGCAGTATCCTGCCGTCGACTGTGCTTTCTACATTTACCGTCTTATCCTCATTTGCCGCTTTTTCCGCCCCGCCTATAATCTCGGGCTTTCTTGCAAGCTCGGGGATAGTTGAGATGCGGCTGTCCCTTGAAGAGCCGAGCAGCTTCAGTCCCGCACGGTTTATAGATATCACGGACAGGTCATTATCGTAGAGAATAACGCCGTCCTGCAAGCTCTCAAGTATGAAACGTTCCTTTTCGCGCTCGTTTTCAAGCGTTTTCATATTATCCTGTATGCTCTTGCGCATAAAGTTGAACATTGTTACGAACTCGTCTAGCTCAGGGTACTTGTGTGAGGGTATCTCTTCAAGCTCGGCGGCACTTTCATCGCTTACTTCCTTCATCTTGCCCATTGCCGCGGATACGCTGTTTATGGGCTTCATTATCCGGCGTGTGACACTGCTTACCGCTATAAGTCCGGCAACTATACCTATCGCCGCCGCTATAAGCATAGGCGCTATGAACATTGATGCGAAATCCATATAGCTGTTTATGTTATAGCTTATACGAATAATATCATCGTCCTTTACCTTCATAGCGGCATAGATCTGATTTTTACCGAGCGTTTTTGAATATCTTACCGCTACTCCGCTTCCTGTCTGCTGAGCCTGCTTTATCTCCTCACGGTTGCTGTGATCGTCGTTGGGCTCTCCGTCTATATAAGTATCTACAAATACATTCCCGTCCTTATTGATAAAGCTCACTCTGGCATCGCCGATAAGTGAGCTTAGTTTGTAGGCAAGGTCATAGTCATGGTTTGGCTCGTCCTCGTATATCTCGCGGATAAGCCCGAGAGAGGTCAGCATATCGCTTTTTTTGACGTTCTGCTCCGTACTTGAAAGAAGTGCGGTAGCCGATACCACGCAGACCGCCATAACTATTGCAATAACGGCAAGGAAACGTACTATAAGCGCTTTTTTCATCTGTACGTCCTCCTGTTATTCTCCTATAAATCTGTAGCCGATGCCTCTTACCGTCTTGATAAAGTGCGCATTCTCGACATCATCGCTGAGCTTTTTCCTGAGCGTTCCTATATGCATATCAAGCGTTCTTGTTTCACCGACAAAATCAATGCCCCATACCTTTGTCAGAAGCTCCTCGCGGCTTACGACCCTTGAGCGGTTCTTAAGAAGGTACAGCAACAACTCGTATTCTTTGAGCGTCAGCTCTACCGGTTTTCCGTCACGGCTGACTTCACGCAGTGACGTGTTTATCGTAATGCCGCCTGCGGTTATCTTATCCGATGCACTTTCGGCAGAGGCTCTTCCTGCTCGTCTGAGCAGTGCCTTTATTCTTGCGGCAAGCTCCATAATACCGAAAGGCTTTGTCAGATAATCGTCTGCGCCGTTTTCCAGTCCGAACACCTTGTCTATCTCCGCAGACTTTGCTGTCAGCATAAGTATAGGCGTATTTTTTGTGGCTTCCTTTTCGCGGAGTATTTTTACCGCCTGTACACCGTCCATACCGGGTAGCATTATATCAAACAGGAATATATCCGGCGGCTGTTTTTCGGCGGCGGCAAGACAGTCCTCGGCGCTTACGAAGCTTTCGACCTCATAGGAATAAGCGGAAAGAGCAACTGTGACCAGCTCCCTTATACTGTCATCGTCCTCGGTTATGTAGACACGTTCAGCCATTATATCTGCCTCCAAAGTTTAAATAATGCGGGTATTCTTATATTCACCTGTCTTGAAGAACTCGACCCACTCGCAGATGTTGACTGCATGGTCGGCTATTCTTTCAAGATATTTTACTATCATAAGGGCATCAACTGCGACCTCGCCGCTACAATGCTCGCTCTTTATAAGCTCGACTATACGGTTTCTTATTGAAATGAACAGGTCGTCGACCTCATCGTCCGCCTTTATGGTTTTGTTTGCAAGCTCCATATCGGTAGTTACGAATGAGTCAATAGAATGAGATACCATTATTATGACCTTTTCGCTCATAGTCTGTATCTCTTTTACTATGTGCATAATGGTGGATACATCGGCGGTAAGGCTGATCTCCGCGATATCGGCGGCATTATCGGCGATACGCTCCATATCGGTAACCATTTTCAGTGCCGCGGAAACCTTACGCAGATCCCTTGCGACCGGCTGTTCACGCAAAATTATCGACAGGCACTGGCTTTCGATGTTCTTCTCTTCTTCATCTACAAGTCTGTCACCATCTACTACTTTCTTGGCAAGCTCTGCATCGCTGTCGCGCAGTGCGGTTATCGACGAAGCTATAGCCTCTTCTATCATTCCGCCCATGCGGATAAGATCGTTATTCAGCTTGCCGAGCTTATGCTCAAATGTTTCTCTCATTTTTCTTTGCCCTTTCTAATATAATATCACACATACTGCCGAAAATCAACCGAAACGTCCTGTAATATAATCCTCTGTACGCTTATCCTTAGGATGCGAGAACAGCTCATCTGTCGGAGCATACTCGACCATTTCACCTACAAGGAAGAATGCGGTGTAGTCCGAAATCCTGGTCGCCTGTTGCATATTGTGAGTTACGATAGCAACGGTGTACTTTTCCTTCAGCGTATTCATAAGCTCTTCAATTTTCAGAGTAGATACTGGGTCAAGCGCCGATGTCGGTTCGTCCATCAGTATTACCTCGGGCTGAACAGCGATCGCTCTCGCTATACAAATTCTCTGCTGCTGACCGCCGGAAAGGCTGAGAGCGGACTTGTGCAGTCTGTCCTTTACTTCATCGAATACAGCCGCACCGATAAGGCTTTCCTCAACTATCCTGTCAAGCTTTGCCTTGCTCTTTATGCCGTGAACTCTCGGACCGTATGCTATATTATCGTATATGCTCATAGGAAAGGGATTTGGCTTCTGGAACACCATTCCTATCCTGCGGCGCAATACGTTTGTGTCAACGCCGTCCGCATAGATATCCTCACCGTCAAGCAGGAACTGACCCGTTATCTTACAGTCCGGAACAAGGTCGTTCATACGGTTAAGGCTTTTAAGATATGTAGATTTACCGCAACCCGAAGGACCGATGAATGCGGTGATCTTGTTTGTCTTTATATCAAGGTTTATATCATTCAGTGCGTGATTTTCGCCGTAATAGAGATTAACATTTCTTGTACAGAGCTTCACATCGCTCTGGGGTACTAATATATCTGACATTGTTTATCCTCATTTCTCACTTTGGCTTTATACCGAACGTTTCTTTCTTATTCTGTAGGCTACAAGCTTTGCGCATATATTGATTATAAGCACTGTTACAAGCAGTACAAACGCTGTGGAGAACGCATATTTCATCTCCGCACCGCCGCGCTGTGCATACTGGTAAAGCTGAACCGTGAGCGATCCGCCCTGATTCATTACCTTTGTGAATATGTCGCCGATCGAGTTGATGCCGACTTCAGCCGCAATACCTGCCGTGAAGATAAGAGCCGCCGACTCGCCGACTATACGACCGATCGACAGGATAACTGAGGTCAGTATACCGTCTATACAGCTGGGAAGAACGACTGTTCTTATTGTGTGCCACTTGGGTGCGCCGAGTCCTATCGCGCCCTCTCTGTAGCCCATAGGCACTGTCTTTATCGCTTCCTGTGTAGTTCTGATTATAGTGGGAAGAACCATAATGGAGAGCGTCAGCGCACCTGTCAGCAGTGAGTAGTTTACCTTGAAAATGTTGTAGAAGAACACACTGCCGAAAAGTCCGTATATGATCGAGGGGATACCTGCAAGGGTCTCGGTCGTAAACTCGATTATTTTTGTCAGTCTGCCCTGCTTTGCATATTCAGTAAGGTATATAGCCGCGCCTACGCCGATAGGTGTTGCAACTATCAGGGTGATAATTACAAGATAGAGCGTGTTTACTATATTGCCGAGCACGCCGTAGTTCTCATAAGGATATGAGAATGCGGGGGTGGTGAGGAAGTTCAGGCTCATACCCTCCGTGCCCTTTATAATTATGTAGATTATCATACCGAGCGTCAGCGCAACGACTATGCCCGATGAAAGGAATATCAGCGCCTTGAGTATTATGTCACTCGGTCTTCTGCGCTTTGATGTAAGCGAATTTGAAGCTGTTTTTGCCATAGCCTATCACGCCTTTCCGGCGGGCTTAGCCGCCTTTTCTTTCTTGCCGCCCTTTTTGAGTATGCCGTTCAATATCAGGTTGATTATCATAATGAATACAAACAGCACAAGTCCTATCGCAAAGAGCGCTTCTCTGTGAAGTCCGCTTGAATACGGGAACTCGGCAACGATACCTGTTGTCAGGAATTTTACCGATGAGAAAAGCTCGGGCATATTGGCACTGTTGCCGGCTACAAGGATAATAGCCATTGCCTCGCCTATCGCTCTGCCGACACCGAGAACTACGCCCGATGCGATACCTGACTTTGCGGCGGGGATAACCACCTTGAAGATAGTCTGTATCTTAGTAGCACCCAGTCCGTAGCTTGCTTCTCTGTACTCTGAGGGGACTGCGCTTATCGCATTTTCGGAGATATTGATAATTGTCGGGAGTATCATTATCGCAAGCACGACTATGGCACTTGCAAGGTTTGCACCGCCCGTGAACTGATGGGTCGGGTCATTGGCATATATGACCTCTTCCAAAGCATACATAAGCGGCTTTACAAGGTTAGCACCGAGAAGACCGTATATGACCGACGGAATGCCCGCAAGCAATTCAACTGCCGGCTTTACAATGTTCTTTAAAGCCTTGGGTGCAAGCTCGGATAAGAACACCGCTGTGAGAAGTCCTATCGGCACGCCGATCACTATAGCGCCGAGTGTACCGAATATTGACGTAAGTATCAGCGGGAGTATTCCGAACTGTTCTTTCTTTGCGTACCAGGTATCACCGAATAAAAAGTCGGTTATACCGATCTTTCCGATAGCGGGCGCACCCGATATTATCATATATATTGTTATCATCAGAACGCACGCTACGGCGGTTATTCCGCATACCGTGAAGATGTACTTCATTATGCGTTCCGTTACATTCGTAAATCCTGATTTTTTGCTTCTTATTGCAGATTTCTGCTTTACTGCCGTGCCCATCGCAACTGTTGCGTTGCTTATTTTATCCAAGTAAACCATCCTTTCAGGGGATATACATACCTTTTATCTTATACAGCAAATTTCCGGTAACGGATTGCTACCGGAAAAAGCTGTTTACTGTATAGGAATTTTTAACTTGTTTTAATTACTTTACGGGAACTGCGCCCTGTGCAAGTACAAGCGCCTGTCCTTCTTCTGAGAGAATGAAGTCAAGGTAAGCCTTTACAAGCTTGTTATCTGAGCCCTTGAGTGTTGCACAGATGAAAGGTCTCTGTACTTCATAAGCACCGCTCTTTACGTTCTCTTCTGTAGCTTCAACGCCACCGATCTTAAGTGCCTTTACTGTTTCGTCAACGTTTGCGAGTGAAGCGTAACCGATAGCGC
The DNA here is from genome assembly GCA_002437415.1 of Ruminococcaceae bacterium UBA6413. Classification (GTDB taxonomy): domain Bacteria; phylum Bacillota; class Clostridia; order Oscillospirales; family Ruminococcaceae; genus Ruminiclostridium_E. The sequence continues at coordinate 29,270 of DJPL01000069.1, read as the reverse complement.
CGTCTGTAGTTGCAACTGCGTTAATTACAGAACCTGTAGATTCAAGCTCCTGTGCGTACTGAGGCTGCTTGTCGCCCATTACGATAGACTCGAAACCGTCTCTTGTACCTGAACCGTCCTCACGACCGATAACTACGATAGCCTTGTCATCGCCGCCGAGATCCTTCCAGTTTGTAATTTCACCTGAGTAAACCTTTGCAAGATCCTCAAGTGTGATATCTTCAAGCTTGTTTGTGGGGTTTACTACCAGAGCGATGCCGTCAAGACCGATTACTGTAGCGTCGAGCTTTTCAGCTTCGTCGTCCTTGAGCTTTCTTGAAGAGTTACCGATGTCGCACTTGCCCTCGGCAGCTTCCTGAATGCCTGTACCTGAACCTGTGAGGTTTAAGTTTACCGTAACGCCCTTGTTCTTCTCCATGAAAGCACCGTTAACTGCCTTGATAACCTTTTCCATTGATGTTGAACCGTTCATTGACAGTGTGCCGCTGAGTTCTTCTGTTGTTGAGCCTGCATCTGATGAAGCATCTGATGAAGCTTCCGATGAAGCTTCTGCCTTTGAAGCATCGGCTGCAGATGAGCTGTCAACTGTTGAGCTTGTGTCTGTGCTGCTTGTTGCAGTGTTTGAACATCCTGTTGCCATAGCTACTAATGCTACGCCTGCGATAAGTGAAATTAACTTCTTGTTCATGTTGTTTTCCTTTCTTAAGGGTCATACCCCTCGGAGTTTCTCATACTCCAAATGTTTATGTACTTTTTTATCTGTCGTTAGGTGTCCCTCCCGACTACATTTCATATTATAGTCACAACGTGTCTAACTTAAAAGCAAGGAACGGTATAATGTTGGTAAAGTTTTTGTAAAGTCGAAAATTTTGCATTATGAAGCGAAACTATAGGCGTACTTTACATAAAATCCGGGTGATTTTACATTCGGAGACGCAGCATTTTACAAAGATTCCGATTGCATATTAAACGGCTTTATATCTTGATTTACAGCGGATTTTATGATACAATACAGATAAGGTTATATGAAAGAAGGTAGATTATGCCACATTCATCAGGCGGAGGATCTCACGGCGGCGGCAGTCACCACTCGTCCTCGTCACACAGCCCATCACATCATTCATCATCAGGAGGAGGTTCAAGCAGAATAAGGACCTCGCGTACATACTTCCCCGGTGCAAGAAAATTTGTATACTATACTAATGGCGTACCGAACTATGTGTATTCCGGCTCCGACTTATCAAAAGGTCCGAGCAAGCTGAGATTTTTACTGCTTCTTTTCTATGTGCCGTTTGTTATGTCGGCTGTTATGCTGATCATCACATCGTTCGGCGTTCCGACAAAGCTGAAGGTCGACTATAATTCTGCAATAGTCATTGAGGACAACGCTCATGTGCTCGGCGATACAACAAAAATGACAGAAGCTCTTGACGATTTCTTTAACACCACCGGAATAACTCCTGCGGTCATTACCGTCTATAATTCCGACTGGGCGGGACGCTACACCGATCTCGAAAAATACGCTTATGAGCTTTATGTAAATAAGTTCTATGACGAAAAGCACTGGCTTATCGTATACTCACAGCCCGAAGACCCCGACGATGAATTCAACAACTGGTACTGGGAGGGTATGCAGGGCAACGATACAGACAATATCATCACCTCATCTGTAGCATACGACTTTACAAATGACCTGCACAGACGGTTGCTTGTCGAAGAAACATCTGTAAATGACGCTATAACCGACAGCTTTGAGGCTCTGACACCTACCGTGATGCAGTTCAGCTTTGAAGGCGAAACCTTCGGAATAGGCTTCTTCGTACTGATATTTGTCAGCATTCACGCATTCTTTATGGTATTCTTCCGCCCGAACGCGAAGAAATATAAGGGTGCTGTGGAAGTGGCAATAGGAGGAAACGATATCCCGCTTGCACAAGCTCCCGCTCATTCGGTCACGATGAAACAGGCATCCTGCGAGTACTGTGGAGGAGTTTATACGGTAGGCAGCTGTAACGCCTGCCCGCACTGCGGAGCACCGATCCAGCCGCAGGATTATACTGTTCCCGTAAACAATAATACAAGCACGACAACTACAATAAGTACAACAAGCACAACAAACACGCAGTAACAGCAAGCAGTCAAGAATTGCTCAGATACACAAAAATCCCCTCCGCACCGCGGAGGGGATAATGTTTTTATAGTGTAATAATTACTTGATAACTCTTACAGAAATTACAGACTCGCCTGCTCTTATCTTATCGGCTACGCTGTCTGCATTGCCCTTAACATCAAGAACCGTGTAAGCATAGTCCTTCTTTGACTTGCTTTCCATATTCTCAATGTTCATACCTGCTTCTGTAATGCAGGCTGCGATCTTGGCAATAAGACCTTCAACGTTCTTATGGATAACGCAGATCTTAGCGTCGCCTGTCATAGCCATTGAAACGTTGGGGAGGTTTACGCTGTTTACGATGTTGCCGTTTTCAAGGTAATCCTTGATCTCGTTTGCCGCCATAACAGCACAGTTATCTTCACTCTCAGGAGTAGAAGCGCCGAGGTGAGGAAGTGCAACAACGCCGTCAACGCCGAGGATCTTGTCGCCGGGGAAGTCTGTAACATATGCCGCCATACCACCGTTTGCGAGAGCCTCAACAACTGCGTCCTCGTTTACAAGACCGCCTCTTGCGAAGTTCATAATGCGAACGTTCTTCTTCATTATCTTGATAACGTCTGCATTTATCATATCCTTTGTATCGGCAGTGAGCGGAACGTGAACTGTGATGTAGTCACAGGTTTCAAAGATCTCCTTGTTGCTCTTAACATACTTTACCTTGTTTGAAAGGTTGAGTGCGCCCTGAACAGAAAGGAACGGGTCTGCACCGATAACCTCCATACCGAGCTCAGCCGCAGCATTTGCAACTAAAGCACCGATAGCGCCAAGACCGATAACGCCGAGCTTCTTGCCCTTTATCTCAGGTCCTACGAACTGGCTCTTGCCTTTTTCGACAAGCTTGCCGACTTCGTCGCCCTTGCCCTTTAATGTCTTTGCCCAGTCGATAGCGGCTGTGACCTTACGGCTGCTGATAAGAAGACCGAGTATTACAAGCTCCTTAACTGCGTTTGCGTTAGCACCGGGAGTATTGAATACTACGATACCCTTTTCACTGCACTTGTCAACGGGAATGTTGTTTACACCTGCGCCTGCTCTTGCGATGGCAAGCAGATCATCGCCAAGCTCCATCTCGTGCATAGACGCGGAACGAACGAGTATAGCCTGGGGATTGTCTATGTCGTCGCCTACCGTATACTTGCTTCTGTCGAGAAGGTCGGTACCGCAAGCGGCGATCTTATTTAATGTCTTTACGTTGTACATTGGTTTATCCTCCTATACCTAAATCTCAGCGGAGATTTAAGCGTTTTCAGCCTCAAACTTTTCCATAAACTCAACGAGCTTTTCAACGCCCTCGATAGGCATAGCGTTGTAGATAGAAGCTCTCATACCGCCGACTGTTCTGTGACCCTTAAGGTTTACAAAGCCTGCTGCTGTAGCTTCCTTTACAAACTTAGCGTCAAGCTCTTCGTTGCCTGTTACGAACGGTACGTTCATAAGTGAACGATCCTTCTTTTCAACTGTGCCCTTGAACAGCTTTGACTGGTCGAGGAAATCGTAAAGAATCTTTGCCTTCTTCTCGTTGTGAGCCTTCATAGCCTCAAGGCCGCCCATCTTCTTTATCCACTTGAATACCTTGCCGCAGATATAGATGCCGTAGCAAGGAGGTGTGTTGTAAAGAGAATCAGCGTCAGCCTGTGTCTTCCACTTGAGCATTGTGGGAGTTGCGGGGTTAACGTCATCTCTGATAAGATCTTCACGGATTATAGCGATAACAACGCCGGCAGGACCGACATTCTTCTGAACGCCGCCGTAGATAACGCCGTACTTTGTTACGTCTACAGGCTCTGATAAGAAGCATGAAGATACATCGGCTACAAGATCCTTACCCTTTGTGTTGGGTAACTGCCAGAACTTTGTACCGTAGATCGTGTTGTTTTCGCAGATGTAAACATAGTCTGCGTCCTCGGGGATATCAAGATCCGAGCAATCGGGGATATAAGAGAATGTCTTATCTGCCGATGATGCAACAGCTACAGCCTCACCGTACTTCTGTGCCTCCTGATATGCCTTCTTAGCCCACTGACCTGTGATTATGTAAGCAGCCTTGCCGTTCTTCATAAGGTTCATAGGAACTGCGGCGAACTGCTGTGATGCGCCGCCCTGTAAGAACAGAACCTTATAGTTGTCGGGGATATTCATAAGATCACGGATATCCTTTTCCGCTTCCTTTATAATTGCATCAAATGCCTTTGAGCGGTGGGACATCTCCATAACGGACATACCAGTACCCTTGTAGTCAAGCATTTCATCTGCTGCTTCTTTAAGTACTTCTTCGGGAAGTACCGCAGGACCTGCGCTAAAGTTATAAACTCTCATTTACCAAAAGCCTCCATGTTATATTACGGTGAAATACCGTGTTTCCGAATTCCGCTATGGCGAATTTCGCCTGCGTGCTATATTATTATACTATCTATTTTGGCTATTGTCAATGACTTTTGCGAGTTGAACGCTGTTTTTTCGTCAAAAATGCCGAGTTGATAAAATATGAAAACGGCGGCGGAGCGATCCGCCGCCGAACTGTCAAAAATCTATATAAAATGAGGGTGTTCGTTGTCGCTTGCTCTGCCGGGTTTGCGTCATGCAGAACTTTCGGCAAGCAGTTAAAGCATCCATGCTTTGGGCGTAACCCCAAGCATGGGGTGAGAGCAACAACACCGCACTCAACTCACAACCCCGGTACGGATACCGGGCGTGTATTCCCAAAAGCTTTACAAGAACACTGAGTTCACAAAGCATTCTTGAAGGAATATAGATTTTATTCTGTTATTTTTAAAACTAGCTTTATCTATTTTAAATAACAAGAAACCGAACAGACGCTTGCCGAAAAATCAAAAGCTAATCGTCTGCGTCAGTTTTAAAGTCATTGCTCTTGAGTGTCCGGCACGCGGAATACCAGAATTGCTTTGCAGGAATTAGTAACAGAAAAAGTTACCAATTCCCAACCATTCTCTGCTTTATCGTTGATTACACGTTCAATCTCTTCCGCCATTTTTTTTGCTTTCGGTGCATAGTCAGTTACAATCGTTTTGTAAATCATAAAAATACCCTCTTTTCTTTTAATTTTCTAGCCTTGAGCAAAACACCGCAAACGAAGTAAAAAAGCGGGTTTGCAAGGCATAATAAACAAAATAATCACTAAAAAATATAGAAACAGCCAACCGACTTTGGTATAATTAAATTGAACGAAAAACCACACGAAAGGGGTTGGCTGTTATCTATCGCCAGGAAATTATACAGGACATCACATTTTTCACATCCGCGCCAAAGGCGCAGTTTTATGACAAGCTTTTCATTAACCTTGACTTGTCTGAATTTCCGGAATCTACTGCCAAAACAGGAAGAAACGGATTTTCTAAAAAAGCCTTGCTTTGTGCTTTCATCGTTATGAAATGCGAATGCTTTTCCTGCATTACCGATTTGGTCGATTATCTTAACAATAATCTAATCATCGCTCATTACTGCGGCTTCAATATCATGAAACCACTTCCGTCATACTGGACTTTTGACCGCTTTATCCGAAAACTTGACAACGATCTGCTTAAAAAGCTCATGCAGTCGCAGGTCTTAAAGCTTGCTGAAATCGGTGTCATTGATACTTCTTTCATCGCTCTGGATTCTACTCCCGTAAGTGCAAATACTCATCAGAATAACTCAAAGTCATTTGCCAAAAACAAGTTTTCAAAAAACAATCAGCCCAAGTCTGACAAAGACTGCGGTTTAGGTGTTCACACAGCTTCAAATCAGCATAATGAACGTAAATTTGAATATTATTGGGGCTACAAGAATCACATTCTGGTTGATTGCATTACAGGCTTACCGATCTACGAACTGACAACTACTGCCGATGTAGCGGACAGTACAGTCGCTCTTGATATTCTAAGCCAAACCAATTCTTTTCTTTCTGTTGATGAATGTACATTCCTAGCCGACAAAGGCTATGACGTCAGAGCTGTTTACAACACTGTTAAAGAGCTATATCGCGGCGAATGCGTTATTCCTCTCAACAAGCGAAACACTAAAAATCCAAAAAAGCTTGCAAGCGGTCTCCCTGTATGCGAAGCAGGTCTTGCTATGCACAAAGACGGCAAATTCACCGACAATGGCAGAACCCGCCAGAAATACTGCTGCCCTTTCAAACGTTCAAAATCGGGAGTTTGCCCATGCAATCACAAAAATTGGAATAACAGCAGAAAATGCCGCGGCTGTACCAAATATGTTACTCTTCCCGATGATTATCGTCTTTCTATCGACCGTGAATGCATCTCTTTCAAAAAGCTTTATGCGCTCAGAACCGAAGCCGAACGTTACAATTCGCGTTTTAAGCAGACAGGGCAAGAGCGCCTTTGGGTTCACGGCTTCAACGCCGCACAAAACCTGAATTCTGTCGCTCATATCGCGCTATTGGCAGTTGCTCTCGCCTCTGTTGTCACTAAATCGGATCGTTCTTATCGTTGCTTTAAATCTGTCAAACGTATCGCTTAGCTTTTTCAATCAAATATCTCTCAGCTGATTTCAGCTTTTTTTTGCTGAGGTCTGCTTTGCTATGCCCTGTTCCTGTTTTGAATTTTTAAAAGTTCTCTCATGTCTTCGTTTCTGTTAGGAAAGTTGACGTTTTGCTCTTTTCTATTAATTTTCTGTTATCATCGAACACTGTATTACGCAACTTATATATAGTATAATTTCCTTATGTCTATTTTGATAGCAAAACAGTGTAACATTTGTGTAAAATCATTTAATTTCATTCTTTAAATGCTTTGTTTTATTGTTTTTCCGCTTGCCGATTATCAATTTTGCCAACTAACACGCTGCCGTTAATGAACAGCAGACATTGTTCTTTTTTGTTTGTTATTATGATTATGTCCGTTTTATTTCTCTGTTACAGCTCTGAGCCGTAATTCTTAATAAAGTCGTGGTAGAACACAATTCCTCTTTCAAGCGATTCAACATTAAGGTTTTCATTTATTGCGTGTGCGCTGTTGAGCTGTGGACCCGTCATCATAAGCGGAACAAAGCGCAGTACGCAGTCGCAGATTTTTGTATAGTGCCGTGAATCCGTACCTGCGAGCATTATATAAGGTATTCTCGGGATATCGCCGAATGTTTCCTTTATTCTCTTATTTACATATTTATACGCATAACAGTTCATATCCGCGACGGGCGGAACATCAAAACCCGCCAGCATTTCCATAGAAATACCGAGCTTATGGCACAGCTTTCCGAGTTTCTTATATGACTGCGGCAGCGGTTCATGAACCATGAAACGACAGTTTGCCGTAACGCTCGCCGTTTCCGGAATAACATTTGCGCCCTTGCTTCCCTCAGCCATAGTGAATATACACGTTGTCTTTACAACAGCGCCCGCAGGTCCGCCTATCCTGTGCATTATGTACGGCGCTATCGGAGCGAAAAGCCACAGATTGCCGTACAGCAGACGATGCCTGAAATGATGCATATACGGTGCCATTGCGTGATACTGCACTCTTGCAGGGTGAGTTATCCTCTTCTTGAACGGATTTCTGTGTTCAATTATATACATCAGCTTTGACAGCCTTGCAAACGGGTTGTTGTTGAACGGAACGCTTGCGTGTCCGCCCTTGCTCCTTGCGGTGAACTTGATATTTGCTCTGCCCTTTTCGAGTATGCCTATCATAGCGTTGTGTGCTACCATTCTTCCCTTGGTGCTGTCCTCATATGACATTACCGAGCCACCCTCGTCCATTACAAGGTCAAAATGTATGCCTTTTTCGTACAGGTATTCTACTGTCTTTACCGCACCGTCGCCGGTGATCTCCTCATTGTTAGAGCTTCCGACATATACGTCACAGACAGGCGTAAAACCCTCTTTTATAAGCTCCTCTATGCTCTCGAGTATTGCGCAGAGCGCGCCCTTGGTATCGACTGTACCTCTGCCCCATATCTTACCGTCGGCTATCTTGCCGGAAAAAGCGTCATACTTCCACTTTTCGCTGTCAGCCGGAACAACGTCCTGGTGCGACATAAGGCATATCGGATTTCTGCTTTTATCCTTACCGCGCCAGATAAACAGCAATGCGCCGTCTATATCAACACGTTCGCATACCCTGTGGATATTCGGGTACTGCTGTTCAAGCAGGTCGTGGAACTTATATATCTGTGTCATATCGGTGTTTCCGCGTATACTTACTGTCGGCACCTGTATTATCTTCGACAGATGCTCGGCGTGGGTATCGCAGTCGATACCGTCCTTATACGGGTCAAACGGCTTGTCGTCCGCAAATTCTTTCTTCATAAATACGGCGCGGAGCACCGCAATTAGAAACAATACGGCATACACCGCAAGCAGTCCGAGTAAAACATACAGTACAATCATTAAAGGGTTCACGGTAAAAATCCTCAAATCTTTTAATTACGGCAACATTCGGAACAGTTACCGCTATTTAATTGTACCATATTCACAAAAATTATGCAAGTATCTGCTTATTTTTTTACGACATTTAATATACAGCTTACAATTCCGATAAGAACACCGCCTATCGGATAACCTATCCAGCATAGTTCCCAGTTGTTAAAACAAAATCCCATTATAAAAAGCACAATTGTAGCCGCCAGCATTATACCACCGGATATAGCCGACATAAGTCTGTCGGCGAACGGCTTGTCGGGGTTATTTTCCTTGTTGTACTCTTCAATATCGTACTTTGCATACTGCATACCGCCGTATATAAACACAGGTGCGGCAACAGTGACACATAAAAGCAGAACCGCCGCGCACAGCGCATCAAAGCTTTCCTCCGTCATAACATCGGGCGCGATCTTACCGACAAAGCTCTGCATTACCATCAATGCGATCACGCCGAGCAGTACAAGCACCGTACCGCCGGCGATAACAGCGGGGAATTTATTTCTGAATGCCTTTATCTGCTCTACGCTGTAAAACGGCTTGATATTGGGATTTTCCTTGACATAGTTGTCGTGTCGTATGCCGCTTACTATAAATATCGCCGTGCCAACTGTCACAAACAGCATAAATATTGCCGCAGCTATGGTTTCATCAAGTCCCAGACCCGTTGTTAAAAGCAATGTAGTGACACCCGCAAGCACAGTCGCAGTACCAATACAGATCGACCGTGTAAAGCCGTTCATCTCCTTGTCATAGCCCGCTGTATCTTCCGTAAAGCTTTCTTCGGCACTTCCCTTGATAAGCTCGTCAAGTGTACAACCGAAATAGTCACTCAGGGTGATAAGCTTATCCGTTTCGGGAAACGCAGAATCGGACTCCCACTTTGATACGGTCTGACGCGACACGTTCATAAGCTCGGCAAGGTCCTCCTGCGTCATATTTTTTCTTTTACGGTAAAACTGAATATTTGTTCCTAAGCTCATAATATATTCTTCCTTTCCCGACAACTTTTCTGTCTGACGTGATGATACCACAAAGAGCAATGTAAGGTCTACCTACTTTGTGTTGCTTTTGAATATTTTTATGTAAATTTGCGGTTGCATTGGCTTAACAAAGCCGTTTAAAGCTATCACGATTTTCGGATAAAGCAAACGGCAGAAGATACACCCTCTGCCGCACATTATTTTTAATTTTAGCAATCAGTCTATAGGATCGCCCTTCAGTTCTTCTTCCGTAAGTTCGATCGTCGATTTGTCCGGAACTTGAACATTCATGAATTTTCCCACAAATGTGGATAATATAAGTCCAGCTATTATCGGCAGATAGAACGTAAGAAAACGCCAGATAAAGGTCGAAATGCCGACATACTTTGTTCCGTCCGAGCCTATGAATATGGTGCTGAAGAACAGAGTGTAGCTGCCCTCCGCCGCACCGAGCGCACCCGGCAACGGCATAAATGCCGAGATCATCAGCACGAATGCCTGACACGAAATAATGGTGAGATAGTCTGTGCCCGACAGTCCGAAGCCGAGATAAATTATATATGAGATCGAGAAGTAAGCCGTCAGCTGAATTATATTGTAAATGATCAGTCGTATGATAAGCCACGGTTTTTTCTTAATGAACACGAAATTATCATGATATTCGTCTACAATATTCTCAACGGATTTGATCTTCTTTATCTTGTCCTCTTCGCTCTTTATAAAGCGGAATTTGAAAATGTGGATCTTGGCAAGAAGCTTTACCGCCCATACCGCCAGCTTCTTGACAGGCTTTTTAAAGAACGCCAGCATAAACAGCAGAATAATAACGACGGTATTTATTACAAATCCCAGAATTACCAATGCCATAAGCGGGGCATACTCTGCCGAAAATTTGTTAAATCTTGCGATAAGCACAACGGCGGAATATCCTGTCAGTACAAACTGATACATTATGAATTTGCTCAGTAATGCCGTCATTGCATGCGACATAGGAACGCCGAACTTTGTAAAGTAGTAGACCTGCATAGGCTGTCCGCCTGTTGAGGACGGGGTTATGCAGTTGAAGTACTGGCCGAGAAGTGTCGTCATAAATGTTCTGCTGAACTTTGCTTTAGGATATGTAGTCCTAAGAGATGCGTGAACGCCCATTGCCTCAAGCATCCAGTACACCACCATTAGTCCTACCGCAATAAGCAGAAAGCCCACATTTATCTTACGGATCGAATTGACAAGGTTATCAAATCCATCCACAAAATAAACATAGAATATCATAAATACAAATGCAATTGCACATATTATAAGGTTCAGCTTATTCGATTTTTTCTTTTTCATTAAGCCTCCCATATTTAATGGCGTTATACAGCGGTTTTACACCGCTTTTTCCCATTTTACAGTAACATTATGATTATACCGCATCTCACAGCATTTGTCAATGTGAAAAAGGTCGATAAACATTCCGACAACGGCAAAATTGTTTAATTCCGTGCGAAAATCAGCAGAAAAAAGCAATTCATTTCCGCCTGTTTTCAACCGTTATCACTTTAAGTAATGGTGTTATTCAATAAAAAAATACCGAAAGAGCTTGAAATTTGTGTGACAATCTGCTATACTATGGTGTGGCGGATCGGAATTTCTGTGCGTTTTACAGAATTCCACACATAATGAAAGGAAAGGGTTTTTACAATGTATAAAATACTCAAAAGACGTCAGCTCAACGAAAATGTTGTTCTGATGGAAGTAGATGCTCCCTTCATTGCTAAGAAGGCGTTAGCAGGACAGTTCATCATTCTCCGTGTTGATGAAAAGGGTGAGAGAATACCTCTTACTATCTCTGACTACGACAGAGAAAAGGGCACTATCACGATCATATTCCAGATAGTAGGTCAGACTACAATGCTGTTGGCACAGCTCAAAGAGGGCGACGCTCTTCTCGACTTTGTAGGACCTCTCGGCAAGGCAACAGACTTTGAGGGTGCAAAGAAGGTATGTGTTATCGGCGGCGGCGTTGGTAACGCTATCGCTTATCCTTCGGCAAAGCAGTTATTCAACGAAGGTGTTGACGTTGACGTTATCGCAGGTTTCAGAAACAAGGATATCGTCATTCTTGAAGATGAATTCAAGAAAGCAAGCACCAATTTCTATATCACGACAGACGACGGCTCATACGGCGAAAAGGGCTTTGTTACAAACAAGCTCCAGAGCCTTATCGACGCAGGCAACAAGTACGACCTTGTAGTTGCGATAGGACCTGTTCCTATGATGAAGTTTGTCTGTGAGGTTACCCGTCCTTACGGCATAAAGACTCTTGTATCGCTCAACCCCATAATGATCGACGGTACAGGTATGTGCGGCGGTTGCCGTGTAAATGTCGGCGGAGAGATCAAGTTTGCGTGTGTTGACGGCCCTGACTTTGACGGTCACTTAGTAAACTTTGACGAGCTGATGAAGCGTAACTCAACATACAAGGAAAAAGAAGCCCACGACAGAGAGCATTGCAGACTCTACAAGGCTGAGCAGTAAGGAAAGGACGATAAGAAAATGCCTAATATGTCATTAACTAAGGTTCCTATGCCCGAACAGGACCCTAACGTAAGAAATAAGAACTTCCTCGAAGTTGCAATGGGATATACAGAAGAAATGGCAATGGAAGAAGCATCACGTTGCCTTAACTGTAAGCACAAGCCCTGCGTAAGCGGCTGTCCCGTCAATGTAAGAATACCCGAATTTGTAGCTAAGGTTGCAGAGGGTAAGTTTGAAGAAGCATATGAAATAATCACAAGCACAAACAGCCTCCCCGCTATCAGCGGTCGTGTTTGTCCTCAGGAAAACCAGTGTGAGGGCAAGTGCGTAAGAGGTATCAAGGGCGAAAGCGTTTCGATCGGACGTCTTGAGCGTTTCTGCGCAGACTATCATATGAAGCACAGCAGTGCAAAATCTGTAAAGCCGCAGTCAAACGGCAAGAAGGTAGCAGTTGTAGGTGCAGGTCCTTCAGGTCTTACCTGTGCGGGCGACCTCGCAAAGAAGGGCTACGAAGTAACAGTGTTTGAAGCATTCCATACAGCAGGCGGCGTTCTGGTTTACGGTATCCCCGAATTCAGACTTCCGAAGGCTATCGTTAAGAAGGAAGTCGAGAACCTTCAGGATCTCGGCGTTGAAGTAAAGACAAATATGGTTATCGGACGTGTTCTGTCGGTAGACGAGCTGTTTGAGATGGGCTACAAGGCTGTATTTATCGGCTCGGGTGCAGGTCTTCCCTCATTCATGGGTATCGAGGGTGAGGATCTCATCGGTGTTTACTCGGCTAACGAGTACCTCACAAGAACAAACCTTATGAAGGCTTATCTTGAAGACTATGATACACCTATCATCAAGAGCAAGTCTGTTGCGGTTGTCGGCGGCGGTAACGTTGCTATGGATGCTGCAAGATGCGCTAAGCGTCTCGGTGCAGAAAATGTATACATAGTATACCGCAGAGGCATGGAAGAAATGCCTGCACGTAAGGAAGAAGTGCACCACGCTATGGAAGAGGGCATCATCTTCAAGAACCTCAACAACCCTGTCAAGATCATCGGTGATGAGAACGGCAGAGTAAAGGCTATGGAGTGCATTGAGATGGAGCTCGGCGAACCTGATGCAAGCGGCAGACGTAAGCCCATTGCTAAGGAAGGAAGCAACTTTGAGCTTCCCGTTGATACGGTTATCATGTCGATCGGTACTTCACCCAATCCCCTTATCAGAAGCACAACTCCCGGTCTTGACACCAACAAGAGAGGCTGTCTGATAGTCAACGAGGACACAATGCAGACGACCCGTGAGGGCGTTTATGCCGGCGGTGACGCAGTTACAGGTGCTGCTACCGTTATCCTCGCTATGGGCGCAGGTAAGCAGGCGGCTCAGAGCATTGATGAATATCTGAGCAAGAACTGATAACAGTTAAAGGATATTTTTACAGGCTGATGCGAACGCATCAGCCTGTTTTGTTTGCAGAAAAACCGCGGCTTAAGACCAAATAAGCCGCGGTTTTTATTATCATATATCATCGTCACTCTTCGTCCGTGCTCTCCTCTTCCTGCGTATCCTTACGGTTCATCTCAATCTCAAGCAGAGGTCTTAACAGAGAATATCTGAGCATCTTCCTGTCGTTATCCACCATAGTCTTTACAAGCTGTTTCGTGCCTATGACGATTATCATCTTCTTGGCTCTGGTAACACCTGTGTAGAGCAGATTTCTGTACAGCAGATTTTGCGTAAAGCCTGTTATCGGAATAATTACGGCATCGTACTCACTGCCCTGGCTCTTGTGTATCGTGATAGCGTAGGCGTGTTCGAGCTTTCGGAGCATTTCGGAAGTGTATATCGCCATTCTTCCCTCAAAGTCTATCGTTACGTTCTGTGAGAAGCGGTCGACCGCACGGATTATTCCGATATCGCCGTTGAAAATTCCACTGCCCTTTTCATTGTTTTTCGTCCACAACACGTCATAGTCGTTCTTTGTCTGCATTACCTTGTCGCCTGTGCGGAATATTACATCAAAGAATTTAAGCTCCGCCTTGTTCTGTGACGGCGGATTGAGCGCAAGCTGGAGCTGCTTGTTAAGCTCTCTCGTTCCCGCCGCGCCCATTTTCGTGGGGCACAGCACCTGAATGTCGTCTATCGGCGAAAATCCGTAGGTGTCGGGCAAGCGCTGTTTGGTAAGCTGTATCACAAGCCCCGCTATCTCACTCTCGTTGGGCTTGTTCATAAAGAAAAAGTCGTTTTGCCTGTCATCGAGCACGGGGAATTCGCCCTTTACTATCCTGTGTGCATTGGTGACGATAAGGCTCTGCGCCGCCTGTCTGAATATTTCCTTCAGCTCCACGGACGGAATATAGTGCGACGCTATAAGGTCTTTCAGCACGTTTCCCGCACCTACAGACGGGAGCTGATTTGAGTCGCCGACCATAATGAACTTTGAGGTCGGCTTGATAGCCCTTACAAGCGAGCACATAAGAAGTGCATCCACCATCGACATTTCATCGGCGATAACCACATCTGCGGGGAGCGGATTGGTTTCGTTGCGCTTGAATTTCAGCTCACCTTTTGCGGTATAATCGACCTCAAGCAGTCTGTGTATAGTTCTTGCGGGCTCGCCGGTAAGGTCGCTCATTCGCTTTGCCGCTCTGCCTGTCGGTGCGCAGAGCAGGATACGCTTCTTATGCGCTTTCAGTATCTTGATAACGCCGTTGAGAGTAGTCGTCTTACCTGTACCGGGTCCGCCTGTCAGAATAAACACCGAGCCTGTAAGGCAGGCGTTTATAGCAGCACGCTGTAGGTCCTCATACTGTATATTTTCAGAAAATTCCACTCCTCTTATTTCATCGGAATAGTCCTTTTCGTACTGTGCCGAGGTGCGTATCATAAACGCAAGCTTCTTGGCAATATAGGTTTCCGCAAGATAGTATTCGGGTAGGTATACAAACTCCCGCTTTCCGAGGGTTATCCGCGTCACCCAGTCCCGCTCCTCGCAGTCGTCAAGGCAGGACTCGAACTGTCTGCGCTCAATGCCGAGGTTGTCGCATACCGACTCCCTGAGCTTTTCAGTGGGCAGGCAGGTATGACCTGCGTTTGCATTCTCGTGCAGGACATACACTATACCTGCGCGCACACGGTCGCTGTTCTCCGCATCAAATCCGAGGTCAGCCGCCATACGGTCGACCGAACGGAAATCTATATCTATCCCGCTTGTGCATAGTATATACGGGTTTGTCTTTATCTGCTTTATGCTGTCGTGCTCAAATGCCGACCATACGCTTATTGCGTGGGCAGGACCGAAATTATACTCCCCGAGGAACTTTATAACCTCGTTTACTCCGGTTATCTTGTGATATTCGTTTGATATGTAAAGCGCCTTATCCGAAGAAATGCCGTTTATCGCCGTGAGCTTCATACAGTCGTTGTCGATTATATCAAGTGCTTCTGTACCGAACGCCTTTACTATACGCTTTGCTATAGCAGGTCCGAGACCTTTTATAACACCCGAGCCGAGGTATGCCGCTATCTCGGTTTCGGTCTGCGGCATCGAACGCTCGCATATAGCCGCCTTGAACTGTCTGCCGTACTTCGGACTTGTGATCCAGCCGCCACGCAGATCAAGCCGCTCTCCCTCATTCACATCGCCGAGTGTTCCGACTACCGGGATAAGCCCTTCCTCACAGCCGAGATTTATAACCGTATAGCCGTTATCGGCATTTTTATATATAACGTCCTCCACAGAGCCGCTGAGCTCAACGGAAATATCGACCTTCTGATTATCCAATTACAGTCCCTCGTTTTCCTTCTTAGCGTTACTTCATACATACCCTCGGGCAATCGTCAGAAAGCGCACGGCATATCGTAATAAATTCCGTGTCCGCTGTCAGGCTCTCCGGTACTATTATCACAACGTCACCGTTTGTAGCCTTGAGCGCGCTCCTGACCTTTCCTTCTACGTCATCGCACCCATCGGGTCTGACGTATATCGGCGGCGCATTGGCAGTGCCCAGACTGCCGATAAACAGCACAACGTTCACAGCGCCCATTATTCCGAGAAATATAAGTGCAAATAGCATTATGTATGCACCACTCATAAGATACACCCCTTTTATCAGTTTACCTCATTATATGGTGCAGACGTTTTTTCCGTTACGAATTGCAGGTGCAGAGTATTGCGTTCCAGCCTTCTTTTTCGGATACGCTCTCTACCCTGATATTGTTTTCCTTAAGAGCGGACAGAACCTCATCAAGTCTTTCCGTTATGATGCCTGAAACTATAAGCTTGCCGTTCTTCTTTAAAAAACTGCTGAAATACGGTGACATTGAAATAATGACATCGGCAACTATATTCGCCGTGATAATATCAAAGCCCGTGCCTATCTTTTCTCTAAGCGGTTCGTCGTCACTGATATTTCCGACATAAGCCGAAACCATATCACTGCCAAAGCCGTTCTTCTCGGTGTTTTCCTTTGCGGTGCGGACGGAATTTTCAAATATATCTACCATTACCGCCTGCTTTGCACCGAGAAGTAATCCCGCGATCGACAGTATACCGCTTCCCGTGCCAAGGTCAAGCATTCTGTCGCCCTCGCGTATCTGCTTTTCAAGCAGCTCCATAACAAGGCGGGTCGTGTGGTGCTGACCTGTACCGAATGATGAGGCGGGGTCTATTTCAAGCATCTTTCTGCCGTCCGTATTGTCAACGTCTTCCCAACTGGGCTTTATTATCAGCTTTTCGCCGACTGTGAACGGCTTGTAGTACTGCTTCCAGTTGTTAGCCCAGTCCTCTTCACGCACGCAGTCTATCTCCACGTCAAGGCTTCCGTAAAAATCGTCCTTATCGTTTGCTTTGAGTTCACCGAGCGTTCCGCTGAGTGCAGAGAGCATTTCCGCGCCCTGCTCATTATCCTGAACATAGCAGGTGATGTGCGGCTTTACGGCTTTCAGTCCCATAAGGCTGTCGTCTACATAGTCCCAATTGTACTCCTTATTTTCGAGGAACTCCTCAAAGTCTGCCGGGTCATGGATTATAAAGCCGTTAAATCCAAGCTCCGACAGGCGCATTGTAAGCACCTGTACCGCTTCGCTTTTCGTATATATGTCTACCTGTCTGAACTGCATAGTAATACCTCTTGTTTCTTATTTGCCCGCGGGCATAAATATCTATTATATATTATCCTACATTTCGGGCAAAAAAGCAAGTGTTTACAGCAAAAATGCACCGCCCTTATCAAAAGAGCGGTGCAACACATTCAAGGAAGAACCAATGCTAATTTAACTTTTTATCAATCATTATCCTGTAAAGCTTCGTAAGCCTCTTCGCCTGTACGAACCTTGATTACATTCTCAACGTCGTATACGAATATCTTACCGTCGCCTATCTTACCGGTGTAAAGTGCGTTCTTAGCAACTTCTACGACCTTTTCAACAGGAACCTTGCAAACTACGATCTCGACCTTCATCTTAGGAAGAAGTCTAGCGTCTACGGGAACACCACGATAGAACTCAGTTGAACCCTTCTGCATACCGCAACCCATTACATGAGATACTGTCATACCGGTGATACCGATAGATGAGAGTGCGTGCTTGAGAACCTCGAACTTCTCCTGATTTGCGATAATGTCGACCTTTGTCATCTTTACGTCGCTGTCGCTGATAGGAGCTCTTGTCTTTGAAACGTGCTGTACAGGTACAGATGCTTCAACAGGAGCAGCCTCGGTAACAACCGCCGTATCTTCTGCGGAAGAACCGCTGTATACGCTGTCGCCTGCGATAACGAAGTCTGCATATGAGCTCGGCAGACCGTGCTCTGTTGTATCAAGACCCTTGATCTCTTCTTCTCTCGAAGCTCTGAGTCCGATCGTGTGCTTTAAGATATAGAACGTCAGGAACATCGTTACGGCTGTGAATGCGCAAACGGTAACTACGCCGAGTAACTGGATACCGAGCTGACTGAAGCCACCGCCGTAGAACAGACCTGTTATACCGTTCTGACCCTTACCTGTTGCGAATAAGCCGACTGCGATAGAGCCCCATACACCGTTGAAGAAGTGTACTGCCACAGCACCGACAGGATCATCGATCTTGAGCTTGTAATCGAGGAACCAAACACCGAATACTACTAAAAGACCTGAAACGATACCGATCACCGTAGCACCGAGTGCGTCTGTATCGGCACAAGGAGCTGTGATAGCTACAAGACCTGCGAGCGATGCGTTAAGGCACATCGAAACATCGGGCTTGCCGTTCTTGATCCATGTGAATATCATTGTTACTACCGTTGCAACTGCGGGAGCAATTGTTGTGGTAAGGAATATATTTGCGAGATAATCTACATTTGATGCGGCAGCACCGTTAAATCCGTACCAACCGAACCACAGAATGAATACGCCGAGTGCGCCGAGGGGGATTGAGTGACCTAAGATAGCTCTGGGCTTACCGTCCTTACTGAACTTGCCGATACGAGGTCCGACCATTGCAGCACCGATAAGAGCTGTAAGACCGCCGACCATATGTATTGCGGTTGAACCTGCGAAGTCAACGAAGCCGAGCTGTGCGAGCCAACCGCCGCCCCAGATCCAGTGAGCCTCGATAGGATAAACAACAAGGCTTATCACGAAGGAGTAGATGCAGTAGCTGATGAACTTTGTACGCTCTGCCATTGCACCTGAAACGATCGTAGCGGCAGTAGCACAGAACACTAAGTTGAATACGAACTCTGCACATCTGTTGAAGTCTGACAGCTGAGTCAGAACGTCAATGTTCGGCATACCGATAAGACCGAATAATGTGTCTTCACCGAGCATCAGTCCGAAGCCGAGAAGTACGAATGCGATCGTACCGAGGCAGAAGTCCATTAAGTTTTTCATTATAATGTTGCCGGCATTCTTTGCTCTGGTGAAGCCTGTTTCAACCATTGCGAAACCGCACTGCATAAAGAATACCAATGCGGCACCTATAAGGTACCATATACCGTTACCATCACCGACATTGAACATCGTGGCGTTTACGGTTTCCTGAATTTTGTCTGCCGATTCGGCAGCAAGAGTTAGCGTGGATAAGAGATCCATTGATAACCGCCCCTTTCAAAAGGTAATTTTCTGACTGCGGCAATGCCGCTTTTTTCATCAAGTGAGTCTGAAAAAATCCTATCTGCACCCCTCTGCGCCTTTGCAAGATCTTGCAGAACTTTTGCAATCTCACTTAAAACAAAAGGAGCCGCACGAACTTTTTGTGTTCGTGTAGCTCCGTTGCTTACAAGTATTATTATACTGACGGCGGGGTGGTTTGTCAACGCTTTTTTGCAAGTTTTTTATTTAAATCCTGCATTTTGTGAAATCTGCATAATAAAAAAGTGAATTTTTTGTGCTCGAGTTATGCATATGTACTATCTCTTTTAAGGCTTGAGCGTTATTTTAAACGCTCAAATCGTCTTAATATTGTCTGATATCATCAAATTTGCGGTGTTTTATGCTGTTTTGACGTATGAATGATATTTACCGTCAAACTGCATTTTATGATGTTTAATATGCAAAAACAGGGCTGTGACATAGCCGTCATTTTCTAGGAAAAATCAGCTTTTTTAAAAAATAGAGCAAACTCTCTATCCCTATCCCCAAACCCCTTTCCCAAGGAAAGGGGCTATATTACTGGGGCTACCGCCCAGTCCAAGCAAGGACGCTTGCAGTCAGCCGCACAAAGTCACTGCACGAGGCAGTGACACAAATGGCTGACGACCTGTACGGGGGCTTCGCCCCTGCGACCCCATTTCAAAATTTTCTAAATGTCTTTCGGCAGTCCGTGAAATTTTTTCATAGCCATGATTTCTGCAATACACGCCGAGTTTTCTCGCAATATTTATGTGATTTGACTGCCTGTACAGCCTGTTGCAGTCAAAAAAGCGGCAGGTAAAGCCATGTACGGCAATTCACGGGCAGAGCCACCGTACATTCTGCCGCTTTTTTAACATTATATGCCCCGGGGTGAATGTGGTGAATGTGGTGAATGTTAAGAATATAGCTTTGTGTATGATAGCAGGCTAC
This sequence comes from Ruminococcaceae bacterium UBA6413, assembly GCA_002437415.1. Taxonomy (GTDB): domain Bacteria; phylum Bacillota; class Clostridia; order Oscillospirales; family Ruminococcaceae; genus Ruminiclostridium_E. The sequence continues at coordinate 9,182 of DJPL01000069.1, read as the reverse complement.
CGATAGTGCCTTTTGCGGGATAGCACTTCTCGGGTTCGCTATTCTGTGCGATAATGTTACTGCTATATGCAAGGGAGAAAACCAAAGTGAAATGGAAAAACAACTTCCGGGCAATCACAATCCCCACCATAGTTGGCTTGGCTTGACCGAGCAACAGAACCTCACCCTTTTTCGAGGACGGGCATGGATGCCCGAAGTTGAACGCCCAGAGTTTAAGCAAGGATGCTTACAAGTGGTCGCACAAAGTCGGTGCAAGGACGCACCGACCACAAACGACCACGATTGCAGAGACGCAAAACAAACAGAGCGTTCATCAAAAGGCAAGTGTGATAGTACTTTTTGCTTATAGTTCATCTTTCATAAGCATATCGACACATTCTCAAAACTTACAACTTTGCCTTTTTAGTATTATATACTTATTTCAGGCTGTAGTGAACATCTTACACCTCGCATCTTTTCGCCATATACATTCCAAGCTCGGCGAATACAGAGGGGATATCGTAGACGGTTCTTCCGTCCTTTTCGCACATTGTGCATTCACCGGGTGTTTCGGGTGTGATAAGATCCCACGCGGTAACAAGGTTATCGGTCTTGTCTATGCCGTATTTTTCAAAAAAGCCGTCATAAAGCCCGCTTTTCTCGTCATCGCGATACAAGCAAATGACATTGTACTTGCAGATCATCATCTCATCGTTCGTAATATGTGAGCCGACACCGAACTGCGATATTCCGTCGTCAAGGAGCATTTCTCCCACGATATCAAGCACATCTCTTATCATAGCAGGCGTGCAGTCGTCAAGGTAATATATATCCTTATGAAACGCTGTGATATTTCCGTTTTTGTCTTTCGGCTCGGCGGTTTCGGGAGTCGGGAGCTCAAGGATAAAGAACAGCTTTTCATCTTCATGCAGTTTTATGAAATTCTCAAGTAACGGCAGAGTTTTTTCCGCGGATACGTTTGCGGTAAAGAATTTTCCGTCAGTTTTATAGCTTTCATTCAGCTTATCGGCAAATGATACCGTAAAGCCTTTTCTCATATTCAGCATAATTTGCACCTCTGATTTTTGCGATTTTATACTTACATTTTACCATAACTGCCGCAACAGTTCAACCGTAAACGCAAAAACACCGTAGCGTTTCCACTGCGGTGACTGCTATTTGCCGTGATTATTTCAGCTTATCTGCATCGGGTATAGCCTCTGTGACCTCTACCTCAGCCTTCTGTTTGTAGCAGGCGAATATCTCGTCAAGCTCAAGCTTTTTCATCTTAGGTGTAACAAGGCTTACAAGCGGAACAAGTACAAGTCCTGCAACCATAAGGAACATACCGAAGTTTACGGGAGATGCAATATTGAAACCGAGTATAGTTCCTGTAGGCTTGATTATCATGTGCAGTACAGTGCCGATAACGCCTACAGCAAAGCTTACATACACGCTTATCTTGGTAACGCCCTTCCAGAAAAGTCCGTACATGAACGGTGCTAAGAATGCACCTGCAAGCGCACCCCACGAATAACCCATAAGGTCGGAGATAAAAACATTCTTGTTGAGAGCGATTATAACCGATACTGCAAGGAAAACCGCTATAAATGCACGCATTACTATAAGCGACTTCTTTTCATCGAGCTTGTTCTTGCAAAGCGGATTTATAAGGTCAAGCGTCAGTGTTGAGCTTGATGTAAGTACAAGCGATGAAAGCGTTGACATAGATGCGGAAAGTACAAGGATAACAACTATGCCGATAAGTATTTCAGGAAGAGATTCGAGCATCTTTGGGATAATTCCGTCCGAGCCTATCTGTGCAAACTCTTCGTCGGATACGAATATTCTTCCGAAACCGCCGAGGAAGTAGCTTCCGCCTGCAACTACAAGTGCAAAGATCGTTGATACTATCGTACCTGTTCTGATAGAACGTTCATCCTTTATCGTGTAGAACTTATGTACCATCTGAGGAAGTCCCCATGTACCAAGTGATGTAAGTATAATTACGCCGAACAGGTTTATCGGGTCGGGTCCGAAGAACGAAACGAACCCGCCGTTCAGGTCGGGCGACGCAGTACCCTCCGTGCTGATGTGTGACAGCTGACTTACCGCCTCGCTGAAGCCGCCCTTTGACGCAAGAGTAGCCGCTATTACCGCAACAATACCTATAAGCATTATAATGCCCTGCACGAAGTCGTTAAGCGCAGTCGCCTTATAACCGCCAACAATAACGTATACGGCGGTGATCACTGCCATACCGATAACACAGAATGAATAATCAATGTTGAACGCCATACCGAACAGTCTTGACAGTCCGTTGTAAACGCTTGCGGTATAAGGGATAAGAAATACGAACACTATGATCGCCGAGATGATCTTCATAGCCTTGCTGTTGAAGCGCTTGCCAAAGAACTCGGGCATTGTAGCGGATTCAAGGTGCTTTGACATTACTCTTGTCCTTCTGCCTAAAATAAGCCACGGCAGGAGCGAGCCGAGTATCGCGTTTCCGATACCTATCCAGGTTGACGCAAGTCCGAAGTTCCAGCCGAACTTGCCCGCATAGCCGACAAAGATAACGGCTGAGAAATAAGATGTACCGTACGCAAAAGCCGTGAACCACGGTCCGACACTTCTGCCGCCGAGTACAAAGTCATTGACTGTGGAAGTCTTTTTACGGCAGTATATGCCTATTCCGACTACCGACAGAATGTACAGTATGAGTATTGCTAATATCATTTTCTGTCCCCTTACAAATAAAAATAAATAATTATGACCGTTTAAAGTGTTATCGCTTTCAAGTTACGTTGCTTTAAACGGCTAAATTGATTATATACGGAAAAACCCTCTTTGTCAAGCAAATGACAGGAGGGTTTTGAATAATCGTTATTTGTCACAAAAGGGGGTGGAGAAAATTATGCAAGATTACATCTTGATTGAATTGCCAAAAGTGACATTCCATACTGAGCTTCTATTATACAGTTGTAATTATATTACGGTTGCTCAGCTCCCGATACTGCCTTTTGTCGGACAGCACTTCTCGGGTTCACTATTCTATGCGATAACGTTGCTGCTATGAACGAGGGAGACAACCCAAGGGAAGAGAGGAAGGCGCTCCAAAGGCGCTTTCCCCTCTCCCCTTAGGTTTTCTCCCGAATCAGTAATTCCTCTTGAGCGACGAGAGGAGCGGGAGCATTGCTTTTGCAATGCTCAGACGTGCATCCCACTTTCCTGACCTCTCTCCTCTTCTGCCATAAAGGGGTGTTGGCGATAAGACACACAAACGATTGCGTTTAAAAAGCCGCAATAAGCGGGACGCTCCGCTCTGTTCGACCCGGGGGACTGTACAGATATCTCAGGATAGTACGTTTTTTGGAAGTTTCGGTGATAATGCAGTTGCATTGATACACTCACGAAATTATTAACGTCTTATCAACACGAAAACTGTTTTAAGCGATGATTACCGTAATTCAAAAACTGCCGGATAAAAGCGCAAACCGATATCCTGCTTAACCGTCTTCCCTCGCTACCTTATCAAGTGCGATAGAGGTGATAGTTTTCTTATCGCCGCTCTTTGTGATAACATATGTCATAGACTTGCTCGAAATGTGCTCGGTCACAAGTCCGGGGATAGAAACCGTAGGCGGGTAATAGTCAACCGTCAGCGTGTATGTTTCACCGACATTTTCGATCTTTGAAACCTGAGGATAGTAGTTAGGCACACGATTTGTATCTGCTACAATATAAACCTTCTTCTCGGAATTATACGTTGCAAGGTCCTGAACGTGTCCTACAGTCTGATGTGTTACCTCAATGCTGCTTCCGAATATATTTTTTGCCGCTGTTTCAACATCAAACTCAGGGATATACATTACGCCGGTATCCGTTTCATAGTTCGAGGTATCACCCGTGAGCAGTATCCTTGATACAGCCGCCTTGATTATTGTTGACTGTGTAAGCGTTGAAGCATCTTCAAAGCTCGGCGGGTCGGTCGCAACTATCGGATAAAGATAGAGTGCGAACTCTTCCTTAAGGTCGGTCTGATCGGCGATACGGTTTATAGCACCGCTTGCCGCTATTACGGTATTGACAACACCGACTACCGCAAACACGATAACCAGCAGTCCGACTACGAAGTAAGCGACCCTCTTGGCAACGCCCTTATGCTTACGCTCAGGCACATCAACGACAATTACCTCGTCCTGTTCTATTTCGCTGACATCTTCCGAAAAAGCTTCTTCAAGCGAACCTGCAATGCCGTGGAGCACCTTGTTCTCGCTGTCCGCCTCAATACGATTTTTATTCTTATTCCTCTTTTTTGCCATTTATAAGCGTTCCTCCTAGCCTCTTACCTGACCGTTACCGTTTACCAGATACTTGAACGTTGTCAGTGCTTCCAGCCCCATAGGACCTCTTACATGAAGCTTCTGCGTTGATATTCCTATTTCGGCACCGAGCCCGAACTCAAAGCCGTCCGTGAAGCGCGTGCTTGCATTCACATATACAGCCGCCGCGTCTATTTCACGCTGGAACTTCTCCGCATTTCTCAGATACTCGGTAACTATGCACTCGCTGTGACCTGTACCGAAGCGGTTGATATGCGCTATAGCTTCGTCTATATCATCAACTATCTTTACGGCAATTTTCAAATCAAGAAATTCCTTACGATAGTCCTCATCGCCCGCAATCTTTTCAAGCGTAATATATGCACTGCTCGCTTCATCTCCGACAAATGCGACCTTACCGTTCCATCTTTCGGCAAGCTTCTTTAAAAAGCCCTCGGCTATGTTCTTGTGAACAAGCACATTTTCGATGGCGTTGCATACCGACGGGCGCTGCGTCTTAGCGTTATCGACTATATCCACCGCCATATCGATATCTGCAAAGCGGTCAACATAAACGTGGCAGTTGCCTTCGCCTGTCTGTATTACAGGAACTGTTGCATTCTTTATAACAGCGTTTATAAGCCCTCCGCCGCCTCTCGGGATAAGCACGTCAACATATTCGTTTGCTTTCATAAGCTCGGTCGCGGTATCTCTTGACGTATCCTCAACAAGCTGTACGATATTGGGATCAACACCGTGCTTTTCAGCCGCCGCTCTCATAATGCCAACAAGGCACTTATTTGAATTTATCGCGTCACTTCCTCCGCGCAGTATTACAGTATTGCCCGCCTTAAGGCACAGACAGCCCGCATCTACCGTAACATTGGGTCGTGACTCGAATATTATTCCGATAACTCCGAGCGGTACGGATTTCTTGATTACGGTAAGTCCGTTCGGCAATGTGTTACCGCCGAGGATTTTTCCTACAGGGTCGGGCAAAGCCGCAACCTGTCTTACACCCTCAGCCATACCGTCGATTCTTGCATCGGTAAGAGTAAGGCGGTCTACCATTGCCGCCGCCATATTGCTTTCATGCGCCGCGGCTATATCAAGCTCGTTTGCTTTTTTTATCTCTTCCCTGCCGCCCTCAAGCATCTCGGCAATAGTGCCGAGGATATCGTTCTTCAGCGACTGCGGCAATATTGCGGACTGCTTTGCCGCCGCCTTCGCCTTTATTCCGAGTTCATCTATGTAGCTCATATTTATCCTTTCAGTCCTCATCTGCCATAAACACCGTGCAGACAGCCTTATTTTCAAACAGATCGTAAAGAATTTCCGGGCGCTGACCGTTGATTATTACGGTAGGTATGCCGTGTTCCTTTGCGATAGTAGCCGCTTCAAGCTTTGTTATCATTCCTCCGCTTGCAAACTCACTGCCCTTGTCCTTTGCCGAGCTTATCATCTCACTCGTTATCTGCTTTACCTCAGGGATGAGCTTTGCGCCGGGGAGCTTCGGGTTCTTGTCATACAGTCCGTCAACGTCTGTGAGTATTATCAGCAGATCCGCATCACAAAGCGCCGCAACGATCGCCGACAGCGTATCATTCTCGTCAAAGTCTAGCTCCTGTATCGAAACCGTATCGTTAGCGTTGATTATCGGAACAATTCCCATATCAAGAAGTGTGTTGAACGTATTTATAACATTCTCTTTTCTTGTCTTGTTGCTGATTACGTCACGGGTAAGGAGCACCTGTGCCACCGTGTGGTTATAGTTTGCAAATTCGCGGTCGTATATGTGCATAAGCTCGCACTGACCTATAGCGGCGCAAGCCTGCTTCTTCGGCATCTCGGTAGGCTTGGAGTGAAGTCCCGCCTTAGCCGCACCCACGCCCTGAGCACCCGATGTAACAAATATCACGTCCTTGCCGGAGTTCTTGATATCCGACATTACTTCTATCAGCTTTGATACACGTCTTATATTCAGGTTACCTGTATTATGCGCAAGCGTGCTTGTGCCTACCTTTATAACTATTCTCTTTTTAGTTGAAAAATCCATCGTATATTTCCTCTTATTCAGTCGAGCAGAATACGCTCGTCACAGTATTCGCATTCGCAGATGTCGCCCTGCACCTTATAGCTGTGCGGCAGATAGTGCTCCGTCCTTGTGATACACTTGGGGTTGGTGCACTGTACATCGTTCTTTAAAGTGCCGGTGAGCAGCTTCGGCGCACCGAGTCTGCCCTCAAGCACACATATGATAAGCGCCATACGCACGAACATTCCGTTCTTTGCCTGTGTAAAGTACATAGCTCTCGGGTCGTCGTCCACGTCCATCGCTATCTCGTCTACTCTGGGGAGCGGGTGCATCACTATCATATCCTTGGGAGCTTTCTTCATTTTTTCGATATCAAGACGGAATACGTCCTTCTGCTTGTTATATTCCTCCTCGCTTGCAAAACGCTCCTTCTGTATTCTCGTCATATACAGCATATCAAGCGAATTCTCGGTTATTGCCTCGTCAAGCGAATATATCTCATTATATGTACAGCCTCTTGCGTTAAGTACGTCCTTGATATATGACGGCAGAGCAAGCTCAGGGGTAGATATAAGCACAAACTCATTGCCCTCATAGCGTGACAGTGCTTTAAGCTGTGAGTGTACTGTTCTTCCGTAGCGTAGATCGCCGCAAATACCTATTTTCAGATGGTCTAGTCTGCCCTTTTCGTTTCTGAGCGTCAACATATCAGTGAGCGTCTGTGTCGGGTGCAGATGTCCGCCGTCACCGGCGTTTATAACGGGGCAGTCGGCAGTTAAAGCCGCCGCCTTTGCGCTTCCCTCATACGGATTTCTCATTACAAGTATATCCGCATAGCTGCTTACGATCTTTGTCGTATCCTTTATATTCTCGCCTTTGGAAACAGATGATGTTGATGGGTTATCAAATCCTATTATCGTACCGCCGAGCCTGAGCATTGCCGTCTGAAAGCTCATCTGCGTTCTTGTAGACGGCTCATAGAACAACGTTGCCATTATCTTTCCGCTGCATCTTGAGCGGTAGAGCGCAGGGTTCTTCTGAATTTGCCGAGCAAGCTCAACTATCATATTCCACTCATCGGGTGAATATGCGTCAAGATCAATAAGATTACTGAATGCTTCCATTGTCATTTCCTTCCTTGTTCTGCACGTTCTCTCCTTTTTGCAGGGGAGTTATATATCCTTCCTTTATACCCTCGGTACTTTCTTCGGGCATAAAGATAATCTTGACTGTTTTAAGTATAAGCAGAATGTCTTTGGCAAGTGTATATTTCTCAATATACATAAGGTCAAGCTTCAGCTTATCATAAGGCGTTGTGTTGTACTTGCCGACAACCTGTGCGTTGCCTGTAAGTCCTGCCTTTACCTTAAGGCGGAACGCAAACTCCGGCATTTCCTTTTCGTACTCGCGGCTTATCTCCGGGCGCTCGGGTCTTGGACCTACTACCGACATATCACCCTTGAATATATTGAACAGCTGTGGCAGTTCGTCAAGTCTTACCTTTCTTATGAACTTACCTACAGGCGTTACTCTCTTGTCGCCGTCGCTTGCAAGTCTTGCCACGCCGTCACTTTCGGCATTTACCACCATACTGCGGAACTTGAGAAGCTTGAACTCCCTGCCGTCCTTTGTAAGTCTTACCTGCTTATACAGCACAGGACCGTGGTCGCACAGCTTTATAGCAATTGCGGTCGCCAGCATAAACGGTGAAGCTATGATTATGCCTATCGATGACAAAAGTATATCAAAGCAACGCTTGAAGAACCGCTGTTCTATACCCAGTCCGTAATTTTTGGAGATGATAAGCGGAGTATCAAAAAGCTCCATGTTATCTCCGCCTCTTACGATAATATCGCTTATCTTCGGTACTAGATAAGTCCTTATTGATGTCTTGAAGCAGAATTTAAGTATGTCGTTCCTGATTTCATTCGGAGTATCGCATATTACAACGCCGTCATATTTCGGTATCTCCAAGGTGATAGCCTCAAGCCCCTCGGAAACATTCATCATACGCGTGATATTGTATTTGTCATGGCGCTTACTCATCTTTTCAACAAGCATTCTTGCGGGCTGCTCCAGTCCGTATATCATTATCACATTCTTAGCGGGATACAGCGCACGGAATATCTTTCCGCTTATAACCGCCCACAGCGCTATCACCACCGCCTGATACAGCGTACCGACAAGAAGCGGTCGCGGATCAAGCATAGAGCGCGATATAAGGCATATCTGTATATAAGTAATAAAGTTCGTACAAAGCGTTGCAAGTATCTGTGATACTATTATATCCGTCGTTTTATGCGAGCCGATCTTAAGACCCTTATATATTCTTGAAAATACATAAAGAATAGCAAAGTACAGTCCGAACAGAAGCCAGTTTCCTTTTCTGAAAAAGCTGTTTGCTATCTCACTGTTATAATAATTCAGCCATATAATGCCGAATGTGGAGGTTTCCCATGTAAGGAGCACGAGCGCGTCAACTATAAGCGCGGTGCGTTTATATTTTTCTTTATCTCTGTTCAATACGACACATCCTTAATTACTGCACACCTGTCAGTAGTTTATAATCGAATTTAGTATAGCACAATTTGTCGTAATAATCAAGACTTTAGCATTGATATCACAAAATGCTCACCTTATATTGTCAAAAAGCAATTACAGGGGTTGTGACACAACCTGAAAAAGGAAAAGTGAGCCAAAGCGCAAAGATAGTGTGCGTGGCTCACTTTTTAGTATGTGGAAAAAGTCTGTTTTTAGTGTGTTTCTGTTATACCGTTTTAGTAATTAACATTGATAGCAGGCTACCGATAGTTCTGCTTGTAGGATAGCACTTCTCGGGTTCG
>DJPL01000027.1:3439-9415 GCA_002437415.1 Ruminococcaceae bacterium UBA6413 | reverse complement strand
ATGTTAGCGCAGTTGCACCGATATACTCACGAAATTATTAACGCCTTATCGGTACAGGAACGGCTTTCAGCGGTGTTGGCTGTATATTTTTACTTAGACTTTTTACAATATGTTACACTGCAATTTCAATGAAATTTTGATAAACAAAAAGCTGTGATGAAATTTTTGCATTTCGTCACAGCTTCTCTGTATCTGTTCAATTACTGAAAGTTCTTCTTAATATCATCGCCGAACTTCTTTATCTTATCAAAGAAGCTTGTGCGCTTCTCATAATTAGACGGAGTAAGCTCCTTTTCAAAGTTCTGCAAAGCATCCTTCTGCTTCTTGTTCAGCTTCTTGGGTACTTCGATAACTACCCTTACCATTTGGTCGCCTCTGCCCTCACGCTGGAGCTTCTTAATTCCCTTGCCTCTCAGCCTGAAAACCGTACCCGGCTGTGTACCCTCGGGTATGCTGTACTTGACGTTGCCGTCTATTGTCGGCACTGTAAGCTCATCACCGAGAACTGCCTGTGAATATGTTATCGGTATCTCGCACCATACATCAAAGCCCTTACGTTCAAATATCGGGTCTTTGCGTACCGTGATACGAACATTAAGGTCGCCCTTAGGTCCGCCGTTAGTACCGCAGTTGCCCTCGCCTCTTACGCAGAGTGTCTGACCGTTGTCTATACCGGCAGGTACATTTATAACGACCTTCTTGCGGCGCTGTACCCTGCCCTGACCGTTACAGGTGGGACACGGAGTTTCTATGATCTTGCCCTTACCGCCGCAACGTGAACACGGACGGGTAGAGGACATCATACCGAACATACTTCTCTGCTGTACTCTTACCTGACCACTGCCGTGACAGTCGGGACAGGTCTTGGGAGTAGTGCCTGCCTTTGCGCCTGAGCCGTGACAGCTGTCGCAGGTTTCGGCACGGTTTATCTCGACCTCGTGCGACAAGCCCTTGCACGCTTCCATAAAGCTTATGTCAAGGCTTATTGCAATATCCGAACCCTGTCTCGGCGCATTGGGGTTAGAACGTTGTCCGCCGCCACCGCCGAATATCGAATCGAATATATCGCCGAGGTCTATGCCGTCCGCCGACGAAAATCCACCCGAAAATCCGCCGAATCCGCCGCCAAATCCGCCTGCACCGCCGCCGTAAGACGGGTCTACGCCTGCGTGACCGAACTGGTCGTACTTTGCACGCTTCTGCGGGTCGGAGAGAACGTCGTTTGCCTCGTTTATCTCCTTGAACTTGGCTTCAGCCTCGGGATTATCGGGATTAAGGTCGGGGTGATACTGCTTGGCAAGCTTACGGTAGGCTTTCTTTATTTCATCATCGGTCGCACCCTTCTGCAAACCGAGCACTTCATAATAATCTTTTTTTTCTGCCATAATGATCTTACCTTCCCGACAGAATTATCTGCCGTGTTTTAAAGTATTGCAAAATCAGCAATATGAGCCGAGAGTTCCCGGCTCATACGCAATGTGTTATTTATCAGTTAGCGTCTGTGTAATCAGCGTCAACCACATTATCATCAGAACCGCCTGCGGCACTTGTGCCTTCACCCTGAACGTCTGTCTGAGCCGCGCCTGCCTGCTGAGCTGCCGCGCCCTGCTCCTTGTATATTCTCTCTGCTACTGCGTAGAATGCTGTCTGGAGCTCTTCCTGAGCCTTCTTGATAGCCTCAACGTCTGTACCCTTGAGAGCTTCCTTAAGAGCGTCAAGCTTGGGATTTACAGAGTCCTTATCAGCCTGTGTTACCTTGTCACCAAATTCGTTCATTGACTTCTCGGTCTGGTAAACCATCTGGTCAGCGGCATTACGAGTCTCGACCTCTTCCTTCTTCTTCTTATCCTCAGCCGCGAATGCTTCGGCTTCCTTAACAGCCTTATCGATATCGTCCTTGCTCATATTTGTAGAAGCTGTGATGCTGATGTGCTGTTCCTTACCTGTGCCGAGATCCTTAGCGGATACATTTACGATACCGTTTGCATCGATATCGAATGTTACTTCGATCTGGGGGATACCACGGGGAGCGGGAGCAATACCGTCAAGTCTGAACATACCGATAGACTTGTTATCCTTAGCAAATTCACGCTCGCCCTGTAAGATGTTGATATCAACTGAGGGCTGGTTATCCGAATAGGTTGAGAATATCTGACTGTGCTTTGTAGGAATGGTCTTGTTTCTCTCGATCATTTTTGTGCAAACACCGCCTGCTGTTTCAATACCGAGTGACAGAGGAGTTACATCAAGCAGTAACAGACCTGTTACTTCCTTATTAAGAACACCGCCCTGGAGAGCAGCACCCATAGCAACGCATTCATCGGGGTTGATGCCCTTGAAGGGATCCTTGCCTGTGTACTTCTTTACAGCCTCCTGTACAGCGGGAATTCTTGTAGAACCGCCGACTAACAGTACCTTGTCGATCTCGTTCATTGAAAGACCGGAGTCGCTTATCGCCTGCTTGAAGGGACCAATTGTTGCTTCTACAAGGTCAGCTGTCAGCTCATTGAACTTAGCTCTTGTAAGCTGAATGTTCAGGTGCTTAGGACCTGTAGCGTCCGCTGTGATATAAGGAATATTTACGTTTACGGAAGGAGCGTTTGAAAGTGCTATCTTTGCCTTTTCAGCTTCGTCCTTTAATCTCTGCATAGCAAACTTATCGTTCTTGAGGTCGATACCGTCGCTCTTCTTGAACTCTGCTACAAAGTAGTCGATAAGTCTCTGATCGAAGTCATCGCCGCCTAAGTGGTTGTTACCGGCTGTAGCAAGAACCTCCTGAACACCGTCGCCTATTTCGATTACGGATACATCGAATGTACCGCCGCCGAGGTCGTATACAACGATCTTCTGCTCGTTTTCCTTATCGATACCGTAAGCCAAAGCTGCGGCTGTAGGCTCGTTTATGATACGCTGAACATTAAGACCTGCTATCTGTCCTGCGTCCTTTGTAGCCTGACGCTGTGAGTCTGTGAAGTAAGCGGGAACTGTGATAACTGCGTCTGTTACCTTTTCACCCAGGTAACCCTCAGCCTCTGTCTTCAGCTTCTGAAGGATCATAGCCGAGATCTCCTGAGGTGTGTACTTCTTGCCGTCAATGTCAACCTTGTAGTCACTACCCATGTGACGCTTGATCGAAATAACCGTTCTGTCGGGGTTTGTTACCGCCTGGTTCTTAGCGAGCTGACCTACAAGACGTTCGCCGTCCTTTGTGAAAGCGACAACCGACGGAGTTGTTCTTGCGCCTTCGCTGTTTGTGATAACAGTAGGCTCACCGCCTTCAATAACTGCTACACATGAATTTGTTGTACCTAAGTCAATACCTATTATTTTTCCCATGATAATTATCTCCTTGCTGTAAGGTTCATACCGAACCCTTTATTTTTCGGGATTTAACCCATTTGCTTGCTTTTTTACTTTACGACTGCTACCATCGCAAAACGGAGAACCTTCTCTCCTATTTTATAGCCTTTCTGGAATGTGGCGGCTATAGTGCCCTCTTCCTTGCTGTCATCTTCAATCTGCTGTACAGCCTGATGATACGAAGGATTGAACTGTACGCCGTCCGATTCTATCGTTTCAACGCCTAAGTTCTGAAGAGCCGTAACAAAGCTCTCATGTATCATCTCAACGCCCTTCTTGTAGTCGGGGTCTTTACACTCCGCCGCAAGCGCTCTGTCGAGATTGTCCATAACGGGTAAAAACTCCGTTAGGTTTCTTGCCGTGATTTCGGGAGAAAGCTCCATTCTTTCCTTGGCGGTACGTTTTCTGTAGTTATCGAATTCCGCCATAGTTCTGAGCAACTTATCCTTAAGGTCGGCAATTTCGAGATCCTTGGGATCTACCTTGATTTCCTCGGCTTTTGTTTCAGCCTTTTCTTCCGTCACCTCTTCGGTCTTTTCAGCTACTTCTTCAGTGGCTGTGTCTGCGGTCTGCTGAGTTTCCTGCTTGGTTTCCTTTTCTTTCTTACTCAAACTGAATCCGCCTCCTTTTCATCGTTCTTTTCTTCTTCCTCATCTCCGCCCGATAATGCATCGGTGACCTTTGACGAGAAATATTCAATATAAGGGATCAGCTTCTTATAGTCCAGTCTAACAGGACCTATAACTCCGAAAGAGCCTGCCTTTCGTCCGTCCTTATTGAAGCTTGCCGCTATCAGACTGGAATTTGTAACGGCAAATGTATCACTTTCGGCACCGAACTTTATCTGTATGCCCGAGAACGTATCATCAAGCCATCTGCAAAGCTCGTTCTTGCCGTCAAGTATCGTTGCGATCTGAGTGTTTGAGAAATCCGAACAGGTCAGCAGATTTTTCTCACCGCTGAACTCTACCTGCTGCTGAATTTCTGCCGATATATCGACAACCGCTTTGAGGAGCGGCGATAACGTCATCATATATCCGCCCATAGCCTGCGTCAGCTTGTCGATGTATTCGTCCGACAGCTCATCAAGATTTACACCCTTGAGGTTTTCGTTTACGAACTGTGTGAAGAAATCCATCTGCTCGTTCGTAAGGTCAAAGCTTAACCTGCAAACTCTGTTTCTTATATTGCCCTCCGAGGTTATGAGAAGCAGAACGTACATTCTTTTACCTGTCGGGATAACGTCTACCTTTGTTATGACCGAAAACTTGTTTACGGTGTTGGTGGAAACTATCGCGCATTTTGTGATATCTGCAAGCGCTCTTGACGCGTTATCGATTATATCATCGTCAGTCGCTCCGCCGATATTTTCAAATATACGGTCGATCTCTTCTTTTTCTTCATCGGGTAACTGTGCGGGTGACATTACCTTTTCTATATAGAGCCTCAGTCCCTGATATGTCGGAAGCCGTCCCGAGCTTGTATGCGTATGTTCGAGATAGCCCTGCTGTTCAAGCACCGCCATCTCATTTCTGATAGTCGCGCTTGATACGGCGTTGTCAAGCTTCTCGGCAATAAGCTTTGAGCCTACCGCCTCGCCCGTGCGTATATATTCGTCAACTATCGCTTCAAGGATCCTGAGTGTACGGTTTTCCATAGTTTCTATCCCCTTTTTCAGCGGAGCTCCGCTGTTTCCGGCTCGTTAGCACTCATTATTTTTCTTTGCTAGCACTCTACCTCTCCGAGTGCTAAACACACTATATCACACTTTTCGAACTTTGTCAAGAGGTTTTTTATTAAAATTTGCACAAAAAGTTAATAATTTCGTCGTACGAATTTGTAGCAGGTTGTAAAAATGCTTTTACAGCTCAGCTTGTAGAAAAAGTCTGTTTTTTCAAAAAAGTGATTGTTTGCAAACCCTATCCCCAAACCCCTTTCCCCCGGAAAGGGGCTATTTCGCTGGGGCTGCCGCCCCTAGTCCCTGCCGGGGGCTTCGCCCCTGCGACCCCATTTTTAATATTAAAGAGATTTTTCGACGGTCATTTACAGCTCACTGCTGTTATATTGTTACGGCAAACAGAGCATACTATACACGCAGATAAAATTTCACATTAACAGCCCGAAAGGAATAATTGAATTATGGATAACAAAAGCTTAAAACAACAAAGCGAGCTTATGAAAAAGCCTGTTCCCGACACACCCGAGGAACGCAGTGCAATGGACGACCTTATACTTGATAATTTCTGCGGCAGTTGTTCGTCCTCTGATTGCACCGGATTGATACCTGCCGATCCCGACTGCAAGAATGCCGCAGACGAATACCGCAGTGTTTACCCGTATGCTGTACCGAACGCCGACGGCGTACCCTATCCCGAAAAAAAGACATTCGGTAAAAAGGGGACGCACGGCGGCGTATAAAAATGAAGCTGTGACGAAACGCAAAGATTTCATCACAGCTTTTCAGTTTATCAAAATTTCATTGAAATTGCAGTGCAACATATTGTAAAAAAGTCAGAGCAATAAAATATACAACCAACAACGCTGAAAACGGCTTCAGTGCTGACAAGGTGCTAATAATTTCGTGAGTGTATCAGTGCAACTGCGCTAACATTAACC
>DJPL01000027.1:0-3358 GCA_002437415.1 Ruminococcaceae bacterium UBA6413 | reverse complement strand
TGTAGCGTTAAGCGTTCCAGAACCTACAGGATATACGATATTCGGGAGGCTCTACGAGTTTAGCCAACACCCTAGCGGGGTAGGGGTGTGAGTAAGGAAAGAGGGATGCACGTCTGAGCATTGCAAAAAGCAATGCTCCCGCTCCTCTCGTCGCTCAAGAGGAATAACTGATTTGGGAGAGAACCTAAGGGTATAGGGCTGAGTCTTGCTTTCGCAAGTACTCGGTCGTTTCGCTTCGCTGCACTGGGCTGCTAAGTCCAACGGAGCTTTAGCGGAGTGCACGAGCCTTGTGTAAGCAAGGCTCAGACTCACACCTAGTCCCTTTGGTTCTTTCCCTCGTTCATAGTAGCAACGTTATTAAACAGAATAGCGAACCCGAGAAGTGCTACCCGACAAAAAGCACTATCGGTAGCTTGCTATCAATGTTAAATACTAAAACGGATATATAAGCGTACTAAAGATAGCCTTTCTCCACATACCAAAAAAGTGAGCCGTGCGCACTATCTTTTGCGCTTCGACTCACTTTCCTTTTTCGGGTTGTATCACAACCCCACTTATTATATTTTATCTTTCCTTCCCGATGCGGTATCATCAAAAAACGTATCCGCAAACACATCTGCAAGATATTTATTATCACCGACAGCGGCGGCAAACGGCGCATATGCGTCACTGCCGCTGATATTTTCAAGATACGGAGCGGTTTTGCATACCTCAAGATAATCCTTTATAAAATCACACTCACCGCGGTGGATTTCATTGACTGTTTCCGCATTCTCACACTCGCTGTCAAAGTTCAGAGCACCGTCTGCACCGAACCCCGAAAACGACGGCTCAGGAGCGCCGAAAAGAAGCTCAAAATAAATATTGTGCTTCATATCCGGGTGGTGATTTTCGTAGTATCTGCGGTTAAGCGATGATGAGAAGCAGTACGGAATAAGCTTTCCGTCGGCAAAATACGTTTCGCTGAAATCGCTGTCAAGCTGTATTTTGGTATTTGTACCCGCAAGTACGCCTGTCACATTTATATCCATACCGAATTTGCGGTTAAGGAGCGCATCGAGCATTATGCTTCCGCTTCCTGCCCAGCCGCAGTCGACCGTCAGGATATTTTTGCAACCGGCGGCTTTTTCGGCGAAGTAATCCCTTGCGCTTTCGGTCATAGCGGAGTAGCTTTCCGCAATGCGTGGCATATTGCCGAAAACGACCTCTTCCACGCGCTTGCGGTTGGCGTTTGTCAGTATTTCGTCGGGCATCAGCGAATAATCCGTGCAGGAAAGCTCCATAGCGGAGAAAATCTCTTTCAGGGTGTATTCCCTGCCGACCTTCTGACTTATAAACCGTCTTACATAATCAAACGGGAATATATCCGCACACAGCTTTGTTGCGGCTGTCCTTGACCAGTATATATATTCTGTTGCCGTATCGGGATAAAGGCGGTCAAAAACCTGCTTTAAAATATATCCGTCACGCGCAAAGAAGAATATCTTATCCGCCCTTTTCTCAAGTGCCGCTTTGTGTATAAAGCTGCAATATCCGAGTATAAGCAGTCCTCCGCATTTATAGCCGTACTCATAAGCTTTTAAGCAATGCCCGCCGCAGTACAGCCTTGCATTTACAAGCCCCGAATAAACCGAGCCGACAAAATACGACATATCATGAGGTCTGTACTCCCCCGCAATACTGTTGATATTGGGATAGTAAATTGTTTCAAATCCTGCCTTTGCGGCGTTTTTGATATCGGAAAGGCGATTATCGCCGATATGGATATAACGTTTATTTCCGTACTTCTTCTTTATTATATCATATATCTTTCCGTCGCTCTTTCCACAGCCGTAAGCGCAGGAAAGAAAAATGCTTTCATAACCGTCAAAGCCGTTTTTATGCAGAAGCTCTTTGAAGAAACTCTCCGACATATACATATCGGTAGTGATAATGACGGTTTTTCCCGCCGATAACACTTTTTTATACACTTTAAGCATAAACGGATTGGCGCGGCAAAGTGCAAGCTCAATATCGCACTCGGTCGTTATGCTAAGCTTCGGGGATATCCCCGCTTTCTTTGCCACAAGCTCATATATATCTTCAATCGTTATTTCCGTAGTGCCGTCTGTCTGAAGCTTCTGCTTTCTTGCATCGCTTTCGCACTTTTTGCGCAATGAACGGAAATCAGGTATTCCGAGCTTTTCTCCTATTATATAGAACAGGTCTGCGGGCGCTGAAAAAGGCCGTAATATCAGCGTATCAAAAACATCAAATGATACAATGTCAGCCCTGCAAAGCACGGCGGCTGTTTCTTCCGCCGTCATAGCGAAAGCCAAGCCGTTTTCATTTCCCGCTCTCTGCTTGTATTTAAGCTCTCTGTCCGGTATGTGTAAAAGCGCATATTTTATATTGAGCCATACGGCATATCCCCATGACGCAAAAGGCGCTTTTGCGTGCAAAGCGTCATGGGTCATTACAAAATGCTCATAGTGATGCTTTACCGTACGGTTTCGGTTTATAAGAAGGTTATACAGCTTTAGTTTTGCTCCCATTTAAAGGTACTCCGCCTTTCCCGCTTACTCTGTTATTTTATTATAATATCATAAAACAGACAGAAACACAAGAACCGTTACGGTTTGTTTTCAGCTTTTATCCGGTAATATAAAAACAGCCGCAGTCAGTGCCGCGGCTGTCGATATATTCACTTGCCAATATCAGATAATATCCTTTATATCGATATTTTTGCCTGTAAGAGCTACATAAGCACCCTGCTTTGCCTCATCGCTTTCAGCGTGAGCAAGAAGCCACTTATTGCAAGCCCAAAGAGTCTTATCCTCATCATATACAGGGGTTATGTTGGGCTTTGCACCGTTTGTTCCCTTGGGAAGTGCAATAACTACCTTAAAGCAACCGTCCTTGGTTGCATTGCACGGAGCATAATGTAATGTTGTGGCATAAACCTCAACCACATCGCCGGCTTTTGCCTTAAATGCCATAACCTTAGATGTATCGAGCTTACCATCAACTATATCGTCTTCCTTTGCAACGAGCAGGATAAAATCGTATAAGCCTATGTTGAACTCGCTGTCACGGTGATACTCAAGACAGTTGAGCTTTGTGTTGTGACCGTTGCACCAGCCGAGCTGGATAGGCATTCCGCCGTAAGCGTTGTTCTGTAAAAGTCCGAACAGCTTTGTATTTTCAAGCGCCGCCTCGCTCGGAACATATCCTACAGCATCGGGTAAGGGTGTGCTCTTATCAAGCGCAGAGAGCAGATCGCTTACATCATAGCCTGTATGTACCTTGCCGTATGCGGCAAATTCCTTATCATTAACAGAATATATCTTCATTTTAAATACTCCTCGTATAATAAAGT
>DJPL01000023.1 GCA_002437415.1 Ruminococcaceae bacterium UBA6413 | reverse complement strand
AACTATTGACAAAGAGCCTATTTTTTGCGCTTCGACTCACTTTTTCTTTTTCTTGTTGTGCCATGCCCCCTTTGTTGTATATTACCTTGTTTATGACGACTGCCGATCATACTTGATAACGCGACAAACAGTAACAAAACCCCCGGCAATTTCTTGCCGGGGGTTTAAAGCTTATTCGTTTATAGATTAGCCAAGTCTTGATTCGAGATCAGCGAGTTCCTGCTTTAAGCCGTCGGGGAGCTTGTCACCGAACTGCTTGTAGAATTCCTTCATCTCTTCTACTTCCTTCTTCCAGAGGTCTCTGTCTACTGCGAGCAGCTTGTCTTCAACTTCTGATGTAACTTCATCCTCAATACCCTCGAGGTTGATGTCACCCTTCTTAGGAAGGTAGCCGATAGGTGTCTTTTCAGCATCAATTGTGCCTTCGCATCTCTTGATGATCCAGTCGAGAACTCTCATGTTGTCGCCGAAGCCGGGCCACATAAAGTTGCCGTTCTCGTCCTGCTTGAACCAGTTTACATTGAATATCTTAGGAGCCTTATCGCCGAGCTTCTCGCCCATTTCAAGCCAGTGTGCCCAGTAGTCAGCCATATGGTAGCCGCAGAAAGGCTTCATAGCCATAGGATCGTGACGGAGTACGCCTACCGCACCTGTAGCAGCTGCTGTTGTTTCAGAAGAAACTGCAGAGCCTACATATGTGCCGTGCTGCCAGCTGAATGACTGGTATACCAGAGGAGTTGTAGCTGCACGTCTGCCGCCGAAGATGATAGCTGAGATCGGTACACCCTGGGGGTTGTTGAACTCAGGTGAGATGCAGGGGCAGTTCTGAGCGGGAGCTGTGAAACGTGAGTTGGGATGAGCGAGCTTGTTGCCTGCTGCTGTGTATTCCTTACCGTTTACCTTGTTGCCCTTCCAGTCTGTTGCATTCTCGGGAGGATTCTTATCAAGACCTTCCCACCAAGCTGTCATATCATCATTGTTGATAGCAACGTTTGTGAAAATCGTGTTCTTTCTTGTAGATGCAAGTGCATTGTAGTTGCTCTTAGCGTTTGTACCGGGAGCAACACCGAAGAAGCCGTTCTCGGGGTTGATAGCGTAAAGTCTGCCGTCGGGACCCTGCTTCATCCAAGCAATATCATCGCCTACTGTGAATACTTCATAACCTGCCTTCTTGTATCCCTCGGGAGGAATAAGCATAGCGAGGTTTGTTTTACCGCAAGCTGAGGGGAATGCTGCTGTGATATACTTGATATCGCCATCGGGCTTCTTAACGCCGAGGATAAGCATATGTTCAGCCATCCAGCCTTCCTTCCAGCCCTGGTAAGAAGCGATACGGAGTGCAAAGCACTTCTTGCCGAGCAGTACGTTACCGCCGTAAGCTGAGTTGATAGACCAGATCGTGTTGTCCTCGGGGAACTGAACGATGTATCTCTGCTCGGGATCAACGTTAGCCTTTGAGTGGAGGCATCTTACGAAGTCGTCGGAGTCATCGGGCAGGTTCTTGAATGCCTGTGCGCCCATTCTTGTCATGATGTCCATGTTAAGTACAACATAGATAGAGTCTGTCAGCTCAACACCGACCTTAGCAATAGGTGAGCCGATAGGTCCCATTGAGTAAGGGATAACGTACATTGTACGACCCTTCATAACGCCGTCATAGAGCTTTGTCAGCTTAGCGTACATTTCCTTAGGATCCATCCAGTTGTTTGTAGGACCTGCATTCTCCTTCTCTCTTGAGCAGATGAATGTTCTGTCTTCTACACGGGCAACATCGTTCTCAGCTGTTCTGTGATATAAGCAGCCGGGGAGCTTTTCCTGGTTGAGCTCGATCATTTCG
Organism: Ruminococcaceae bacterium UBA6413; assembly: GCA_002437415.1. GTDB lineage: Bacteria > Bacillota > Clostridia > Oscillospirales > Ruminococcaceae > Ruminiclostridium_E. Next base: position 31,931 of record DJPL01000023.1, on the reverse strand, counting down.
CCTGTTGCGATAGCCTCATCGCGAAGAGCCTTGAGCTGTTCCTCGCTGCCATCGATCCATACAACCTTGTCGGGCTGTGTGAGGGCTTTCATTTCTTCAACCCACTTTAAAACATTCTGATTCTTTGTCATAACCGATTGTTCTCCTTTTCTTTATTTTATCAGCTCGTGCTGATGAAAGTCATTCGGTAGGGAATTATCGATACTTGTCATTCGTACCTTGTTCCCCATTTACTATTATAAACTATTTTTTGCAATAGGTCAAGAGATAAATTGCAAAAACGGCAAAAAAATTGCACAAAGTAAGCGTTAGATAACCGTATTTCTTTTACAGCCGGATAAACTCCCGAATTTGGCTGTATAAAACAAAATAAGTATAATCTGCGTTTACTTTGTGCTTTATTTTACTTTATGAATATCTACTGATTTTTAAGGAATTAAATGTCAGCTTTAACTTCCTTGCGGAGCAGAATTATTGCAAGCAGGTTTGGTATTGCCATAAGTCCGTTAAACAGATCCGATACGTCCCATACGACTGTTGCCTGAATTACCGCGCCCACGAAAGCGGTCACAACAAAAATTGCAAGATACACGCCTACCCACTTCTTTGTGAAAAGGTAAACAAAGCAGCTTCTGCCATATATCCACCAGCCGGAAACAGTAGTTATGGCAAATATGAATGTCGCAATACTGAGGAACGCGCCTGCAAAGTCACCAAGTCCGTCCTGGAAAGCTATCAGTGCCATATCAAAGCCTACGCTTGATTTTTGATCCGCGCCGCTTGAAAGGATGCAGAGCGCTGTCATTGTGCAGATAATGATAGTATCGATAAATACCGAGAGCATAGCCCACATACCCTGTGTATGGTGCTTGTCGGCACTGGAGTTTGCGTTGATCATAACAGAAGAGCCAAGACCTGCCTCGTTTGAGAATACGCCTCTCTTAACGCCCCATTTCATAGCCTCAAGCATCACTATGCCGACAGTTCCGCCGCCCATAGCCTTGAAAGAAAATGCTTCTGTGAAAATGCGCGCAAATACCGAGGGAACATTCTGAATGTTGATTATGATGACGGCAAGACAGCCCAGGATATAACCGCCCGCGGCTATCGGAATAAGCCATGATGTCACCTTGCTCAGACGATGAATTCCTCCGGGAGCAATGATCGCGATTACGCCCGCGCAGAGAATTCCCGACACCCACAGCGGAACGCCGAGGCAGTTCTGAAGCGCCATAGATGCGGAGTTCACCTGCGCCATATTGCCGATACCGAAGCTCGCGCCTATACAGCACACCGCAAACATTCCTGCAAAGAACGTTCCGACCTTTTTGCTGCCGAACGCCTTTTTTATGTAAGCGAAAGGTACACCGCCCGTCAGACCGTCAGGCTGCACTGTGCGGTATTTCGCACCGAGGAAGTTTTCCGCAAAGCTTGTCGCCATACCAAGAAGTGCCGATATCCACATCCAGAATATCGCTCCCGCACCGCCGAATGCGATGGCACTGCCGATAGCTATGATATTGCCTGTACCGACCGTCGCACCGAGTGCCGCCGTAAGCGTTTTGAATGGTGAAACCTTCTTTCCGTCCGCTTCGGGTTGCTTAGTAAGCAGTGTGTTCTTGATTATAGTAGGGAAGTGCAGTATCTGCATACCCCTGGTTCTTATCGTGAAGATAATTCCCGAGCCTGCAAACAGTATAAGCACAGGTACGCCCCATACTATGTTTTCATTTATCCACTCTAATATTTCCATACTGACTCGTTCCTTTTCATTATCGTACAAGTGTGGGTGCCTGTACGTTATTATCTCTAGTAATTTGTATTCCGTGATTTTAATCTTTATGCCGCGGGATATAGCTATACACCGATATGCATTTACTTCATCGGAGCGGTGGGATTTATGTTCGCATTACAGATGATTTATAAAAACAGTAAAAACAGATAAAAAATTGAATGGTTAATAATTGTAAATAATAGCGAACTAAAGTATGAATAACGGAAAAAAATAACCCCTCCGGTTTTCCCGGAGGGGCGTAAAAACCTATTCTATTCCGACTATTCAAAATTTTTGGGCTTTTGGATTATCCATATGAATATGCGGCTGATTATTCTTCGCAGTATTCCTTCTTGTAGTATTCAACAAGCTCTACAAGGTCTTTGTAGCGCTTCTTAGAGTTAGCAACTGCCTTATCAAACAGTACGTTAGCTCTTTCGGGGTTAGCACGCATAAGAGAGTTGTAACGAACTTCTCTCATCATGAATTCTTTGTAATCGCCTGTAGGAGCCTTGCTGTCGAGTGAGAACGGATTTGTACCGGCAGGAACAGCGGGGTTGAATCTGAACAGATGCCAGTAACCTGCCTGTACAGCTTCCTTTTCTACCTTCTGAGCGATTGTAAGACCACCCTTTATACCGTGGTTTATACAAGGAGCGTAAGCAATGATCAGTGAAGGACCGTCATAAGCTTCAGCCTCAGAGATTGCCTTTAAGCACTGGTTCATATCAGCGCCCATTGAGATCTGAGCAACATATACATAACCGTACTTCATAGCAATACCGGAGAGATCCTTCTTCTTTGTATCCTTACCGCCCGCTGCGAACTGCGCAACAGCACCGATGTTTGTAGCCTTAGAAGCCTGTCCGCCTGTATTTGAGTAAACCTCTGTATCGAATACAAATACATTTACATTCTTGCCTGATGCGAGAACGTGGTCAACACCGCCGTAACCGATATCGTATGCCCAGCCGTCGCCGCCGAATATCCAGTTGGACTTCTTAGCGAGGTAGTTCTTAGCCTTGAGAACTGCCTTCTTTTCGGCGCAGTCGCAGTCAAGAGCTTCGAGAGCCGCAACGAGTTCCTTTGTAGCGGCAGCGTTTGCCTTACCGTCGTTAGCAGTTTCAAAGTATGTATCGATCTTAGCCTTAACGTCAGCGTTGTCAGTCTTTTCAGCTATAGCCTTTAACTGACCCTGTGCTCTGTGTCTTAATGTATCCTGAGCGATGAACATACCGAGACCGTACTCAGCATTATCCTCGAACAGCGAGTTGCCCCAAGCGGGACCCTTGCCTTCCTTATTTACTGTATAAGGAGTTGAGGGAGCAGAGCCGCCCCAGATCGATGAACAGCCTGTAGCATTTGCAATGTACATTCTATCGCCGAAGAGCTGTGTGATGAGCTTTGCATAAGGAGTTTCACCACAGCCTGCGCAAGCGCCTGAGAATTCGAGCAGGGGCTGCTTGAACTGTGAACCCTTAACTGTAGTTTCCTTGAACTTCTCGTGAACCTCGGGCTTGTCGGCTACTTCCTTAACAGCGTAGTCGAACATGGGCTGCTCGTTCATCTGAGAATCAAGTGACTTCATAACGAGTGCCTTGTTCTTAGAGGGGCAAACCTGAGCACAAACGCCACAGCCTGTGCAGTCGAGAACAGAAGTTACCATTGCAAACTTCTTACCCGGAAGACCCATAGCATCCTTCATCTTTGCGCCTGCGGGAGCCTTAGCAGCTTCTTCCTCTGAGAGAATAACAGGACGGATTACAGCGTGAGGACAAACGAATGAACACTGGTTACACTCAATACAGTTCTCGGGGATCCACTCGGGAACGTCTACTGCGATACCACGCTTCTCATAAGCTGCTGAGCCCTGAGGGAATGTACCATCAGCCATACCAACGAATGTAGATACAGGGAGCTTGTCGCCTCTCTGTGCGTTTACGGGGATAAGGATGTTGTTAACGAAATCAACGAGATCCTTTCTGTCGCCTGTTGCTGTGTGTACGGGAAGTGTACCCTCAGCGTCAGCCCATGATGCGGGAACGTCAACCTTGATAACCTCGCCTGCACCTCTTTCGATAGCAGCGTAGTTCATGTTAACGATGTCTTCGCCCTTCTTAGCGAATGACTTGTAAGCAGCCTTTTTCATGTATTCGATAGCATCCTCAGCGGGGATGATGTTAGCGATTGAGAAGAATGCAGACTGTAATACAGTGTTTGTCTTGTTGCCAAGACCGATCTCCTTAGCTACCTTGATAGCGTTGATGATATAGAAGTTTATGTTGTTCTTTGCAATGTAAGCCTTAACGGGAGCGGGGAGCTTCTCGTCAAGCTCGTCAACTGTCCACTGACAGTTGAGCAGGAATGAACCGCCGGGTACAACGTCCTCAACCATATCGTACTTGTCGATGTATGAGGGGTTGTGGCAAGCTACAAAGTTAGCCTTGTTTACGAAGTAGCTTGACTTAATGGGTGACTTACCGAAACGAAGGTGAGAAATTGTAACACCGCCTGACTTCTTTGAGTCATATGCGAAGTATGCCTGAGCATACATATCTGTGTGGTCACCGATGATCTTGATAGAGTTCTTGTTAGCACCGACTGTACCGTCTGAACCAAGACCCCAGAACTTACAGCAGGTCGTACCCTCGGGTGTTGTGTTGGGGTTCTCGCCGATAGGCAGTGAAAGACCTGTAACATCATCCTCGATACCGATCGTGAACTTAGGCTTTTCTGTGTTGTTATAAACTGCAATGATCTGAGCGGGGTTAGTATCCTTAGAACCAAGACCGTAACGACCTGTGAATACGGGTACGTTCTGGAACTTGTCAGCCTGCTTGAGAGCTGCAACAACGTCGAGATATAAAGGCTCGCCGAGTGCACCGGGCTCCTTTGTTCTGTCAAGAACTGTGATCTTCTTAACTGTTTCGGGGATAGCCGATACAAAAGCATCAACACTGAAGGGTCTGTAAAGTCTTACCTTAACAAGACCGACCTTCTTGCCCTGAGCTAACATATGATCGATCGTTTCTTCGATTGTATCGCAAACAGAGCCCATAGCGATGATTACCTGCTCAGCGTCGGGAGCACCGTAGTAGTTGAACAGCTTGTAATCAGTACCGATCTCAGCGTTTACCTTGTCCATGTACTTCTGTACGATAGCGGGTGTAGCTTCATAGTACTTGTTGCTTGCTTCTCTTGCCTGGAAGAAGATGTCGGGGTTCTGAGCTGTGCCGTGCAGAACAGGCTTCTCGGGGTTGAGAGCTCTGTTTCTGAAAGCGTCAACTGCATCGTGGTCGAGCATCTTGTCAAGTGTTTCGTAATCCCAAACTTCAATCTTCTGGATCTCATGTGATGTTCTGAAACCGTCGAAGAAGTGCAGGAAAGGAACTCTTGCTTCATATGTAGAAAGGTGAGCAACTGCACCGAGATCCATAACCTCCTGAGGGTTAGTGGAACAGAGCATAGCGTAGCCTGTCTGACGGCAAGCGTAGATATCGCTGTGGTCACCGAAGATTGAAAGTGCGTGTGTTGCAAGAGCACGAGCGGAAACATGGATAACGCTGGGGAGTAATTCACCTGCGATCTTGTACATGTTGGGGATCATGAGCAGTAAGCCCTGTGATGCTGTGTAAGTTGTAGTACATGCACCTGCTGCAAGAGAGCCGTGAACTGCGCCTGCTGCGCCGGCTTCTGACTGCATCTCTACTACCTTTACTTCCTGTCCGAAAATATTTTTTCTTCCGGCTGTTGACCAGGAATCTGTTACTTCAGCCATTACTGAAGATGGTGTAATGGGGTAAATCGCTGCAACGTCAGTAAACGCATAGGACACGTGACCTGCGGCGTTGTTACCGTCCATAGTAAGTTTTTGTCTTCCCATGGGAATCGTCCTCCTTTGTTTTTGCATACCGCCATATCAAGACGTATGCTTTCAACTTAGTATTATATCATAATCGTCCCTGAATGTAAACCTCTAAAAGTGAAAAAAATAAGAATTTTTTTAGTAATTTTCATAAATTTTCGGTATGCCTAAGCTAACCGTTGTGCCGTTTCGGCAATGTCGGACGGCATTGATATAAGAGTTTATTTTGTTTGTGAAAATTATTAAAAAATTTCACATCACTTATTGAAATCGGTGCTGTTTAATGGTACAATATTATATATAAACTTACGATGAAATTCACCGCAGTGTGCGGTTTAGGAAATGGAGCAACACTTTGATTCAGTATTTAGCGGATATATGGGAGAATATTCTCAGCGTTTTTGCAACGATGGGACTGGTAGATTATCTCGACATTCTCCTGCTTGCCTATCTGATATATAAAGGCATAAAAATCATAAAAGAAACGCGTGCCGAGCAGCTTATCAAGGGTATCATACTGCTTGCCATACTTTTCTTTGTGGTAAATCAGTTTGAGTTCAAGGCGATGAAGGTAATTATCGAAACCTTCCTCAATGTCGGAATTATAGCGATACTCATCGTGTTCCAGCCTGAGCTCCGCCGTGTCCTTGAAAAGATGGGACGTACCACAAAGGTAAAGAAGCTTGCCCTTAATTTTGAGGGAAAGAACGATGCCGCAACAGCCGACATACATAATTGCATCGAGGCTGTCTGTACGGCGAGCGAACAGCTTTCTCAGACGGCAACGGGCGCGCTTATCGTATTCGAGCGTGAAACAAGGCTCGGTGAGCAGGTCGATACAGGTACTATCCTTAATGCTACCCCCAGTCCCGAGCTTTTCGGCAATATATTTTTCCCGAACACACCTCTCCATGACGGCGCGGTAATTATCCGTGACAGCAAGGTATATGCCGCAGGCTGTTTCTTGCCGAAGCCCCAGAAGGAAGAACTCATCTCCAAGGCACTTGGCTCACGTCACAGAGCGGCTATAGGTATGAGCGAGGTATCCGATGCCGTTATCGTTGTTGTTTCGGAAGAAACAGGCACTATTTCGGTTGCCGAAAACGGAAGCCTTACACGTTTTTATAATAAGGATACATTGCGCAAGCTGCTGACTTCTAAGCTTATTCCCGAGAAGCCCGAGAACAGGAAGAGCAAGGAGAGATCGGCAAAGAAGTCAAAGAAAAACGCACCCGACAATAAAAAAGAAAAGGGGGCGGATAAATAATGACAGAATGGATAAAGAGCTTTTTTCATAACTTCGTTAAAGACCTGAAGAATATAATATTCGCACTGGTGATAGCGATAATCGTTTGGTTTGCTATTTCAATGCAGATATTCCCCGATGTAACAACCCATATCAGCGATATACCGGTCGAGGTGAAAGCGACTGATTATATGACGCAGAACAACCTGTCGGTGACAGACGGTTATGTTGACAAGGTTTCGGTTCAGATAACGGGAAAGCGCTATGAAGTCGGCAATATGACCGCCGAAGATTTCACCGCAAAAGCCGATTTGTCGGCGATCACTTCCGACGGAGAATACACGGTTAAAGTAAACGTTGCCCCCGTAAAGGAAAACAGCTGTACAGTCGATGACGAAAACATTACTCTGAAGCTGAAGGTCGAAAAGACGGTATCAAAGACCTACAGCATTTCAAGCGGTAATATGAAGGCTACAGCAGACGGAGTGACCGCGATCTCAGGTATGAAGATAGACAGCATTACAGCCGAACCCTCGACTATAACGCTGACAGGCGACAGCGCCGCAGTAGATGCCGTAAAGACGGTTGAGATACGCTCGGTATTCGCGGGTGAAACCGCCGAATCCGTTAATTCAAAGGGTCAGATAGTACTGCTCGGAGCTAACGGCGAGGTAATCGAAAACCCCGATATCAAATATGATAACGAGAGCTTCACGGTAAATGTTACACTGTATAAGCAGAAAACCCTGCCGCTCACACTGCAATTTACGAATGTACCGTCAAACTTTGATCTCAGCAGTCTTAAATACAGCATTTATCCCGAATCACTGACTGTTTCGTCACCCGATGATTCTCTTGACTCGCAGGAGAAATTCGAGGTAGGTTCTATCGATTTGAGCCAGCTCACAACAAAGTATCTTCAGAAGCTGACGCTACCGATAACCTTACCCGAGGGCTACAAGAACATAAGCGGCAATACCTCCGCTATGGTTTCGTTTGAGGACGCCGAGAATTACACCTTCTTAAGCTACGCCGTACAAAAGGATAATATAAGAGTGATAAACGCGCCCGATAACTTTGATGTTGAGGTTCTCACAAATGAGCTCAGCGTGAATGTAACAGGTCCGGCAGATGAAATAGCGGCACTTGCCTCTAAGGATATATATGCTACGATCGACCTTATGGGAACTACGCTTACCGAGGGCCTTAAAGATGTCAATGCCGAATTTACCCTGCGCGGCACAAAGGTGAAGAGCTGGGTCACAGGTGAATACAAGGTATCTATTATGGTATCCGAGAGGGCAGAGGACAGCACAAGCAGTAACTGACAGGAGTGATAACATTTGAACCTTGCACTGATAGCAGAAGCGGTCGGAAATACGTCCGATCCGTTTGAAAACGCACAGGAGCAGATAAAAGAGGCTGAAACGTTTTTTAGCCAGATGTGGAATGCATTTGTAGGCTATCTCCCTACGCTTATTGCCGCAGTAATAATATTGATAGTCGGACTTATCGTTTCAAAGCTTGTGCTCAAGGTTATGAAAAAGGGCATGAAGCACGATGTCATCGACAAGACGATATCACGCTTTGTCTATTCGTTGGTAAGAATACTGCTGTATGCATTGCTTGCCACCATAGTGCTTGCGGTGCTCGGCGTTCCGATGACATCGATAATCGCGGTGATCGGTACTGCGGGTGTGGCTATCGGTCTTGCACTCCAGGACAGCCTTTCAAATATTGCGGGCGGCTTCAGTATAATGCTTACAAAGCCGTTTAAGGTCGGAGATTATATCAAGGTCGACGATGTTGAGGGTACGGTCGAAGCGATAAATATCTGGTACACCGAGCTTCATTCTTATGACAACAAGGCTATCTTCTATCCGAACGGTCAGATAACCGCAAAGAAGGTCACCAACTTCACTTCACTTGGAATAAGACGCGTGGATATGGTTTATACTATTTCGTACAATGCCGATTTCAGAAAGGCTATAGCCGTTTTGAAAAGCATAACCGATGCTCACAAGCTGATACTCAAAGACCCCGAGCCGAAGATCAGAATAACCGAGCTTGCAGACAGCGCGGTAAGGATAACCTGCTATCCGTGGGTCAAGGCTGAGGACTACTGGACGGTCTATTTTGATCTTAACGAGGCAGTCAAGGAGCAGTTTGACGCGAACGGTATCGAGATACCGTATAATCAGCTTGATGTACATCTCAAAAAAGACGAATAAAAGATAAAGCGGAATGCTGTACCCGGCGTTCCGTTTTTTAATTTCCGTAACAGCGCATATTGTCTGTTTGCTTTAACAACGTAAAAATCATTGAAGTGCGCAAAATATTGTGATATACTTAGAATAAACGAATAAGCCGATTTCTGAACGCGCAGATCCTGCTCGCGACCGATTCAGGCTTTGTTATCGGTTATATTTTTCATCGGGAAAGCAACGAGAAGAGGTAATTACATTGGCACAATTTACCATAAATGATGATATACTTGAAAAGTGCATACCGACAGAGGGCGAAGCCGACATTACCGTACCGGACGGTATAACGGTTATCGGAAAGGACGCTTTCTGCGGCTTACAAAGCATAACTTCTGTTGCGCTCCCCGACAGCCTTAGGATTATATGTGACGGCGCTTTCTACGGCTGTTTGTCACTGATTTCCGTCACGCTCCCGGAAAGCACAGAGAAGCTCGGCAGCTGTGCTTTCGCCCAGTGCAGTGCGCTTAAGGCAATACAGCTTGATGATGATCTAGCGGAAATAGGCAACTCCGCGTTCTGGGGTTGCACAAGTCTTGAGAGTATTGAGATCCCGCACGGTATATCTAAGGTGGGATACAACCTTTTCGGCGGCTGTATATCGCTTAATACCGTTACTCTCCCGGACAGCATAACAGAGCTTGACGAGAGGGCTTTTAAAGAATGCTCCGCGCTTACGTCAATAACACTTCCCGGCGGTCTTCTCAGTATAGGAAATATGGCGTTTCTTAATTGCCACAGTCTGAGATCGGTAACTGTTCCGGACAGCGTTAAAAGCATCGGAGAAAAGGCGTTCTTTATGTGCGAAAGCTTATCGGAGCTTGAGATACCCGATAATGTGACCTCTGTCGGCGGCGATGCATTTTCCGATTGTGAGAGCGTTACCGTCAGAAACGTAGTAAGCGGAAAACCGCTTTATAAAGCTGTTACCGCGACCGACGGCTCTTCAGCCTACAACTTTATTCTGCGCAATATCTGGGGTGCTAAGGGCTTCGATTTTGCGGCACAGGACAGCTATTTCCCCGCATTACAGGACGAAAAGCTGCAATTTGAAATAGCGTTTTCAAGGCTTATGTACAAGGTAGAGCTCAGTGGCGACAACGAAAAGCAGTATCTTGATTTTCTGCATAACAACGCGGAAAAAGCGGTACGTTACTGCATAGATAAGGACAGCGAGGAGCTGCTTCGCTTTGCCGACAGCTCGGGACTTATCACAAAGGACAACATATCAACGCTTACAGTCTATGCCGATGAGCACGGCAATACGGCGGTAACGGCATATCTGCTGAGTGTGGCAGACAGGCTGAATGACGGCAACACTGATATTTTCTCGGAGCTTGAGCTATGACAGGAAGTGGTATTACGGATAAAGAATATGAAAAGGCAAAGGAGCGGGCGGAGAAATTCTCAGCTCTTGCGACCGACATACTTACACTTTCCCGCAATACGCTTGCGGTAAACCTGAGATTTCTCGACAGCGCAATAAATATGCTCCCGCTTAAACCGTCTGTTATTACCGAAACTGTTGCAACAAACGGCAGATACATTTTCTATGACGAGAGCTATGTGCTTAAGAGCTATAAGTCGGGATATAACCTGACGCGGGCGTATCTTCATATGATACTGCACTGCGTATTCCGCCATAACATAGTAGGAACGCTTGTTGATACGCTGAGGTGGAATTTGGCATGTGATATCGCAGTCGAAAATATAATAAACGAGCTTGATGTCAGAACGCTTGCTTCTCCTGATGAGCCGCGGCAGGCGGCTGTGCTGAATACGATAAAAGATCACTGCGGTATTCTGACCGCCGAAAAGATATATAGCTATCTTTCGGATAATGTTGACGATTTGCAGGTTTACGCCCGGTCGGAGCTGTTTAAGAAGGACGACCACAGAATTTGGTATGTGACCTTTAAAGAACAGAGCGGCGACAGTAACAAGGATAATAAGCGCGGCAGTGACCGAAGCGACAAAAACAACACAGATAACAGCAAAGACGGAGATAAAGCGGATAATAAATCGCGTGATAATTCAGGCGGCGATGAGAATAAAGAAAACGGCAATGATAACACAAGCGGCGGAAATTTACCTGATACGATAACAGTCGGAGCGGCTTCTCAGCTTGAAAAGGACTGGAAAGAGATCTCCGAAAAAATGCAGATAGAAATCGAAGCCTTTTCAAAGGGAAAAGGCGATGAAAAGGGCAGTCTTACACAGAACCTTAAAGCTGTCAACCGTGAGAAATACGACTACACGCAGTTCCTTAAAAAGTTCTCGGTCATGGGAGAAGCGATGCGGGTGAATGAAGATGAGTTCGACTATATATTCTACACCTACGGGCTGAAGCTTTATGAGCGTATGCCGCTTATAGAACCGCTTGAATATAAGGAAGTAAAGCGTATCAAGGAATTTGTGATAGCTATAGATACATCGGGCTCGGTTTCGGGTGAGCTTGTACAGAAATTCATTCAGAAAACCTACAATATTCTAAAAAACGAGGAGAGCTTTTTCACAAAGATAAATCTCCATATTATCCAGTGCGATACCGACATACAAGAGGACAAAAAAATAACCTCGCAGGAAGAGTTTGACGAGTATCTCGGCACTATGAGGCTTCACGGATTTGGCGGTACGGATTTCCGCCCCGTGTTTGCTTACGTTGACAAGCTGATACAAGGTAAGGAGTTTACAAACCTCAGAGGACTTATATATTTCACCGACGGATATGGCGACTTCCCGGCAAGAAAGCCGCCGTACGAAACGGCATTTGTCTTTGTCGATGATGGATATAACGACCCCGATGTTCCGCCGTGGGCTATAAAGCTTGTATTACAGTCGGAGGAGATATAAAGGAGCAAGAGTATGAATATAAAAGATGCTAAAGAACAGATAAAGAACGCCATGACGGCATATTTCACCAAGGACGAAACAGGCGGCTATGTGATCCCCACTGAAAAACAGCGTCCTGTGTTTCTTATGGGTCCTCCCGGAATAGGCAAGACCGCGATAATGGAACAGGTAGCGGCTGAGATGGGAGTAGGTCTGCTGTCATACTCTATGACGCACCACACAAGGCAGTCCGCGCTCGGACTTCCGTTTATCGTACACAAAAATTACGGCGGTAAGGAATATGACGTATCGGAGTACACAATGTCGGAGATAATCTCAGCGGTTTACGACCTTATAGAAAATACGGGTGTCAGGGAGGGAATACTTTTCCTCGATGAGATAAACTGCGTATCGGAAACGCTTGCTCCGATAATGCTCCAGTTCCTGCAATACAAGGTGTTCGGCAGGCATAAGGTGCCCGACGGCTGGATAATAGTCACCGCAGGTAATCCGCCCGAGTATAACAATTCCGTCCGTGAGTTTGACATTGTAACGTGGGACAGGCTGAAAAGGATAGATATCGAGCCTGATTTTGCGGCGTGGAAGGAATACGCATATAAGGCAGGAGTTCACCCCTCGATACTTACCTATCTTGAAATTAAGAAAGCGGATTTTTACCGCATAGAAAGTACGGTTGACGGCAAAGCATTCGTTACGGCGAGAGGCTGGGAAGACCTGTCGCAGATGATAATCCTTTACGAACAGAACAATATCAAGGTCGATATCAAGCTTATCGGTCAATATATCCGACATGACAGGACGGCAAGAAGCTTTGCGGCATATTACGACCTGTTCAACAAGTACAGGAGCGACTATCAGATAGACGAGATACTCAGCGGCAATGCAAGCGAAAGCATAAAAGACAGGGCAAGAAACGCAAAGTTTGACGAGAGGCTGTCACTTCTCGGGCTTATTCTTGACAGCGTTACTTCATCTGCAAAGCAGGTCACGGACAGTGAGGATATGCTCCGCGAGGTGCTTATAACGCTTAAAGAGTTCAAGCTGAGAACGCAGGACAGCGATATTTCTGCCGAAAAGCTGATGAACGAGCTTATAGCTATAAAGAAAAACGAGCTTGAAAGCGGCAAGCAGTCGTCAAGCATTTCGGCATCGCAACGTAAAACACTCGCAAGAGCAATATCACAGCTTGAAAAGCTGACTGCGCTCACAGCCGGCAAGGACGGAAAAACAGCGTTTGACGATATCAAGAGCAGGTATGACAGCCTTGTGGCAGAGCTTAAAAATTCGGCAAAAACGGCACAGGATAAGATGTCGAACGCCTTTATTTTCTGCAATGAGGTGTACGCTGACGGTCAGGAAATGCTGATACTTGTAACCGAGCTTACCGCAAACAGCCACACGGCGAGATTTATTTCGGAGTTCGGCTGTAAGGAGTATTATGAGCATAATAAAGCCTTGCTGTTTACAGACAGGAGCAAGGAAATTATGCAGAGATTAGAGGAGTTCGGGGAGATATAAGCCATTTCATATAGCGAAAGAAACAAACAACCTCCGCCACGGGTGTTCGTGGCGGAGGTTGTTGTAGTTTATTTTACCGTTTTCGGATTTTTTCTTCTTTCAGTCTGTCAATAAATATATATTTTCTTTATCAAAGCAGATTTCGTTAGTATGGTTGTATATTCGGATTATATCGTTCATTTTATCGATAAAAACTGATATTTTCGGATTGCTTATAGAATTAAATGATTTTACTATTTCCAAAGGCATTTTTTCTGCTCCGTTTTTCAGATTTGCTCCTTGCTTCTCAAGAAATCCATCTACTTGACTTTCTTTAATAAAAGGAATATTTCCGATAAAACCGCCAAGATTTTTACTTGCATTTCCGAGTCCGCTTACAAGGTTCTTTTCTATTGAGGAGTTACTGGATTTTTCTAAAAAAGAAGAACATTCGCTGTAAATTTCCCGATATGAAAATGCCATTTTATCAATTTTGCTTTTGGATTCAGCAATATTTTCTTCTTTGAAATTGCCGCTGAGCATTATTTCAATCAATGAAGAAAGTGAATATGAATATAGTGACAGTCTGTAATATCTGAATTTTTTCAGTAAGTCATTCAGCACATTACCGACTTGTGACTGACTAAGGAAGAAATGGTTTTCGTTAAGAATATCCTTTATAGATTTTCGATATGAAATCATATTTTTCTTCGCAGTACGTTGTATGTCAAGTACAAGCTTGTGATTACTGTTGACGAAATGCTCATTGTCCCAATTATACTTATATTTTGCTATTAAGGATGACAGCGTTTCAACATCAGCTTCGATTTCTGATTCTTTTTCATTTTCAAGAAAGTTTAGAATTTTTTTACTTGTTTCGGCGATATCATCTAATTGCTTTTCAATTGAATACAGTGCAACAGCCATCATGGCAGTTGTCGGGTCAATGGGCATCTTTGTGGTGCTGGTTATTGAAATGTTATCGGCGGCAACAAGCTTTCCCATTTTTGAAGTACCGTCGCCGGATTTAATTGCACCCCAGAAAGTACCGTCTTTTTTTGATATTTTCAGTTGATCGCCGATGCCTTTATTTACAAACCGATATAGCTCGTTGTCCTGAAAAGAAAGATTCTGAGTAATTGTGCGAAATGGTATATTCAGTGAAGAAACGCCTGCACCCAACGTTGCCAGTGCTGAAATAGGCATACTGATTGTTTTACTTTTCTCCGGTAAATATGAGCGTGTTTCTGTCAGTATTCCATTGGTCAGTTCAGTTAATTCAGAATTGCTGTATTCGGTTATAGTTGTATTGTCCATTTTCTGTTTCCCCTTATTTTAAATTTTCGTTGTAATTGTGCAATTATTGAAGTGCATAAATCAACTTCTGTTGTTTTAAAACTTTTCCCTATCCAACATTTTTATAACCTTAGCGGGATTTCCGACAACAACTGCATAATCCGGAACGTCATGTGTCACAACCGATGCCGCGCCGACTATAGCGTGTTCTCCGACGCATATTCCGGGCATAATCGACGCGCCTGCGCCTATCCACGCGCCTTTC
The DNA here is from genome assembly GCA_002437415.1 of Ruminococcaceae bacterium UBA6413. Taxonomy (GTDB): domain Bacteria; phylum Bacillota; class Clostridia; order Oscillospirales; family Ruminococcaceae; genus Ruminiclostridium_E. The sequence continues at coordinate 16,874 of DJPL01000023.1, read as the reverse complement.
TTTATAAGTACAGGCTTGCAGGTCAGCACCTGTCTGTCATACGGGTCGTGATTGTTGGATATAAGCTGTACATTGGCGGCTATCTGAACATCGTCTTCAATGGTAATTCCGCCGCGCGCCATAGCAAGCAGGTTGGAATTTATGAAAACGTGCTTGCCTATCTTCATTGTGCTTACACAAGCTCCGTTTATCGGCGCGGCAACATAGCTTCCCTCGCCGAGATTATCGCCGAACAATTCTCTCAGCAGAGCGTTGTATTCATCGGTAAACGGCATTGTGTGGTTGAGTTTGAACATAACCTGTGCGGCTCTTATGTTTTCCTTTGAACCCTCGGGGTTCGGTATTCTCATATCTACTCTTATTTCTTCGCAGTCCATTACCGGCAAACCTCCTGTATAATGCTGATTATTTATGCTTTGCTATGCACGCACCGTTAATTCCTGTAAAAATGAAAATCGCACTTATCACTGCCTCGTCCTATCGTGCCGTGTCGCTCAAAGGCGATACCGCACATATCACCGTAAACGCGGTCATCACTCAGGCAGAAAGTACTTGTCAGCTCTTTGCAACCCAGTAATTCGCAATACTTCATATAAGGGCATTGCAGAACATCGACCTTGTATTGCCGGCTGTCGTATTCATGTTCTTTAACTCTGAAGCCTGTTTCTTCATTGTACATGGTATTGATCATCTTATGGAAGATCTTGAAGAAAAGAGGACGGATAAAAGGAATTTTAGTCGCGATATGCAGGCGCTTCCGATCGGGCTCTACACCCATTCTTACAGCCTCTTCTATCAGACTTAATGCTTCTTCCTGCGGTATACATTTAACCATTTGCAGATAAATAGCGGCTCTGGGGAAGATCATCTTTTCGGTATGTATCTTTTCCTTTTCGGGCAGATCTTTATATTTGTCGCATAATTCGTTGCAAAGGCTTACCGCATCATTAACCAGAACATCGGTCTGTTCCTTGCCTGTCTTTTTTCTCAGCTCATTCAAGAGGTAAGAGAAGCCGCCGAGCTTTTCGTAATATTTTTTGTTGATCATAATTTTTACACTCCTTTGCACTTAAAAATTTAATTTATGCTTATTCTTCTTTATGATTTGCTTGGTTCAAATATTTTTTTGATACAAATCTGTTATATTTGAAATATAGCTGTCTTTATCGACAGACTGATTTTTGCCGACCTTTATAAATATAACAGAATTATCGTAGTAGCATTGCTTTGTCTGAGAGCCGTCAAAGCTTGCCTTTATATACGGATTTGAATTCAAAAAGCCCTCCGGATCCTTATCGGTTTTAATTTCAAGAATATACTCGGTAATGTCGTTTTTATAAGAAAAAATGCATAACCGTTTTATACGTTCACCTTCGGACAAGGTAATGTTAAAAGTATCGGTTATCTCATTTACTTGTGCGGAATTCAGCTTATTGCCGTCCACATAATATTTATCCATTCCCCAAATGGATTTAATACTGAAAAGCACCGCCGCAACAGTAATAATGACCAAAAAGGGAAATACATAAAACAATCGGTGCTTTTTTTGGATTTTAACATTTATTCGTCTCCTGATTCAAGCAAGTACCTGTCGAAGTCTGACATAAATAATCTGTCCTTAATAATGCTGTACGCTATGCTCCATAGGCGTAAATCTCAGACCGTTTACGACCTGCTCTGTATCTGTATCCGTGAAGCCTAATTTATGATATATCGGAACAGCATACACAGATGAATTTACTGTCATTTTATCAGAACAACATTTCGTTTTTGCGGTTTGGAACAAACGCTTGCCGATACCTTGTCTGTGATATTTTCCGTCTACAAAAAATAAAGCAATATGCGTTCCTTCATTTCTTGTCGCAATAATTCCGATTAAATCCTCTCCGACAAATGCGCCGTACCAACAAAGCTTAGATAAGTAATTTTCATCGTGTATGCTTTTATAAAACTCTTCTATGCCTTTTTGTGTATAATCAGGTGCTTCATACTCCTGAAATACTTTCCAAACCAGCCGTAATGATTTTTCTGTTTCTTCTTGTCTGATCTCTCTTATGATATAATCCGTTTTCATAATCGCACCTCAAATTCAGATTTTATGTTTACTCTTCCTTAACTTTTTCCTCTGACTCAAGCAAGTACCTGTCGTAGTCGGACATAAACAGCCTGTCTTACCCATAGCGGAACTGCACGGCTCGCTCGGAATTGACCTTAAAGCCGACAGCGATAATCATTTCCAATGAGCAGTGATTTGTATTATATTCTTTGCCGTCAGCGGCAGTTATTCGAAATTTTCGAATAACTGAACTTTCTTGTAATTCACTGTCGGCGAAAATCTTTTTAATGTGGTAATTTATCGTATTCGTTTCAACATCATAAAGCGTAGCTATCATCTTCTGTGTCAGCCATATATTCTCGTCCTCATACCGCATTTCGATGCTGTCTTTCTGTTCGCCGACAGAGGCAACATAGGTAAGATATTCCGCCGCACTTGAACGGATAGTTACTTCATCTTCTTTCTTTTTCAAACAGAATTACCTCCTTTTAGTTGCCTTTAATTACAGACTTGCTTATTGAGCTTGTTATATTGCATATGCTTTGTATTGTAAACGCTCGGAAAAACCTGCGTCGTATCCGACCATCGGGAATATACCTGCAAGCAGGAATTTTACGTTTCCAAAATCAAATTACAAAAATCCTTTATTTCAGCGACTTTTCCTGCAACATCATCTTTACATTCAACACCGCATAAGCCCAGCTTTCCACATGATCTGATTTCCAAATGCCCGTAAAAATGCTCAATACTGCTTATGACACGCTCGCATTCCGGCATACCCGGTCCGGTTCTCAATGCTATCGTATATCCTTTTTTGCCCTCGGAAAGTTTTACGTGCGGCTCATGGGTATTGCACCAAGGTGTACATCTGTCTATGAATGTCTTGAACTGTCCGGGGATATCCGCCCAATATGACGGTGAAACAGAAACCACGATATCTGCCCATTCATAATGAGCAGGTCGCAGGTTCGAGTCCCGTCACAAGCTCCACGTTAAACCGCATTGTTAAGCCATTTGGCTTGCAGTGCGGATTTTCTGTTTTTAGGGATTTTGGATTTTTGTGCGCCATTTGTGCACCATTGAGATGAAAATGCGCTAAACGGGGCTAAATGTAATAAAATGTTAAACTCTGCGAAACCGCATTACAAAGCCGATTATTGAACATTGCTGAACGTGGTGAAAAGCGAAATCCTCCATTCGTAATTTTCCATAATTAAATCTACATCGTCATTCTGAACGCATTTTGCCGTGTTGTGACAGCTTCTGCACCCCTTGCAGAAATTAAAGTCATAATCATCAATACAAATAGTTTTTACATTATATTTATTCTTTAATTATTCCAAAACAATATGTACGATTTCTGCCGTTGCCCCATTTCTTACAGGACTGCAATTGATCACTAAGACTTTCATCTTTTTAAACTCCGAATTCACATTTTTATAGGAATTGACAGCGGGTTACCCGGTTGCGCATTTTTGTCATCTGTACCACGCACTCAACGTGGTTCGTACCACTGAACATATCCACCGCAACGCACTTGTCGGTGCTGTAGTCGAGTTCGTTGAAATATGCGCAGTCGCGGGCGGCTGTAGCGGCATTGCAGGATACCATTACGATACGCGGGGCAGAGAATGCGGCTATCTGCTCGCAGGCTTCCTTGCCGCAACCCTTTCGCGGAGGGTCTACCATTATAACATCGGGGCGTATTCCGCGTGAATGCAGTATCCTTGCGGCTTCGGCGGCATCGGCACAGATAAATTCGCAGTTATCGATGCCGTTTGCGAGGGCGTTCTGCTTCGCGTTTTCGATTGCCTCGGGGACTATCTCGACCCCGATTATCCGTTTTGCCGTGTGCGCCATCGAAAGCCCTATCGTGCCTGCTCCGCAGTACAGGTCAAGCACGGTTTTTTCCCCAGCCTCCGCAAAGCCGCGCGCGGCGGCATAGAGCTTCTCGGCGGCGGGCGTGTTGACCTGATAGAATGACTTTGGCGATATTGCTATGCTGTTGCCGCACATAATATCGTGAATGCAGTTCTTTTCGGTAAGGCAGATCTCTTTGTCGCCTAAGATCACGTTGGTGTCCTTGCCGTTGATATTTATTACCGAGCTTACTATCTGCGGGTATTTGTCAAGCAGTCTGTCCGAGAGGAGCTTAAGCTCCGGAGTGTTTTTCGACGCTACTATGCACAGGCATATTTCGCCGCTGTAGTGTCCCTTTCTGAGATAAAGGTGGCGGAGTATGCCTTTTCGCGTAGCTTCATCATACGCGGATAAATTCAGCCCGGTGGCAATTTTTAAAAAGTCGGAGGTTATTTCCGAGAAAATATCTGGCTGTAAAAGGCACTTTTCGCACGGAACAATCCTGTGCGAGTGGAAGGCATAAAACCCTGCGATAAGTTTACCGTCCTTGTCAGTGCCTATCGGGAGCTGAAGCTTGTTGCGGTAGCCGTTTATCGTGTCGTTGCCGATGATAGGCAGAAATTCGGGTGACAGTCCGCCGATACGCGTGAAAGCGTCCTTTACGAATTGCTCCTTGGCTCTGAGCTGTGCCTCATAGCTTATGTGACGGAGCGAACAGCCGCCGCACTTTGTATAAACGGGGCAGTCGGGAGCTACTCTGTCTGGAGAGGGAACAAGTACCTTTTCGATCTTGCCGTAGCAGTAGGTTTTATTTACCTTCAGTATCTTTACTTCAAGCTTGTCCCCGATAGCAGAAAACGGCACGAATATTACCATGCCGTCCTTCTTGCCTATACCGGAACATTCACTTGAAAGAGCTGTTATCTCAATTTCAATGATGTCGTTCTTTTTCATTATATCTGTCCTAAGCTGAGCGCCTTTAAATAAGCGTTGATAAAGCCGTCAAGGTCGCCGTCCATAACTGCGCCGATGTTACCCATTTCATAGCCTGTGCGGTGATCCTTTACCATTGTGTAGGGCATAAATACATAAGAGCGTATCTGAGCGCCCCATGCGATCTGGAGCTGTTCGCCCTTGATATCCGAGATCTTGTCGAGGTGTTCTCTTTCCTTGATCTCAAGAAGCTTTGATTTTAACATACGCATAGCGTATTCTCTGTTCTGATGCTGTGAACGCTCTGTCTGGCAGGCGCACACTATACCTGTGGGAATATGTGTGATACGCACTGCGGAAGAGGTCTTGTTGACCTTCTGACCGCCCGCGCCGCTTGCACGGTAAACGTCCATCTTTATCTCATCTTCGCTTATCTCTATGTCGATATCTTCATTGATCTCGGGCATAACTTCAACAGAGGCAAAGCTTGTGTGGCGGCGTCCGGAGCTGTCAAAGGGAGATACACGCACAAGTCTGTGTACGCCGTTTTCGCTCTTTAAATAGCCGTAGGCATTTCTGCCCTCAACCAGTATGCTGGCGCTCTTTATACCTGCTTCTTCGCCGTCGAGGTAGTCGAGTACGGTTACTTTCATTCCGTGCTGTTCAGCCCAGTGGTTGTACATTCTGTACAGCATTTCGACCCAGTCCTGAGCCTCTGTTCCGCCTGCGCCTGCGTGGAATGTGAGGATCGCGTTGTTGTGGTCAAATTCGCCTGAGAGAAGAGTAGCGAGCTTCTGTGACTCAAGCTCGGTTCTGAAATGCTTTGCAAGCTCCTGAATCTCGGGGAGCATCGATTCATCGTCCTCTTCCTGAGCGAGCTCTATCATTGTAACTACATCGTCATAGCTTTCGCGGAGCTTTTCATAGCTCTGCACTATATTCTTATCCTCGCCTATCTTCTGCGATATTTTCTGAGAGTTTTCTACGTCGTTCCAGAAGTCGGGCTGTGCGCTCTGTTCTTCGAGCTTTGCTATTTCTGCTTTGAGATTGTCAAGGTCAAGTGCGCCTGCGAGTTCTTTAAGCTCAGGCTCATAGCCCTCGAACTCAACTTTGAGTTCATCATATTCTAACATAGGTTACCGTTCCTTTCGATTTTGCAATACCATTTTATTATATACCAAAAAAATTTTTTTGTAAAGCCTTGAAATCGTTTTCATTTTATGATATACTCAATTTATTCGGTGAAAACATAGGTTTTCGCAGTTTCTTAACAGAAAAAAGTTGTGTAAGGAGTTTATTAACATGAGCGAGATCAAAAAGATCCATATGGGTCCTGCAAAATGCGCGGTTGACCTTGGCGACGGAAGTGAAAGAGGAGAGTATGTAAATCAGGATTATATCCTGAACAAGCTTGGCAGACCTCACAGAGCGGTAAGCCTGATGTACTGCTATTATCCTCTTGACGAAACATGGCCCGCAAGAGCGAGAAATGCTTTCAAGGACAAGGAGATCACATTCCAGTGGGATTATCCTTATGACGACTATTTTACATACAAGGGCGGTATCGGCGGAACGACAGACGATGAGCCTTTCACCTGTATGCGTGATGTAAGAAGACACGGACAGGACGTTATACTCACAATGACTATCGACCCCAATGTAACCGACGAGCACCTTGAGCAGATAGGCAAGGAGCTTTCTACATTCGGCCGTATGCAGCTGAGAATAAACCATGAAGCTACAGGCAACTGGTTCTCATTCACAAAGCGTGCCACATATCAGCAGGTAGCAGATTTCTATATCCACGCACGTGAAGTTATCAAGAAGTTTGCTCCCAACGTGCAGACTATTCTCTGTATCGGCGGTGTCGAGCACCCCGAAAAGGGCAACGAAATTGAAATGGAGAAGGAATTTGCCGATGCTGTAAGAGCAACGGATATCTGGTCAGTTGACAAGTATATGGCTCTTCACTGGGGCTGGCCTTTTGACGTAGCCGACGAGGGCGGAAACTCTTTCGGCAGAAGCAAGGTAGCGGATACATACAACCTTACAAAGCTTTCCGAAAAGCGTTACAGAGAGCTCTGCGGCGGCGAAAAGAAACCCATGGTCATGAGCGAATTCAACGCTGACGGTGATGTAACAGGTCCTTATGAGCAGGCGGAAATGGTTAAGGAATTCTGCGATATGCTGAAGAACGACAAGGATCAGGGCTGGTTCAACGGCTTTACATTCTATCAGTTCCGTGACAGAGGCAGACTCGGACTTGAAATTGAAGACCCGAACAATGCGGACTGCGGCATCGAACAGCCTGTGATGCAGACTTACAAGGAAATAATCCATGATGAATATTTCTATCCCGAAATAAAGGCTCAGGGCGATGCACAGTTCCCCGCAACGTTACGTTGGGGCGGATCTGAGGACGCCGAGGGTATCGAGATACCTCTGCACTTTGAGAAGAACCCCACATTCTGCGAGATCACATTTGACGGCGAGGACGCAGAGCTTAACCTTATGATGGAGATAAACGGCAAGTGGTTCTACAAAGCACCTCACGCTAAGACGATCGATTTTATGTCGGCATTTTTTGAGAAGCCCCTTGACGGCGAAGCCGATATGACACTCAAGATATTTGCACCTCCCGCAAGCGGCGAGAATGTAAATGACGGCAGTGAAGACTGGATGCTGAACACATATTCGACTATCACAAAGATGCCGAATATCCGTATCAGATTTGCACCTATCTTAAAGTAAGTGGCTGAAAGCCACTGTAAATTCCGCCTTGCGGCAATGTGCCGCTTCAAGTTCCGCCTTGCGGCAATGTGCCGCTTCAAGTTCCGCCTTTTAAGACGTTTGCGGTTTGCGGACGGTGGCAAAACGGCGGGGTTGAAAGATGAATAATGAATAACGAATAATGAAGAATTGTGTGTGTCTTTACGGTCGTTTGTGGTCGCTGCGTCCGTGCATTGTCAGCCATTTGTGTCACTGCCTCGTGCAGTGACCGGGTGTGGCTGACTATATGCGTCCATGCATAGCGACTTTGTGCGACCGTTGCAAGCATCCGTGCTTTGCCTGCGGTGGGCGACGGATTTTGAATTGTGATAGTGCTTTGCGAGGAATAGTGCACAATGACGGGCTATGCAAAGCGTAACATAAACGGAATATGGCGGTCACGGTGGTTTGCTGTGACCGCTTTTTGTGGCAATGTGCCGCTTCAAATTCGTTGTTGCGGGTGTTGGCGGTAAGCACAATAAGAAGTGTGGACACAATTCGGGCGGCATATTTTGATAATGATTATGAGGCGGTGAAAATGATGCAGGATATATTTACAAATTCTGACCGAAGTGCTATAATAGCATTAAAAAGTACTTAGCAGATTTGGAAGGAGTGAAATTAGCATGTGGAATGGAAAATATGATGAAAATTTAAGCCGATTATATGATGAATATTATGAGCGTTTCGGATGTTTGCCCGATACTTATGAAGAGATATATTACGATGATATGTCTTATGAAGAATTTGTCGGATATATAATTCAGGCGTTAGAGAAAAACGTTGAAATTGATGAAGTGATAGAATAAAACAAGATATATAATAAGCTGTGATGAAATGTGAGAATTTCATCACAGCTTACTCTTTACTGTATCAATACTCGTCTTTAATGCGGAACGAGGTTTCGCGGGGGTCGGGCTGTCGGTCGGCAACATACATATCATCTATAACGATGTAGCGGCTGTTTTGAAGTGATTGAATTACTTTGTCAACGTCCTCTTCAAGACCCTGTGCTTCCATTTCGACAGAGCCGTCGTACAGGTTCTTTACCCAACCTGTTACACTGTACATTGAGGCGGCATTCTGTGCTCTGTAGCGGAAACCTACGCCTTGAACTCTTCCCTTGAAGAAAAAGTGCTTTCTGATCATCTTGTGCTGATTTGTGATATCGGGCATATCAGTTACTGCTTTCTGCGCCGCTGTCTGTTGCGTCTGAGGTCGAGTAACCGTGTACGCCGAGCGGGTCAATCTTTTCGGGGATAAGCTTCAGCATTGCATTTGTTGCGGCTTTAGTAAGGTCATAGCGATACCATGTGTATTCTTCATCTGTGCGGGGTTCCATCCATACCATAAGACCGTTCCAGCCGTTGTCATAGGTGGACTTGTACTTTTCTGTAAGGGTCATGCCCGCTTCTTTTTCATCATCGTTTGAGGTTTCGCCGATAAGGCAGGGCTTGTCTGTTTTCAGACCGAACTGCTCGGGTGTTTTGTCAAACGGGAAGCCGAAATACTGCTTTTCCCACATATAGTAATGAGTGCTGTAGAAGTCTACATAAGCCTTGTCATCGCCGGTCACCTTTTTAAGGTTTTCATCGGATATCTTGTCGCCCTCGTATTTGTCGGAATTGTATTTTACTATGCCGAGACCTACAGTTACCGGTGTTGAGCAGGTTTCGTGGATAACTGCGGCACACTTGCCGAACAGATAGCACAGCTCGCTCCACTTGAGCTGACCGCACTCGGTGTTTTCGTGTACCCAGTCGGGCTCGTTCATCAGGTCTATACCGAAAAGATATTCGTTTTCGCCGTAGCGCTTGCAGAATTCTTTTACATACTGCTCGGCATAGTCGTCACAGTTTTCTTTGCTTGTAACAAGCTTGCGCCACTTTTCAGCCGCACCGTTGCTGTCTTTGAAATGGTCAAAGGAGAGAAGTGTCGGCATTATGTATATTCTGTGCTTTTCCGCCAGTGCAAAAAGCTTGTCGAGGTCTTCCCAGTGCTGTTCGTTTATGCTCTTTATCGCGCCTGTGGATTTAAGCCTTACTACACCTTCGCCGTTGCAGTTTATCCAGATACGTGTACAGTTGATACCGTCGCTGACAAGCTCCTCAAAGGTCTTATCCCAGAAGTCCTCTTCCATATTACCGCAAAAGTCGTTCCAGTTCTGCCATGGGGTGTTTACGCCGTTTATCCAGAGCTCTTTGCCGTCAACGGTGAACTTGCCGTCCGAGATGCTGACCTTGGCGTTAGGAAACTCGGTTACCTGCGAGGTGGTTTCCGAGTTTGCGGGTTCGCCGCTTGTTGCGGCATTGTTGCAGCCTGTTGCGGTGACGGCGATTATTACTGTCAGTGCGAGAGCAGATAATCTGCTCATAAGATTTTTCTTCATATTTGCCTCCGTTAAAATTGGAATATATTTTCATCAAGCTCTTTTACGAGCTTGTCGCTGTAAAGCTCCATCTCTTCAATGCTCTGCGAGCTTATCGGCTCTATCACGCCGATTGTCATCATACCTGCCTGCTTTGCGGCTTTGAGAGACGCCGATACGTCATCGAGCATAATGCAGTTCTCGGGAGGGACACAGAGCGCCTTCGCGGTGTCAAGGTAGATGTCGGGGTACTGCTTGCCTTTGCCGAAAACGGCGGCAGAGCTTATCGTTTCGAACATTCCCCACAGTCCGGTGTTCTTCAGTACCGGGGTGTAAAGCTCAGGTGTCTGGGTGGTACATACCGCGGTCTTATAGCCGCTTTTAATTGCGAGCTCTACTGTTTCTTTGGCGTAGGGTTTTAATTTTACGTTATACCGATATTCGTTTATCGCGAGATCCGTCCACTCCCGCATAAGCTGTTCGGGAGTTTCGGGCAGCTTGAACAGGTCTATTGTGTATAGCGCCGTTTCATAGAACGAACGGTGGCTGCATTGCCTGCCGTAATCATCGGGCGGGGTGATCCCGCGCTTTTTGAGAAATTCCTCGTCAACGTACTGCCAGACATACATTGAGTCAAGCAATGTGCCGTCAAGGTCAAAAAGTACTGCTTTTATATCCTTCATGGCTGTTCCTTTCTTTTCATATACTGCTATTGTATCACAATAAAGCGGTGCGGTCAATAAGATTTTGAACTTGAATTTTTGTGTTTGTGCGCTTGCAAAATGTCGGAGTTTATGTTATACTTATTTAAAAGAGAAAAAGAAATTAAAAGAACAAAGGAAAGAAAAGAAAATTGGAACAGACAAAAGAAAACAAGATGGGCGTAATGCCTGTGAACAAGCTGCTTGTTACTATGTCGCTGCCGATAGTTATATCGATGCTTATCCAGGCAATGTATAATCTTGTTGACAGCGTGTTTGTGGCACAGATAAACCCCGATGCACTGACGGCGGTAGGAATGGCTTTCCCTATGCAGAGTCTTATGATAGCGTTCCAGACGGGGCTGGGTGTCGGCATGAATGCGCTTGTATCGCGCTATTTAGGACAGAAAAAGCCGTATGAGGCGGGGCTTGCGGCTACGCATTCGCTCATTCTCACCGCGCTCAATTACGTTATATTCCTTATAGTGGGACTTACCGCACTGCCTGCATTCTTCTCAATACAGACACATTCGGACGTAATAGCAAATTACGGCGTTGAATATCTTTCGATCGTATGTTGCGGCTCTTTCGGACTGTTTTTCCAGATATACGGCGAGAGAATATTACAGGCGACCGGTAAGACACTGTTATCGATGGTGTCGCAGATACTGGGTGCTGTTATAAACATAGTGCTTGACCCTGTGCTTATCTTCGGCGTTGACTTCCTCGGAATACCTGCTATGGGTGTTACGGGCGCGGCGATAGCTACAATAGCAGGTCAGATAATAGCGGCGGTTGTGGGATTTTTACTGCACCACTTTCATAACAGGGAATTAAGACTTGTGTTCGGAAGGTTCAAGTTGAGCTTTGGCACAATAAAAACAATATACGCTGTGGGAATACCCTCCATAATAATGAGCGCGCTCGTATCGGTCCTGACATTCGGTATGAATATAATACTGAAGGCGTATGAGCCTGCGGCGGCTACGGTGTTCGGAGTGTATTTCAAATTACAGAGCTTCGTGTATATGCCTGTATTCGGTATGAATAACGGCATAGTTCCTATCATAGCTTATAACTACGGAGCAGGAAAGCCCAAACGTATCACCGACACGCTGAAGCTCGGAGTTATCTGCTCGGTGGTGATAATGATAATCGGCATATTGCTGTTCCAACTGATACCGGTACAGCTGCTCGGAATGTTTGCGCCGACTGATGATATGATAAGACTCGGTGAAACGGCGCTCAGGATATTCAGCATATCATTCCCGCTCGCGGGTGTTTCGATAGTGCTGAGCTCGGGCTTTCAGGCACTCGGAAACGGCTTTTACAGTATGATAGTATTTATAGTAAGGCTCATTATGCCGACACTGCCTTTTGCGTGGCTGTTCGGTATGATCGGAGGAGTGGACTTTATATGGTGGGCGCTCCCGGTAAGCGATTTATTAGGACTTATTGTTGCGATACTCCTTATGCGCAGGATCTATAAGAAGGTCATAGCAAAGATGTATGACACTCAGGACAGATCCTCGTCACAGGTACAGCAGGCATAAGAATAAAGCACAAACGGAGGAACTGATTATGGGAAGAATAATCACAATTTCAAGACAGTACGGCAGCGGAGGAAGTGAGATCGGCAGAAAGGTAGCCAAAGCGCTCAATATTCCGTACTATGACAGGACGATAATCGATGTCACCGCAAAGGAAAGCGGCTTTGATCCGAAATACATAGAACGCGCGGAGCAGACGACTACGACAAGCTTCCTTTACAATCTTGCGATAAACGGAATGTACACACAGCCTCTGACCGACCAGCTTTTCTCGGCTGAGTGCAGAGTTATAAAGGCTCTTGCCGATAAAGGTCCGTGCGTTATAGTAGGACGCTGTGCGGACTATGTGCTGAGGGAACAGTACAGCACATTTGATGTATTTGTACATTCTACGGACGACTTCAGATGCGGACGTATCTGCGAGCACGATAAGATAAGCAAGGAAGAGGCGCTGAGTATTATCCGCCAGAAGGATAAGGCAAGGCGCAGACACTACAAGTATTACACGGAGCGTAACTGGGGCGAGTGCCTGAATTACGATCTGTGTATCAATACGGCAACCTGCGGTATTGATGAGGCGGCTGAAATAATCGCTAAGCTTGCAGGCAAATAAAGACGTCGCAATACAAGTGTAAATCTTGTGTGGTGTCGCCTGAATAGTAAAATCGGCTGTCAACGGGGACTTTTAAATCACGTTGACAGCTTATTTTTTAAAACGGTTAAACAGAGATAATATTTGAACAGAAGGAACGGTGAACGATGGAATTTGTAATGCTCTTTTTTTCGGTGATAATTATTGTCTGCATTGTAGGCAATAAGCTGTCAACCAAGATAGGTGTACCGAGTCTGCTTATATTTCTTGCGCTCGGTATGATATGCGGCTCGGACGGACTGTTCAAAATACCGTTTGATAATTTTGCACTGAGTGAACAGGTGTGCACGGTATGTCTTATATTTATAATGTTCTGCGGCGGTTTTTCGGCTAACTGGAAAGCGGCAAAGCCTGTTGCGGTGCGTGCCGGACTTTTATCATCGCTCGGTACGATAGTTACGGCGCTCATTACTACTGCGGGCTGTCATTTCCTTATAGGCTTTGATATCAAAGAGAGCTTTCTTATCGGTGCGGTAATTTCATCTACCGACGCGGCATCGGTATTCTCGATACTCCGTTCAAAACAGCTTAACCTGCGCGGCGGTCTTGCGTCACTGCTTGAGATAGAGAGCGGCTCTAACGACCCGTTTTCTTATATGCTGACTGTTATTGCTCTTGCGATCATGGCGGGTGATGATGTTTCGCAGCTCGGACTTCTCGCTGTGTTACAGATAGTTCTTGGCGTTGCATTCGGCTTTGCTATGGGATTTGCAACGGTATTTGTAATGAATAAGGTGAAGCTGTCAAAAAACAGCTTTGATATAGTTTTTATGATGGCGATGGTGTTTGCGGCATATTCCGCACCGATACTGCTGGGCGGTAACGGATACCTCAGCGTATATATAGCCGGTATTATCATCGGTAACAGCAACATAGGCGAGAACAAGGCACAGCTTGTACATTTCTTCGACGGAATAACGGGGCTTAGCCAGATAATGCTGTTCTTCCTGCTCGGCCTTTTATCAAATCCGTCACAGCTACCCGGAATAATTCTGCCGGCGCTTGCAATATTCGCAATTATGACGTTTGTTTCGCGTCCGGTGGCGGTGTTTTCGATATGCTCAAAGGGCTATACATGGCGTGACAGACTTTTTATAGCGTGGTCGGGACTGAGAGGCGCATCATCTATTGTTTTCGCCATAATGGCTACGGTAAGCGATGTGTACACGGACAGCAATCTGTTCAATATAGTGCTGTGCGTCTGCCTTATCTCTGTTGCGTTCCAGGGAACGTTACTTCCGAAGGTTGCAACAGGGCTTAAGCTTATCGACAACGAGAGCAGCGTATTAAAGACATTCAACGACTATCAGGACGAAACTCCGCAGTTCAATATGATGCGTATATTCGTATCCGAAACGCACGGCTGGAGCGGTCATAAGATAAGCAAGATAGATTTCCCCGAAAATTCTCTCGTGCTTATGATAAAGCACGGCGACAGCACGATCGTTCCTAAGGGTGACACGGTGATAAATGCGGGTGACGATGTTATACTCAGCGTTCCGTCATACAGGGACAGTGGAAATATTTTGCTCAAGGAGTATGAGATAGGCGCTAAGCATTTATGGAAGGGCAAGACGATAAAGGAGCTTGACCTGCCGACTACGCTTCTTATTATAATGATAAAGAGAGGCGGAGATATGATCGTGCCGAACGGAAGCACGGTAATTCAGCAAGGCGATATTCTTGTTGTAAGCGACCAGTCGCATATCAAGCAGGAAAAGAAGAAAAAGGATAAGCACACAGATATAACGCAGAAAGAAAATGCGAAAGCCGCAAATGTATGCGATGAACCGAAAGAGAAAGAAGCGGCAGAGGACGGCGTTCAGGCAGAAGAAACGATCAATGAAAACGAAGACGAAAAGGTGAGTGTATAATGAATATCAAGTGGGACGCAGAGAAATATACGGACAATTTTTCTTTTGTACATAAGCACGGACTTGGTGTTGTCGGACTTATTGAGAGAAAAAGCGGAAGGGTACTTGATCTCGGATGCGGAAACGGGGCGCTTACCAAGGTGCTTTCCGACAGGGGTTATGACGTTATCGGTGCGGATGCATCTGACAATATGCTGGCTAAGGCAAGAACGGATAATCCCAACCTTACATTTATAAAGGCAGACGCTACAGACTTTGTTCTGTCCGAAAAGGTCGATGTGGTATTTTCAAATGCGGTTTTTCACTGGATAAACAGGGAGCTGCACCCGAAGATGTTAAGCTGCGTGTATAATGCTCTGAATGACGGCGGCGAATTTGTTTTCGAATTCGGCGGAAGGGGCAACGCCGAGAAGATACACACTAAGCTTGCCGAGGTGTTCGCAAGGCACGGATATGATTATCATACGGAATACTATTTTGCGGGAGTAGGCGATTATGCGCCGCTTGTCGAACAGGCAGGATTCACCGTAAAGTATGCGGAGCTGTTTGAGCGCCCGACCGAGCTTAAAGGCGATGACGGACTTGAGGACTGGATAAGAATGTTCCTTGAAGTTCCGTTCAGGGCGGTAAAGGAAAAGAAGGAAGCTGATGAGATAATCTCGGAGGCGGTAAATGAACTGAAACCTGAGCTTTATGTAAACGGAAAATGGTGTGCGGATTATATGAGGCTCAGAATGAGAGCTGTAAAGGCTTGAAAATAAATGTCGGCTGTGATAGAATAAAGCTGACGGTTAAAAAATACGACTGTCGATAAGATACGGCAGTCGTTTTTTGCGAGGGTGAATATGAAACGAAGTAAGAAAATGTCGATTTTGAGAGAGTGCGTTGAAAACAGTCATATATGCAGGTGCTTTTATGAATATGACAAAAGCTATTGGTATTACTATATCAATGATCTCAACGACAAATTTGTCCTCGGACAGGAAGAAAATGATTTTGAACTGAACGGATATACGATCCGCAAAATCGATGAACTGCAAAAAGCGGAAATCAAGAATGATATCTGTGAAGAGATAAACAGATTGAACGGGGTCACAGGGCAGATCAAAGCTCCCGGAATTGATATAAGCTCGTGGCAGAGTATATTCAATTCGCTTCGGGAGAGCGGTGAATGGGTGATAGTCGAGAATGAAAATGAAGAGATATTCCATATAGGGATAAT
This sequence comes from Ruminococcaceae bacterium UBA6413, assembly GCA_002437415.1. Classification (GTDB taxonomy): domain Bacteria; phylum Bacillota; class Clostridia; order Oscillospirales; family Ruminococcaceae; genus Ruminiclostridium_E. The sequence continues at coordinate 889 of DJPL01000023.1, read as the reverse complement.
CTTAAAGGCGGGGAAAAATAAACTGACGATGAGAGAGTTTGACGCAGATGGGAAATGGCTCGAAGAAACCAAAATTCCATACAAAGAAATAACAAGCGTCAGCTTTAAAACAAGATATATCGATAATTGGAGAAAGTATCTCGAAAGAATGAAAGAAGGATAAGCATGGATCTGAAGGAAAACTTCAAGGGGCATCTGAGCACGGTCAATCATCATAAGGCAGAAGTGATGAGGCTGTGCTTCAAGCTGGGGCTATATAAACAGGGACTTTTGCACGACCTGTCGAAATATTCGCCGAAGGAATTTATAAGCGGGGTCGTGTTCTATACCGGAGATAAAAGTCCGAATACGACCGAAAGACGTGTAACGGGTAAAAGTGAGGCTTGGCTTCACCACAAGGGAAGAAACAAACATCATTTTGAGTACTGGATAGATTACGGACAAGAGCCCGGCGCGGGAATGCAGGGTACTGAGATGCCTGTGAAGTATGTTGTTGAAATGTTCTGCGACAGGATAGCGGCGTGTAAAACGTACTATAAAGAGAAATATAACGACAGTATGCCGTTTGAGTATTTCAACAAGAACAGAAAGCACTATATGATGCACCCGAAAACTATGGAGCTGTTGGGTAAAATGCTTATTATGCTAAAGAGGTTCGGGGAAGAGGATACGCTGATATATATAAAGAATAGGATATTGCGTAACAAGCATTGAGAAAATGGCATTAAATAACAGAAAGAAGAAGTATATAGCAGAGAAAAAGGAGCGCTTAAAGTCGATTGTGTAAAGTGACTTCAAAACTGTGTTTTAAGTGACAAGATTTATGTAAAATTACTTCAAGAAAAACGTTGACAAATGTCGTTTTCCGTGATATAATAGACAAGCACTC
>DJPL01000019.1 GCA_002437415.1 Ruminococcaceae bacterium UBA6413 | reverse complement strand
AACAGAGCGGAGCGTCCCGCTTACGGCAGCTTTTTAAACGCCGTCGTTTGTGTGTCTTATCGCCAACACCCCTTTATGGCAGAAGAGATGAGGAGTCAGGAAAGTGGGATGCACGTCTGAGCATTGCAAAAAGCAATGCTCCCGCTCCTTATGTCGCTCAAGAGGAATAACTGATTTGGGAGAAAACCTAAGGGGAGAGGGGAAAGCGCCTTTGGAGCGCCTTCCTCTCTTCCCTTGGGTTTTCTCCCTCGTTCATAGTAGCAACGTTATTAAATGGAATAGCGAACCCGAGAAGTGCTGTCCGACAAACAGCACTATCGGTAGCCTGCTATCAATGTTAATTACTAAAACGGTATAACAGAAGTACACTAAAAACAAACTTTCTCCAAATACCAAAAAGTGAGCCGTGCGCACTATCTTTTGCGTTTCAACTCACTTTTTCTTTTTCGGGTTGTGTCACAACCCTTTTTATTTTCATAATCCCTCTTTCCCTCTTGCATTTCTTCCCCCTTTATGCTATACTTAACCTTAACCGAATATCGAAAATGCGGTACGAAAGGCTTTTTGCCCGGTAGGTAATAGGGAATCCGGTGAGAATCCGGAGCAACCGTCATTACTGTATCTGAGCCCACGCTCACAAGTCAGAATACCCCCGTGTTTTTCGGCATTGTCTCTTGGACGAGGAAGAAGTACAGCCGATCTTCAGCTAAGGCTGTACCTGTATGCTTTTTTCGAGCCTACTGTACGGCTTATGTTTGCTGTGCAAAAAGATCAGTTGTGCTTTCACTTTTTAGTGAAGGCATTTTTTATTGCCGTTTTTGTTTGGAGGTGGCGTTATGGCAGACGAAAAATATAACAAAGCCGTAGCCATGCTTTGCGAAAAGCATAAGCAGCTCGGATACCTGCCGAAACGCTCGGATTTTTCTCCCGATGAGGTATGCTTTATCAAGCAGAAGCTCGGTCCGTGGACGCGCGCCCTTGAAGCCGCAGGGCTTAAAGAGCCGCCCGCAGTATCCGCAAAGGAGAAAAGCCGTGCCAAACGCGAACGCTCCCGGCAAAGAAGAAAAGCGGCAAAACGCAGATTAGACGGTTAAGCCTTACGGCAAAAAAGAATAAAGGAAGGTAAAACTATGACGACTGTGAAGAAATTTACAGCAAAAGTGACGGCTTTACTGTTGGCGCTTTCACTTGCGTTACTGTCTGTACCGCAGGTAAGCTTTACGGTATTTGCCGATGACGACCTCGGAAGCGTCCGTGTTATCGTAGAAAACACAACGTTTACCGAAGCGGTCGACGGCGGTGAAGCTCCCGCGTGGACAGGCACCAAGGTCGACAAGTGGGTATCGCTTGATAAGAATTCAAGCGCTATGACCTGCATTAAGGACGCTATCGAAAGCTCCGGCTTTACACAGACCGGCGCAGATTCAGGCTACATAACAGAAATAGCAGGTCTTGAAGCTTATGACGGCGGCAATATGAGCGGCTGGATGGGCACACTCAACGACTGGTTTACAAACGAAGGCTTTACTGCTTATACGGTAGCCAACGGCAAGCTTGCAGACGGTGACGAGATCCGTATGCAGTATACTATGAGCTGGGGTACAGACCTCGGCAGTGACTGGAGCGGCACAGATACATCGCTTAAAGCAATAAACAGCGATTACGGCACGCTGTCCCCCGAATTCAGCGCAAAGACTTATGAATACACTCTTACTGTTCCTTTCGGCACAAAGAGCATCAATTTCCGTCCCACAGCACTGAACAAGAATTTCAAGACTGTAAGCAAAATCGGCAATGACACACTCAGTCTTACAAAGCCTACAGAAATAAAGGACGGCGATATGATCACCGTTACCGTAGGCGAGGGTGCAACCGCAAGCACATACAAGGTGACTGTTAAGGAGGGCGACAGACCCGCCGCTCGCTTTGAAAGCCTTGCATTCTCGGCGTTCTCCCTTGACGGCTGGGATAATGACGCTTTTGCCCCCGAAAAGCTTGAATATGATGTAAATATAAAGACTTACAGCACATCTTCGATATCACTTACAAGCAACACAAAGTTCAACAGTGATTTATTGAATTGCTATGCTGTTTATACAGATTTAAACGGAGAAGCGCAGAGGAAAGAAATTAAGTCCGGCAGCTTCAACAGCATATCAAACATTCCTTTCGGTTTAAGCAAGCTTATACTGGAGCTTTGCTACAATGACGACGAGAGCATAAAGACACAGTATGTGTTCAATGTAACACGTCCCTATGACTACACGGCAGAAATCGCAAGCACAAGCGGTATTACTCTTGTCCCCTCAGGCAGAGAGCTGTACGCTACCAAGTACTACGGCTACGCCGAGGGTACTGTTTTCAGAAATGACGTAAACGGCAACATAACCGATACAACAGGTACAAATGCAGAATGCAACAGCTATACGGCATATGTTTTAGGCGGCACGGAAAGTGTTGCGCTTACCGTAAAGGGTAAGACAGCCAATGTTCATGTAAGAACAAAGACTGACGGCGAATATACAGAATTCAAGAGCGGCGGCACAACACCCGCATACTCATTCGGCAATGACGGTACTGTTACGGTATCGATCGATATGGTATCTGACGGCGACTATCTTGTAAGCAAGTTTGACGATGCAGATAAGGTAGTAAGCTACACTGTAAAGCTCGTAAAGGCTGACGTATCCGTAAATGATGTACACCTCACAGAGCTTAAGAGCGATTACGGCGACTTATATCCTGCATTTGATCCTTCGCTTCTGAGCTACGATGTAGTTATCGCAAACGATGCGGAATATCCCACAGTATATTTCAAGGTGGCTGACGGTTGCACAGTTACGATCGGCAGTGATGAGGCTACAGCAGACGAAAACGGCTACTACAGCCTTGTTACAAAGAGCGGCAATACTACGGTCACTGTATCAGACGGCACTCTTTCGGAAAGCTACACAGTAAAGGCTACAAAGAAAAGCAAGTATGCAGTACCTGACAAGGTAGTAGATTATCTTTGTATCAACAGCCAGTACACCAACATTTCCTTCGGTGTAGGACCTGAAACGACACTCGCAGGCACAATGAAATCTATCGGTAACTTCGGCGGTTATATCACATATTACTATGATAACCCCATAACCGATGATCCCTCAAACCCCTACGGCCTTGACTTCTACGCTTACGGCAACAGCTTTGCAAGCGGCGGAAGTGCGGCTGAAAGCGGACAGATTTATGTATCGGAAGACGGCAACACCTGGTATGCACTTGCAGGCAGTGAGCATTTTGAAGATACAACGATCACAGATTACGAAGTAACATACAAGAAGACAGCTGACGGCAAGACAAGCTGGACAGATAATCAGGGCAACTCAAACGACGGCTCGAAAATGACCGGCAGATGGGTTTCACCCAGCGTTTATTATATGAACGACCTTGCAAAGGGTGATACGATCACTCTGAGAGGTGTTGTTATCCCCAGTATCCAGGGTACAATTCAGGGTGACAGCACTACAGCTTCATTTGTCGGCGAAACAAAGTTCGGCTATGTTGACTACTTCAGAAACGGTTCGATAGGCGATAATGTAAACGCATACAGCGAGGATGCCGCATCAAACGGTTTTGACTTAAAGTGGGCAGTTGACGAAGACGGCAACCCGGTTACTTTTGAAAACGGCGTTCACTATGTAAAGATCCAGACAGCAAGCAACATCTGGGCAGGCGTATTCAACGAGAAATCAACAGAGGTTTCTTACGTTGTAAGAACTACCGCAAATGAAGAGGAAGTCGGCACAACAGCACTCCCCGAAAAAATAGTTATCACAGATAACGACGGCAACACAATAAAGGAGATCACTCCCGATGATAACGGTGTTTATGAAGTAAACACAGGCATTGAAGAGAGTGTAAGCATATCTGTTGCAGGTGCGGCAGACGATAATATTTATGTAAATAATCAGCGTATCACAGCTGACGCTAAGGCTGATATAGCGATCAGCAGTCAGTCAAAAATAAAGACTGTAAGAATTATCGTTCAAAGCGGCGAAAAACAGCCCGTATACGCTTATCTTAAGCTTATCCCAGATGATATCACAGCGGCAAAGCAGGTCGAAGAGCTTATAGATGCTATAGGCGATGTAACACTTGACAGCAATGAAGATATCGCGGCGGCAAGAGAAGCTTATGACAAGCTCACCGACAACGCAAAGACGCTTGTAGGAAACTACGAAACACTGACAGAAGCTGAAGACGCGCTCGCTTTAGCAGAAGCAGATGTAGTAAATGCGGCAATAGCTGCAATTGACGAGATCGGCAAGGTAACATCAGACAGCAGTGACAGGATCGACAGCGCTAAGGCGGCTTACTCCGCAGTTCCCGAGCGTTTAAGAGATAAGGTCACAAACGCCGAAGCTCTTGACAAGACGATCGAAAGATTTGCTGTAATTGATGCAATAAAGAAAGCAGGCGCTAAGAGCGAAGAACACTACAACACTGTTCTCGGTGCTCTTGCCGAAAACGAAATATACCCCGTTCAGTCGATCGGCGGCGAATGGTCTGTAATTGCTCTCGCAAGAGCAGGCAAGCTTTCGGCTGACAAGGCTGACAAGTACTGCAACGAGCTTTGTGAAGCTGTAAAGGCAAACGGCTCAGACAGACTTTCAGTCAGAAAGCCTACAGAAAATGCAAGAGTTATACTCGCTCTGTCAGCCCTCGGAAAGAACTCCGCAGATGTAGAAGGCTGCAACCTGCTGAGCGGTCTTGACGATATGGACTATATCACATCTCAGGGCGTGAATGCGGCTATATTTGCACTTATCGCATTCGATACAACAGATTACAGCGCAAAAACTCACGATGAACTTATCACTTACATTCTCGACAATATGACAGGCAAGGGCTGGGCTCTCGCAGGCGATGCAACAGACGTTGACCTTACAGCTATGGCTTTACAGGCGCTCGCTCCCTATGCGGCTGACGAGAAGGTAAAGGCGGCTATCGACAGCGGTCTTGAGTTCCTTTCTGAGTCACTTGACGAGAATGCAAGATATGCAAACGGCAGTGAGAGCACCTCACAGGTATTTATAGCTCTTGCCGCTCTCGGCATCGACCCGCTGACAGATTCAAGATTTATCGTTGACGGCATAACCCTTATCGATGCACTTGAAAGCTACGCTACAGAAAGCGGCTACAGCCACGTCCTCGGCGGCGAAGAAAACTATATGGCTACAGAGCAGGCAACTCTTGCTCTTACAGCATACGAGCTTTACAAAAACGGCTCTTCACTGTACGATATGAGTGTAAAGGCAGTTCCTAAGAAAGAACCCGCAACTCCCGATGTTCCTACTCCCGATGAGCCCGAGAATCCGAATAAGCCTACTCCGGACGATCCCGAAAAGCCCGATGTACCTACTCCCGGCGACTCTACAGACAAGCCCAAAAAGCCTGACGAACCTGTTGAGCCCAACGAGCCCGAAAAGCCCATCAGTCCCGACACAGGTGTCGCTCTTACAGGCGGTATGGCATTACTGTTATCAGGCGCGGTAATGCTCTTATCAAAGAAAAAGCGTAAATAAGTAAAATCATAATGTAAACAACTTGTTCCGTACCTGTTTTTGTGTTAAAATAGGTACGGAATAAATTTTGTTATGGAGAAAAAATGAAAGCCTTTTTTGATAAATACAAATATATACTCGGACTGGGGCTTGCCCTTATTATTGTAGTTATTATAGCGATAGTTTCCTCTGTGGCAGGAAAAGATACAGCCGAAAACAGCGGCATATCATATTCATCGCCCGAAACCTCATCTTTTGCCGATGCTGAAAGTAATATTGACACAACAACTCCCGAAACAAGCATCAACTCTCAGGCACCGCCTGCAACAACCTTTACAGACAAAATTTCACAAACTTCAAATTATACCACGGTACAAACCACTTTACCGATAAGTTCGCAGACCGCTTTGCAGACCACTGCACAAGCCGACACCCACAGCACAAAACCCGAAACTACCGTCAACAACACCTCGGCAACACCCGCTTCAGCAACCGCAACCACCGCTTCGGCAACGCCTGCACCGACAGCGACCCCGAAGCCCGCCACGACCACAAAGGCTTCTGCAACAACCACAAAGCCGTTCACAACGCCAATTACAACCGACACAGCCACCGCAAAAGCAACCACGAAAGCCACTACGAAAGCAACCACTGCCACTAAAACAACCAAGCCTGCGACCACCGCAACCACGGTACGAACCACTACCACAAAAGATACGGACAGTCAGCCGATCAGGAAGTATGACAACTCCTGCTCATTCATTATAGAGTGCAAAACCATATTGAATAATAAGGACAAGCTGAGAAAAGGGCTTATAGACTACGTTCCGTCGGACGGAATTATATTCAGCGGCACAGTAGGCTTTGACAGCGGAGAGAGCGTATACGACATACTCCGCCGCATATGCGATGAAAATAAAATTCAGATGGAATCAAGCTTCACGCCTGCGTTCGGCTCATACTACGTTGAGGGTATCAACAACCTGTATGAGTTTGACTGCGGCGGCGGTTCAGGGTGGATGTACAGCGTGAACGGAGCTTTCCCGAACTACGGCTGCTCGTCATACTACCCCGCAAACAACGATAAGATAGCGTTCCGCTACACCTGCGAGCTTGGCTACGACCTGTAATATGGAGGAAAAATGGAAAGAACACACCCTGTCACTGCGGCAGTCTACTTTACTGCGGTAATACTGATAACGGCAATAATACAGAGCCCTGTCTTTTCCGTGACGGCTCTTGTTTGCTCTGCGGTGTTTGCTTTTCTTGTAAACAAACGGTCGGCAGGTAAGACTCTTATCGCGGTAATTCCCGTGATAGCCGCGGCGGTACTGATAAATATGCTGTTTTCAAACGCGGGCGTTACCCCGCTGTTCAGACTGCCGAGCGGTAATAACGTAACGCTGGAAACGCTTGTATTCTCGTTGTTTACAGGCGCTATGGCGGCATCGCTTGTAATGTGTTTTATAAGCCTTAACAAGTGCATGACGAGTGATAAGACCGTGTATCTTTTCGGCAAGATACTGCCCTCGCTTGCTTTGCTGTTATCAATGACGCTCCGTGCCATGCCTATGTTCGCAAGGCGTGCAAAACAGACAGCCGCCGCTCAGCGATTTGTCGGAAATGACATTTACAAAGGCAGGCTAAAAGACCGCATCAGAAGCGGTGTTCATGTTCTGTCAATTGCTGTAACAGACACACTTGAACACAGCGCATACACTGCCCGCTCGATGAAATACCGCGGATACGGCACTGCAAGGCGCACCGCCTACAGCATATTCAGCTTTACCCCGACCGATATTGTAATTACAGCAATTACAGTAACAGCGGCGGCAATTATCACGGTGCTTTATGCGGGAGAGTATGCATATTACAACTACTACCCCGCTTTTGAACTGCCGCTTACTGCAGGTAATATCATCTCTTATACCGCATGGGGCATACTGTGCATTTTACCAGTTGCGGCTGAGCTTTATTCTAAAATGAAACGGAGGGATAGAAACGAAGCTTTATAATATATCCGGATTTTCATATTGCTATCCCGGCTGTGACAGCCCTTCGCTGAGTGATATCTCTCTCAGTATCGATAAAGGCGAATTTATCGTGCTGTGCGGAAGCTCGGGTAGCGGAAAGTCAACTCTTTTAAATCTGATGAAATCGCCCGCAGAAGCGGGTAAATCAAGCGGAAGCATAAGCTTTGACGGGAGCTTTGCGGGATATGTATCGCAGTTTCCCGATGAGCAGATCGTCTGCGACAAGGTGTGGCACGAGCTTGCTTTCGGCGCAGAGAGCATAGGACTTTCACAGTCCGAAATACGCTCAAGGGTAGCGCAGACTGCTCTTTTCTTCGGCATTGAGGAGCTTCTTTACCGCGACTGCGACAAGCTCTCGGGCGGTCAGAAGCAGATGATAAACTTAGCGTCGGTCATGGCTATGAAGCCCGATGTGCTACTCCTTGACGAGCCGCTGTCACAGCTCGACCCGATAGCGTCTGCGCAGTTTATCTCTCTGCTTATAAGGATAAACAAGGAGCTTGGCACTACTATAATAGTTGCCGAGCATCAGCTGGGCGGACTGCTGTCTGCCGCAAAGCGTACAATATTGCTTGACGGCGGCAAAGTCGGCTGTGACGGCAATATTGATATACTGATAAAGCATCTTTCCGACACCTCGCACCCTATGCTTGCGGAAATGCCCGTGGGGGTAAGAGCGACCGCTTCTATAGATAAGGCACTGCCGCTTCTTGATGTTCCGTCTGCTCGTGATTGGTATGCTTCTTACGTCAGGCAACATAAGCTTACCGTACCCGCAGATACTGATAGCAACACGGAAAGCGACAGTTGCATAGCGATAAAAAATCTCAGCTTCGGCTATAAAAACAGCGACAAGGATATCATAAGAAATCTGTCGCTTGATATAAATCGCGGCTCGGTGACTGCCGTTATGGGAGGAAACGGAGCGGGAAAATCCACGCTTTTAAACCTGATTTGCGGCACGTTGAAGCCCTCGGCAGGAAAGATAAGCATAAACGGCGGCAGGCTCGGATTTTTGCCGCAGGATCCTACACTTCTTTTCAGCAAGGAAACGCTTGCAGAAGAGCTCGGCGACAATGCCGACAAGACAGCCGAGGTGTTCGGACTTACTCATCTGCTCTCCCGCCACCCGTTTGACTTGTCAGGCGGCGAAAGGCAGAAGGCAGCTATTGCTAAGCTTATTTCATTCGGTGCTGATATACTGCTTCTTGACGAGCCGACAAAGGGCGCCGATGCCGAGTACAAGCATATGTTCTCCACCCTGCTTGATAAGCTTAAGGTGCTCGGAAAAACCGTGATACTTGTAAGCCACGATATGGACTTCTGCGCCGAAACCGCAGATATGTGCGCTCTGCTCTTTGACGGACAAATAAGCGTGTGTCTGCCGCCGTCGGAATTTTTCACCACGTCGGAGTTCTTTACTACCGACAGTGCTAAGATCTCCTCAGGCATATGCGAAAATGTATACACGGTTGACAGGCTTATAAACTCGATCGGCGGAAAAGCCGAAAAGCATAATAACGATCCTGAAAATTTCACGGATATCACCGATAAAAGCGGCTCTGTCGCTGTCGGACAACACGAACGCAGGAAAAAGCGCAAAAAGCTGTCAAAATTCAGAAAGGCAATGCTGGTTATCGGCGGCATAGTGTTTGCGGCGGTGCTTCTTTTAAGCACCGGTATCTTTCCGTTTAATATACCGTCCGAGCCGTTCTGGCTTCAGTATGCGGTGCTGTGCGTGCCTATGATAATGCTTATAGCGGGGACCGCACCTGAAAACACTATGGCTAAGCCGCCTGTGACAGCCGGGAAAATATCACCCTCCGACATAACGGCAGGAATTACTACCGTTATCCTGATACCGCTTACCGTTGTGCTAGGTACATTGTTCATACCCGACAGCATGAGAAAATATCTGCTTATCACTCTTGCAGTGCTGACAGAATGCCTTGCGGCATTTTTCATAAGCTTTGAAAAAAAGAAGCCCTCGGCTAAGGACATAGCGGTGCTCAGTGTACTGTGTGCGGCGGCGGTTGCGGGCAGAGAGCTTTTTTATATGTTCCCGCAGTTCAAGCCTGTGGCGGCGATAGTAATTATAAGCGGCACGGCGCTCGGAGCTCAGGCAGGCTTTCTTGTGGGTGCGGTATCTATGCTCGTATCAAATCTTATTTTCGGGCAGGGTATATGGACTCCGTGGCAGATGCTCGCCATGGGACTGCTCGGATTTTTTGCGGGCATCATATTTTCACGCAGAAGAACGACCTTTACCCTTTGCATCTACTCGTTTTTCTCGGTGCTGATATTATACGGCGGCATAATGAATATATCAAGCGTTCTTACCTACACCACCGATATAAATCTACAGACTGTCACCGCATATATCATCTCGGGAATACCGTTTGATATTATCCACGCCGTTTCAACCGTAATATTCATTTTGTTGATCGGAAACGCTCTTCTTAAGAAATGTTGCCGATTAAGGGTTAAATTCGGGCTTTTTCAATAAATTCGACAAAATTTTTGACATATTTTGACTATTTTCGACTTTATTTTTAATATGTTATTGCAATGCGTCTGACTTTAAATTATAATTTTATTAGCAGAATTATAATGAAAGGTGGGCGTATATGTCTTATGTACTTGAAATAACTGATGACAACGGCGAGATAAAGTACGTTTCAGCAGGTACGGCTACCGTATATTGTCCGGAATACGCTTCAAGATATGAGGATAAAAGAAGTGCCATGACTGTAGGAACAACACTTATAAAGGACGGACGTTTTTCGACCTTTGAGGTGCGGCAGTTAAGCTATGAGCTTTGTCTTAAAGCATACAAAAGAAACCGTGCAAGGTCGTTTTTCCTGCCTTATCCGGATAATTTTAAATGATAGCGACCGCAGTTATAATTCATAACAACAAGGAGTTGTGACACAACCCGAAAAAGAAAAAGTGAGCCGAAGCGCAAAAGATAGTGCGCACGGCTCACTTTTTGTTATATGGAGAAAGTCTGACTTTAGTACGCTTCTGTTATACCGTTTTAGTATTTAACTTTGACAGCAAGCTAACGATAGTTCTATTCGTTGGACAGCACTTCTCGGGCTCGCTATTCCGGTTAATAACGTTGCTGCTATGTGTGAGGGAGACAACCCAAGGGAAGAGAGGAAGGCGCTCCAAAGGCGCTTTCCCCTCTCCCCTTAGGTTTTCTCCCAAATCAGTAATTCCTCTTGAGCGACGAGAGGAGCGGGAGCATTGCTTTTGCAATGCTCAGTCACGCTTCCCTCTTTCCTGACTCCTTTTCTCTTCTGCCATAAAGGGGTGTTGGCGATAAGACACACAAACGATTGCGTTTAAAAAGCCGTCATAAGCGGGACGCTCCGCTCTGTTCGACCCGGGGGGCTGTGCAGATATCTCAGGATAGTGCGTTTTTTGGAAATTTCGGTGACAGTGCAGTTGCACTGATACACTCACGAAATTATTAGCACTTTGCCGATATCAAAACTGTTTTCAGCGTTGTTGGCTGTATATTATATCATACCACTTTAGCGTAAAACAGTTGCTCCGATACACTCACGAAATTATTAGCACCTTGTCGATATCAAAACTGTTTTCAGCGTTGTTGGCGATATATTTATTGCTCTGACTTTTTTACAATATGTTGCATTGCAATTTCAATGGAATTCCGATAAATTAAGAAGCTGTGATGAAATTATTGCTTTTCGTCACAGCTTCTTTTGCTTATTTGTTTTCTTCTCTCAGCCTTGCAAGCGTCCGACAAAGTAGGTCAATATTTGCGGGCTTTGCAAGATGTGCATTCATACCCGCCCTGACCGTTTCACTGACATCTTCCGCAAAAGCGTTTGCGGTAAGTGCGATTATAAACACCGTGCCTGCATCGCTCCGAGAAAGCTGTCTTATTGCCTTTGCGGCTTCACAGCCGTTCATAACAGGCATATTCATATCCATAAGTATAAGGTCGATATCATTTTCCTGTGACCGCGTAAACATATCCACAGCCTCTTTGCCGTCACACGCCTGTGTAACGCAAGAACCGCAGGCTGTGAGCATATCGTACATTATCTCACGGTTAAGCTCATTATCGTCAACGAGCAGTATATTCATACCCCTCAGGATATCTCTACCTACCGCCTCCTGTGGCTTTTCTTCCTGCATATTTTCCTTATCGGGCATAAGCGGCAGAGTTACTGTGAACCTTGTGCCGACCCCGATCTTGCTTTCTACGCTTATAGTACCGTTTTTCTGAGATACAAGACTCTTTACTATCGCAAGACCAAGCCCTGTGCTGTTATGACTTCCCGCACCGAACTGCGAGCCGCGGCTATACGGATCAAACAGCTTAGGCAGGAATTTTTCCGAAATGCCTATTCCGGTATCCTCCACCGTAAATATATAATTATTGTTGTTTTCGCCTGCCTGCCTTGCGGTCACCGTTATGGTATCATCACGGTTAGTATATTTCAGTGCATTGCCGACAAGGTTGATAAGTATCTGTGAAAGCTTCAGCGGGTCGCCTATTACCTTGCTGTTTTCAACCGCGATATCAAGTACGAATTTCTTTTCTTCGTTCTTTGCGCGCTCGGCTATAGGCTGCATCATTGAACGTATTTCGCTTTCAAGGTCAAAATACTTCTTCTCGATCGGTGACTGACCCTGCTCAAGACGCGACACCTCAAGTATATTATTAACAAGCTCCAACATACGCCGTCCGGTGATATCGGTTTTCTTGTAATAATCAAGACGTTTTTCTTCGGGGCACGCAGGATCGGCGGCAAGCTCGTTCATTCCGAGTATTATGTTTATCGGCGTTCTCAGCTCGTGGCTCATAGACGCAAAGAACTGCTCCTGCGAGCGCTTGCTGTCCTCCGCTTCCTTAAGCGCACCTTCAAGCAATTTTATATGCTGCTGTTGACGCTTCTTTTCCTCTTCTATAACGTGGAATGCTATAACTGCCTTTTTGCTGTTCACATCATCGTCAAGGAACAGATTTACCGTCATCCACTTCTTAACGCCGTCGATCTCTCTTACAAAGCTGCCGCCGTAGTTTTCGGCGCGTTTTTCAATGTTATACCTGACTTTTTCAAGCGAAAACGCACAGCTCATCCCATGTGCCGTTTCATCGTCCATAAACGAGCAGACAGCCGACAGGAAATCATCATATCGACCTGTCAGCGGCAGGATCTTCTTCATATCGTTTGTGCCCTTTATCATGGCGTATGCGCCTTCTGCGGTATCGATACGGTAAATAGCATAGAACGAGTTGCACAGCGCACGGATCGTATCGGAGGCACGGAGCGTCTGCGCGGCGACCTTGCGCTCTCTCAGCCACATCAAAAGTACTATAACAAACAGTCCCGCAAACAGCACTATGTACATACTTATCATCCAGTTAAGCTGTGAGGTCAGTGCCGACAGCGGCACTGTCATTACAACCGTCCAGCCGTTATCGAGCGTAGTATAGAAGAACGCCCGCTTTTCACCTTCAAAATCCATAACGTTATCGGTGCTGCTGTGATTATTGTACATTCTTGTGTACAGGTTCTGTGAATACTGATTTATAGTTTCCTTATCCGCCTCAAACGGTGTTTTCGCATATATGGTTTCGCCGTACTGATTAAACACATAGAAAGCGCCGCGCTCGGGCAGCTCTGTATCGGAATGGTTGGTATCAAGATTTTCATCGGTGAGATCGATTATCACGGCGTTTCCTGTGACCTGATTTGCCGCTGAGATCGTAACAACGTTTGACCTGTCTTTTTCGGTAAGGTACGAATTTGTAAAAATTACCTCACCGTTGCCCGCAAGTGCCCTCTTGTACCACTCCTGCTTTTTATAGTCATATGTATCGATGCCCTCAACATCATCCGATGCTATCAGCTTGCCGTTCAGGATAACGTAGCACAGCAGATTGTCATCATTTGTTGACGACTTTGCCTGCCTGAAAAATGTTTGTATCACATTCATCATACGGTCCTCAGATATGTTTACGCTCACCATATCGTTCAGCTGTATCAGACCGAGCTCAATAATAGTTGAGTACATACTTATATTCTTCTCTTCATCGGCGGCATAGCTCTGGATAAGGTTTTCGCCGAGTGAGTTCGCATTATTTAAAACTGCCTTATATGAGCCTGCAATTCCGACAAACGCAACGATAAATATAAGCACCGGTATGCTAAGCATAAGCAATGGCATACGCTTTGCACGTTTTTCGGTAGCCTCGTAAAATCGTTTCATAGTTCCTTTCTTCAAAAGCCGACCTTATCTGCCATAGATAAAGTCGGCTTTCATCTGCATTTTTATCTTTCTTCTCTGAAGTACGCTTCGCCGAGTGCCTTAGGCGGCTGATTTTCCTTTTTCTTTCTCATCGCAATGAAAATCAGCACCACTATTGTGGCAATGTACGGAAGCATTGTTAAAAACTGCGAGGGTATCTGTATCTCCCAGCCCTGCATCTTGTAGTTAAGACCTCTGAGCATACCGAAAAGGTAAGCCGCAAAGATAGCCTTGAGCGGGTTCCATGTACTGAATATGATAAGCGCTACGGCTATCCAGCCCGCACCTGCGGTAACATTATCCTGCCATGTTGTCAGGAATGCGGTTGACAGATACGCTCCGCCAAGGCCGCACAAAAAGCCGCCGAGCAAAATATTTACATACTTATGAAGAGTTACGTTGATGCCCGAAGCGTCAGCCGCACCGGGGTTTTCGCCGATAGCCCTTACATAAAGACCGAGCTTTGTCTTGTTAAGATAGAAGTACGCAAGCACCGCAACGACAAGTCCGAGCCATACATATATATCCTGCGAGAATATAGCCTCGCCGAGTATCGGAATGTTGCTGAGAAGCGGTATTTCTATCGGACGGAAAGCCGAGCTTACAGACTGAGGTATCTGTTCGCTTGACACCCAGCCGCCTATGAGACCCGAAACGCCCGTACCGAATATAGTCAGTACAAGTCCCGTGACGACCTGATTACCGCGGAGCGTGACCGTGATAAACGCATAGATAAGCGCGCCTGCCGCACCCGCAGCACCCGCAGCCAGTAGAGCAAGCAATGGGTTTCCGGTGGCACACGCTACGGTAAAGCCGAGCGCCGCGCCCATAAGCATCATACCCTCGACACCGAGATTTGTATGACCGACCTTTTCGCAAAGGATACCGCCGACTATTGCAAACAGTATCGGAGTACCTGTCTGAATGGCTGTCTGTAAAAACAGACCTATCTGAGTTAAGATCTCCATTATTCAGCCTCCTTTGCCGTATTGTGCTTACGCAGTGAAATTTTATAGTTGATAAAGAACTCACACGCAAGAACAAAGAAAATTATCACGCCCTGCATAATTTCCGTAATAGATGACGGGATCTTCATTACCTGAAGCGAGCTTCCGCTCTGGAGAAGTATCGAGAACATAAACGACGCAACAACGATAACGGGCGGTTTGAGCTTTGCAAGCCATGCCGTGATGACTGCTGTAAAGCCGAGTCCCGCAGACATAGAGTCGGTTATCGATCTTTCAACCGCACTCGCCTGCATAAAGCCTGCCATTCCGCAAAGTCCGCCCGAAATGAGCACTGCTATTATCATTATCTTAACTGTGTTCATACCCGCATATTTTGCGGTCGTTTCGCTTTCACCGATAACATCTATCTGATAGCCGAGCTTTGTGTACTTAAGCAATATCGTCATTATGATCACAAGCACAAGCGTGATTATCCAGCCTGCGTGTATACCGAATACATCGGGCAGTACCGCGTTTTCGGAGAAGTTCGGAACCTTTGCCGCACCGAGCGCCGCAGGGTCTTTCCACGGACCGTATTGCAGATAGCTTATAAACGCTATCGCCACATAGTTCATCATCAGCGTAACAAGCGTTTCACTAGCGCCGAACTTAGCCTTTATTACTGCGGGGATAAGCGCCCATAAGCCGCCGCAGACAAAGCCTGCTATCGCCATAAGCGGCAGAAGCAGTATAGGCGGCAGATCCGGGCACATAAACGCCATAGATGCCGCACCGAATGCGCCCATATAAAACTGACCTTCGGCACCGATATTCCAGAACTTCATTCTGAATGCTATCGCAATGCCGAGCGACAGTGTAGTCAGCATTATCGTCTTGTTCATAACGTCCTTGAAACGCTTAAACGGGGTCTGTATTATCTTTCCGTATACCTGGAAAGGATCATAGCCCATTATGGCAAGAACTATGCCTATAAATATCAGCGACAGCACTATAGCGCCTATTCTTATCAGGACATCGACAAGCTTTGATGTGCCCTTCTGCCGCTTTGAAATCTGTATCATGCTCATTCGGCTTTCTCCTCTCCTTTGTTTATACGGTCGCCGACCATCATAAGACCGATATCTTCCTTAGTAACGGTCGTGGGGTCAACTATATCGATTATCTCACCGTCATGTATTACCATAAGTCTGTCGGAAATGCTCTTGAGTACGTCAAGATCCTCGCCGATAAACAGCACCGCAACGCCCTTTTTCTTCTGCTCGTTGAGCATATGATATATGTTGTATGACGCGCCTATGTCAAGACCTCTTACGGGGTAAGCCGTTATAAGCACCTTGGGTGACAGCCATATCTCACGTCCGAGCAGTACCTTCTGTATATTACCGCCCGAAAGCTTCTTTACCGTGTAGTTTACGGAGGGAGTGTAAATGTCGAAATCCTCTACTATCTGCTCTGCAAGCTTCTTGGCAAACTTGCTGTCGATGAACGGACCGGGGTTGTGATTGTAGGATTTTAAGATAACGTTGTTCGTTATGCTCATTCCTGCGACAAGTCCCATACCCAGTCTGTCCTCGGGAACAAAGCTCATGCTTATGCCCTTGCGGATTATCGCTCTGGGGTCAAGTCCCTTTATGCTTTCGCCGTCAAATTCAATATCGCCGCCTGTAGCTCTGTCAAGACCCGCGATGATCTCGCACAACTCCTTCTGACCGCTGCCCGCGATACCCGCAACACCGAGTATTTCGCCGCCGTACACGTCAAAGCTTACGTTATCCAGCACATTTACTCCGTCGGCGTTTGTCTTTGTAAGCTCCTTTACCGACAATAGCGGACGCTTTTCATAATCACAGCACTGCGGACGCTCGATCTCAAGTGTTACCGACTTTCCTACCATCATCTCGGTAAGCTGCTGAGGGGTCGTTTCGCTCGTTTTTACAGTGCCTATGCACTCACCCTTACGCAGAACGGTCACACGGTCTGAAATATCCATAACCTCCGCCATCTTATGAGTGATAATGATTATCGTACAGCCCTGCTCCTTCATCTTTCTGAGGATAGCGAACAGTGCGGTTATCTCCTGAGGTGTGAGTACCGCTGTAGGCTCATCGAGTATCAGTACATTTGCGCCTCTGTAAAACACCTTCATTATCTCTACGGTCTGTTTTTCACTGACCGACATATTGTATATCTTCTTATCGGGGTCAACGTTCAGTCCGTACTTTTCGTTGAGCTTATTAACATGATGTGCCATACGCTTTTTTGAAGTAACAAGGTGCTTTACATGACCGAGCACTACGTTTTCAGCCGCAGTCATAACATCTATCAGCTTGAAGTGCTGATGCACCATACCGATACCCGCCTTGATAGCGTCGCCCGGCGAATTGAAATTCATCTTTTTGCCGTCTATCGTGATAGTGCCGCTGTCGGGCGTATATATTCCGCTGAGCATATTTACAAGCGTACTTTTACCCGAACCGTTCTCACCGAGCAGGGCAAGTATCTCGCCCTTATACACATCAACGGAAATATCCTTGTTTGCATATACCGAGTCGAACGATTTGGTTATGTTCTCAAGTTTTATATAAGGAACTGACATATAACCTCCTGAATTTAAGCGATTTGCCTTTTTAAAGCGTCGTATCGATGTAAAGCAAATTCGGTGCTTTAAAAAGACAAATCGGGCAGCCGCAAAGGGCTGCTCGTATTGTCTTGATGTTTTTCGATTATGCGGGGATAGTGCCTATAACACCCTTAACGAACCAGTTCATATTCCAGATTTCGTCATCTGTCATCTTAACGCCGTCAGCTACCTTCTCGTTGCCGTCCTGATCGTAAAGAGGACCTGTGAAGGGTTCAAATGTGCCGTCAATGATAGCCTTCTGAGCTTCGTCAACCTTTTCCTGTGTGCCTTCTGCGCAGAGGTCTGTCAGCTTGTCAAGGTATGTCATATTAGCGGCAAGACCTTCCCAGTATGCACGGCTTGTCCATGTACCGTCAATAGCCTTCTGTACATCGTCTGTGTAGAATGTCTTCCAGTCGAAGCAAGCGGCTGTGAGGTAAGCCTTGGGAGCAGCGTCTGATGTGGGGAAGTTGTAACCGATGCAGTATGCACCCTTTTCTTCAGCGGCAACCTGAGGAGCTGTTGTATCCTGGTGCTGAGCGATTATATCAACGCCCTTGTTGAGGAGCTCAAGAGCTGCCTGCTTTTCAACAGTAGGATCATACCATGTGTCTGTGAATACTACTTCTACCTTAGCATCGGGGTTGACAGACTGTACACCGAGTGTGAATGCGTTGATACCACGGATAACCTCGGGGATACCCTTAGCGGCAACGTAACCGATGTAGTTCTTTTCTGTCTTCATACCTGCAACGATACCTGCAAGGTAACGAGCCTGATATACCTTACCGAAGTAAGTTGACATATTGTCTTCTCTCATATAGCCTGAGCAGTGAGCAAACTTAACCTCGGGGTGCTCCTTAGCCATCTGGTCGGTGCCTTCCATAAAGCCGAAGGAGTTAGTGTAGATGAGGTTACAGCCTTCGTCGATAAGCGTCTGGATAGCTTCCTTTGTATCAGCTACGGTTTCGGGTACGTCTTCAACGTAGTAGGTCTTGACACCCATAGCCTCAACGGCAAGTCTGCCTGCGTCGTGAGCCTGTGTGTAACCGCCGTCGTTGATCTTACCGATGTAAACAAAGCCTGCTACAACATCATTCTTTGATGTGTTGTCGCCTGTGCTTTCGGCAGATCTGTCTGCTGTGCTCTCAGCCGAGCTCTGTGCATCGGAAGTTTTGCTCTCATCGGCGCCGCTTGTTGCGTTGCCTGAGCAGCCTGTGAGACCTGCTGTAAGTGCGCAGGTTGCCGCCAGTAAAATGGCGATAAGTTTCTTTTTCATGTTTTTCCTCCCTATTAAAACAGTAAAAGATATATTAACGGCACTTTGCCGTTAAAAACGATTGTTTACGGCTCAGTGTCTGAAAACACAGCCGCCTTCAACGCTCATAGAGTCAACCACCGCGAGTGATTCGACCCTGATGCCCTTTGAGCGGACAAGCTCGCCGCCCTTCTGGAAGCCCTTTTCTATAACGATACCGGCACCCGCTATCTTTGCGCCCGAGCCCTTTACAATGTCGATAAGCCCGAGTAAAGCACAGCCGTTTGCAAGGAAGTCGTCTATTATCAGCACATTGTCATCGGGTGACAAAAACTTCTTGCTGACGATAACGTTATATGTACGCTTATGCGTAAAGCTCTCGATCGAGGTCGAATAAACCTCGCCGTCTATGTTTACGCTCTGAGCCTTTTTTGCAAATACAACGGGACATCCGAAATACTGCGCCGTAACGCACGCAATGCCGATACCCGATGCCTCGATAGTCAGTATCTTGTTTATGCTCTTATCGGGAAACAGTCTGCGGAACTCCTTGCCGATCTCGTTGTAAAGCTCAATATCCATCTGATGATTGAGAAAGCTGTCGACCTTGAGCACGTTTCCCTCTTTGACTATACCGTCCTTTTTTATGCGGTCTTCCAGTAGCTGCATTTTCTTTTCCTCCGTTTATTTCAGTAATTCGCGTCCCATAAGTACGCCCATGACAGATGCCATCATAAGGCCTCTCGTCCAGCCGCTTGAGTCGCCTAAGCAATGCAGTCCCTTTACGTTCGTGTTGAAATGCTCGTCCATCTTTATGCGGTTGCTGTAGAATTTGAGCTCGGGTGAATAAAGGAGTGTTTCGCGGCTTGCAAAACCGGGAACGACCATATCCACAGCCTTTATGAAATTGATTATATTCGTCATTGTACGGTAAGGCATAGCCGCCGTGATATCGCCTGCCACCGCATCGGGCAGAGTAGGCTTTACATTGGAGAAGTTGAGTTCCTTGGGCCATGTACGCTTTCCGTCAAGGATATCGCCGTAACGCTGTACAAGAATGTGTCCGTTACCGAGCATATTGGTAAGCTCGCCGACCTTCTTCGCGTATTCAATAGGCTGATTGAACGGTACACTGAAATTGTGTGAGCAAAGGATAGCAAGGTTTGTGTTGTTGCTCTTGAGCTCCTTATATGAGTGACCGTTTACAACGGCAAGATCGTTGTCATAATTCTCCTGGCTTACAAATCCGCCGGGGTTCTGGCAGAATGTGCGCACCTTGTTCTTGAACGGCAGAGGATAACCGATAAGCTTTGACTCGTAAAGAACGGCGTTTACCTCTTCCATTACTTCATTTCTGACCTCTACTCTTACACCGATGTCAACAGTGCCGGGAGTATGCTCCACATTGTGCGCCTCGCAGGTCTTTTCAAGCCAGTCAGCGCCCTTACGGCCTGTAGCTATTACTATCTCGTCACCGTAGATAGTTTCCTGCTCACTGCCGTCACGAGCATTTGATATGATAACGCCCTTACATACGCCGTCTTCAATTATAAGGTCTTCGCAGTTCTTGCCGAACAGCACTTCAACGCCGCTTTCGATAAGATATCTTTCGATCTTGAAATACAGCTCGTGCGCCATCTCCGTGCCTAAGTGGCGGATAGGGCAATCTACAAGCTTCAGGTTTGCGTTGATAGCTTTCTTTCTTATCTCTCTTATCTTGTCGGGGTCGCTTACGCCCTCAACGTGCTCGTCCGCGCCGAATTCAAGATAGATCTTGTCGGTATAGTCGATAGTCTGCTGAGCAAGCTCCTCACCGATAAGCTCGGGGAGCGTACCGCCGACCTCGCATGACAGCGACAGCTTACCGTCGGAGAAAGCGCCCGCACCCGAAAAACCCGTTGTGATATGGCAGTAGGGCTTGCAGTTCATGCAGTGCTTTGTCTTTGCCTTGGGACAGCTTCTCTTTTCAACAGATGCGCCCTTTTCGATTATAAGTATTTTTTTGTCCGAGCCGTTTCTGACCATTTCAATAGCGGTGAATATTCCCGCAGGTCCTGCTCCGACAATTACAACATCGTATTTCAATTTACTTTTCTCGCCTTTCCGTTTTTCAGAACATACGGCGTTTTACCGCTTCTTTGCAGAAAAACGCCGAAAATGCACTAATATTTATTTTGACACAATTCGAGCATAAAGTCAATATCAAACCGACACAAAAATGAACTTTTGTGAATATTTTTATGCAATTTTCAGCAAAGTCGCTGATATATTACGATTTGCGGAAGAAAAATACGCTCCACCGATTCAACAGACAGCTGTTCCGTAAGAAACTGCACATTCTATTATCTGCAATAATTATGCGGAAATTATGTCCTGATACCGATCTAAGCATTATTTACAAAAAAATGCTTGACAACAGTCCGAAATCGGATTATAATATCTGACAGTCTGTTTTCGGACTTTGATAACTGCGAACAAGGAGAATGGCTTTGGAGAACACAAAGAAAAAGCTGTATGAATATAACAATGTCCTGAAGTCGGTCGATGAAAGCTACAGAAATGTCGCAAAGCGTTACGGGCTTTCCGAGGCGGCGTTCTGGACGCTGTATACACTGCGCATGGAACCGGGAAACATAACCCAGAGCGACGTATGCGACGTGCTGTATCAGCCAAAGCAAACGGTCAATTCCGCACTCAAAAGACTTGAGAGCAAGGGCTATATAACGCTCACCCCGACAGGTGCGCATTCGAAGAATATCAGCTTTACCGAAAGCGGGATAAAGCTGTGCGAGCAGACTGTTGACAAAGTGATAGAAGCTGAATGCGAGACCCTCAGAGAAATGACCGATGAAGAGAAAGAAAATTTGATCGCATTACAGAAATTATACGGTATATTACTGAAAAACAAGATAAATAATTTATAAAGATAAAAGGAGAACAAAAGAAAATGAACAAAATCAAACTTTCAGACCACTTTACTGTGGGACGGCTTTTCAGGTTTGTACTGCCGTCGATAGCAATGATGGTATTCGTATCGATATACGGCGTGGTTGACGGATTTTTCGTATCGAACTTCGCCGGCAAGACCTCATTTGCATCGATAAACCTTATTATGCCGTTTGTAATGATACTCGGCGGTGTCGGATTTATGGTAGGTACGGGCGGTACTGCGCTTGTATCGCAGAAGCTCGGCGAGGGCGATAACAAGACCGCAAAGCGTTATTTCACAATGATGATAATGCTGACAACGATCCTCGGAGTAATTCTGACTATCCTCGGACTTATCTTTACCGAAAATGTTGCTGTGCTCTTCGGTGCGACCCCAGAGATGCTCGGCGACTGCGTGCTTTACGGCAGAATTGTAATTGCATTCACAACGGCATTTATGTTGCAAAACGTGTTCCAGAGCTTTTTCATTGCCGCCGAAAAGCCGAAGCTCGGACTTATCTCAACAATAATAGCGGGCTGTACAAATATAGTGCTGGATGCCGTATTGGTAGGACTTATGGGCTTAGGTGTTACCGGCGCTGCACTCGCCACAGGCATAAGCCAGTGTGCCGGCGGCATATTCCCCTTGATATACTTCCTGCGCCCCAACTCAAGCGTACTGTGCCTTACAAAGACAAAGCTTGAGATAAGACCGCTCCTACGTGCCTGTGCAAACGGCTCATCGGAGCTTATGACAAACATTTCCTCATCGGTAGTAAGTATAGTGTACAACTTCCAGCTTATGAAGTACATCGGCGAAAACGGCGTTTCTACCTACGGTGTAATGATGTATGTGCAGTTCATCTTCATCGCGATCTTTGTCGGTTATTCTATCGGCTGTGCGCCCGTTGTCGGCTTCAACTACGGCGCTCAGAACCTCTACGAGCTTAAAAATATGCTGAAAAAGAGCATCAGCTTTATGGCGATAGCGGGAGTGACACTTGTCGCATTATCGGCGGTGCTCGCAAGCCCACTTGCAAAGATATTTGTCGGCTACGACGCCGAGCTTTTTGAGCAGACCCGACACGCATTCAGAATATTCTCGCTGTGCTTTTTACTCGCAGGCTTCAACATATTCACCTCATCGTTCTTCACCGCCCTCGGAAACGGCGCTATTTCAGCGGCGATATCGTTTATGAGAACGCTGATATTCCAGATCTCAAGCGTACTTATCCTGCCGCTTATATTTGATATAGACGGCATATGGATGGCAAATGTTGTGGCAGAATTTTTCGCTTTCCTGCTGTCAATGATGTTCCTTATCGTTATGAGAAAGAAGTACGGATACTGGCAGAAAAACGTTGCTCCGCCTGTAGAAAATACCACAACAGAATAAGGCGAAAATTCGGCAAAATCACCTTTGAAAAATTTGCGGATTTCTGATAAAATAAGTATGTACGAAAGTACCGTGAGAGTGCATAGCTATCAGCAA
The DNA here is from genome assembly GCA_002437415.1 of Ruminococcaceae bacterium UBA6413. Classification (GTDB taxonomy): domain Bacteria; phylum Bacillota; class Clostridia; order Oscillospirales; family Ruminococcaceae; genus Ruminiclostridium_E. The sequence goes on along the minus strand of DJPL01000019.1, from coordinate 16,049 downwards.
TACGCTCATCATCTCTCCGATAACAGCCACTGCGGCAATAAGGGAGGTGTAACGATGAAACGTGTTAAGTCGGCTTGCATATTTCAAACGCTTGTATTCTCTCAGAAAGAAGATTGCGGACTTTCAAAAGAGTTACAGACGAAGTATAATCACGAGGAAGTTGAGAAGTATAAAACAGCACTTGAAAAGGCTCATACCCGCTATGTGATTACAGAAGTAACGGAACAAAATGACGGTTCTGTTCTCGTCAAGGTGCGTAAGCACTATAATGACAAGACAGATACGGGTGATTATTTTGAAATCTGAAATAAACACAATTACAGAATAGCCTGAAAACTCCCGTATTACGCAGTAAACGGCGGCTCGGTAATCAAACCGAGCCGCCGCTTTTATTGTTATGATACAGTATTAAAATCGGAGCAAAGCCCCACTCATACCAAAGGTTACAGCAAGGGCTTGCCATTCAAAAGTACTTTTCGATTATTGCGTAAACAGCGATGTAATGTAAGGATTATCGGTTCGCTCGAGAATATCGTCAAGTATCGGCTTAAGCTTAGGATTTAATTCAATAAGCTCGGGATATTTGTAAAGCGTAAGCGGATTATTTTCCAAAATGGAAGGCTCCTCTTCTAAAATTTTTGCTACAAGAGGTTTTAAATCGGGATTTGCGATAAATATTATCGGTTCATCGCAAAGTATGCTCGGGTCATCCTTAAGCGCTTCCAGTACAAGCATACTTTGTTGCTCGGAATCAACAAGACTATCCGGGTTATACCTAAGCAGTATTTGGCGTTTTTCGTTCCATTCATAGAACGGGTCGGTCGCATTTTTGTCGTTACGATATGTAGTAACAAGCAAGTAAATAAAAAACGTGTTTGAAATTACAAGAAGCGTCAGTAAGCTTGCGCCGATAATCATAAGAATTTTTTTTGTTCGTGTCATGGTGTTTCCTCCTTTACACTCAATTTTCAGGGCTCACCCAGTAGTTAAACCGGCTATCCCCATCACTTCCCTCTTTGTGAAATACAAATTTGCATATCCAACCAAAATCATTACTATAAGCAAGAACAAAGGATTGATGACTTTGATAAAGAGCATGGAAGGTAATATCGTACGAACGAGTATTCCAGCCGGTCATTCCGTACCCTAAATCATCAGCATAATCCACCCAAACCGTGATAGAGTATTTTTCAGGGAGCACAAAGCCCGTCTTGAACAAAAAGTGTCTATACTGAGATTTGCTACTCGCGTAGAATATAGGCGTTGAGCAATCCCCATTGCTTATATCAATGCGTCCCGCATATTCGTGACCGTCAGAGAGGTTTTCTTCATACCGAACTCCCGCATACATTGCAGTCGACGAACCAATGCTATTCTCGGTAACAGAAACGCATTTGGACAATTTGCTCATATCGGTACAATCGATAACCAGAACCACCTCACTATCAATCATAGTGTAGTAGTTGCCGTTTTCTTCCCAACATTCATAGCCCCTACCCAAACGGTTTCCTTAACCTCTCCTATACTCGTCTGGGCAGAGTTTTCAGCAGTCGATTCCACACCAATCGCACTTGCCGTTATTGAAATAGATATTGCTACGATAGCCGCCAAAGCAGTCGCAAGAAATTTTCTCTTGCTAAAAATTAATTTTTTGTTTGTCATTGGATTTCCTCCTTTAGTGTTGGCGGAGAACAGATCTCCGCTATTTAAGCAAGTGATATCGTTTTTATTCGAATTGTTCACTACCTTGTCTGTTCTCCCGATGAACAGACAGTGGAATCTCTCGTTCTTGAAAAATGATTACTTCTTGTTATCTTCTTGGAGAGTTTTCGAACCTTTTGGCTGATAGCACTCCCGAAAGGGAGTTGCGCCGCAAGCCGCCTTTGCCGCTTCGAGAACAGCCTTCACAACAGCTTTAAGAACCGTTGTGTTTTACAAGTCTCTACATTCCGAGCACCTCCTTTCTTTGTGATTTCTCGAAGATATTGAGGTTGTATATTACTTCTGTCCGTTAAGTCCGAACCTCTTTGTGTACTCGGCGAAATCAACATAGCAGTGATCCATATCAACATCGCCGTCAATGCCGCTGATACTGCCCTCCCACGAATACTGCCACAGGAAATATGTTCCGCTGTATGCGGGCTTGTCGGTGTCAACGTGAGCTACCCATACTGGATATTTTGAAAGTGCCGACATATCAAGATAGCTGTTTAAGAACGACGCATAGGAGTATACCACCGGTATATACCCCGCATTTGCTATTTCCTCGCAGAATGCCTCTGTCATTGAGGTCAGCGTCTGTTTTGAATAGCCGTTTTTTATGTACCACTGGTCTTCTATGTCAAATACTACCGGATAACTTACATCATAACCGCGTATAAGGCTGAGAACAAACTTTGCTTCGTCCCTTGCCTCCTGTACCGTTTCCGCATAACAGTAGTGATATACTCCGACAGGAATATTATTCTGCATAGCGCCCTTCATGTTTTCGTGGAAATATGTATCGCTGGTCATAGGATATTCATCACTTATTCTTCCGCGGCTTGAACGAATCATTGCGAAGTCTATTCCCGACTTCTTAACCTTTGCCCAGTCTATACTGTCGCCCTGCGCCCACGAAACATCAATTCCTGTAAGTGCATCTGTCGTATACAGCGATATCGTTTCTACCGACATTGCGGAGGTGTCTGTCGCTCTGCGGTTATCCGTACAGCTACCGCTGCCGCTGTTGGTGAACATACCGCCAAGCTTGTATGAACAGTCTGCTCCGAGCGTCATACTGCCCTTGTTTACCGTTTCACAGCCGCTCATTATCTCAAATTTACCGTCAATATACGAAGTGCCGCCGAATGTCGTTTTACCTGACAGGCTGAGCTCGCCGTATGATGTGAATGACGAATTGACGCTGACGCTTCCTGTGAAAGCGGTCTGTGCGGTTTCGGAAAGGAGAACCGTTCCCGATGTTGTCATAGTCGATTTTCCGCCCGAAGAGAGAGTGCCGTCAACACTGAGCTGTGAGCCGCTTTCTGTCTTGAGCGTGCCCATTGTTATGAGTGATGCGCCGTTATCTACAACGAGATTTCCCGACACGTCAAGGGTTTTACCATAAGGTACGGTGACTGATGAGCCCGCAAGCACCACCATAACGGTATCTTGAGGTATATTTATGTTGCCGCTGAGGGTTATACTGCTTTTTATGTAATAAGTTCTTCCCGATACCGGTGCGCTCGTGCCGTCCCACGAATAAGGGTCTGCTGCCGCCGCTACAGGCAGTGATACGGAACAGAATATAAATATCGCCGATAAAACGGCGGCAATTATTCTCTTTTTGATCTTCATTTGCTTTTCCTTTCGGTAATCCGGTTTGACGTATATCATGATAGAGCCGGACACTTATCCAAGATAATTATGTCATATCCGCCGCCGTTTGTCAATATTCATCTTGTTGTGTCGCAAAACGACACTCAAATTTCGTCAATACAACAAGCGGTGGGGCTTTGCATTTGTGCATAGTTACAAATAAATCTGTTTGCAGAAAAAGTCTGTTTTTATAAAAAAGAGCAAATTCTCTATCCCTTTAAGAACGCTTTGTGGGCTTTGCGTCCTTGCAAAGCCTTTGGGCGTTCTATATCGGCATCCTTGCCGAAACCCCAAACCCCTTCCCGTAGGAGGGGAAATATGGGGGCTTCGCCCCAAAGCAAGGACGCTTTGGTTGCTTGCCAAAAGTTTTGCACGATGCAAAACCAACAGAGCAAGCAATAAGCGACCCCATTTTATATTTAAAAATTATCCGACAGACCGAAATAGCTATATCCGTTCGGGCGCGATCTGTTATTGACAGCGCTATAAAAAAGGATTATAATTTTTGTATCTGTGGGCTTTGCTCGAATAAAAAGAAACGGTACAATATATATGAATAAATATGTAAGAAATATGACGCAGGGAAGTGAGCTCAGGCATATACTTCTGTTCACACTTCCGCTTCTTGCGGGAAACCTGTTCCAGCAGTTTTATAACATAGTAGACTCGGTGATAGTCGGACGTTATCTCGGTCACGAGGCTCTGGCGGCAGTCGGAGCTACCGGTTCAATAACGTTCCTGTTCTATACCCTGTGCAACGGTCTTTCCGCAGGCGCGGGAATACTGATAGCGCAGAGCTTCGGAGCGGGAAAGCATGACGATGTTAAGCGATTTATCGCAAACTCCGCATACGCTCTGGGCTTTGTCGGACTGGGACTTACACTTATCTCGGTCGCGGCGGCGCATCTGCTTTTACAGCTTCTTGATACGCCGCAGAATATCCTCGCGAATGCCACCGACTATATGCGCACCGCCTGCGCGGGAACTATAGCTGTTGCGGGCTACAACTGGATAAACTCGGTACTGCGCGCGCTCGGTGATTCTAAAACGCCGCTGTACTTTCTGATAGTCGCAAGCGTACTTAATGTCGGACTTGACCTGCTTTTTGTAATGGTGTTCGGCATGGGCGTTGTCGGTGCGGCGCTTGCAACCGTTATCGCCCAGGGTATTTCGGCGGTCGGAAGTATACTGTTTGCTGTAAAGAAAAACGAATATTTCCGTATGCAAAAAGAGCACCTTAAACTGCGCAAGGAGCATTTTATGCGCTGTATGAAGACAGGTACGCCTATAGCGCTTCAGAATGCGCTCGTTTCCGTATCGATGATCTCGCTTCAGAAAACCGCCAACTCATTCGGTGATATAGTAGTTGCGGCATACACCGCAACAATGCGAGTCGAACAGCTGATACAGCAGCCGTTCAACTCGCTCGGCACTGCACTCTCGACCTTTGCGGGGCAGAATGTCGGTGCGGCAAAACCCGAACGTGTAGTCAGGGGTTATCACCGCTCAATGCTGATCTCAACCGCATTCGGACTTGCAATGCTCGGCATTTTTGCTCTTACGAGTAATTACATAGTCGGCTTCTTCGTTGAAGAACAGCAGGTTATTGAAATAGGCGCAAAGGCACTCCTGTTGTCGGCGTGCTTCTATGTTCCGCTCGGATTTATCCATACTACAAGAGGACTGCTGAACGGTGCCGGCGATGTCGGCTTTGCATTTCTGAACGGTCTTGCGGAAGTAATAGGAAGAATAGGCTTTGCGGCAATACTTGTAAATATACCCGGTGTCGGAATGTGGGCGGTATGGACTACCACCTGTCTTACCTGGGTGCTGACAGCCGTAATGTGCCTTGTCAGATACAAAGGCGGCAAATGGCGTAAAAAGTGCCTTGTTGATATAAATGAAACCGCAACATCGGAGGGCAAATATGCTGAGCAATAAAACATACTCTGAAAAGAACGACGCTCTTCTGCTAGCCCACGCCGCAGCTCTCCTGGTGCTTTCGCTTCTTGTGGCAGTACAGGGCGTATTTGAGATCATAGACTATATACCGCACATAATCTCGGCAGGATGTATCAGTTGCGCCGCATATACGATATCGATCCCGACAACACTGATAATGTATATATGGTTTTCGATATCGGCGGCAGTTTACTATTACAGAGGCTCACAAAAAATGTTCCGCCTTATCCCGCTTATGTGCATTATAGGAGTAGCGCCCAGTCTTGTGTACGATCTTTCGTTCATAGCGGAAAACGGCTTTGTTTCAGGCGGAGAATACAACATCACCGTTTATCTTGTAATGGATATACTGCTTTTGCTTGACGCTGTCATTATGATACAGCTCGTGCGCGGTGCAATGTCAAGAACGGCGGCTCTTCTCTGCCCGCTCGTTTATCTTATAACAGGTCTTATATACTTCTCAAGCGTTTTCGTATTTTACGGTTCGGTCGAGGGGACTAATTTTATGGGATATTACTTCTGCAACAGTGTGACAAATATTGTTTTCTCATTGTCACTGTTCCGCCTTGTAAATGTGATCTATCCTAAAAAACAATAAAAGGAGTAAAACAGATGAATACAAAATACATAGCTCTCACTTTTGATGACGGTCCTAATACCGTCACCACTCCGCAGGTTCTTGAAATGCTGAAAAAGCATAATGTTCCCGCAAGCTTTTTCCTTGTGGGCAACAACATAAACGAGGAAAGCGCAAAAGTAGCGCGCGAATGCTTTGAATACGGCTGTGAAATATGCAACCACAGCAGAACTCACTGCGCTATGCCTCAGCAGTCAAGCGAGGAAATAAAAGCCGAAATAGAATATACAAATGAAAAGATAAAGCAGATAACGGGCGGTATTGCTCCGAAGTTCTTCCGTCCGCCGTATATTGCACTCTGCGACAGTATGTATGACGATATACCGCTGACCTTTATCTGCGGCAACGGCGCTGAGGACTGGCTTGACGAAATATCCGCGGAAGAGCGCAGTAAGCGTATAATAGAGCAGGCTCAGAACGGTATGGTGATACTTCTGCACGACATGGAAGGAAACTTCCGCACAGTACAGGCGCTTGACACGATAATCCCGGAGCTTAAAAAGCAGGGTTATACATTTGTGACGGTAAGCGATCTGTTTGCAAAATGCGGCGTTACACCTCAGCACGGAAAAATTTATACAAACGTGCTGACGGACTAATAAACGCAGATGGAGTTACAAGGCTGTAAGCTCCTGCACTCCCCTTCTCTCAATGCGGCGTTGCACATCAGCACAAAAAACTTACACAAACGTGCTGACGGATTAAAAAATGTAAATAGGGTCGCTTATTGCTTGCTCTGTTGGTTTTGCATCGTGCAAAACTTTTGGCAAGCAACCAAAGCGTCCTTGCTTTGGGGCGATAGCCCCTGTATTCTCCCCCTCCCACGGGGAGGGGGCAGGGGGTGGGGATAAAATATCCTTTTTAAAAATTTATATTACGCTACAGCACACAGATCAAAAATCTTCACGAAATCACTTGACAACCCGCATTCAATATGATATAATAATCACGCTGTTCTAAAGACAGCAGGTCGGTTTTTCCGCTAAAGAGCTTTTGCTCACCTGCCGAGGAATGGGAAGAATACTGAATTTTCTGCCCTTTTCTGTCTTACAGAGGAGGGCATTTTTTAAAATGTTTTTCCTTTTTACGAACAGTAAATCACGAAAGGAGAAAACAATATGCCTAGTGAGAAAGTTTTACAGGTAAAGCAGAATTACGTTGCTGAACTCGCTGAAAAGCTCAAGAAGTCCGCTTGCGGTGTACTCGTTGATTACAGCGGTATCACAGTTGCCGACGACACAGTTCTGAGAAAGGAACTTCGTGAGGCAGGTGTTGACTACTTTGTAGTTAAGAACACACTTTTAAAGCGTGCGGCTGAGATCGCAGGCGTTGAGGGTATCGAGGACGTTCTCGAAGGAACAACAGCTCTCGCACTTTCAGAAGACGACATCGTAACTGCACCTAAGATCCTGTTCAAGCAGGAAGAAGCAAGCAACGGCTCATTCTCGATCAAGAAGGGCTTTGTTGACGGCAAGGGCATCAGCAAGGACGAGGTTGTTGCATACGCAAAGCTTCCTACAAAGGAAACACTGCTTGCACAGCTGGTATTTATGCTTCAGTCCCCTATCCAGAAGCTTGCTATCGCTGTAAGCGAGATCGAAAAGAAGCAGTCCGAATCAGCAGAATAATTTTTGCGCGGACAGAAACGGCGGCATAAATAAAGCCGCAACACAAACAATGAAAACATATTAACGGAGGATAATTAAAATGGCTTCAGAGAAAATTTTAGCTATGATTGAAGAAGTAAAGGGCTTATCAGTATTAGAGCTCAACGAGCTCGTTAAGGCTCTCGAAGAAGAATTCGGTGTATCTGCAGCAGCAGTTTCAGTAGCAGGCCCCGCAGCAGGCGGCGCAGCAGCAGCTGAAGAAAAGACAGAATTTGACGTAGTTCTCGCATCATTCGGTGATGCTAAGATGGCAGTTATCAAGGCTGTTAAGGACGTTTGCGGCCTTGGTCTTAAGGAAGCTAAGGAGCTCGTTGAAGCTGCTCCTAAGGCTATCAAGGAAGGCGCTTCTAAGGCTGAAGCTGAGGAAATCAAGGCTAAGCTCGAAGAAGCAGGCGCTAAGGTTGAACTCAAGTAAGTTTTGCGCTGAATACGCTTTTTCAAAGGACGGGTTTTTACCCGTCCTTTTTGTTATGTTAGGGAAAGTTGATATTATGTTGTGCGGGTAGCATTTCTCGGGGGCGCTATATTCTGTTTAATAACGTTGCTGTTATTAACGAGGGGAAGAACCAAAGAGACTACTGCCGCGCTGTTTTTTATCCGCTCTAACAATTTAATAAATAATCACGCGCTCCGCCAAACGCCTCACTAATCTTGGCTCCCTTGCTAAAGGGAGCTGGCTTGCGGCAAGGCTTACTTGTTTTCAATACAATCATATTCAGCGATGCTTACACCATTCATATTACACATACCTTATCTGCCGTCAAGACTGAGGGATCGTTTGCTACTAACTTTTTCACTTCTGCCATCACCTCCGCTAACAATCCCTCAAGAGTTGACTGAGTTTAACTCAGCAACAGAAGCTCACCTTTACACAAGGGAAGGGCAAGGATGCCCGATGTTGAACGCCCAAAGTTTCGCAGGACGCGAAACCAACAGAGCGTTCATAAGCCAAGTGTGATACTTCTTTTTTTAACAACGCTAAACCACAGTGCGTTTTTTAGAAGTTTCGGTGGCAGTGCAGTTGCACTGATACACTCACGAAATTATTAACACCTTATTGGCACGGAAAATGTTTTCAGCGGTGTTGGTGATACATCTGAACACCGCCTAGTTGATAAAATTCTACGATTTTGCGAATTTTTAATTTTCCGATAGACAAAACGACCCTTTCAGTTGTATTATAGGTTAAGAGAGAAAAAACTCAGGGGGAACGATTTATGACGTCAGATTATTCTTCCGAAAGCATAAGAGAGCTGTATCTGCGTAATTACGACACGCTGTACAGAGTGAGCTTTATGTATCTGAAAAACGCCCACGACTCGGAGGACGCGGTACATAACACCTTTCTTAAGGCTATCGAAACAGGAAAACGATTTGAAAGCGAGAAGCACGAAAAGGCATGGCTTATCCGTGTGGCTTCAAACATATGTAAAAATATGCTGAAAGCCGCAAGCAGGAAAAATGAGCCGCTGTCCGACAATATCCCCGACAGCGGTATAATCAGTGAGGCAAAGGAGCTTCTTTATGCGCTTTCGGATCTTCCCGATAATCTCAAAATACCTGTGTATCTGTTTTATTATGACGGATACTCAAGCGATGAAATAGGACATATGCTTCATATCACGCCATCTGCCGTGCGTTCAAGACTGCAAAAGGCGCGTGAGCTGTTAAGGAATGTCCTCGGCGATGAAAGGAGCGTAGAATAATGACTGTAAAACAGGCACTTGACGAGATAAACGCAACGCCCGAGCAGAAAAAGAACGGACTTGACCGCCTTATAAACGAGGCTAAGCCCGCAGTAGACTTCAAAAGACAGATAAGGCGCTATGTCGCTACTGCCGCCGCGGCTGTAATTACCGTAGGAACGGCGGCTGTGGGCGTTCACTTTGCAATGCTTAACAATCAGGGCGGACCTATCAGCGTATCGATAGGCGACAACAGCGCCGCCGATAACGCAGTAATTCCTGCGGAAAACACAAGGGTACATTCCGAAAAGAGCGGAATGACTTTCGTTGATGACAAGGCATTCTGGGCACAGCTGGGTAAAATAACTTATTACCCGATAGATACTATACCATCCACAGATACTCCGAAAATCAGTGCGGCTGATGATTTTGACAGTCTTTTCTGCACAGATAAGCAGGTTCAGAGCGAAATTCTTGATCTGTTCGATAATGCAATTGACATCACGAACAAATATATTGTTCTTACCGACAGCAATAAGGCGGTAGGCATATCCTCGGATATGAGTACACAGGAAATTGACAGCTTCAAAAACAACAGCGCCAACTGCTTTGTCGGCACAGGCTATTACGAAAACGATCGTTTCTATTATGCCGACAAGGCGTATTTCGGCTTTGACACCTCAGAGGAATTTATAAATACCGTATCACAGGTATATACGGGAAATCACTCAGATAATTTCACAGAAGATTTTTATAATTACTGCCCCGATTACATTCAGCCGGCAGATAAAAATAACGCAAAATCAAAATTCGGTATAAATATCGACAAAGATCTTCCTGTAACCGAGCTGTACTCGGCACATACGCAGTATTGCACGGCTGTTTATACCGATGAAAGCCATAATTCTTTGATACTGTTATCTCTTACCGCAAAAGACGGTGATAACGACAGCAAAACGTTTGAGCTCAGATATGTACCCATGAAATATGTTGACGGAAAGCTTCGTATAGTCGTTTCGCCTTATTTTAACATTGTTCCTGAAAATGCTTTTTGCTGCCGTAATTATATGTTCAATTACGGACTTACAAGCGAAATAGAGGCAGCTGCGAAAACCGTTGATATAACCTCTGTGGTAAGTGACAGTGACAACTCACCAAGACCTGAAGAAACAACGGCGACAACAACAGTTGCCACTACGACTTCAACCACGACCGTCGCAACATCAACAACTCCCGAAACCGAGAGCACGACCGCACCACAGACAGCCGCCGCACCCGAAACCACAACTGCCGCTCCTGAAACCACAACTTCCGCGCCCGAAGCCACAACTTCCGCGCCCGAAGCCACAACTTCCGCGCCCGCTCCCGAGCCGACAGGTACTGCGACTAATGTAACGCTGAGAATGACAGGTCGCGCAGCCGATCTTGACAGGAGTATGCTTTTCTATTATAAGGTTGACAAGGCATTCCTTACGAATGATGAAGTCATAACCATAGAGCAAACCAAAATATCAGAAGTACCCTATTTTAATACCGACGGCAGTGATCACACATTTGACAGCATAGACTACGGCATTTACGTTATAGCCGCTCCTATGATGACCACTACAGGCGACAACGGATTTGCCGTATTCACCGTGACCGAAAGCAGCAGTAACAGCATTATAAATATTGATCTGACAACCGGTACTCTTCCCGCCGGCAAATTTGAGGTTGTAGACGGAACAAACGATTTCACCCTGTCAGACCTTGCGGATATGTATTATGAAAGCATAGAAGTCAGCGGTAAGGAATATATACTTTGTGATACCGATACCACGGACAGATGGTTTACGGGAGCGGTGATAAAGGACTACGGCAAGGGCGAGGACGGCTGTATAAGAAAACTTTATGCAAACGACAACGGTAACGTCCTGCATTTCAGAATCAACAACAAGGATTATTACAACATATCCGATGTTATTTACCGTGAGGTGTCATTCAGCAAGGGCAATAAAACCATAAAGTGTACAAAACCGTATGTCGGCTCTGATGAATTCAGAACAGTGACAGGTGAATATGCGGAAGATTGCGTAATAACGGTTACTCAGCCCGTAACAAGGGATAATTACGACAAATTCGGCTATATTTCAATAGACCCGCATAAAGAAAGCTTCTTTATATACGACAATAACAACAAGCCACTCAAAAATAAGACCTTATCCCTTACATATCTTGACGAGCTTGATATTGCCGATGTAAAGAACGGAAAAGCGGCATCAAAAACCGACAAATACGAAAGAATGTACGATATTATCAATACAACCGAGAACGGTGCAGTATATACATCTATGATACAGAAAGAAACAGGCACAACAAATATATATTACGGTTATGTCGGAGCATACGTATGGAACGATGACACAGATGTAGATCCGAATGACGGCAACAACACAATTTTGCTGTATCAAATATCAGCGGACGGCTTTAAGTATATAGGCACCTGCAAGTACGGACTGATTGAATAAGATGCCCTACTAAGCATTGATTTTACCGTAATATTAAGCCACGCCCTGTCGGAAGACAGGGCGTGGCTTAATATATTATAAGGAGAACCGAGCTGTCAATTATTCCTTTACAGAACCCGAAACAAGGTTGCTGTAAATGAACTTCTGCATTGAAAGGAAAATTACAAGTGTCGGAATAATACAGATGATAACACCTGCGAAGATGATCTCCCACTGTGAGCCGTAAGGACCGATGAACTTGTACAGTGCCGTAGATACGACCTGAAGTCCGTCACTGGGCATATACAGGTTTGCTGTATAGAAGTCGTTGTATATGCTTACGAACTTTATTACAAGCACGGTCGCTATTGCGGGTCGGAGCATCGGGAGGATAATGCTCCAGTAAACGCGCGGATATGAACAGCCGTCAAGTATCGCGCTCTCGTCAAGAGATACCGAGATATTATTGAGGAACTGTATGAAGATATAGATAGATACTATATCCGTACCGATATAAAGAACTATCGGCGCGGCGAGTGAGTCGTAAAGTCCGAGTGCGTGCACTACCTGGAACACTGTGACCTGCATTGAGATGTTGGGCAGTAAAGCCGCGATAAGAAATATATTCTTGATAAGCTTTGTGAACACCATCGTAAAACGCTGTACGACAAAGGCTGTCATTGTACCTGTGATTATAGTGCCGACGCACGAGAATACGAGTATGATCGCCGTGTTGATAAAGCCCTTCAACACATTACCCTGAATGAAAGCCGTCTTGAAGTTGGAAAGCTCTACTACCTTCGGGAGCTCGAAAGCTCCGCTCTTGAGGAAGTCCTGGTGACTTTTCAGCGAACCCAGAAGCACAACTACCAGCGGCACAAGAACCATAAGGCACGCTATAACAAGAACGGCATATTTCAGTACGTTTATAAAAACTCTGACACCGTGCGGCGTTTCCTTGAAACGGTACTTTTCCATATTGAACGAGGTCTGCTCTGCGGCTTCGTTTGTTTTGATATTGTCTGTCATGAGTTCACCTACTTTTCTTCTTTGAAGAATATCTTTTGTATCACCGTGATAACTATTATGATAAACAGAAGCACGATAGCCATTGCGGACGCAAGTCCGATCTTCTGATACTGGAAGCCGGTTTCGATCGTCTTGATAACGAATGTCGACGTTCCCATCTTACCGCCCGTGATGATATACGGAATTTCAAATACAGAAGCCGCACCCTTGATAGCAAGGATAAGCTGTAGAGCGATAATAGTTCTGATGCCGGGGAAGATTATGTGCCAGAACTTCTGCCATGCGTTCGCGCCGTCAAGGTCTGCCGCCTCGTATATGTCGGGCGAGATAGACTGGATAGCGCCGATGAACATCAATATATCAAAGCCGATATAACGCCATACAGACGCGAAAACCAGACACCAGTTATTGATAGCGCCGTTTGACAGCCACTTTACGGGATCTGCGCCGAGAAGCGCTATTATGGAGTTGAGCGTACCGCCGTCATCGCCTCTGAAGAAGCGCTGGAAGATAAGTGCGACCGCAACGCCGTTCATAAGGTAGGGGAAGAATATGATGCCCTTGAACAATCCTGCGAGTTTAATCTTTGAACAAAGCAGTGTTGCTATGAAAAGTGCAAGTCCGAGCTGTATAAACGAACCGATGAAGTAGTACAAGCTGTTGATAAGCGTAGAGAGATATGACATATCGGTGAACAGCGTCTTGTAGTTGTCAAAGCCTACCCACTGCACATTTACGCCAAGCTGGTCACGCTGTTGGAAGCTGAATATCACCATATTCACTGCGGGAATGATAGTGAAAAGTATCAGCAGTGCAACAGGTATTGCCAGAAACAGTACGGTCGTCATATATTTCTGACCGGTGTAGCCTTTCAGCCACTGTCCGAGTGTACGTCGTTTCTGAACTGCGGTAACGCCTGAAGTAGCCATAATTACCGTCCTTTCAAGAAATAATTTTTAATTTTTGTAATTTTTTAATTACTCCCATATAAACCTATACGGAAAGACTTTCGCCTTTCCGTACGGGTTTGTGTGTTTGGAGTATCTATGAAGAAAATACGATAGCGTTGATTAGCCGTTATCCTTGATATAAGCGGCGAGCTTTTCATTAGCATCTCTTGTTGCCGCCCATTTCTGATTAACGGAGTCTGCGATGGCCTTAAAGCCGTCATCGCCCTTGCCTGCGAATGCTGCTTCTGCAAGCTGGAGCTTGAAGTTAGCAGAGTCGCCGTCCCATATACCTACTTCTGAGTCCTTATCAATTGCATTGAATACACCTGTCAGACCGTCGGGAGCCGCATTTGCTGTGAAGAACTCACAACCGTCAAATGCTGAGAGGTAATCGGGGAGCTTGCTTCCTTCAAGTGTATTGATACCGCCTTCGGCCTCAGAGAAGCCTGACTCGGCGATGAACCATTCGATATACTTCTTGCCGAGATCCTTCTTATCATCGGAAGAGTTCTTGTTTACGCCCATGCAGTAGTCTGCCGCATACTGTGCGTACTGCTTGCCGTCCTTTGTGAAGGGAGCGGGCATATAACCGATGTTTTCGGGATCAAGACCGTTGTCCTTAGCAACCTGCTGGAACTGTGAAACTGCCCATGAGCCCATTGTCATTGTAGCAACCTCGCCGTTAGCTATCATAAGCTTTGAGCCTTCCCAGTCAGAGCTCATCGGGTCGCCCTCGATAAGAGAAGAATCTGAATATATATCATACATCAGCTTGAATACGTTATAGTAAGGCTGACCCTCCTTGAAGAAGTCCTCCTTGTTTACGATGAGGTTTGTTTCAAAGTCGGGATCGCCTGACGAAGGAACTACAAGGCTTGACCACTGAGAAGCTGTCCAGCTTGCTTCCTTGAAGTTTGTGTAGTAAGGGATCACGTCGGGGAACTTTTCCTTGATCTTCTTTAAGTCAGCGATAAATTCTTCGGGTGTCTTGGGCATTTCCGTGATACCTGCGTCTGCCCATACCTGCTTGTTGTAGCAGATACCGCCGCTTACCGAGCCTAAGTGTGCAAGTCCGTAAACTGTACCCTCGTACATCTTCTGGTTAGCCCACTTGTACTTATCCTTGAGCTCATCGTACTGACCGAGGGGTTCAAAGAAGTTTGAAAGATCTTCGAGCTTTACTGTATCGGGAATCATCAGAACGTCGCCGTATTCCTTAGTGCTCATCATTGTTGAAACGTCACCGGCATAATCCTTGAATGACTGATATTCAACTGTGCAGTTGTACTTTTCTTCAAAAGCATCTGTCATCTTGTCAAGCGAGCCGTCGTCCTTACGGTCTGTACGGTGTGTCAGCACCTTAAGAGTGATCTTGTCGCCCGAGGGAGTTGTTGAAGAAGCTTCGTCAGCTGTTGTTGCATCGCTCTTGCTTTCTTCAGTCTTAGATGCGTCAGATGTAGATGATGTGTTGCCTGTTGATGATGTTGCATTGTTACTGCTGCAAGCCGCAAGTGATACTACTGTGCTTGCCGCAAGGATACCTGCGAGTATCTTCTTTGCTTTCATGTGATAATTTCCTTTCTGGTAGGACAAGCACTTAATCACTTGTCCTTAATAATGAATTTTGCTTATGTTTATTAAGCTAATTTCCGTTCGCTTAATTCACTTAAGATTATACACCGTTTTAGCTAAAAGTCAATAAGTATATAGGAAATTCAGCTAAAACATATAAAACATATTCGCGTTTTATGTGCATAAGATACAAATGCGATATTAACTTAACTTTGTTACACCGTGTTGTTAAGCAAGTGCCTGTGAAACACATTTTCACGGTTACAAATGCGTTTAGCTAATTTTAACTAACGTTAAGTTACATACAATTCACGGTGTTTTAAGGTGGTTGTTAATAGGATAACTCGAAATGAAACAGGTATACATTTAATGTGGATAATTTAAAAGAAAGTTGCGGGTGTGGGGGAAGTGTGGTATAATAATGATATATGGTTTTTTGTTTTTTGTTTTCGCCTAGCGGAAATGTTTGATGTTTTTATTGTGGTAGCAGGCTACCGATAGCGCTATTTGTCAGATAGCACTTCTCGGGTTCGCTATTCTATGTGATAACGTTGCTACTATAAACGAGGGAAAGCACCAAAGGGAACAGGTGCAAGTTTGAGCCTTACTTACGCAAGGCTCGTGCACTCCGCTAAAGCTCCGTTGGACTTGGTAGCCCAGTGAAGCGAAGCGAAACGACCGAGTGCTTGCGAAAGCAAGAC
>DJPL01000015.1:28033-38322 GCA_002437415.1 Ruminococcaceae bacterium UBA6413 | reverse complement strand
AGCGAACCCGAGAAGTGCTATCCAACGAATAGAACTATCGGCAGCCTGCCATCAATGTTGATTACTAAAACGTTATGATAGAAGTACACTAAAAAACAAACTTTCTACACATAACAAAAAAGTGAGCCGTGCGCACTATCTTGTGCGCTTCGATTTGCTTTTTCTTTTTCGGGTTGTGTCACAACCCCCTGTTTTTTTCATCATAGCCCTCCGTTTCTGTTGTAAATTCCTCACTTTTGTGCTATTATAAATATAACCATCAAAATTACGGAGGGGGTCATTGGTTGAGATTTGCCATAGCAGATGATGACAAGCGTGAAATAGAAATGCTACTGTCATATATAAAGAATAATCTCAGTGATGTCGAGGCGCATTGCTTCGGTAGCGGTGAGGAGCTTCTCGGCGTTTGGGAAAAGGAAAAATATGACGTAGTTATCCTCGATATATTTATGGGTGAAAAGAACGGTATGGAGATCGCGCGTATCATAAGAAACGATGATAAAGATGTCCGTATAGTTTTCGCGACCACCAGCAACGAATTTGCAGGTGAAAGCTATGAGGTCAACGCAAGCTACTATCTGCATAAGCCTTACGGCGAGGATCAGATCAAGATAATGCTTGAGCGGCTTAAGCTCAACGAGGTAAACGAGCGCCGCACGGCGGTGCTTGCCGACGGCACGGCGATAATCCTGAAAAACATAATATACGCTGACTTTTTTTCGCACTGCGTCAATATCCACTATAAAAACAGCCCCACCGTGAAAATCAGGACTGCGTTCAGAAGCGCCGAAATTGTGCTGTGCGAACAGCAGGGCTTTTTCAGTCCGTCAAAAGGCGTTGTGATAAACCTTGACGAGGTATCCGCACAGCAGAATGATGTTTTCGTTATGTCGGACAATACCCGCATTCCGATAAGCAGAAGAAAAGCAAAAGAAGCGTCTGATATTTATACCGCCTATTGCTTTGAAAAGCTCAGAAAGGGCGGTGACTGACGATGCCTTCGTTATACAGAACAGCTGAGATATGTGTTTACTCACTGCTTAATTTCCTGCCGTTCGTGGCACTTGCTATCTATCCGTTCCGTTCACGACTGCGTTTTTCAAAGAGAGTCACGGTCTTACTTATAGTTCTTGTGACGTTCGCACAGATGGGACTGGGCTTGTGGGCGACCTTCTTCTCCGGAGGAAAGACGGCGCTTGCGAGTGCGGTCAGCACGGTGCTTTACGCCGTGTTCTACTTCATCGCCGTGAAGGTGCATTTCGGAAAGGCTATCTTCGCACTGCTGATGATATCAAATACGGCGAATTTTGCAGTAGCCGCATCTAAATGCATCGAGGGCGTGTTTTTCCCCTACCTTGCCGTGCAGTCATACCGCTGGTCGTTTTCATTGATTATGTTCTTTGTACTGGCGATAGTATGGATACCGCTTTTCGTTTATACAAAAAAAGTATATACTCCCGCTGTCGAGAAAGAGCCTACGGGCATAGAGTGGCGTTATTTGTGGCTCGTACCCGCTACTTTCTATCTGATATGGTACTATATGCTTTATAACAACGGAAAATCAAGCCTTGAAACCGCGCTTGATGTCGGAAACGCCGTATTCCTGTTCTTTATAAATGTCGGCGCGTGCCTTGTTTATTATATTATTGCCAAGCTGATAAACGAGCAGGAGAAGAACATAAAGCTCAGCGAAAACAACCATCGTCTTGCTATGCAAAACCTGCAATATGAAAACCTACAGGAGAAAATTACCGATGCAAGACGCGCAAAGCACGATGTGCGCCATCATATTTCGCTTATGCAGGAGTATATGAGAGATCACAAATATGACGAGCTTGAGAAGTATCTTAACAGCTATCAGCAGAGCCTGCCCGACGATACGCTGATAAGCTTCTGTGAAAACAAGGCTGTCAATGCGGTAATGCTGTATTTTGCCCAGATGGCGAAAAACGCGGATATAGATTATGATGTAAAGGCGGTTATCCCCGAAAAGATATCGGTAGACGAAACCGACCTGTCGGTGCTCTTCGGCAATCTTATAGAAAACGCCATAGATGCTTGCAAGGCGGAAAACAGCGATGACAGAAGGATCGTGATAAGGGTAGCGACCGATGAATATACGCTCTGCCTCGGTATCGACAACACA
The DNA here is from genome assembly GCA_002437415.1 of Ruminococcaceae bacterium UBA6413. Lineage (GTDB taxonomy): Bacteria > Bacillota > Clostridia > Oscillospirales > Ruminococcaceae > Ruminiclostridium_E. Next base: position 36,176 of record DJPL01000015.1, on the reverse strand, counting down.
TTCACAGGCAACGTTAAAAAGGATATCAACGGCGTGCTGTTCTCTTCAAAGCATATCGGCTTCGGTATCGGTGTAGAGTCGGTGAAGAGCATAACCGAAAAGTACGGCGGTACTTACCGCTCTGAAGTAAAGGACGGTATGTTTATGTCGTCTGTTATGCTGAATTTAAAAGTGTAAATTAAAGAGGCTGTGATGAACCCCATCACAGCCCCTTATTTATTATTATTATTATTAACTCACCATTATCAGCTAAGCTTGATCTCCGCAAGCTCAACACTGATCTTCTTTGTAGTATATCTGCCTGTTGCACCTGCTCTGTAAACAGTCAGCTCAACAGTATCACCGATTTTAAGCTCGGCAATGATATTCTGGATATCCGTTACCGATGAAACCGCAGTGCCGTTTACCTGTGAAATGATATCGCCGACCTGAAGACCGCTCTTTGCTACCGGCATATCCTCAGAGATATATGTTACATATACGCCGCCGCTTTCAAGACCCTGCATATATGCGCTGTATTCGCTTATCTCTTCACCGTTGATACCAAGACCCGGACGGCTTGTAACATAGCCCTTTGTCATAAGGTCGTTGATAACAGGCTTAGCCTCGTTTATTGTGATCGCAAATCCTATGTTATCGATAGATGCCTGCGAGTTTGATACCAGCTTGTAGTCAACTATACCGATAACGTTGCCGTACATATCGAAAAGTCCGCCGCCGCTGTTACCGCTGTTTATAGCGGCATCGATCTGGATAGTGCTTGTGCCGTATGCGCTGTTTGAAGCAGAGGCTCTGCCGAGTCCCGAAACAATACCCTTTGTCAGGGAGTTCAGCAGCTGCTTGGGATTACCGAGTACGCAGATGTCCTGACCTACTCTTACCGTGTCGGAGTCGCCGAGCGTTGCATATTCAAACGGATCGTCACGGCTTATCTTCAGAACCGCAAGGTCTGAATAGGTATCACTGCCGATAACCGTAGCTTCATATTCCTTAGTGCTGTCCGAGTTCTTGTAATCGGGAGCAACTACAGTCATCTTGTCTGCACCCTCAACAACGTGAGCGTTTGTGATAACATAACCGTCGGAGGTGAATACAACACCACTGCCGCTGCCGTATTTGACAGGCTCTGCATATCCCGTCTGACGCTGATAGTTGTATACAAGAACTACCGTGTCCTTGACCTTTTCGTAAAGCTCTTCTGCGTTGAGCAGTGTGCTGTTTGTGCTGTCATTTATCTTGCTCTCGTCAAGAGGAGCGGCTGTAGCCGTATTTGATGTGTTAAGCGTTGTCGAAGGAGCGGAAGCAGTGCTGTCGGTACTGCTTGAACCGTCTGTATTTGCACCGTTTGAAGAAGACTCAGATGATGTAAGCGTCAGACCGTCAAGTACGCCGATGTTGTTTCCAAGTACCGTTCCGGCAAATCCTGCACCGCCGCCGACTACCAGAGCCAGTGCAACAATACCTGCTACCAGTGCACCCTTACTGCCGCCCTTTTTCTTCGGTGCTTTGCCGCCGTTCGGGTCAACGTGTATATTGCTCTGACCGTTGTTCATACCGGGCTGAGCGTTGTTCATATTGCCTGCATATCTGTAATATGAGTTGTAGGCGTTCTGCTGAGCATTGTACGAGCTACTGTAAGAGCCGCTGTTATAACCGCCGTTTGTACTGCTTGCAGTATTTGCTGTATATGCTCCTGCATTTGCGGAAGTATCCGCTGTCTGCTGTGTGTTTTCGGCAGTAGAGAAGCTCTGGACCTGCTCACTGTCATTTGTATTCATATCATTGCGTTCAAATCCGTCTGTCATATCTATCGTCCTTTCATGCCCGTAGGCTTTATTGTTTTTTGACTATGGCTAAAGTATACAGTTCGTATGTGAAAAAGTTGTGATACAGCTTTGAAGTTTGACAGATAATTGATTTAACGGTATTTTTATCACAAGTGAAAAAATATATGGACATAGTGTTCAATGTGTGATAGAATAGCATTATAGGAAGTATGTACAGGAGGGAAATATATGTTCTTCTTTAAAAAGAAAACGGATAAAACAGATACAGCCGACACTCCGCTAAAAAGAAAAGCGAAGGTTATGCCTATGACCAAGAAGGTACAGTTCTGCTACATAAAGCCCGATGAGCTCACAACGCTTTTAAACGGCGATTTAAGCGCGGTGCTGACGCTTGAGCCGGTGAATTATTACGCCGAAAAGAACCGCTACTGGCTGTGCGTGTTTTACTATAAAGAGGACTACAGCGAGATAATTATGCGCTTTGAGCTGTACGAAAACGACAGAAAGACCACCGCTACCGATTATTATGAGATAAATAAGGAGCTGTATTCAAGGATACTGCTTAAGTTCGGACAGAGGGTATAAATCCGCATAGCTGTTATAACACACAAAAAGAGCCACCGTCACCGATGGCTCTTTAATATTCGCTTATTAACGATTATTCAGCGTCTCCTTCAGCTGCTTCTTCCTCTTCCTCAGGCATTTCTTCCTTGAGTGCGCGGATCGAAAGGCTTACTCTGTTCTGCTCTTCGTTGATTTCGATGATCTTAACCTTAACCTCATCGCCGATAGAAAGAACCTGAGCTACATTGTTGATACGCTCTGTTGAGATCTGGCTGATGTGGATAAGACCGTCAACGCCGGGAATGATCTGTGCGAATGCACCGAAAGGAGTGATGCTGACGATTGTTACGTCAACAACATCGCCTTCGTGATATTCTGCAACAAACTTGTTCCAGGGGTTGTCCTCTTCCTTCTTGCAGCCGAGTGATACTCTCTTCTTCTCGGGATCAAAGCTCTTTACATATACATCGAGCTTGTCGCCGATCTTAACGATATCTCTGGGGTGCTTGATTCTGTTCCATGTGAGCTCGCTTGAGTGAACCATACCGTCAACTCCGCCGAGGTCTACGAATACGCCGTAGCTTTCGATAGACTTAACTTCACCTGTGAACTTCTGACCGACTTCAACTGTCTCCCAGAACTTAGCCTTAGCAGCGTCATTAGCTTCCTTCTTAGCCTGACGGATAGATCCTACAACTCTGCCTCTTGCTTCTGTTACTTCGATAACCTTGAAAGGAACTGTCTTCTTGAGGAGCTCCTCAAGCTTGCCGTCCTTGGGAACGCCTGTCTGTGATGCGGGGATAAATACTCTTGTACCGTTGGAGATAATGATAACGCCGCCCTTAACTACCGATGATACTTCACCTTCGAGCGTTTCATTTGCTTCCATAGCAGCGGCGAGCTTTTCTACGCCGAGTACGCTGTCAACCTTCTTCTTGGAAAGTGTAACTGTACCTTCTGCGTCGTTTACAGCTGTAACGATAGCTTCGATCTCATCGCCAACCTTAACAACATCCGAGGGAGCTGCATTGGGATCCTGCGAGAGCTCGCTTGCAGGAATGTAGCCCGAGTGCTTTGTGCCTAAGTCTACAACAGCTTCGTTCTTGTTTACAGCTACTACTAAAGCCTTGACCCTGTTCCCTATATATACTTTTTTGAAGGTCTTGTCAACCTCCGCCATGAAGTCGAATCCTTCTTCATTGTTGAGAATTTCGCTCATAATTCTATGAACCTCCTTTATTATATAGGCAGGTGTCGAAGCTCCTGCCGTTATACCGACCGTACCGCCCTGCAAAGGGAGCAGTTCAAGTACTGCGGCTTTATCAATATCACTGCCGTCCTCCGTGAATATTACGGGGCAGTGTTTTTGACTTATCTGTGCAAGCTTTGCTGTGTTGCTGGAGTTTTTTCCTCCGACCGTTATCATAAGCACCGAGCGCTCCGCAAGCTCTTCTGTGCGGCGCTGACGTTCAGCCGTCGCACTACATATTGTATCAAAAATCGTGATATTTGTATAGTGTTTTTTTGCAACTTTTTTGCAAGATTGCCATTTTGACGAATTAAATGTCGTCTGAGCCACCATAATTAGTGCACTTTGACGAGTAAAATCCTGTAAGTTCAGTACATTTTCAAGCTCGTCCGAGTCACGAACCACCGTAACCTCATCGGGATTTTTGCAGTGTCCGACTATTCCGATAACCTCGGGGTGGTCGGGGTCGCCGGCTATTATTATATGCCCCTCCGCCCTTGAAACGATATTGTGTATCTTTGCAACGAAAGGACAGGTAGCGTCCGTGTATTTAATACCCTTGGCGGTGATATAGTCCGTCACAGCCGCGGAAACTCCGTGTGAGCGTATAATAAGTGTTTCGCCGGGCGGCAGCTCATCGGGGCTTTCTATCGGGAAAACTCCGAGCTTTTCAAGCCTTGCTATCTCACTGCCGTTGTGGATAAGCTCGCCGAGCGTACAGCATCTGCCGTTTTCTGCGGCTGTCTTTTCGGCTATCTCAACCGCGCGCTTCACACCGAAGCAGAAGCCCGCGCCCTTTGCAATCTCAATATTGTAAGGGCTCACTTATTTTCCTCATCGGTTTTCTTTTCGGCTTTAGGGACATACTGCTTCGGAAGCGGGTCGCCGTACTCGCTCATTCCGTCCATAAGCATCTTTATGTTATCCATTATAAGGTTGGAAACACGTCTGAGCTCAGTCCTGTCGTCGCCGTTCAGCGCTATTTGCTCAGCGGGTATCATCTCGCCGACCGAGATCCACACCTTTCTGCGGAAGCCCTTTTTGCCGTACTTAAGGCACATCGGGAGCACAGGTGCGTTTGTCTTGCCCGCAATAACCGCAATACCCGACTTTGCACGTCCTATATTTCCGTCCTTTGAGCGTGTGCCCTCGGGGAAAATTACAAACGCTCTGTTCTTTTCAATGTCGGAGATCGCGTGTTCAATTGCGCTTCCGTCACCCGCGCCTCTTACGACCGGGAACGCTCCGCACTTAGTGATAAGCCATGCAAAGAACTTGTTTTTCTGGAAAAGCTCTATCTTCGCCATAAATGAAAAATGAGCCTTGTTTACTGCGGCAATTAACGGCGGATCGCCGTAATCCTGGTGGTTGCAGGCTATGATATAGCCGCCCCTGATACCATGCTTGTACGGTCTGTTATCGCCGCCGATAATTTTGATCCTGTATTTTATGTGCATCGAAAGACATACTATCTTTCTGAAAAATTCATACATTATCTGATATCTGCCTTTTCTTTGATTATTTTAACGATAAGCTCGCACGAGCCGGCAAAGTCAAGCTCTGTCGTGTCCGCCAGCACTGCGTCGTCTGCCTGCTTCAGCGGTGCTATCTCTCTTGTCATATCGTTATGGTCGCGTTGCTTTAAATCGGCGAGCACGCTTTCAAACGACACCGCCGTTCCCTTTGCGATAAGCTCATCATAACGGCGCTTTGCTCTTACCTCTGCGTCTGCGGTAAGATAGATCTTTACCGTTGCATTGGGAAGAACTACCGTTCCTATATCTCTGCCGTCCATTATGACGTTTTGGCTTTCAGCCATGTCACGCTGGAACTGAAGAAGAAACGCTCTTACAGCGGGGATCGCCGATACCTTTGATGCCGCCATGCTTATCTCGGGAAGACGTATCTCCTCCGAAACGTCATAGCCGTTGAGGTATATATGCTGTGTACCGTCCTTTATTTTCACATCAAGCGAAATATGCGACAGTGCCGCACCCACTCTTAACGGGTCGTCCATATCCACGCCGTTGCGGTCGCAGAAAAGACCTATACAGCGGTACATAGCGCCTGTGTCAACGTATACGAAGCCTAAGCGCTTAGCGCATTCCTTGGCAATGGAGCTTTTGCCCGCTCCTACAGGGCCGTCTATAGCTACTGAAATACTCATGATAATTTTTCTCCACTTTACATATACATTAAGTATACCATAAAGCCGATACGAATGCAACAGGGAAAATGTGAAAATTTAGCGAAATACAGCGATTCTTTGCAGTGCCCGCTTACAAAAACGCCCCGCGGCAAATAAACCGCGGGTATTGTATTACTTATCGGTTGTAAGCTCGGTCGCCGTATAGCGAATGCTCTGCTTTTTCGATGAGCACGCCTTGAGATACTTTCTTGTACGCTTATATGTGCTGAGCACATGGGTGTTTTTCGGATCTCTCCACCAGCAACGGATAAGCATACCGTATATTGTTATTGAGATCTTCTTGCGCAGAAGATAGTATATAAATCTGTGCTGTTCAAAGATATCCTCGCTCTCCATAAACATACGCAGTGACGCATATGCGCGCAGGTAGCTTACGGTATCGCGCTTTGAGATGCTTCCTGTCACACTGCCCTCGTGGTGGGCGTAATAATACAGGGTATCATTTGCAAAGGATACCTTGTCGGCATAGTAGAAAAGCTGCGGCATAACAGAAATATCTTCGCCGAAGCACATTCCCTGAGGGAAGTATATGTCGTTATCGGTAAACAGACTGCGGCGGTAGATCTTATTCCAGATATAACTGCGGACAGTGATATCCATAAGCACCTCGCCGAATACCTTTTTACCGTCGAAAACGCCTTTTTTATGCAGTATAAAATTATTCATACCGCCGTCATTGCCGTCAAATACATTTCTGTAGTTGCACTGCGCAATATCCGAGCCGTATGCCTCTGCCGTGTTATAAAGCACGGAAATATAAGAGGGTGATACGTAATCGTCACTGTCGACAAACATTATATATTTGCCGCGAGCCTTGGCTATACCTTTGTTTCGTGCTACCGAAACGCCCGAGTTTTCCTGAGAACAGACGCGTATGAAGTCGTAGCAGGTCGCATAGTCGTTTACTATTTCCATTGAATTGTCTTTTGTGCCGTCGTTGACAACTATTATCTCATAATTACAGTCGCATTGCTGGTTTACCAGTGACTCAAGACAACGTGCCACATATTTTTCTACGTTGTATACAGGGACTATTACGCTTACATCAATATGCTTTTCCTGCATTTTTTCCGGTTTCATATTTACCTCTCCTGTTAGAAAATGATTATAGATAGAAAAATTATATTTTGCTGTGTCATAAATACAAATAAATCAAACTGTGTAAATTATACAACTACTCCTTTTTACAGTCAATCGGCAAACCGCCAAAAAATCAATGCTTTATCAAAAATATGTCAATTTAACGAATAATAAGCCCATAAAATGCAGATAATTAAACAAAAAGAACAAATGGAGATGATACTGTGAAAAGCGGTAAAGCCTGTATCGCCGCCGCAATAGGAGCGGGGATAGTATGTATAGCGGCAATGCTCGGCGTGCTGAGTGCGGCGATATATGCCGAGGACGAAGAAAACGGCAGATTTCTCGGACTGATGTATCATCAGGTGCTTAAGGACGAGAGCCGCTCGGGAAAGTATATAATCACTCCGTATGAGCTTGAGGCAGATCTGAAATATCTGTCGGAAAACGGATATGTTTCGATATTGCCGTCGGAGCTTGAGCAGATAAATGACGGGAAGAAAAAGCTCCCCGATAAGGCCGTGATGATAACCTTTGACGACGGTTATGAAACAGGTCTGTATTATGTCCTGCCGCTTCTGGAAAAATATAATATGAAAGCGGTCATAAATATTGTCGGTTGCTACACGGACGAATATTCACAGATAGGTGAAGAGGGCAAGCACCTGTCATATGCCTACCTGACGTGGAACGAGATAAAACAGCTGTCCGACAGCGGATATGTCGAAATAGGAAATCACACCTATGACCTGCATTCAAATACCGGCGACAGAAACGGCTGTGCACAAAAGGACGGAGAAAATGCGTCCGATTATCACAACGCGCTCTATAATGATGTATCCGCTCTGTCAGATAAGCTTGAGCAGGTGACAGGAATAAGACCTGTCGCATTCGCCTATCCGTTCGGCTCTCTTACCGACGGAAGCGCAGAGGTCATATCCGGGTGCGGAATAAGGGTGTTTATGACCTGTCGTGAACAGCCCGGCACCATAACAGGCGGGCAGATAATTGTCGTTAATCGCTATAACCGTGAAAGCGGCAGGAGCGTGCAGGAGATATGCGCACAATACAATGATACGTTGTGAGAAATGATAAAAACTTCAGCTTATCAATTTTCATTGAAATTGCAGTGCAACATATTGTAAAAATGTCAAAACAATAAATATACAGCCAACAACGCCAAAAACAGTTTCTGCACAGCCAAGGTGTTAATAATTTCGTGAGTATATCGGTGCAACTGCACTGTCACCGAAA
>DJPL01000015.1:0-27961 GCA_002437415.1 Ruminococcaceae bacterium UBA6413 | reverse complement strand
GGGTCGAACAGAGCGGAGCGTCCCGCTTATGACGGCTTTTTAAACGCAATTGTTTGTGTGCTGAGCACTATACCTTGCCTCCCCTCGAAAAAGGGGAGGTGGCACGGCTAATACAAGTTCAGAATTCTTCAGTATATAAGTTAAGAAAATCTGACTTTTATATATCTCTGACACTTCCGAGCCGTGACCGTGGGGATTGTAATTGCCCAGAAGTTGTTTTTCAGTTTCTCGTTGGTTCTTCCCCTCACACATAGCAGCAACGTCATCAAATGGAATAGCGAACCCGAGAAGTGCTGTCCGACAAAAGGCAGTATCGGTAGCCTACTATCAATGTTAATTGCTAATACCATATAACAGAAGTGCGCTAAAAACAGACTTTCTCCGCATACCAAAAAGTGGACCATACGCACTATTCTTTGCGCTTTGGCTCACTTTTCCTACAAACAAAAAAATCAGGAGCACCGACACATTGCCGATGCTCCCGATATTTTCCGTTATTTCTGATTACTTAGATGACTCAGAAACGCTTGTAGAGCTACCAACGCTTGAACCTGATGTTGTGTTGTTGCCGCATGCTGTTGCCATTGCAGCTACCATAGCTACTACTGCTACTAAAGCTAAGATCTTCTTCATTTTTAATCTCCTTACAGTAAGTTTGTGACGTTCTATAATGCCGAATCTGTCGTCCGACTGAAATGAATTATACATAAATTTTACCCTGCGGTCAAGTAACTTTTACCTTAATTTGTTCGATTGGCTTAATTTTCGTTCAGATTGACAAAAAATAATGTAATCGTTTAAATGTAACTGGACATTTTTCTGCCGATAGTGTATAATATGTGTGTAAACCCCGATAATTTTGCTGTTTTTAAGCAAAATGGTTACGCGGCTGTAACTTTATTGGAATAATATGGGCTATGTAACGTGTAAAAAATCGCGAATGCAAACATAAATTGTAATATTATGAAGAATTTATCGCCGATTTTATGTAACGTTGTCGCCGCATAAGCCGAAAATACGAATGCGAAAGGAATAATTATTATGTCAAATGTACCAACACCTCATATAAAAGCGCAGATGGGAGAGATCGCAGATAAAGTTCTTATGCCCGGCGATCCGCTGAGAGCAAAGTTTATTGCAGAAAATTATCTGACCGATGCCGTTTGCATAAACGACACAAGAAATATGCTCGGCTACACCGGCTTGTACAAGGGCGGAAAGGTCACCGTAATGGGAAGCGGAATGGGCGTTTCCTCTATCGGAATATACAGCTATGAGCTGTATAATTTCTACGATACCGACACAATTATCAGAATAGGCACGGCGGGAGCGCTTGTTCCCGAGGTTCAGCCCAGAGATGTTATCATTGCGCAGGGCGCTTGTCACGATACAAATGTCGACAGGCAGTACGGTCTGCCCGGTACGTTTGCCCCGATAGCCGATTTCGGGCTTGTGAAAAGAGCGTACGAGCTTGCAACAGAGAAGAATATAAAGGCTCATGTCGGCAACGTGCTTACCGGCGAGGTTTATTACGACGCTTCAAACAGCCTTTCCGCGTGGTCTAAGATGGGCGTTCTGGCTGTTGAAATGGAAGCCGCCGCGCTGTATATGAATGCCGCCGCCGCAGGCAAGAAGGCGCTTTGCATATGCACCGTAACAAACAATCCGCTTACCGGCACAGAGGATATCACCCCCGAGGAGCGCGAAAAAACGCTGACCGATATGATAACGATCGCACTCGAAGCGTAATTGCACTCGGTGTTTCTATTATATATAGTATACCCGGGCATATTGCCATAATATGCCCAAAATGGTTCTGCATATATAGCAAGCCTTAAAAAATACAAAAATATGCCTTAAATTGCCGAAAACGACGTAGACTTTTCGGCAATTTTTCATAAATTTTGCCCGATAAAATTGTTTGATATGCCACCAAAGTTTTCTTGCTATTCGCTAAAACTTATGGTATAATTTTGTTATATAATAATTTCCATTTGCTATGGAGGTTGTTTTATTCTGTTAAGATGAATGGGGGATAACCAGTGACAACTTTTACTTACGTTGCTACCGACGTTAACGGTAAAAAGGTAAAAGGCACCGAAATGGCGGAAGATTCCGTAGAACTTATTGACAAACTGCGACAAAAGGGCTTGTTCTGTACGTCCTATAAGGACGCAACAAAGAACAAGGCGGCAGATGTCAAGTTCAAGTTCAAAACAAAGGATCTGTCTTTCTTCTGCCGTCAGCTTGCCGCCATGCTTACCTCCGGCGTAAGCCTTGTAAAAGCGCTTCAGATATTGCAAGCGCAGTCGGAGAACAAAAAGCAGAAGCAGGTCTTGCTTGATATATACGAGGAGGTTCAGAAGGGTCGTAGCTTCTCAGAGGCTATAGCCACAAAGCCGGGCGTTTTCCCGTCACTGTTTGTCAGTATGGTCGGCGCGGGCGAAGCTTCAGGTAACCTTGACGTAATTATGAACCGTGTATCGGAGCACTATGCTAAGGACAGCAAGACGCAGAACAAGATCAAGGGCGCTATGATTTACCCTATCGTACTTCTTGTACTGCTCGTAGTTATTATGGTCGCCATGTTCACGATGATTATGCCTATGTTCCGTGACCTTGCGGGCGATACCGAGATGCCTCCGCTGTCAGCCGCTATTTTCGGAATAAGTGACTTTATGATAAACCAGTGGTACATTCTCGTTATCGTTGTTATCGCAATAGTAATTGCTTTGCGTCTGATAATAAAAACTCCCTCGACAAAGCTCAAATGGGATGAGATGCTGCTGAAGATGCCGAAGATCGGCAAGCTGCTTCGCACTATCTATACGGCACGTTTTGCCCGTACAATGTCAAACCTTTTCTCGAGCGGTCTTCAGATGGTAGACTGTATCGAAAAATCGGTAAGCACACTCGGCAATACATATATAATAAAGCAGTTTGAAGATGTCGTCGAAAACGTTAAACGAGGCGAGTCGCTCTCGGTAGCCATGGGCAGAATAAACGTGTTTGACGGTATGTTCGTATCCATCGTTTATGTCGGCGAGGAATCAGGTACTCTTGATACGATCCTTGCAAAATCATCGGATTACTACGATGATGAAGCCGACTCCGCAATTTCACGACTTGTAGGTCTTATGGAGCCTGTCATGATCATACTCATGGGCGCAATGGTAGGCTGCTTACTTGCAGGTGTATTCCCGATCCTTTACTCAGGTATGGAAGGCATGGGCAATACTTAAAGAGCAGCGAAAACTCAACCTAATAAGCAGGAAGGAATTTTTGATATATGTTATCTATTGATATTACCGACAGACAAATCAAGCTCGTCCGCGGTGCGGCACAGGGCACGAAGATAAAGATTGATGAAGTTGATTTCAGGGAGATCGAAAAAGGACTTGTTTCAAACGGCTACATAGCTGATGTTCCGCTGGTTGCGGCAGAAATAATCGATATGATCAACACAAGATCTATCAAGGAAAAAGATACTATCGTATCCATCAGCTCCAGCTCGATACTCTATAAGGAGCTTATGCTCCCCAAGCCCAAGAAGCTTTCAAACTCAGCCGCTATCGAGGCTATGATAGGAAGCAATATGGGTATCTCGGGCGACTACAACATTTCATATACCATAGTAGGTGAAACTGTAGACGAGAACAAGAACCCGCTCATCAAGGTTCTTGCCACAGCCTGCCCCCAGCGTCTTGTTGACGGCTATGTAAAGCTGTTCACACATATGGGTCTTTCACTCAAGGCTGTAAACATTTCAAACAACGCTATTTCGCGCCTTATCCAGAACACCCCCAAGATGTCAGGCTATATGCCTCTCTTACTGGTGCAGATCGATAAGGAATTCCTCAATATCAACCTTTATGAAGACAACGTTCTTTCGTTCTCGAGATATTTCAAGATCGATCCCGCAGATTACAACAATGCAGAGGATTATGTAAATCAGGCTATATACGACAACCTGTTCAGAATGTTCCAGTTCTTCCAGTCAAGGAAGGATATGAAGCCTATAAAGGAAATGATGTTCTACGGTGAGATAGGCGACTTCATAGCGCTTACAAACACCGTATCCGGCTTCAACGTACCGTGCCATATACTGAGCGCACCCACAACGATCGCATCAAGGACCGACTTTGAATTTACGATTTACGCAAACGCGATCGGCGCTCTCTATAAAGTAAATAAAGAGCTCGAGCACATCAACCTCCTCGCCACTACAGCCGCAAGAGAGAGTAAGGGTCTTAACACCTTCTTCATCGGACTCGGCGCGGCAGCACTCATAAGCGTGCTCGCAGTAGTCGGAGCAAACGTAGTTGTCGATATCATCAACAACAGCATCAAGGGTGAAATCACAAAGGTTCAGGCTCAGATAAACGACACCGACCTCCAGACAAGACTTACAACATTACAGCAGAAGGAAGGCGTACTCGAAAACTTCCAGAGCTATAAGAACTCCATAGCTAACGCAGAGCTGATGTACAACTATATGCCCAAGGGCACGACAACCGTGTACAAGATGCTCAGAGAGCCGTTCACGGCAAAGCAGGACAACATCGAAAATGTTACAAGCGATGATATCCGCAAGGCTCTCAGCGGTATGAAGCTCATAGACACAGTCGACATATCGGGATATACCGTTTCCGCTACATACAGCTGTACAAATCAGGCACAGCCCTCACAGTATGTAAGAGCGCTGATAGATCAGGGCTATTTCGAGAATATCGCATATACCGGTTACGAGGTTGAAAAGGGCGAGGACAATAAGGAAACCATCACGTTCAGCCTTTCGATGTTACTCAAGGCGGGCAATGACATTACGATCGACAAGGATTCCGCAAACAGCATAATCGAAAACAACAATAACGGCGATCAGGGTGCACAGGACAACACCTCCTCGACCACCGAGTCTTCGGCTGAATCGACCGCCGAAACAACGGCACAGTAACGGGAAAGGGTAAACGAATATGAAGATCAGTAAACAGGAACGAATCCTTATAGTTGTATTTTTAGTAGCCGCAATTATCGGCGTGGGAATATTTGTATTCATACTTCCCAACTTCAATAAGATAGGCGAAAACAATAAGAAGCTTACATCGGTAAAGGCAGAATACTCTGACATACTGACAAAGCTTGAGCATGAAACCACAATCGACGCAGAAATAAGCCAGGCTTACGAAGACGGTAAGAACCTTGCAGACAAGTTCTTCAACGACCTTACAGAATACGAAGCCGATGAAATTATGCGTAAGTTCATTTCTCTCGGCAAGGATATCACGATCGATGGTCTGACGATATCTCCTTTCTCGACACAGGCGCTTTCCGTATCGATATTCACTCCCACAGAGGTCACATATCCTCTTAAGGACTTTGCGAATACCGTTGTTGAAACACCTGCCGATGCACAGACCGACATATCAAAATTAAGCCAGAGAGAGCTTGTGATGTACGCAAAGAAGCTTCAGGCTACACTGCTTGCGGCAAGCGAGCCCGTAACTGTAGGCTCTGTGACCGTATCATTCACAGCTCATTCAAACAAGCTTGAAAATCTGCACAACTTTGCAGATCTGCTCTACTCGGGCGTATACGAAAAGGATGGCAAGAGCAAGGCTGTTTCGATATCATCGCTCAGCTACCAGATGGAAGCAACCTCTTCTACAGGTACCGAGTCGGGCGAGGGCACAGCGGCAAGCGGCGATCTCTCAATGGAATTCTCCGTAAGTCTGCTTTGCATACAGCCTGTTGCAGATCCCTTTGCAAACAACAGCACAGCCGGCTGATTTCGGTATGATATTCAGTAAGGAATGAAAGGATGAAACGCTATGAACAAACATAACAGAAAAGCGTTAATGATGAAAAAGGCGTTATTGCGGCTGAAAGGCGGCAAGGGTAGCGTTTTATTCTTCATCATTGCTATAATGACGGTTATGATAGTGCTTGCATCTGCGGTTTATTATTCTACAATTTCCGCACGTCAGCAGGTTGAGATCAAATACGGCAGTGAGCAGTCATATCAGAGCGCCGTATCTCTCAACGACCTCGTAACCGAATATCTCAATACAAAGACAGACGACGCTTTTGTCGATGCCATAATCGCACTGTCACCCTCCAAGTCGCTGACAACAAAGGGCGACGGCACCGACGCCTTCGCAGAGCTTGCCGGCGGTCTTGGCGATTACAAGATAACGGTAACAAAGCTTAACGGTGACAGCGGCGATGAAAAGCAGACGATAAAGGTCGAAACCGAAGTAATAGTAAACGGTGAATCATCGGTGGTAACCTCAATAGGTGAGTTCACACTGGTTTCAAAGCCGTATTCATTCGACAGATTTTTCACATCAACGGGTTACGCACCGAATGACGTTGTAATGTCCGGTATGGAGATAACCTCCACAATGTATCTTGATAATGAGTACAGCCAGATAGGCTCTTCGCAGTCAGGCAACTCGGGCATTGATATAAAGGCTGAGGTTATCAGCGCGGGAACATTGTCAATAAACAATGCGCCTATAAACTCAGGCGGTACTCAGACATTTGATATAACAGTCGGCAACAACCTCATTATGACGTATGACGGCGGTCAGGGTGCAATGAACCTGAACGGCGGTCGTATAAGAGTCGGCGGAAACCTGATACAGGGCACATCGTTCAACTACAAGAATGATACAGACGTGTATGTTGTCGGTGACTTTATCAGCGGTCGTCCCAGTGATGACAGTGACTGTGAGATTTATGTCAACGGTGATGCCGCATTCTTCGGAAACGAGCAGTACAAGGGCGCGGTTTATGTCAACGGCGACGTATACATTGATAAAGATGTAAACACAGGTGATAAGTTCCCCGGCGGACTTACAGTCGGCGGCAATGTTTACCTTTGCTCGGGCTCAAGCGTGTTCAGCGCGCAGAAGTCGTGGATAAAGTCACATGGCATAGATGAAAGCCGTATATTCACATATTCCGATGCATCTATACGCTTCATAGCAAAGAACCTTGACAACGATACAGCATACAATGCACTCCGTGCAAGCATGGATAAGGCAAGAGGCGCAAATGCTCAGGCATATTCATATGTATGGCCTTCAGACAGCGACTCTTGTGAATCTCTGACCAAAGTCAAGGCAAAGATAAACAAAAAAATCGACAACCCCGAATATACAAACTGGAATATGACCAAGAAGTTTATCAATGACGACGGCACATATACTGTAGATCCGATAAACTATAAGTTTGACAATGCTACCGACCCCGCTGTACAGGATGCAAGATTTGAAGGCACAGGAAGCAATAAAAATCAGCTTATCGTAAGCGCTGAGAAGTTCGGACAGTATGTTATAATGGGCGATATGCGCATTACGGCAGGAACATGGGACGGCTATAATATAGTATTCGATACCACAATGCCGGACGGAAACGATATCGATATGTATGTATACCTTCCTGCAAACTGCTATATGCAGGAAACACCTCCTGCCAACGAATGGAGCGCTCCGACATATAAGTTCTCCAACAAATCGGAGGATAAAAATAAGTTCAACTGCTTCCGCTGGAACAATCAGCCCGAAGGTCAGTTTGCCGGTTGGTTCAGCGTACTTACAAAGGGTAAGGGCAGTGTAATATTCGTTATAGGTGACGGTGTAACATATTTTGCACAGACACGAGTATTTATGGGTCACTACAACCTTCTCAAAGAGATCCTGCCCGATGCTATAGCATCAGACGGTAAGGTTACGAATACGGATAAGTTCTCCAAAGAAAAGGTTGAAGCTATAATGAGAACGACCGATCCGGAACCGAAATTGCGCACAGTGTTCAAGAAGAACATTGTTGACAAGTATAAAAACTCCGGCGGACTTCATAACAATCTGTTTATGGTTGCGATAAACAAGAACAGCGATGTCAATTTTGATATGCAATATAATACATTCTGCGGTTTCATATACGCGCCTTATATGACATTTGGTGCAGGTAAATCGACAGAAGGACATTTTGCGATGCTCGGCGGTCTTATCGTATCCGACTATGAGATGCCGAATACTTCAAGAGTGTATATGGCGACTGTTCCGTTCGATTACTACGACAGATATATTGACGGCACACTCAGCGAGGACGATAAGGACGATGCGCGCTTAGACTATATGGAAAAGCTGATATCCAACTCCGGCGGTGAGATCGGCACGATCGGTTCATCAAGCTCAAGGTCATGGAGAAAGTACGGTTATAACTGATGAAAGGAGCGGATAGCATGAAGCTGTTAAAACGCTTTAAAAGTAAAAAAGGCTTTACGCTGACAGAGGTTCTCGTTTCAATTGTCATATTCGCTCTTATGTCCGCTATCGTAATGCAGATACTTGCAATTGCAATAGCACAGCACAGAAAGAACGACAGCGTAGACAAGGACATGGACGCGCAGATAAGCAACCTTGTTCAGGAAAACGCTCTTGTTGAAAGAGATACGGTTGATCTTGTAATGAAGTTTGTCAGCCCCACAGGCGCGTCAAACGATTTGAAGATCAATGATGTCAAGATCCGCAAGGACGGCACAGAAGCCGACTCCGACGGCAGACTTGAGCTCAACACAATTGACGCAACTATCAAGAATGACGGCGGCAGCGGCAACAAGGATAAAAATAAGGGCGGTATGGTAACCGACGATATCCATATCTACGGCACAAAGGACATTGACAGCGTATACGCAAAAGAAGAAAGCTGTGTTCTGGAAGACGGCGTATACAAGATTACGCTGAGCTTCCTGCTGGATACCTCAACAACGAACGCTCTTAACGGTTCGGAGAGTAAATCGATTAAGGTTGCGCTTCCCGAATCCTCAAGAAATATCGTAGTAACACCCGATGATAAAATGCTGTACAGCATGGTTTCGGGAACAAATGTACGCTTCAGCGCAAAAAAAGCAACAAACAAGGACACCTCATATACAATGCGGATATATTTCACGCTTGCCGAGGATAAGTTTGACAGCGCGTACGGTTCATTCGCAAAGTATTTTATCGATCCCAAAAGCGAAAGCTCCGACACAGCAGCTACCTTTGATGATAAAGCAACCAACGGTATCTACAATCATCTTTACGGAACACCTGTAAAGGAGGATGATACTCCATGAGAAAGCTTTTAAAGAAAAAGGCGTTCACGCTGATCGAGGTCATAATCGCAATGTCGATTATGGTAATACTGATAGTTGCGGCGATGTCAATGTTCACCCCGGTAAACGGTATCGTTAAATCTCTTGACGAGGATACCGTCACAAATGCCGTAACAGATACCATAACAAACTATGTTACGGATAAGATGAAGAATGCCACTACCTATAACATAAAGGGCTATAAGACCGAGGATCTGACAAAGAACTCGGACGTTGACAGCAGTGTAGCAAAGATAGCTACTGTCATGTTTACCGATAAGGATCCCGATGAAACGGTTTACGGCATTGTACTGCGCTCCACCGCAGAGGGCTATCAGCTGTATGACCTCGGTAAGCTGAACAGCGTTGCCGATTATAAAAACAAGGCTACCGCAATGGTGGGCAGTAACGCATATGCCGTGTTCAACAGTGAGTACTACAACAATTCGCACTATAAGTTCACCTTCAAGACCACTTCCAACGACAAGGGTACATGGTGTCGTATGGGTGTCAACACTTATGATACTGACGGAAACATAAAGGTAAGTGAGCGAGTTCAGATGTTCAAGCTACTCAATATGTCGCTTCTTAAGCTGACTCCGTCAAGCGATACTGCGTTGGAAGATTACGCGTATTCTGACGATTTGAATATAGTTATCCTTTACAGAATACAGATTTTCGGCTGATAACAAAAATCCCCCCGCCATATCGGCGGGGGAAATATAAACGCTTATTTTACAGCATTGAAAGATAAGCCTTGATAATGGTTTCGCCAAACAGCATTCCTACTGCAAGTCCGACGCTCAGTGCAGGACCGAAAGCGATGCGTCTGCGTAGCTTTATCTTTGTTATCTTTCCGTTTTCCATATTCGCACGGAATACATATTCCGTGCTGTCGGGGAGCTCGCCCATTACTTCATTCAGCTCATTGCCGAGTGACTCAGTTGCGGCTTTCAGCTCATCACCCGATATATTCCACGCTTTTTCATCAAAAAGCTCCGGGTCGATTTTGCACTTGCCGTGTTCAAATTCACCTACAATAATATCTGTCGAGCTGTCGGCAGTCTTGCCTTCACACCACATTGACAGCTTTTCGCTGATTTCGGCTGAGTGTTCTTTTGTGAACTTAGACGATGCGCCCAGCACGATAAGTCCGTATATCGCACCGACTATCACACCGATAGCCGCCGCGGGAACTATCTTCCAGCCGAGCACAAAGCCCGATGCCGCCATAAGCTGAACATCGCCGCCGCCCATACCGCCGAATAAGGCGAGTATCGCAAACGGCACTGCGATAACAGCCGCACCCGCAAAGTGCTCCCACCATGGCATATTTGGCTCTGTAAAGAATGTGGCAATACCGAGCACAGCGATCGATATCGTGCACCAATAGGGTATCTCCATATGGTCGATATCAATACAGCTGAGGACAATCAGCAACGAGAAGAATACTACAGCCACTATCATCGGCAGGCTTGCCGAAAATCTTATGTAGGCGAGCAGGAACATAAATCCCGTGAGTGCCTCCACAATAGTGTAGCGCACCGAGATCGGCGCTTTGCACTTACGGCATTTGCCGCCTAAAATGATCCAGCTGAATATCGGCACAAGATCGTAGGGCTTTATTCTCTCTCCGCAGGAGAAGCAGTGAGAAGGGCCGTTTACGATAGACATATGCAGAGGAGTGCGGTAGATAACCACATTCAGAAAACTGCCTATGACAGAACCGAAGACAAATACAAGTATGCACATAACGGTATCATACCAAAGTATACCTGTCATATATATAACCATCCTTTCCTTTTTAAGGGCGCTGTAAAACAGCGTATGGATATTTTATCACATATCGCCGCTTTTTTCAAGTCTAAGCGGCAAAGCACACCACTAATAACAGGGGGAACAGTTTAATGAAGAACATACCGATAGGACAGATCCTCGTTGAGAACGGATTTCTGAAAGAGGATCAGCTGAACGAGGCTTTGGAAAAACAGCGCAGTGAGCCCGGCAAAAAGCTCGGTGATGTACTGCTGGAGCTTGGCTACGTTTCCGAAACACAGCTTGCTCAGGCACTGTCTATCCGTCTTAAAGTACCGTTCATCGATCTGACAACAACAAAGATCGACATTGAGGCGGTTAAGAAGATACCCGAGGCAATAGCCAAGAAGAACTGTTGCGTTGCGTTCCAGATGACCGACTCGCGTCTTACAGTCGCAACCGACGATCCTATCAACTTCTACATTTTCGAGGAACTCAAGGTTATCTCCGGCATGGAGATACACGCAATGATAGCTACCCGTACCGCTATCAACGAAACGATAAACAAGGCGTATTCACAGCAGACGGTTAGTAACGTTATGGATAACCTCAATAAGGAGTACAATAACGCAACCGACTCTGTTATCCAGGACGACCCCGAATCGGGCGAGCGTGTAGATAACGCGCCTATCGTTAAGCTTGTAAATACAATAGTCGAAACCTCGTTCAGAATGAACGCATCGGATATCCATATCGAGCCGTTCAAGGACAGAACAAGAATAAGACTCAGAGTCGACGGTGAGCTTATTGAGCAGATGAAGGTAAAGCCTGCCGCTCATAACTCACTCATAACCCGTATCAAGATCCTCGGCGGTATGAACATTGCCGAGAAGAGAATACCGCTTGACGGTCGTTTCGGTATGACTATCGACGGCGTAAACCTTGACGTCCGTGTATCTACGATCCCCACCGTTTACGGTGAAAAGTGCGTTATCCGTCTGCTTTCAACGGCAGATGAAAAGACAAGAAAGATAACCGACCTCGGTATGACGCTCTATAACTATGAGATGTTCAAGCAGATCATACGTTGCCCCCACGGCGTTATGCTCGTTACCGGACCTACAGGTTCAGGTAAATCAACGACACTGTACGCGACCCTCGGCGAGCTTTCAAAGCCTAACGTTAATATCGTTACGGTCGAAGACCCGTGCGAAAAGAAGATAGACGGCGTAAATCAGGTACAGATAAACGCAAAGGCAGGACTTACCTTCGCGGCGGCTCTTCGTTCTATCCTCCGTCAGGACCCGGATATCGTAATGGTCGGTGAGATTCGTGACGGTGAAACGGCTGATATCGCTATCCGTGCCGCTATCACAGGTCACTTGGTTCTTTCGACACTGCATACAAACGATGCCGCAAGTACGATCCTCCGTCTTGTTGATATGGGTGTCGCACCCTATATGGTTGCGTCCTCGCTTGTCGGAGTTATCGCTCAGCGACTTGTAAAGCTGCTTTGCCCCGAGTGCAAGGAAAAGGTAATGCTTACCGATCCCGCAGATTTAAGACTTGTCGGCAAGACCGAGCCGGTCGAAGTCTGCAAGGCACATTACGGCGGTTGCCGTGCCTGCCATAACACAGGCTATAAGGGCAGAACCGCTATCCATGAGATAATCGTAAGCTCGAACGATATCAAGGAGCTTATCTCAAGCGGCGCTACAGCCGAGCAGATAGGCGCACAGGCTGAAAAGAACGGCACAAAGCTCCTGCGTAGCAACGTTACGGATATGGTGCTTGCAGGAACAACAACACTTGACGAGCTGGTAAAAGCCACCTACTCCGTATAATGCGGAAACGGTGTTGACAATATATCTTTTTAAAGGAGAATACAAAGGTGGATATTAACAAAATACTTGACGAGGCAAGAAGACTCGGCTGTTCGGACTTACATTTTACTGCGGGACTTCCTCCCGTTGTACGTCTGCACGGCAGTATCAAAAAGCTCAGCGGTTATCCCGACTGCACAGAGCCTATCATAGTCAATATCATAAATCAGATCACCTCAATGAAGCACAAGGCGTCTATCCAGAAAGGTCTTGATACCGACTTCTCGTATGTATCCGCATCAGGACACAGACACAGAGTCAACGTATACAGACAGAGGGGCTACCACGCAATAGCAATGCGACTTCTGCGTAACGATATCCCTACATTGCAGGATCTTATGCTCCCCGGGCTTATGGGTGAGTTCGCGCTCCGCCCCAGAGGACTTGTCCTCGTAACAGGCCCTACAGGTTCAGGTAAGTCAACGACCCTTGCGGCTATGATCGACCATATCAACCGCAACAAGAACTGCCATATTATCACAGTCGAAGACCCTATCGAGTATCTTCACACACATAAGCAGTCAATGGTAAACCAGCGTGAGATCGGTGCCGATGTCGACAGCTTCGCAGGCTCACTTCGTGCCGCACTCCGTGAAGACCCCGATGTTATCCTCGTCGGAGAAATGCGTGACTTCGAAACCATCAACGCCGCAGTAACCGCCGCAGAAACAGGTCACTTGGTGCTTTCGACCCTGCATACTACAGGTGCGGCAGAAACCATCGACCGTATCATAGACGTATATCCCCCTCACTCACAGGGTCAGATCAGAGCACAGCTTGCTAACTCCCTTGTAGCCGTTATCTCTCAGACGCTCGTTCCCACGGCTGACGGCAAGGGACGTATCGCCGCCCTCGAGCTTATGAGCTGTACAGACGCTATCAGCTCACTTATCCGTGAAGGTAAGATATTCCAGATTCCGAACTCTATCCAGACATCAAAGGCTCTCGGTATGTTCTCGCTCGACCAGGACCTTGCAAGACTTGTCCGCACAGGAAAAATTACGGAAGAAGTTGCAAGAAGCCGTTGCCAGAACCCCGACGACCTCAAGAGATACATCGGAGCTTATTAAACAGACCACGATCTATACCAAAACACAGCAACCGGTCATAATGCCGCCGTACCCTCGGCGGCATTATTTGTGCGCATTTGAAAGGATTTTGATATGAGATTTGTAATACAGCGTGTGAACCACGCAAGCGTCACCGTTGACGGCGAGGTAACTGGAAAAATCGGCAAGGGTTTTATGGTGCTTATCGGCATAGCTCAGACCGATACCCGGGAGATAGCCGACAAGCTTATCCGCAAGATGACGGGACTGCGCATCTTTGACGATGAGAACGGCAAGACCAACCTCGCCCCCGCAGATGTCGGCGGAAGCCTGCTTCTCATCTCGCAGTTCACCCTCTATGCCGACTGCCGCAAGGGCTACCGCCCTTCCTTTACCAATGCGGGTTCACCCGATATGGCAAACGAGCTGTACGAGTACATAATAGAGCAGTGCAGAAAGTGCGAAAGCATAACCGATGTGCAGACAGGCGTATTCGGCGCGGATATGAAGGTCGAGCTCCTCAACGACGGTCCATTCACAATAATCCTCGACAGCAACGAGCTTATGTGAAATACCGTGTAACAGCTACAGCTTGTTGAAATGGGGTGTCGAGTGTTGCTTGTTTTGTTGGTTTTGCATCGTGCAAAACTTTNNNNAACTTTTGGCAAGCAACCAAAGCGTCCTTGCTTTGGGGCATAGCCCCCATACAGGTCGTCAGCCATTTGTGTCACTGCATCGTGCAGTGACTTTATGCGGCTGACTGCAAGCATCCTTGCTTGGACTGGGCGGTAGCCCCAGCAATATAGCCGCGGCACGGATGCCGGGCGTGTATGCCCGAAGGCTCTGCACGATGCAGAGCCAACCAAGCATACACAGCCTTTCACCAAGGGAAAGGGGTTTTCGGCAAGGACGCCGAAATTAGGACACGATAAGCTTTGCACGATGCAAAGCTTATCGTGTCCTAAAGGGGATAGGGATAGAAAATCTGCTCTATTTTTATAAAACAGACTTTTTCTACAGGTTGAAGTTGTGTAACGGCGTGCAAAGCTTTTTACAGTGCGCTTACAGCGCCTTTTCATTATAAGTATGGTGAAAAATTACTGTAAATTAACATATCACATTTTTCGTCAAAATGCACAAGTAAGAAAAATATTTTGTTGCATTTTTGTTAAATTTCCAATCAAACTATAGACAAACGGCAAAAAAAGTGTTATAATCAAGGCACATTAAAAGGAAACGCCGCAGCTAAAAGCACAGCGCTCCCGGAAAGGACTTAAGTATGAATGAAATAAAATTAGGTAAAAAGATCTCCGAAGGCAAAACCGTTGACGTATACGAGAGCGGCGACCTGGCAGTAAAGGTATTCAAGCCCGATGCACCCAAGACGGTAGTTTTCTACGAAGCGTTTATGGATGCCAAGGTTGAGGAAACAGGACTGAACGTTCCCAAGATAAAGGAAGTTGAACTGATAGACGGCAAGTGGGCGATCGCTTCAGAGCTTATCAAGGGCAAGACTCTTGCACAGCTTATGCAGGAAGAGCCCGAGAACAGCGACGCATATCTTGATGATATGGTTGAGCTCCAGCTCAGCATCCACGCTAAGAAGGTTACAGGCATTTCAAAGCTCAAGGATAACCTGAGAGCAGAGATCGAGAGCCTTGACGTAATCGACCACATCAAGAGATACGACCTTCTCACAAGACTTGACAGCACACCCAAGCACGTTAAGCTTTGCCATGGCAACTTCGGACCGGAGAACATAGTTGTTACAGACGACAACAAGGTTTACATAGTTGACTGGATAGGCGCTTCAGCAGGTAACGCCAGTGCCGATGTAGCCAAGACATACTTAAAGCTTGCTCTGACATCGACAGAAACAGCCGAGAAGTATCTCAACCTCTTCTGCAAGAAGACAAACACATCAAAGAAGTACGTTCAGGAATGGTTACCCATTATGGCGGCTTCTACACTCGCAAAGGGTGTTACAAGCAAGGAAGAGAAGGATCTCCTCTTCACATGGCTTGACGTTGTGGACTATTCTTGATGACAGCAGGATATAGATAATATGCGCCCCGCTTTTTGCGGGGCGTTTTTGTATGCAACCGAAAAAAGCATAAGCGTATTAACTTGGAAAAATGCAGTAGATATTTCACTTTCGATGTGATAAACTGATAGCAATGATAAAGTCATATCAATATTTATCAATGAAAGGAAGAGATTTATGAAAATTGCAAAATTGTTATTAGGCATTGCTACATTCACAGCAACTGCCGCGATATGCGCAGTGTGTGCCGGCGCCGCCACCTATGGCGATTATAAGTATACTTATAATGACGATGACACATTGACTATCACAGCATATAACGGCTCGGAAACCTCGGTCGATATCCCGTCGGAAATCAAAGGTTCAAGGGTTACCGCTATAGGTAATGGCGCTTTCTACTCCAACAAGACCATTCAGCAGGTGAATATTCCTGATACGGTATTGACTATAGGTAAACAGGTTTTCTACGAATGCGATTATCTGAGCAATGTAAAACTGTCTGAAAATCTGACAAGTCTGGGCTATGATGCGTTTGGAAGTTGTGACAGCTTGTATAACATAACTATACCTGCTTCACTAACAACATTTGGCGAGAACGGAGTATTTTCTCAAAGTGGTTTGACTACTGTTACATTTGAAGATGGTATTACCCGAATAGGCAAAAACGCGTTTGAAAGCGCCCATAAACTGAAGTATGTAAATATCCCCGATTCGGTTACGGTTATTGAAGAAAATGCATTCATGTATTGCAGTGGACTGGAAGAGATAATCATACCCGGTAGCGTAAAGACAATATCAAAGAAAGCTTTTTATTATTGTGATAATCTTAAAACGGTAATTATGCTATATGGCGTCGAAGAAGAGATTACGGCTTTCGGAATGTGCAAATCGATTGAAAAAATATCCTATCCCGAAAGTATGAAAACTATATCCTCGGCAATTTACTGCAATAATTTAAAAACGGTAGCTCTTCCGAAAAGCCTCACTGATATAGAAATATCAACATACTTCGGAAATAAGACAGAAATATATTGTTATAAAAATACAGTAGGTGAAAATTACGCAAAGTTGAAAAAATTGGATTTTGATTATCTCTGTGAAAAGCACTCATTCGGTATGTGGAAAACGGTAAAGGAGTCGACCTGCACCGAAATAGGCTACGAATCGAGGATCTGTGCCGACTGCGGACTTGAAGAAACCAACGTGCTGAATAAGCACAAATTTGTAGATGCGGTAATATCACCGACATATACATCTGACGGCTACACGCATCATGAATGCTCGGTATGCGGTTATTCTTACAACGACAGCTTTGTGGATATGCTTAAGGTAAATCCGCTGACCAATGTAAAGAGAACAGGACGTACAAGCGAAAGTCTTACTTTCTCCTGGAATGTATCGGACAATGCGGACGGCTATGTGGCAGAGCAGTTTATCGACGGCAAGTGGGAAACGATAGACGATCTTGCTTATAACGTTACAGGCTATACGGCAGATGGGCTTGAACCGTCAACTGCTTATCAGTTCAGATTTGCGGCATATCTTATGGTGGATGGCAAGCCCGTATACAGTGAATACAGCGCAATATTCTCCGAAAGAACAGCACCGACAAAGCCGGTATCCGTAAAGATTACTAAGCGTACCGATAAGTCGGTAACTCTCAGCTGGAGCAAGAACAATACAGCTGACGGATATGTAGTGCAGGTTTACAAGAACAAAAAATGGACTACAGCGGTAAAGAATACAGGTATAAACAAGACTGCCGCAGAGGTAACCGGACTCAATCCGGGTACGGAGTATAAACTCAGAGTACTGAGCTTCAAGGACGGCACGGAGGTTATCTACAGCGAACCTGCGGAGATAACCGGATATACGCTTCCGTCTGCTGTGACAGGATTTAAAACAAAGTCAAAGACAAATTCAAACATTGTTCTGCAGTGGAACAAAAACACTTCGGCTACAGGCTATGAGTTACAGAAGTGGGACGGTAAGAAGTGGGTGGATCTTGCAAAGCTCACCGGAAATGCGACCACTGCTTACACAGTAAAGAATTTAAAGGCCGGTACGCTCTACAAGTACAGGATAAGAGCATATAAGATGTACGGCAGCACTGCGGTTTACGGTGCTTACAGCACAACGTTATCCGTAAGAACAAATCCGTCTGTAGTAGCAGGTGCAAAGCTCGGCGGCAGAGCCGCAGACGCGCTCCGCATAAACTGGACAAAGAACACCTCCGCTGACGGCTACATTGTAGAAATGTATCAGAACGGCAAGTGGGCGCGTGTTGCTAAGATAACCAAGAACAGCACAACGACATTCAGAAAATTAGGACTCAAGGCTTCAACTGTCTACAAGTTCAGAGTAAGAGCTTATAAGATGAGCGGCAAGACCGCGCTTTACGGTAATTACAGTGCTGCTGTTACGGCAAGAACAAACCCGTCAATAGTAAAGGGTGTCAAGATTGCGGGTAAGGCTAAGGACGCGCTGAGAGTAAATTGGACTAAGAATACTTCCGCACAAGGCTACATTGTAGAAATGTATAAGGGCGGAAAGTGGGTTCGCGTTGCCAAGATAACAAACAGCAATACAACTACTTTCAGAAAGTCCGGACTTGCCAAGAACACAACGTATAAGTTCAGGGTTAAGGCTTACTATATGAGTGGTAACACTGCACTTTACGGCAATTACGGAAGTGCCAGCGGTAAGACCGCGGCGAAGTAAGCACCGGCTCACGAAAGCCCGACATCATTCCGAATAAATACCGTCAAAATAAAATCACATTTTTACCCAAAAACGCTTGACAAAGGGAAAATTTGATTGTATAATCAATGTGTATGATATTCAAAGGCTGTGACGAGGACAGTAGTGCGGATATGAAGCCAAAGCGAGCCGACGACGGTGAGAGGTCGGCGCAGAAGTACCGTATGAAGATCACCTCCAAGCTGCCCGCCGAAATTGCGGTATATCGCCGCGAGAGTAGAACGGGACGGTTTTCCGCCGTTATACGGAACGCATTTGACGGAATGACGAAACGGTGGTTATAAAGACTGTTATGAGATTATAGTCCTTATCCTTTTCGGAGGATAAGGGCTTTTTATTTTCCGCAAACGCAAAAATAAAAATAATAAGCAATGGGCAATCCCCACCCCCTGCCCCCTCCCCGCGGGAGGGGGTGAATGTGGGGCTGTCGCCCTCACCCTACTTGGGGCTTCGCCCCAAACCCCATATGGCTTTTGGCTTTTACCGAAAGAACTCATACGGAAGGGTGGTTTGCAAAACAGGAGGAAAAAAGATGTCACTTTACGAAAAAGTACCTACCTCGGTAAATTTTGTCGAGAGGGAAAAGCAGACAGAGCAGTTCTGGCATGACAACGACATATTCCGCAAGAGTATGGAGCAGAGAAAGGGCGACAAGACCTACACATTCTATGACGGTCCGCCCACGGCTAACGGCAAGCCGCATATCGGTCACGTTCTTACCCGTGTTATCAAGGATATGATCCCGAGATACCGCACTATGAAGGGCTATGACGTTCCCCGTAAGGCAGGCTGGGACACGCACGGACTTCCCGTTGAGCTGGAAGTTGAGAAGATGCTCGGTCTTGACGGCAAGGATCAGATCGAAAAGTACGGACTTGACCCGTTCATCACAAAGTGTAAGGAAAGCGTATGGAAGTACAAGGGTATGTGGGAGGACTTCTCACGCACAGTCGGCTTCTGGGCTGATATGGACGATCCGTATGTAACATATGACAACAACTTTATCGAGTCCGAGTGGTGGGCATTAAAGCAGATATGGGAAAAGGGTCTTTTATACAAGGGCTTCAAGATAGTTCCCTACTGCCCGCGTTGCGGAACTCCGCTTTCAAGCCACGAGGTAGCTCAGGGCTATAAGGACGTTAAGGAACGTTCTGCGGTCGTTCGCTTCAAGGTAAAGGACGAGGACGCTTATATCCTCGCATGGACGACAACCCCCTGGACGCTCCCCTCAAACGTTGCACTCTGTGTAAACCCCGATGAAACATATGTTAAGGTAAAGACAGCCGACGGCTACACATATTATCTCGCCGAGGCTCTTTGTGATAAAATTCTCGGCGGCGACAAGCCCACAGCTCCCTATGAGGTAGTTGAAAGGTATATCGGTAAGGACCTTGAGGGCAAGGAGTACGAGCCCCTGTTCGACTGCGCCGTTGATATCTGCGAAAAGCAGCACAAGAAGGGCTACTATGTAGTATGCGACACCTATGTAACACTTACAGACGGTACAGGTGTTGTTCATATTGCTCCCGCTTTCGGTGAGGACGACGCTAAGGTCGGCAGAAAGTACGATCTGCCTTTCGTACAGCTCGTTGACGGTAAAGGTAATATGACTGCCGAAACACCCTATGCAGGCGTATTCGTAAAGAAAGCCGACCCCATGGTGCTTAAAGACCTTGACGAAAAGGGCTTACTGTTTGACGCTCCGAAGTTCGAGCATAGCTACCCCCACTGCTGGAGATGTGACACACCTCTGCTGTACTATGCAAGAGAGTCGTGGTTCATCAAGATGACAGCTGTCAAGGACGACCTTATCAGAAATAACGAAACGATAAACTGGATACCCGAGAGCGTCGGCAAAAACCGTTTCGGCGACTGGCTCGAGAATGTTCAGGACTGGGGTCTTTCAAGAAACAGATACTGGGGTACTCCTCTTAATATCTGGGAGTGCGAGTGCGGTCATAAGCACGCTGTAGGCAGTATCGAAGAGCTGAAGTCAATGTCCGACAACTGTCCCGATGATATCGAGCTTCACCGCCCCTATATCGACGCTGTAACAATAAAGTGCCCTCACTGCGGTAAGCAGATGAAGAGAGTGCCCGAGGTTATCGACTGCTGGTTCGACAGCGGCTCAATGCCTTTCGCACAGCACCACTATCCTTTTGAGAACAAGGAAAAGTTTGAAAAGCAGTTCCCCGCAGACTTCATTTCCGAGGCTGTAGACCAGACAAGAGGCTGGTTCTATTCACTGCTTGCTATTTCAACGCTCCTGTTCAATAAAGCGCCTTATAAGAACGTTATCGTTCTCGGACTTGTGCTTGATAAGGACGGACAGAAGATGTCAAAGTCCAAGGGTAATGCGGTAGATCCGTTCGAGTCACTGGCAGAACACGGCGCAGACGCTATCCGTTGGTACTTCTATACAAATTCCGCTCCGTGGCTTCCCAACAGATTTCACGCAAAGGCAGTAAACGAGGGTCAGAGAAAGTATATCTCAACTCTGTGGAATACCTATGCGTTCTACGTTCTGTACGCTAATATAGATAACTTTGACGCTACAAAGTACACGCTTGACGTTGATAAGCTCGGCGTTATGGATAAGTGGCTGTTATCAAGACTTAATACCGTTGTAGGTGCGGTTGACGATAACCTCGCAAACTACCGCATACCCGAAGCGGCAAGAGCATTACAGGATTTCGTCGATGAGATGAGTAACTGGTATGTCCGCCGTAGCAGAGAGCGCTTCTGGTCAAAGGAGCTTACACAGGATAAGATAAACGCATATATGACGCTGTATACAGCGCTTGTAACTATCGCAAAGACATCTGCTCCCATGACTCCTTTCGTATGCGATGATATATACAGAAATCTTGTTTGCTCACTCGACAAGAACGCTCCGATAAGCGTACATCTGTGCGACTTCCCCACAGTAGATGAAAAGCTTATCGATAAGCATCTTGAAGAAGAGATGGACACTGTTCTTACAGTCGTAACTCTCGGACGTGCCGCAAGAAATGCCGCTAACATCAAGAACAGACAGCCTATATCCAAGATCATGGTCAAGGGCGACAAGACGCTTGAGCCTATGTATGCGGATATCGTAAAGGACGAGCTGAACATTAAGGAAATAAGCTTTATAGATAATACCGACCATTTCACAAGCTACACCTTCAAGCCCCAGCTCAAGACGCTCGGCGCGCGCTTCGGTAAGCAGATAGGCGAAGTCAGAACAAAGCTTGCAGAGGTCGACGGTCAGAAGGCTATGAACGAGATCCGTGAAACAGGCGCTATGACGCTGACGCTTTCAACAGGCGATGTTCAGATAGCAAAGGACGACCTGCTGATAGACGAGCATCAGAAGGAGGGCTATGCTGTAGTGACCGACAGAGGTTATACGGTAGTTCTCGACACAACTCTCACACCCGAGCTTATCGAAGAGGGTAACGTAAGAGAGATCGTCAGCAAGATACAGACAATGCGTAAGGACGCAGGCTTTGAGGTTATGGATCACATCGTTATCTACTGTGACGGCAGTGACAAGGTAGCCGAGATACTGACCCGCAACAAGGACAGCATCTCAGAGGATACACTCGCCGATGATATCGTGACCGGCAAGACTGACGGATTTACAAAGGAACAGGATATAAACGGCGAGAACGTAACTCTCGGTGTTAAGAAAGTATGAGCTTTAAGCAGACCCTGACGAGCCTTTTCGGACATAACGCTGTTCGTAAGGCTCTGATATGGGTGCTGGTCGTTGCCGTTGCAATTGTGGTCGTGGTAACGCAGTTTGCGTTCCCGGTACAGGTTCAGTACGGGTATACACGGCTTCACACCTACAGCGGACAGAGCTTTGACAATACGATAAAAAACGTATATGATAAGCTGAAAGACGGCACGCACCTTGACAGTAAATCTACAACGACACTGCTCAGCGATACGGACTTTGATATGTCAAAGCCGGAGAACTTCCTGCGTGTCGAGATGGTGTTCACATTCACCAACATCGGAATGTATAAGATAGATAACATTCAGTTTTCGATTGATGACATACCGTATGAAAAGCAGGCGTTTGTTTTTAAGGAAACAAACATAGCCTCGATCGACCGCTTCAATAACAGTAAGGTGTCGCTTATATTCGTTATCGATCGCTCGGGACTTACCGATGAGCAGGTAACAAAGGCGGTAAGTGCACTGAAGCTCAGCTATAAGTTTGACCGCCCCGAGCTTTTCTCATCGGGCGGAGAGATAACACTGCCACAGACTGTAATTCTGCCGTTTGACGAAGCGGTGGAGGAGTAGCTATGGCGGGAATTTTAAACAGAATACCGCAGAAGTATAAAGGCGTGCTGTGCATTATCAGCTCCGCCTTTTGCTTTGCGTTTATGGGGGCGTTTGTAAGGCTGGCAGGCGATCTGCCGTCGGTGCAGAAGAGCTTTTTCAGAAATCTTGTCGCATTCGTTTTTGCGGCGGCGATACTGATAAGGCAAAAGGGTTCATTTCTGCCGCAGAGCAAGAAGAATATCGGCGCACTTCTGATACGCTCGATATGCGGAACGCTCGGCATACTCGGCAACTTCTATGCGGTGGATCATTTGGCGTTATCGGACGCGGCAATGCTTAACAAAATGTCGCCGTTCTTTGTCATAGTGTTTTCGGCGCTGTTTCTAAAGGAACGGACGAATATAGTCCAGACGCTCGGCGTTATTATTGCGTTTGCGGGAAGCCTGCTTATAATCAAGCCGAGCTTTGCAAACCTTGACCTTGTGCCGTCACTGCTCGCATTTCTCGGCGGTATGGGCGCGGGCGCGGCTTATACAACTGTAAGGTGGCTCGGAGTAAGGGGCGAGAAAGGATCGTACATAGTGTTCTTCTTCTCGGGCTTTTCCTGCCTTGCGACACTGCCGTTCTTACTGTTCGACTTCCACTATATGACGTGGCAGCAGTGGCTTATTCTGCTTGGTGCGGGACTTGCCGCGGCAGGCGGACAGTTCAGTATAACGGCGGCGTATAAATTCGCCCCGGCAAAGGAAATATCGGTATACGATTATTCGCAGATAATCTTCTCGGCACTGCTTGGATTTATAATGTTCTCACAGTTGCCGGATATATGGAGCTTGCTCGGATATGTGATCATATGCGGCGTGGGCATAGTGATGTTCATATACAACAACCGCAAGGATAAAAAATCCGTGATAAAAAATTAACCGCGATTAACATAAAATATTGACACGCGTGTACAGATGTGATATACTGACAGAAGATACACAAGTCAGGAAAGTGTGTCACTTATTGAAAAAAGAGGTATGTAATTATGAAAACAGCAGCACAGGTATTTATAATCATCGGTATGATTTTCGGATGCTGGATGATACTCCCGCTTATCTTCGGCGGTATCGCATTAAGCCAGATGGGTAAGGGTCAGCGCCCCTCAACAGGTATGAGCGTATGCGTTCTTTTATTCTGCAACTTTATAGCCGGTATTCTCCTGCTTTGCGCAAAGGACGAGGATTTCTACAATCCTAATATGAACAACGGCTATAACCCTAACATGAATAACGGCTATAACCCTAATATGAATAACGGTTACAACCCCAACATGAATAATGCTTATAACCCCAATATGAACAATGGCTATAACCCCAATATGAACAACACCTATGACCCCAACACAAATAACGGTTACAACAACGCAAATTACGCCGCTCCCAACAGCTACAACAATAATAACTACGCCACACCCGACAATAACAATTTCAACAATAATAACAATAACGGCGTACAGCAGTAATCAAAGCAGTACTTAGCATATGACGGCAGAGCATAGGCTCTGCCGTTTTTGTATAATAAAAAGCCGCGATGTGAAAATCGCGGCTTTTGTGTTTATTTAGTTGTCAACTCATTCACTATCTCATACAGCCTCACAAGCTCCTCCATCGTAAGCTGTTCTGCTCTTGCCGTCGCGGGAATGCCGTTTTCAATCATCTTTTCCGCAAGCACGGCCTTCGGTATTTTAAAATAAGCCGAAACAGGGTTTGCAAGCTGTTTTCTGCGCTGAGCGAAAGCCTGCTTTATGACTTCAAAGAAAAGCGGCTCGTTATCGACCTTGTACGGCGGCTGTTCATAGCGTTCAAGACTTATGACCGCACTGTCAACATTGGGTGCGGGCATAAATGATCCGCGATTTACGCGGAAAAGCTTTTTCGGCTTCGCATAATAATTTATCGATGCGGTGATAGCTCCGCACTCACGGCTTCCCACTGCGGCGCATATCCTGTCCGCCGCCTCAAGCTGTACCATTACCGTTATCGCTTTTATCGGAAGCTTTTCTTCAAGCAGCTTCATTATTACAGGTGAAGTAATGTAGTAGGGGAGATTTGCACAGACGATAACGTCCATACCGGGAAATTTCTCCGCTATGAGCTTATTAAGGTCGGTTTCCATAACGTCCGCAAAAATTACTTCCACATTGTCGTATTCTTCAAGCGTTTCGTCAAGAATTGGTTTCAGCCCCGTGTCTATCTCTATTGCCACGACCTTGTCGCAACGCTGGGCAAGCTCTCTTGTAAGTACGCCTACACCCGTGCCTATTTCTATAGCGCCGACATTTTTGCCCGCACCGCCCATCTCGGCGATCTTCGGGCAAACGGTCGGATTTATCAGAAAGTTCTGACCGAGGGATTTTGTAAATGAAAACCCATGCTTTTCAAAAAGCTGTCTTATTGTTGATATGTCGGTAAGCTTCATTCTTTGTTTCCTTCGCTTTCTTTTGTGAACATCTCAAGCACCTTGAACGCCTGCTGAAGATTTGCCACGCCGTATATGCTTATTCCGTAGTTTTCGCTCTTGTCAAGATTTTTGAGTGACGATTTCGGGACTATGCACTTTGCGAAGCCCATTCGTGCCGCCTCGCGCACACGCTCTCTTATATGCGATACCGCCCTTATCTCTCCGCCGAGACCTACCTCGCCGAATACCGCGACATCATCGCCTATCGGTATATCGCGCAGTCCGGAATACAGCGCAAGTGTTATGGCAAGGTCACTTGCGGGCTCGTCTATTTTCAGTCCGCCTATAACATTTATATATACATCGTACCCGCCGAAGTTATAGCCTGTCCTCTTTTCAAGCACGGCAAGAAGTACGCACAGCCTGCTGTAGTCGAAGCCCGTGGTCATTCTGCGCGGGGCAGAGAATGAGGTTTTGCTGACAAGTGCCTGAACCTCCGCCAGTATCGGACGTGTACCCTCAACGGTGCACAGTACGGTTATACCGCTTACACCTGCGGGTCTGCCGAGAAGAAGCATAGCGGACGGATTTTCAACCTGCACCAGTCCCTTATCCTGCATTTCAAATACGCCTATTTCGTTAGTCGAACCGAAACGGTTCTTTGCGGCTCTTAAAATTCTGTAGCTGAGCTGTTTGTCGCCCTCAAAGTACAGCACCGTGTCTACTATATGCTCAAGCACCTTAGGACCTGCAATGCCGCCGTCCTTGTTGACGTGACCTACAAGGAATACAGCGACCTCAAGGCTCTTTGCCATCTGCATAAATGCCGAGGTACATTCCCTTACCTGAACAAGACTTCCCGGTACAGACTGGAGCTCCGATAATTGCATTGTCTGTATCGAGTCGATTATCACTACATCGGGCTTGTTTTCGCGTACACCCTCTATTATGGTATCACAGTCGGTGCAGGCGCTGATATACAGCCCGTCACTTGCAACTCCGAGCCTGTCTGCGCGGAGCTTTATCTGCCGTTCACTCTCCTCGCCCGATATGTACAGCACGGCTTTGTCCTTTGCAAGACAGCCGCATATCTGTAACAGAAGCGTCGATTTGCCGATACCGGGGTCGCCGCCGAGCAGCACCAGCGAGCCTTTGACAAGACCTCCGCCGAGAACCCTGTCAAGCTCTGACATTCCTGTTTCATATCGCGTTTCATCCATGAACGAAAGGGCGTTTATGCTTGCAAGCGGCAGTCTGCCCCCGCCGGAGCTTTTTGCAAGCCCGTGTGATTTCGGCTGTATAAGCGTTTCTTCAAGCGTGTTCCACGCCCCGCAGGCGTTACAGCGTCCGTTC
Organism: Ruminococcaceae bacterium UBA6413; assembly: GCA_002437415.1. Taxonomy (GTDB): domain Bacteria; phylum Bacillota; class Clostridia; order Oscillospirales; family Ruminococcaceae; genus Ruminiclostridium_E. The sequence goes on along the minus strand of DJPL01000015.1, from coordinate 1,249 downwards.
CATTTAGGGTACTCCTGCCCGCATTCACTGCATATGTATACTGATTTTGATTTTGCCATTTATACGTCCTTTCCAAAGCCGTTTGCTTTATTGTGCCGCGCTTGTGATACCGTCGCCGCTTTCGGGAGCACTGCTTGCAGGCTCAGATGTTGCCTGCGGTGTGTCGGTAGTCTGCGGTGTAACAGTCGTCTGTTGTGCGGTAGTCTGCGAAGCGTTATCGGCAGGCTTTGAGGTAAGATATGTGAGAATTCCGTTATATATTGTGTATGCCACCTTGCGCTGATAGTCGCTGTCGGAAAGATTTGCCGCGTCGTCGGGGTTTGATAAAAATCCGCATTCTATCAGCACGGCGGGTATTTTCGTGTTCTTGAAAAGATACAGCTCATCGCCCTCCTGCTTTATCTGACGGTCGTTGCCGGGCTGTATCGTCCTGAAATTATCCTGCATTATCTGCGCTATCATACGGTTGTCGGGATTGTTCGCAGTGTAGAAGATCTGCGCACCGAAATATTCCGGCTCGGTAAACTTGTTCTGATGAATTGAGAGGAACAGGCAGTCGCCGTACTTGTTTATGATATCAAGGCGGTTCTTCATATCCGAAACCTTCTGCTCGCGTGTTCCCTTTACGCCTTCATCGTGTATCGAAACATCGCTGTCGCGCGTGAGCACAACATTGAAGCCCGACAGTGTCAGCATATCGTCAAGGTCGCGCACTATGGCAAGGTTGATGTTCTTTTCAAGCTCACCGTTTATGCCGACCGCACCGCTGTCCATACCGCCGTGACCTGCGTCAAGCACGATGGTTTTCTTTTCAGTAGCGTGTGAGGTCGATGCCCTGACACTCATCTGCGAATAGTCGGCGGTAGCCGCTATAACAGTGAAACAGCCGAGCAGAACTATAAGCGCGGGTACTCTTGTTTTAAGTCGTTTAAATTCAAAGCGTTTCATATTCAGTTTCATATCGTCCGACCTTTCGGTAAATTTTTGTACATTATATGAAACAAGCTTTGAAATAATGACAGGCTTATAAAAAGTTCAGCCTGTCGGTATAATATCACACGTTTTGTGCTAAAGCAGTACTGCTGAAAAACCGCCAACAACGCCGATAACGATTTCTGTGCTACACAGTGAATAATAATTTCGTGAGTATATCGATGCAACCGTTTTGCGCAAAAGCGGCATTATAAAATATACAGCCAACAACGCTGATAACAGTTTCCATACCAATAAGGTGTTAATAATTTCGTGA
>DJPL01000011.1 GCA_002437415.1 Ruminococcaceae bacterium UBA6413 | reverse complement strand
GATAACTTTATTATACGAGGAGTTTTAACTATGAAAACCGAAAGTACAAACAAACTAAAGATCAAGGACATATTCACGGTTGTCCTGCTGGCGCTCATCAACGTGGTGCTATTCTTCGCAAGCTCACTCTTGTATGCAACGCCGATAACTATCATTCTTATGCCTGTATTCTTCGCCCTGCTTGAGGGTGTTGTCTACTTCATAATCGGCACAAAGGTGAAAAAGCCCGGTGCGATCCTCATTTACAGCATTGTCCGCGCAATTATGGGCGGCTATCTGCCGTATATCATTCTGTTCCTTCTCTCCGGTGTCATTGCAGAGCTGCTTCTGTGGAAGATAGGCTACGGCAACGGAAAGGCTCTCACCATAAGCTACATTATCAATCAGGTATTTGCCGCATTCGGAAGCACTGTTATTCCTTACGGCATTGCCGCGCAGGCTATGGCAGATCAGATGGTATCGGACGGTCGTCAGGACAGTATTCTCGCCGCTTCCGATATCCTTCAGTCATGGTGGTCGGTCGCATTGGTCGCAGGTGTAATTATAACCGCATTTATCGGTGCGATGATCGGCAGAAGAATAGTGAAAAAGCATCTTGCAGCGTAATACATATCGGAGGAACTATTTATGAATAACACCTCTGAGCAAAAGCGCTCCGCCTCTTCATGGCTGGCAGAGCTTGCAAAAGGCAGGCGGGGCGAATATGCATTGAGCATTATCGCGGCACTTCTCGGTGTCGCTTGCTCACTTATCCCTTATTTTATCATTATAGAAATAATCACTGAGCTTGTAAACGGCACAGCGGAGTTGTCACAGTGTCTTATACTTTGTGCATGGATGGCACTGTGCTGGGTGTTGCGCTATGTACTGCACAGCGTGTCTACCTCTCTATCCCATCACGCCACATTTTATGTGCTTGCCAACACCCGTATCCGCCTGCTCGACAAACTGGCATCACTGCCGCTCGGCACGGTGCTCGGTCGCTCCTCGGGTTCGTATAAGAACATCATTGTGGAGCGTGTCGATTCAATTGAAACGACGCTTGCACACCTGCTACCGGAAATGACCTCCAATATTGTCGGCGCACTGGCGGTGCTTGCTTTGCTGTTCGTTGAGGACTGGCGCATGGGACTTTCGATGTTCATTGTCCTGCCGCTCGGCATTATATGCTTTATGTCTATGTTCAGCGGATATAACGAGAAGTTCAGACGTACCGTGACCTCGACAAAAGCCCTCAATGACACCGCCATTGAGTATATCGGCGGCATCGATGTAATAAAAGCCTTCGGTCAGTCAAAAACAGGCTACGCTAAATTCGTATCCGCCGCCAAGGAGGGTGCGGACTGCTTCATTGACTGGATGCGCGGAAGTTTGTTCGGACAGGTAGCGGGAATGGCGATATTCCCGTCAACCTTGCTCGGTATCCTGCCGATAGGCTGTCTGCTTTATATGAACGGCACACTCTCTGCGGAAACCTTCCTGACCGTCATTGTTCTTTCGTTCGGCGTTATGCAGCCGCTTATCACAGCCTTTTCCTATACCGATGATATCGCGCAGGTGACTACTATTGTCGGCGAGGTTGCCGATATACTGTCCGAAGAGGATATGCATCGCCCCGAAACGGCTGAAAAGTTACCTAAGGATAATTCCGTTGAGCTTAAAAACGTCCGCTTTGCCTACCGCGACAAGGAGGTATTGCACGGTGTCAGCCTGCGTATTGAGCCGGGAACGGTAAACGCTCTTGTCGGACCGTCGGGAAGCGGAAAATCCACCATAGCCCGCCTGATCGCCTCTCTTTGGGACGTGAAGGACGGCTCGGTTGAGCTTGGCGGAGTGGATATCCGCACACTGCCGCTGAAGGACTGCACCGACCGTATTGCCTATGTATCACAGGATAACTACCTCTTTGATCTTACGGTCATGGACAATATCCGTATGGGCAGGAAGGGTGCAACTGATGAAGAGGTTATTGACGCGGCGAAGAAGTGCGGCTGTCACGAGTTTATTATGAGCCTTGAAGACGGCTATCAGACCATGTGCGGCGCTTCCGGCGGACATCTCTCCGGCGGTGAGCGACAGCGTATATCAATAGCCCGCGCTATGCTTAAGGACGCGCCTATCGTTATTCTTGACGAGGCAACCTCCTACACAGACCCGGAAAACGAAGCCGTTATCCAGTCAGCACTTGCACGGCTTGTGCGCGGCAAGACGCTGATCGTCATTGCACACAGACTTTCTACCATTGCCGATGCCGACAGGATCATCTTTGTAAATAAAGGGCAGATCGAAGCTATAGGTACACAAAAGGAGCTTCTCGAAAGCTGTCCGCTTTATAAAACTATGTGGGAAGCCCACATCAGCGTAAAAGACAACGGGGAGGTGGCGTAATGTTCAGGACGCTGAAAAAGTTTTTCGCTTTTTGCGGTACTGAAAACCGCAAAATGTTCATCGCCTCCATATGGCTAGGCGTTGTCAGCGCGATTTGCTCCGCTATGCGTATTCCCGCCGCCGCCATTGTCATAAGTGCGCTTTTGAAAAACGATGTCACAATGACTACACTCTGGACTAGCCTAGGCGTGATAGTCGTTTCGCTTATAGTTACTATCGCTATCAATATGAAGTCCACCATGCTCCAGACCCGCGCGGGCTATCGTGCCTGCGCAAATAAGCGTATTGAGATCGCAGAGCATCTGCGGTATCTGCCGATGGGCTGGTTCAATGATAACAGCCTCGGAGAGGTGACCTCAGTTACTACCAATACCATGGAGAATATGGCGAATGTCGCTACCCGTGTAGTTATGGTCGCAACGAGGGGATTTCTTACCTCCGGCATTATCGCCGTTATGATGTCCTTTTTTGACCCGCGCATGGGACTTATCACTCTTGCGGGACTGATTCTTTTCTTTGCTGTCAATGCCGCTATGCAGAGGGCGGAGCAGTCGCTCGCACAGCGCAAATTCAACGCCGATGAGCGCCTTGTTTCAAAGGTTCTTGAATATGTGCAGGGTATTGCCGAGGTCAAAAATTTCAATCTGGTTCATGACTCGGCAACACAGGTCCATACTGCCGTGGAGGAGTCACGAAAAGCCTCCTTCGGTATTGAGATACCCTCAGTGCTTTATATGCTGGCACAGTTCGTCATAAATAAGCTCACAGGCATTGCTGTCTGCGTTGCCGCACTGGTATTCTACTTTAACGGCACAATGGAGCTTTCTTACTGCCTGCTGATGCTTATCTGCTCGTTTATCCTCTTTGAGCAGCTTGACAGCGCAGGTAGCTTCTCATCGCTCTTCCGCTCTATCGACATAGGTGTTGACAAGGCAAATTCCATACTGAGTGTAGAACCCATGGATATTGACGGCGAAGAGCTTGTACCCGAACATAAGGATATCACACTTGCTAATGTTGACTTTTCCTACGACAGCAAGCCGATTTTACACGATATTTCCTTGAGCATTCCGGAAAAGACCACCGTGGCAATTGTCGGACCGTCAGGCTCGGGCAAGACCACGCTTTGCAATCTTATGGCGCGCTTCTGGGATGTTCAGGGCGGCAGTGTGAGCCTTGGCGGACGCAATGTAAAGGAGTACAGCTACGACAGTCTTATCAGAAATTTCTCGTTCGTGTTCCAGCGGACATATCTCTTTTCAGACACCATAGCTAACAACATTCGCTTCGGCAGACCCGATGCTTCGCTTGACGAAGTGAAAGAAGCGGCTAAAAAAGCCCGTTGCTATGACTTCATCACGGCACTGCCTGACGGATTTGATACCATGATCGGCGAGGGCGGCGCAACGCTCTCGGGCGGCGAACGCCAGAGAATTTGCATCGCTCGTGCGATAATGAAAGATGCGCCTATAATCATTCTCGATGAAGCGACCGCAAACGTTGACCCCGAGAACGAAAAGGAGCTTATGGAGGCTGTTTCTGAGCTGACTTGCGATAAGACGGTAATTATGATAGCCCACAGGCTCAAGACTGTGCGCAATGCCGACTGCATCTTTGTTGTCGATCACGGCGAGATCGTTCAGCAGGGTACTCATGATGAGCTTGTATCCACAGACGGACTTTACCGCCGCTTTGTGGTTGAACGTGAGCAGGCGGCAGGCTGGAAGGTCTGATATTGCTAAACCTCGGCAAAGCCCGTCGGAAACTACTTCAATAAAAAAGCCGCTGACGGCAAATAAAACAATAAATAACGCAATAAAGCCCATATCGGTCTCCCGACCGATATGGGCTTTTTATATTTCATTTTTTTGCTGTCTATATTTTCTCCGACTTATAAGAGCTCGGATACTTTATCAAATCGTAAAGCACCCCATACTCGCCAAAGTGGCGCGTACCCGCAAGCTTCATACCGAGATGCATATATTTGTCACACTTGGATCTTGCGTCCGTATCGAGGATCACAGGCACACCGAGCCGTTCACCCTCCGAAAACGCCATATCCATGACTTTTCGCATATATCCCTGCCCCTGATACTGCTCCCGCACGCAGACAAGACCGACATAGATATACGGCTTCTTTGCCTTGTCAAACTGTTTGCTAAGCCCAGTGCCGCCCTTTGACATGATCTTTGAAAAGCGGATAAGCTCCTTCAGCTTCATTGAGCCGAGCAGTCCTTTTGCCAAAGGCAGTACGGATTTAAGGCGGGTCTTCTGACGCGGGAGCTTGTAAGCAATATACCCCTCGCCGTTTTCGCTTGTTGCGTACATCATTCCGTTTATCAGCGCCATGCGTACATATCCGCATATGAACGCCGCAACAGCGTCACGGCTCGGGAATGCGTCGATAAGCCCGTGCTCCGTGCCGTAATCATAATATCCGAATGCGTGTCCGATATCGTGAACAGTACTTTCGTTCATATTATCAACAAGCATATTGTACCTCCGTTTCGAATAACCTCTTTGCGTTTTTTCCGGAATTTATTTTTTCGGTTCGCTTTTGCGAAGCACTGTTACTGCGCATGGTAAAATAACACAGCTTGTATTCTTTTCGGTCATATCATTTCACACTTTCTTTTAGCTTTTTTATCTGACTTCCCGCCCAGAATGCATTGACTAGCATCCATATGCACAAAGCCGCATTGCCTGAGCCCTGACTGAAAATAAAATCCCATGTTGAAACTTCTGCACCGAACGCCTGACGTATATCGGGAATAAGCACAAATATGATCTGAAAAACGATCATGTGAAACGCAAACATTCGGCGCGGCATAACGGTTTTCTTTGTAAGCAGTGCAAAGGCGTTTGGCAGAATTAACAGTATCATGCCTGCATATGCAAAGTACATTGCCGGCATTATGCGTCCGTATTGTGCCTGTATCAGCGCTGTTGTTTCTTCCCGCCCGAGAAGCGGCGACAATACGCTTGTCCAGTCGACAAGACTGCCGATAAACAGGTGCAGTGCGGCGGCTGTGGCTACATAGATAATACCGCCCGCAAGAACTACGGTGCGGGTCTTGCGGTACTGCGGCAGTATTTGCCTATATGACACGCGCACACTGAAAAAGCCGAGCGCCATACCGCAAAGTCCGGTTGCTATAAGCAGCGGAAGCCTCCACGGTTCAAAAGAGCCGTTCAGATACGCCTCTCTGGTAAACAGCCCGCTGTCACCGGAGCTTGCCGGGATAACGCTCAGACAAAGGTCGCCTACAAGCATCAGCAACCCGCCGAGCGCACCGAGCAGAGCGTCAATTCTGTACTTTTTAAGTTCTTCGATATTCATCTTTAACTATCCTCCGTTCAGCACAGGTTAGAAAGCACTAACCATGATGTTTTTAAAAAGCCGCACTGCGGCAGCTTTCGCTTAATATGTAAGAAATTCAGCGCTGTTTTAAAATTATCCGCCATATTCGCACTTTCGAAAAATGCGACTGTAATTGTTCTGTCATATTATAGCATACAAAACATAATTTTTCAATAGAAAATCCGAATTACAGGTAGGAAAACATAAAACCGTAAATTCCCAATGAAAGATCCACAGTAGGAATAAGAGTGGAATTTACTTTGGAAATTTACGGTCTGTTGATACCGATATCGCTGTACCTGCTCATACGCGCTACGACTTAGCGTTCGTCACTTATTATCCAATCGATTTCAGACATAGCGCCTTATTCCCAACGGAAGAAACGAACGGCGAGAACGATGCAAAGCGCGGCAACTCCAACCATTACACAAAGCGGCAACAGGATATTTTCTGTGCCGATACCTAAAAATGTGTTTTTCATCATCGTAAGTCCCTGCGTCAGTGGAAAGAAGCTTACGATCTTCTGCATTGCCGTCGGCATGACCTCGATCGGCAATGTCGTGCCGGAAAAGATCAGCATGGGAAAATAGAGTATAGAGGCAATGACGCTCGCCTGCTTGGTGTTTTTAGCCACGCCGCCTGCCAGCATGCCGATGGACTGTGTTGAGAGCATGGTAAGCGCCCAGCTTCCGAGGAAAGAGAGAAGTGAGCCGTGCAGTCGCACACCCCACAAAAGAGCCGCAACCGACAGCGTCACAAGGGACACGGCACAGTAGACAGTATACATGGCGAGCTCAACGCCCAGGATAAATACCGGACTGACCGGCGTGACACGCAGGCGTTTGAGAATTTTCATCTCCCGCAAACCCGATACAGCCAGCGGCAGACCCATAAGTCCGCTTGCGCAGATGGCAACTGTGCTTACCGCACCGAAAGACTGTTCCATGAATGAATAGTCGGCGCCCTCATATGCGGGCTTTGTGCCGTAAATGATGCCGAGAATGATAAAGATAACAAGCGGCATTATTATGGCGAAAATCACCATATTCATATCCCGCAGACTGAGCTTCAGCTCCGTTTTCAAAAAAGTAAAAAAGCGTTTCATACATCTGCCTCCTCGTCCGAAAGCTTCAAATAAGCGTCCTCAAAGCGGGTGCAGTTGCTCTGTCGTTTTGCCTCGGCGACAGTTCCGCGGAAAACGTCAGTGCCCTTTTTCAAAATACAGATCTCATCACACAATGCCTCAACTTCATCCATAAAGTGAGAAGTCAGAAAAATCGTAAGCCCCTGTTCTTTTAAATGTTCAAGCGTTTTCCATACGCCACGCCGTGCTTTTGCATCAAGCCCGGTGGTAAGTTCATCAAGGAATACCAGCTCAGGTTGAGGGATCAGCGCCAGAACGATAAACAGTCGCTGTCGTTCGCCGCCTGACAGACCTTTGACCGGTGTGTTTGACTTATCGCCGATGCCGAATTGCTCACACAGCCTACGCCAATCGGCAGGGTTGCGGTAAAGACTTGCGGTTTCCTCACAAAGCTCGGAAACCTTGATTTCTTTCTGATAGTCGCCCTCCTGAAACTGTACTCCGATACGCTGAAAAAGCGTGCGGCGCTTTTTCTTCGGGTCTTGTCCCAACAGGCGGACCGTTCCGCTATCGGCTTGCTTTGTGCCGAGCATACACTCGATAGTGGTGCTTTTTCCTGCACCGTTTGCACCGAGCAGACCGAATACCGTACCGATCTTTACCGAGAGATCCAGATGATCGACTACGGTTTTCCCGTCATAAGCTTTTGTCAGTCCTTTAACAAAAACAGCTTCACTCATTTTTGGACCCTCCTGACTGCCCGCAGCTCAATATATCCGCGCTGACCGCGGGGTTCGAGCTGAATACGCGGGTTCTCGTCGTCCCAGCGGTAGCCGATAACGGACGGGTCATAGCTGTTCATAGCCGCTTGTACGGTACGGATCGCTTCGCAATAATCCTCTTCACGGAAAGGCTGACCCTGAAATATCAGGTATTCCGCTTCCGGCAGATGAATGATATCGAAGCCCTCGGGGATCATTCCCATATAATCGGTTTCGACCTCCACTCCCTGCACATAGGTAGAAGTGTCAGGCTTTTTGTACTTCTCGGGTAACCACATGGAAACAGGCTCTCCGCAGAGCGACTTCATACTCATGAGAATGCCCCACACATCACAGCTGACTTCTTCACAGTAGGGAAAATAGTCCTCTGCGTGCTTACCCAGCTTGATGATACACAGACGTTCCGGTTTGCGGACGACCTGTATAAATATCGGTTGAATGTTAGACACGTCGATATTCTCCTTTCTCAGTTCACGATATTTTACGCCGTAAGGAATGAAAAACGTAACAGGGACAGGATTTTTCATATATTCGCTCGGATTGATACCGAATTCCCGATAAAACGCCCGCGTGAATGTATCCACATTGTTAAACCCGGCATTGTAGGCTGCATCAATGACCTTGACATTACCGCCGCGAAGCTCTTTTGCCGCCTGTGTGAGCCGATATTTGCGGATATATTCGGTCGGTGTCAATCCAAGTGCATCGCGAAACAGCCTGTAAGAATACCACGGTGAAAACATCGATATCCGCGCAAGATCGGATAGATTGATCTCCTCCGTGTTGTTCTTTTCTATGTAGTCCTGCATTCGCTGGACAGCAAGTACCTGCTCTTTCATATTCCTCAACTCCTTACAGGAGAATTGTACCATGTCAGGAGAGTTATCTCTCGACTTTTCTTGCTATTTTAATTTTTGCAATTGTTTTTTATCAGGTCTATCACTGTCGGATATCATACTTTGTTCCATGAGAGAACAGAACTCCGTCGGTGATCCTGATACACAGAATTATCGTATTGTGATCATCAAAATCGTTGTGCCCGTTATTTATCCACGCGGCAAATGCATTCTTAAGCTTTTCGGCAATGGTACTGTTTTCTTCTTTGCCGAACCAACCGAGGTTTATCCCATTTCCATGCGCAGTAAACCATTCACCTGCAACAGCAACGACAGAATTGTGCCCGATCTGCCGCATTTTGTTTGAAAGAGCGTGAGTAATAACGTAAAACGCGCCATCTTCATAATAAGCGTTGACAAATCGCACATATGGCATTTTTGTGTCATAGGTCGCCAATGCAATTACCGTATCTTTTCCGAAGCGTTCCTTCATGATCGGTTCAATTTCTTTATCCAATTTGTATTTCTCCTTAACAAATTATTATCAAAATTTTTTTTAGAAATCGGGAATGTTTTGCGCCCGGACGTGCTTTATTTCAACAGCTTTTCATAAGTGAAGTTTCCTGCCGCACCCCTCATAAGCAGTACATCAAGCACCACCAGAACAGCGCCTAACCCCAGAAGAAGCCACGAGCTGATCAAAAGGATACCCGTAAATTGACCTATGATCAAAGCGAGAATCGGGAAAACCAAAAACACTGCCTTCTGTTGTGCTTCTTCAATGGTCTTCGCCTTTGCGGAACCCCGCACAGTCACAGCAATTGCAACAAGCGAGAATGCCGGAGAAATCAGCAGCATAACGATAAGCCAGCTTATACCCGGCATGATCAGATTGTCGGTTAAGAAGAACACTTCTATTTCCACTACCGACAGCATGGCAGCAAACGAGATATAGGAAACCATAATACCAACCGAGAATCCTGCCAGTATTTTGGATTGGAACAGTTGTCGCATGGACAGCGGAGAATAGAGCAATGTTTCCAATGTGTGCTTTTCCTTTTCTCCTACAAAAGAGCTTGCCGCCATAACTGATGATGCCATGATCGGGACGATAAGGAAAAAAGGCGGCATAATGTTATTAAGTAAAAGCTCCAAAATCATCTGCTGTTGACTGCATTCGCTGTCTGTAACAGGAAGCATATCCAGCAGCTTCTGAAAATCAGAAGCTGCATCGGGAGCCTGTGTCAGCACAAGAATAAAAATCGACGGCATAACAACGGTAAGCACAAGCGGCACGATAAGAAGAACCGCTAAGATCTGCTTATTTGATGTAATGCCCCGTATATCTTTCCTTATTAAGGCGAGTTGTCCGTTATTCATGTTTTTCACGCTCCGTTTCCGTATGCTCCCGATCAATCAGAGAAAAATAGATCTCTTCCAGCGAAAGCTGTTCTTCCGATATATGGTATAAATCGCCGCCTGCTTCTACGATTTTCTTTACTATCAGCGGAATATCATTTTCCGAGGCAACCTCCACATCATAGGTGTAATCCCCGACCTTCCTATGTACTATGTCCTTTGGCAAATAGCTTGCCTTCACACGCACCCTGCGATTTTTGCTGACCTTAGCGCGAAGCTCCGCGATATTTCCTGTGGCGAATAAGTGCCCCTTATTCATAAGTCCGTATGTCGTGCAGATCTCCTGCGCATATCGGAGCTGATGCGTGCAAAGAAATACTGTAGTTCCCTTAGCGGCTTGCTCCTGAATAAGAGAATTAACATTCTGGGCACTCTCCGGGTCAAGACCTGAAGTGGGTTCGTCCAAAAACAAGATCTGCGGACAGTGAAGTAATGCTCTGGCTAAAGAAAGCCTCTGGCGCATACCGGTAGAATAAGCGGCTAACTTGCGGTCTGTCACATCTGCCAGCCCCAGCCGCTGTAAGAGCAGTTTTGCTTTCTCATCACATTCCGAACGGCTCATACCGAAAAGAGCACCGTAAAATTGCAGATTTTCCAAAGCCGTCATATGGTCGTACATCTGAGCGTGTTCTGTTACCACGCCGACATTATTATGTAGCTGTTCCGGACTTTGGGCGGGGTCAATTCCCGACACCAGGCATTTACCGCCCGATGGAGTCAGCATACCGCAAAGCAACTTCACAGTCGTGGTTTTTCCTGCGCCGTTCGGCCCTAAAAATCCAAAGATCTCTCCCTTATCCAAAGAAAAATCGATTTCATTGACTGCAATAGTTCCTCCGGCAAATATTTTTGATAATTTTTCTACGGTTATAGCCTTCATCGCACATCTTCCTTTGCCCGGCTGTCTGCTGTGTTCAGTTCAAGATTCATCAGATCAAAATCAACATATTCTCCGTTGATTTTAAAAAAGTTAGGAAATGTACACAGCTTCCGAAAGCCGTACTTTTCATACAGATGAATAGCACGCGCGTTACTGCTGCGCACTTCGATATTTAACTGCTCAAAGCCGTTTTCCTTGGCAAAGGCAAGGATAGCTTCCATCAGGGCAGAAGCCGCGCCACAGCCCCACCATGCCTTTTTCAGGCTGATGCCGAATACCCCGCGGTGGCTCATGCGATTGTTAAGGCGGTTCAGACTTGACGTGCCGATAATTTCACCGTCCACCTTGGCAAAATACTGCGCATTGTCCGCCGAATCGCACTGCGCGCGCAGATAGGCTTGTTCTTCCTCAACACTGAGCGGCACTCCCTCCGCACCGAAGCTGAGGTTATCAGTTTCTCCGCCTATGATCTTCAGGTAATCAAGCAGTGCGGCGGCGTCCTCCGGTCGCGCACGTTCTATGATAAATAAATTGTTATTCATTTTAACATTCCTCTCTTTCTGATTTTTATTATCTGTGAAGTCTTCCGGTCTGCATTATGCTCTTGACCGATTTTGTCAAGTTCATCTTTGAGAAAAAGACTGCCGGTAGACAGGCAGTACAAGCTTCAGAAATACAAACCCATTTACAATGAGCAGTATCCCGAAAAGGCATCTGGCCACCCATTCAGGGCAGAGAAGAGCGATACCGTTCATATCTCCGCCGCCGAAAAAGCCGCACAGGACGCTCAGATACAGCGGATCGAGCAACAGAAAAGCGATCGTTACATAGTAAAGCACCGCACGGAGCAATTTGCTCTTTGCTTGACAGATGCTCTTCGCAAACGCCGTCAACAGGTATCCGACACAGAAAGTAGCAAGTGCTCCCATAAGGCAAAAAATGCCGAGCCGTGTATCTGTCATGCGTTCGGCGTAGACATCAACCTGAACGCCAAGCCCCATAAAATTGATTTGCTTAAACACCCCCATGAGCAAGGCGCAGAGCAAATGCGCACCCTCATGAATGAGATAATAAGCGACGATCGCCGCAAAAATACCGACGATTTGCCGTACACGTTTAGACATAATTATGTCCTCCAAAAATTTATAATCGAAGCTCCGCACCTGTGCGCAGGTACGTCAGGCGAGTGCCCATGCGTGCTTTCATTTTTTCGTATGCTTTCTCACCGGTGCAGTGGCAGGTGTAGTAATTTGATTTGACTTTTGCCAGTGCGGCGGTGACATCGGTGATATATTCATCGCTTTCATAGCACTTCTTAATCGGCTCATAAAGGTGCATTCCGCCGATAACTGCTGTGGGATCGCCTCCGACAAGCGCTTTTGCCCGATTTACAATATTCACAATGCCGGAATGGGCGCATCCGCAGATCAAGATCTGATTGTCACCCGATGTAATAATAAGGTTCTGTTCATGGAGAAAATCGTCCGGGATAATTTTTCCGTTCCTTTTTACAAACAGGTTGCTGTTTGACTGCGGCAACGGGAATTGTCCGCTGACATCTGAAAACAGCATGATCTCATCATCTATCATATGAATATCATCGGTCAATCGGAATATATCCAAGGAAAGAAGCGCCCTGTCTATCCCGGCGTATAAAGGCATACCGAGGACTTTGACGTAGTGCTGTTCCATAGCCTGCGGGCGAATGTATATCTTCGCCTTTTGGTTCTTTTCCAAGAAGTATTTAAGCCCGCCGCAGTGATCGATATGACCGTGAGAGATAATTGCAATATCAACGTCGGCAATATCCACCCCGAGCGTTTCGGCGTTTTTCATAAACAAAGCGTTCGGTCCCATATCAAAAAGTATCTTATGCTTTTTTGTTTCCACATACAGAGAAAGTCCGTGCTTACACTTAAAGTCAGACGATTCTTTGGTGTTCTCTGTCAGTACAATGATTTTTATCATACAACACCGCCGTTCGGTGCGATTTTCCTGACGGTATTCGCCGTTCTTATCGTCAGCTTCGAGCCGATATCCGCACGAGCCGTCTTTGACCACCGGTTCGTTTTCTGATAGTCCTTTCGGCTGAATGACCAGAACACGACAGATCGATATTCCTGTATTTGCTCCAGACCCTCTTTCGGCACGCCGATCTCGCGATAGACGTCATTGAAGGTCGCGGGCGGCAGAATGAAAATAAGATTATCGTAAATTTTCTTATTTTCGTTCCCCCACCAATCCGGTGCGTGGCGCAGAATGTCCGCAAGCTCCTCCTGCAAAATAATAAAAACAGGAATATCCAAACCGAATTCACGCTGTATCATAAGCTCAACCCGGTCAGTCAATGCCGTTACGTCTGCTTCATCATCGGAAAAGGCCACGTTGCCGCTGTTCAGTAAGGTCGTGACCTCTTTAAAGCCAAACGCTTCAAAGCATTTCTTCAATCTCGCCATCGGCACTTTGTTTTTGCCACTGATGTTGATGCCTCGCAGTAAAGCAATATATCGTTTCATTTACTTTGCCTCGCGGAGTCGTTTCAGATTTTCCAAAACGAACGGACTGTTTGCGGAAATTTGCCCCAGTGTAGGGCAACCGTCCATCTGCTCACAGTCGGCACAGCTATCCAGCTTCTTTTCCCGAACGCAGTTATGTATGGGGCAGAGCATATCACAGAAAGGCGTTTTTGCTCCCTCTATGCGACAGCCGGTACAGTTTATCATTTCCGGCGTGATCGTCACCCCGTTGAGCTTTGTCCACAGCGCGGCGGTCTTTTCGCGCAAAGTGTTGTCGTTTGTAACAGTTGCAATTCTGGCATCGCAGGTTTCGCAGTCCAGTCCGCAGCAACCTATCAGTTGGTTTGTGTTTTTCATATTTACCTCCATATATTTCTCCGAAATCCTATATATTAGGGCATTTTGCGTGTTAATTGCCCTGACCTTATGTGCTTTTTTATAGCTTTCTTGCCTTAAATAAAACGGAAATGGGCAGCATTTTTGCTTTTTTCGCTTTGTCGCTGATATTTCCTTGTGCGTGCATTGTCGCCTCGTCGGTCTGCTCAACCATTTGCTCAATTGCAAATCCCGCTTTCGCCAAAGCGTTGACGTAGGTGGATATTTTTCGGTTACACAGCAGAATTTCACTGCCGTCCACCGGCATTCTGAAGTAAGACTCATCAAAATAGCTTTTGTTCATCACCAAGGCATTATTTTGAATCACATCTTTCCGTTCATCGCAAGACCAGGCAATGCAGTAATTGAGTGTATGATGCCAGCTGAAAATGAAGATACCGTCTTTTTTCAGATACGATGCGATCTTTTGAAAAGTACCGTCCAGATCAGTCGTCCACCCGATACCGTATATCGAGTATACGAAATCGAAATACTCTTTCGGGATATCCATATCAGCTTCCATCGGAGAGCAGATAAAATTAGCCGTGTAGCCGTTTTCGCTCAAATACCGTTTAGCATTTTCGAGCTGTTTATGAGAAAGATCAACTCCCCATAATTCTCCGGCATTTCTATCTGCGTGATATTTCAGAGAATGACCGCTGCCGCAGCAAATCTCAAGCATTTTCTTTCCCGAAACATCACCGAACAGGTGTAATTCATCCTCGGTTACAAAGTGTACGCCATATGTAGGAAGCGCAGTAGTGCCAAACCACAGATCAGCGTACGTATCCCAGTAATGCTTATTTGTTTTTAATATTTCATCTCTATTCATTTCTATTTCCCCTTGTATCGTAAATGCATGACATAGCCAAACGATTTCGCTTGTCTGCCAACATTCAACTATATTTTGTTTTCGGTTTTTGCTTCCCTTGTTTTTGTCCTTATAAGCTTTAACCTTTCCTGACGGCAAGACAATAGTTGACGTGTTCAAAAGCTTTCATATCTGCCCCTGTTTTGTCGATGATATCCCTTTGAATATCATCGGGTGTCAGTAGCTCATAGATCAGGAAACCGTGCTTTTCCAACAGTTTTTCGAGCTCTCCGTAAGAAAATGCCGACTGCATAGGCTCGCCGCCTGCTTTCGCCATCATGATCGTGTTCTGCACACGCTTTTCGGGTGCGTCAAAGAAGCTTTCGTCAGGATAATCGAACACAAGCGTGCTACCGTTCGCACAAAGTGATGAAAGCTCGGAAAGCGTTTTGTCGATCGCTTCCGTCGAAAGGTAATATGTAACACCGAGCCATGAGAAAAGGGACTTCACGGTCGGGTCAAAGCCGCCCTTGATAAGATGTTCCGTCAAGCTGTCTTTTGTAAAATCCACAGGAACAAAGGTGAGGTTGTTAAGGGTCGTCCAACCGGCGCGGGCAATCCTCTCCTTTTTATCCGCCTGCGTCAGAGGGTGATCGACCTCAAATACCCTATGCTTCGATAAAAATTCTGTTTCCCGAAAAGCAAAGGTATCCATGCCTGCACCAAGGATCACATATTGCTCTGTGCCTGTTTTGACAGCAGTTTTTAACGCTTGCTCCGTGTAAGCCGCACGGCATAGCGGCGACGGTGCGATATGATCATTCACAAGTCTGCGTAAAAGCTTTGTCTGTTCTTGCTTTTCAAGGTCGATATCCGGTTCAAAGAACTGCGCACCGCTGAGGATATAGCCCCCGACAGCGGCATATTCTTCTGCTGTCATCAGCTTCTTTGCAAGATTGTCCGCGAAAACCGGATGTTTTTCATTTTCTGCGTGAAACGCCCGCCCGAATGAACTCATCAGGGCGGTGATGCTGGTTTTGTTATCCACTCTTTTGTCCTCCTGCCTGTTTCAAATCAAAGAGAAAATTCTCATAGTATGAAGCTTATCAATATTTTCAATCAGTAATTCGTTCTGCTTCATCTCACGGTTTCTCCATAGATCCGAAACTGTCATTTGAGCGTTTCCACTGACTTTTTCGGAAGCGTCCGCGTCAGGATCAGCGTATAGGCAACTGTAATTACGATCAGAACAGCGAGATGTAGCAGGTGCATTTCCATTGTAAGGCTCGCATCATTTGCAAATGTGCCGAGCGTGTTTATAGCGGAGTGGACGATAATGCAAGGGAGCAGACTTCCGCCGCGATAGAATATCGTGACCAGCAGAAAGCCGACCGCAACCGCAAAGACGATCTGGCACAAGTTAGTTACTATATCCATACCGCTGCCGTTGAACAGGTTGATAATATGTCCGATACCGAAAGTCACACTTGATATGATAACGGCTGATTTTATATTGTTCTTTGCGATGGCTTTAAATAAAAGCCCGCGGAAGATCACTTCTTCCAAAAATCCGACAAAGATCATACACACGATACGGCAAGCTGTTTCCGCCATCGTGTATTTGAGAGCGACTCCGTTCCATAGGTTTCCCGATGCCAGAATAACAAGCGGTATATAAAACAGAAAACACCGTGCGGGAACGTGTGATTTGCAAATTCCGTACCGTTTCAGCAAGTCGTTATTTATGATAAAGGCGAAAAGAACGATCGCCTGCAAGATGCAAAATACAGCACTTGCCGAGTATTCAATTCCGATCAATTTATTCAGCGGATTTGCCAGCGATTGCAGAACGCAGTAAACCACGATCCACACGACAGCAAAGGTCAGCTCGTTTTTCTCATACAGTTTCTTCAATTTGTTTCCTCCTGTAACGTTAGCATTGCATACGATATGTCCGATTTTTATGTATGCCGCTTTTGCTTAATATGAATTACTCCTTCGGCACTGTGCGCCGTCACGCTAACGGAATACTCGCCGCTTTCGGAAATATTAACGGTAAAATCGGTGGCTTCTTTTCCGTTTCCGGCGTAGACGAGCGTTCCGTCAGGTGCTTTTATCTCTATGTTCAATTCCCCATATGCGGTTTCAAAATGGATATCAAGTATATCACCCGCATCAAGCTTTAAAGTGTGTGTATCCGTTCCGTCCATTCTCTTGATATCAAGACAATATGAATTTGATGTCGTTTCACGACTGCCGACGAAGTATTCGGCATCGCAGGCAGTCAAAAATACGCCTGTGATAATAATTGAGAGAAGTAAGACGGCTATGTTTTTTCGTTTCATTTATTTTCCCAATTTGTTTTTTTCGGAATAAGCATTCCGATGACAAGACCGACGATCATACCGAGTGAAATTGCAACGCCGGTATAGTTTTCAAGCATTGTCCCGACAAGCAAGCCGAAACACATACCGAGGCTCATTCCCTCCAAACAATAATTGTTCTCCTGCTTTTTGCCGTTCTTTTTCTTTATCACTCTGCAAATGACCGGAATTGCCACCACCGGAGCTACTGCCACAGAACGTGGCGGTGCGAACTGAGCGCAAAAGCACATTTTCTGCAATGTGGATAAAATTCATAATTATGTTCATAGCTGTTCTCCCGAGTTCTGGATATTATGCTTTAACAATGTCGATCTGTTTCTTTCTTTAGTAATTGTCCGATCGCTGTTGCATTTACGACTGTATGACCTCTTGAAGTGTCATAACGGAGCAACCCCTGCCTTCGTAATATGTAAGCAATTCAGGCAGCTTCTTTTTATCATAGCTAGTGATGCAGTCCGACAGCACATGAACGGTATATCCGCTTTTTGCCATATTGTAGCAGGTGGATTTTATGCAGGCGGCGGCATCCGCACCGATAATATAAAAGTTGTCGAAGCCGTTTTCTTTAATGAAAGCCGCAAACTCCTCGTTTGTCAGTGCACTGCTTTTTGACTTTGTAAAGATATGGTCGGATACGACGTTCAGCTCCGGCACAAATTCTGCGCCGCGCGTTCCGGGCTTGAATGTTCTTGTTCCCGCAGACAAATTGTTATGCTGAATGTATATTACCGCCATCTTCTTTTGAACTGCCCAATCAATAGTCGCATTGACTTTTTCGATGATCTCCCTGTAGTTTTTTGTGATGTCGTTTTGCAGGTCGATCACGACCAGTGCACTGTTTTTCATTATGTATTCCTCCTAGTTTTTCATCATACGAATTTCTTTTTTTGCAGCTCGCCCCCTGTCTGATAGGCGCTCAGACGTATTTTTCATATCTGCATTGTTCCCGTACCCGATCTCCCGGCAAAGTGATCGCCTTTTCAGGGCATAAGCTTATGCAACGATAACACATCGTGCATTTCTTTCCGGAGATCGCTCTGTTATTTTCGATTTCAATATTTCCCATATGGCAATTCATACTGCACAAGCCGCACCCGATACAGTCATCGCTTATTTTCAGCTTATCTTGTATATCCTCTTGTTTTGCTGTAAAACCACAGCCTTTGCCCGAATAGCCCCTTGATATGTGAGATAAGCGAAAGTCCTTCCTGCGGATATTGCCCTTGCTTTATTTGCTCTGCGACCTGCTTGATACGCTTATCTGCACATTTAACGATCTGCCTGTTTTCTTCTGCGCTCTTTTTCAACAGCTTGCTGTCACAGACAGAATCAGGCATTTTAATTTGTACGCCCCAAGAATTTGCGCACCATACTTCTTTAAGAGCCTTGCCGTACAGCCCGTTCCGTCACCGCTGAAAAGTCCCATCGTGTTTACACAAAACACGCTTTTCCCGTTCCAAATACAGCGGTTCTTCTTGATAAAGTCACGAACCATAAACGGAGCGTCGGAGAATTGCGTGGGATATCCTAATATTATTGTACTTTGGTTATCCGCTATATCGGCAACGTGAGGATATTCCAACGGAAAGCACTTTGCCGTATCGTCAAGCAGGCTTACCGGCTTTTGAGTGCAGTGCTTTGTATTTCCTGTTCCGCTCAGATATATCCCTATCATTTATGCTGTTTCTCCTTGTAAATTCCGATTTCGGCTTGCGCGGTCAGCCGAGCTAAAAAATAAACGCAGTACAAACCGATCATTTCGGATTGCACTGCGTCTAAGCGTCCGGCATCTTGATTTCTTCAATTTTTCCGTTTCTGTAACATATCACACAGCTATATCTGCACTTCGGGCAGAATAGCGGAAAATCCTCCAATACCGTATGTGCCCGTATCTGTACTCGCGTTTTGCCGCCGCATTTCGGACAACAGAGCCATTCTGCTTTTTTCTGTTCTTCCATTCTCGCTCCTTTCTATTCCTGATGATTGCGCCGTCTGAGAAGCTGCTCGTTGATCTTAGTTGCAGTCCGGACGCTCTGACCGAAATTGATAAGGTGCCAGAGGATCTTTGCCACAAGAATAAAGCCGGCATAAATGAGTGCGTCCAGTGGTCCGTACCAAAATTCCCAATGGTGCGCAAGTGGTAGCAAGGCCGCTTCCAAAAGAAGCGTATGTAATACAGTGCGGACCCACCAGCTTCTCAGAGTCAGTTCCGTCTTGGAATAATATACAACTAATGTAGCCATACACACCAAGGTGAAAAGGATACATCTGCCGAAAAACGATACCACAGGCAATTCGGAAGTAGGGTTGAACAGCAGACACATAAAAAAGGTACTGAGCATAATGATTCCGTAAGCCACCACAAAGCGGTGAAGCCAAAAGACGATTTTTTTCATAAGCACCTCCTACACCCCCAGTAACCGCTTCAGATCGCTGACATACTGTCGGGAGATTATCACTTTTTCGTTATTTGTCAGCATTGCCTCAAACCGTCCTGATACAGAGGGGCGGACATATTGGATTTTATCCGCATTTACGATCATAGATTTACTGCACCTGAAAAGCATTGAGCTTCGGCATAGTTCTTCAAATTCATATAGCTTTTGCCTGCACTCAAAAACTGAACTTTCGCAATACAGAAAAGATCGACCCTCGACGACCTCAAAGTAATAAATATCACTGAGCTTCAGCCGATAAACCTTTTGCTCCGCAAAGGCACTGACGGAAACCTCTCCGGCAGTAACCGCACGGATAGCCTCAACCCATTTTTCCTGTGTGTCGTAGCAACGCACGATCACTTCTTCTTCGTTTTCGTGGGTAATCTGTTCCACGGACAGCTTCATATCCAAACCTCTCTTTATCGAAATAATAGTATAGCACAAAGCGCTTTCAATAGCTATATAGGAAACTGCAAGTTGCAAAAATCTGAAGGTATGTTGCATTTTCGATCCTTCAATGGCCGGATATCAAGGCGATCTGCCATGCTTTACCGCCTTCGGTCGCGTCTGCTTACATAATCAAGAATAGTAAGGCATAAGGTTCATTTTTATCTGAGAACATCTCAGGGGAGTACGCAGAAAAATGAACGGTGCATCGGAAGAGCCAACCTACTTTCCTTATATAGCTTTTTTACATCATTTTCTCTTGTGCCGCCAATATTGCTCCTCTGTACGCCTGATCCAAATGAGAATTTATAATATCCTCATCGTATTTCAGCGAGTTATTGGCAATGATACTTGCATACCCGTGAGCAAACAGGAAAACAGTCAGGAATACACTTTTTGTCTGTTCCATACCGACTCCCAAGGCTCTCTGCATAGCCGAAAGGACAGGGGTAAGCTCTTCGGCATCTATCAGCTCAAGCAAGGTTTTCCCACTGAAATAATCCGACTGAAAGAGGAAACGGAACAAATGCGGCTCTTCGATCGCAAAGCGGATATAATTCATTCCGATTCCGAGCGCCGCTCCATTTGGCGGTTTTTTCATATTCATCAGATATTCTGAATGATAAAGGTCAGCCTTCGCATAGACAGTCCTTTTCAATTCTTCGATCGTTGCGAAATGATACATAACAGGTTGCGTTGAGCAGTGCAACCGTTCCGAAACCGTCCTTGCGCTGATGTTTTCCGCGCCTGTTTCGCGGGCAACCGCAAATGCGGCATCAACGATCATTTCTCGTGTGACTTTTGTTTTCGCAGGCATATTCGCACCTCGATGTATAATAGTTGTTATTTATAACTTGAATTATACATCAGAGAACCGGATTTGTCAATAGGGCGAGCAATGATTTTACAAACAGTACTCGACATACCTTGTTTTAATGCGATTTCCGCATAGGTGTCGGGTTCAGAAATACCGAAGCAGTCAAAATATACGGCGAAGTCGCAGAACGCTGAAAAGCGATCCGCCTTCTTTTGATAGTAGGCGAATCGCTTTTCTTTTGGTTAATATTTATTTCACTGATTTTTTTCTCTTGCCGACTACAGTTACACCGATCAGTGCGCCGCTGCTGATGACCAGCAGAGCCATCTGCAAAAACGTATTGCTCGTATTACCTGTTTCCGGAGAGTTTACTTTTTCATTTGCCGGCTTTTGGGGCTCGTCTGCAGGTTTATTTGGCTCGTCTGCCGGCTCATTAGGCTTGTCTGCGGGTTCATTAGGCTCGTCTGCCGGTTCGCTAGGCTCGTCTGCCGGTTCGCTAGGCTCGTCTGTAGGCTCGTTAGGCCCATCTGCGGGTTCATTAGGCTCGTCTGCCGGTTCGCTAGGCTCATCTGCAGGTTTTTCGGGTTGAGTCGGTGTATTGTCGCTCTTTTTGATCTTTTCCAGTAAGCTGTTGACAGCAGACAGTAGCGATTCTGTTTCGTCTTTTTCTGCAGATGTGAGATTGTCGGAGGAGAGCAGTGCTTTTATGTCAGCCATCAGCTTTTCAAGCTCCGTCTTGTCATTTTTGCTTACCGTATTAAGTGAATAACCGTTTACGGCTGTGCGGAGCGCGTCGAGTTCCTCGCTGATCTCTGTGACCTTATTCTCCAGCTTTTTGCACTGATCAAGTGCAGTTTTCAGTTCATTCCACTCAGCTTCAGTTGATTCGTTTTCATCAAACGCTTCGGCAATTTCCAAAAGCTGTGCTTCGACCTCCGTGATCAATGCACTGTCGGAAGATTTTACAGTGTCTTCAGAAATGCTTGCAAGCTTATCGGTAATGGAGGAGATCGGCTTCATATAAACGGTATAAACCGTTTCGTTTCCTACGCTGTCCTTTGCACTGATAGTGTATGTCGCCTTACAGTTGCCGGGTAGGAAGAAGCTCTCTTCTGCAGGCTCGCCGTTCAATGTGACAGTGACCTCCGATTCATCATCGTTATATGCTACGACCTTCTTGGTAACATAATATGTCTTGCCGTTTTCAATATTCAAGATCTCAGGCGGAGTTGTATCTGCCTCCATTGCCATTACGCTGACTGTACCGGACACCTCGTTTGAGATAACAAGTATCGGCATTCCGCTATGATTTTTATCCGCCGCAACAAAGGTCACTCCCTCGGGAGAAACATCATCCTTGATATCGGCAGAGTAATCGCGGCTGTTGAAGTAGTTTTTAAAAGTAACATTTGCAGGATCGGTGATGTCATAGATCATCACGCCGCCCGTGCGTTCCAAACCGACAAAGACATAGGTGTGACCGTCTATTGTACCGACCGTCAGATTTTCCGGCTCGGGTCCTTTTTTGCCGGAACGATCTTCAAGTTCTATGGTATCATTGGAGCAGTTGAAGTAATCGGGAATGGTCTGCGCAGTGATTTTTTCAAAGTCACTGCCGCTGTCGAAAACCTCCTCCAATCCATTTGCCGTAACCTTAAATATCGTAAAGGAGCGTCCGCCGAAAATATAATCTGTTCCGTCTTCCAAGCCGTCATATTGGCTCACATCAAACCATGTCACCTTTCCGCCGGTCTTGATCCCGTTTACCGGCGAGGTCTTACTTTTGATCTCATTTACATCGGTTTCAACGCCTGCCGGCCATGCGCGGCTGTCACCCTCGTTGGCAGTCAGCAGATAGGTTTCACCGTTTATCGTGGCGGCGGAAATCCCGTCCGGCATACGGATTCCCTTGATGTTCTCATAGGTTTTCGGACTGTACTCGCCGTCGCTCTTGTTCAGATCTATAGCGACCTTGCTGTGGTCCTCAAAGCCGAGACTAAAAATATTCTCAAATTGCAGTGTGTCGATATTCAGAACGGCAACGGCGTTTGCCTCCTGCAAGGCAACATACGCCTTGTTTCCGCTCACCGCAATATATTCCGGCTCTAAATCGACACTGGGAGCGGTATCCTTTTTCAGCACAATGCCCGCAGCGGCAAGCTCACTGCGCTTGGTATCAAATGCGCTGAAATCCACGATGATAGTCGATTTTGTTTGCGTATCAATGACTGTTACGCTACCCATCGGATCAACTGAATTTGCGGCTGCGTAGCCCTCACGCGGCTCACCCTCATCGGCAGTAAGCACCTTTGTGCCGTCCTCGGTAAAAGTTACCATATCAGGCTGGACGCCTGCTGCGGCAATGCCGCTGTAGGTAAGACTGCCGTCCTTATTGCAGGCAAAGAACAGGACACGGCCGGGCTTTGTATAATCGATATCCTGCATGGCGACAGCTAGCGTCTTGCCATCGGGCGAAACAGCGACAGAGGTCATATCACCGTAGGTAAAGCCGTCTCCGGCATTTTCGGCAAGCTCGGCGGCCTTCAGCTCTGTGCCGGTAAGTGCTTCTACCGTGTCGCCGTTTTTCAAATTCTTCATATTCACGCAGTCCAGCGTGCCTTTCACGCCGTTGACCGAGTAGGCAAAGCCATTTGCGGCGTTATAGGCGGTGATCTCCGCCGAGCCTCCCTCCGCGCAGTAAGCACCTGCATTGTAGCGTGCAATCAGCTTGGTTTTTACCGCCGAATCCCCATTAAAATATCCGGTATACTGCGTGTTTGTTGTTTCGACCGGGGTATAGCTTGGCGTCGGGATCACAGAAGTGTTGCCTGCGTGCGGACCTTTATCCGCAGATACCGATTTGCTGTAATTGACTTCTTCAAAGTCGGCTTTGTTATTATCGGTATCGGCAAATCCGATGCGGCGAGCCGCTTTCTTTTTGGACTGAATTGAGGCGAATGCACCCTCATAAGCGGGCGGCACCTGATTTGACGTGCCGTCATTTCCGCCGACGGCCGCCAAATCCACAAAACCTGCGGGAAGTGTAAATCCGGTTGCCGTAATATCACCGGCAAAGGCGTCGGTCAAAGGAGCATCATTGCTCAAAAGCGCTACGGACACGCCCTTATTGTGCAGGACGATATTCCATTCCTGATTGCCCTGCGGCACTTGATATGAGCCGGAGGGTTTTGTGACCGCACCGCAGCGGATCAGATAATATCCGTTTGCCTC
>DJPL01000026.1:194-27788 GCA_002437415.1 Ruminococcaceae bacterium UBA6413 | reverse complement strand
GAGTGCTTGTCTATTATATCACGCTTTTCCCGCTTTGTCAACACATTTTTCATTTAAATGTTGCACAAATGGATTTTATTCATCATATTCCGCTCTTGTGCAAAATGTTAACAACCACAATATGCAGTTTTTCGCCCTCAACATCTAGTTCTCAACATACGTTGACAACCGTGTTGAAAGTCTGCCGGTTTTCTTTATCTTATACCGACAAGATCGAAAAGATTTTACTTTTCGTCATTCAGCTCCGATATAATTCTTACAAAGCTGTCTATGTCATTAAAATCACGATAAACCGATGCAAACCTTATGTAAGCGACCTTATCAATATCCTTAAGTCTGCGGAGCACAAGCTCTCCTATTTCATCGGAAGTAACCTCGCGTCTGAACTGATTTTTCAGCCCCTGTACAATATCCTCGACCATCTTTTCAAGATCCTCTATCTGTACAGGACGTTTTACCGTAGCTCTCGCAAGCCTGTTGATCAGCTTGTCGCGGTCAAACGGCTCTATCGTGTTATCTTTTTTTACGACCATAAGCGGTATTGTTTCCACCATCTCATAGGTAGTAAACCGGCACTTGCAAGACAGACATTCACGTCTTCTGCGAATTTTATTATCCGCAGGTCTGCTGTCGATTACCTTGCTGTCCTCATATCCGCATTCAGGGCATTTCATACGAATTCCTCGCTTTCGCTCTTTCCTTGGTATTTATGTATTTTAACACATTTCCTGCCTTATTTCAAGCTTTTTCCGCAGTTAAATTCCCATTTTATACTTATCATAGAGCTTTTGCATATTATTTGCGCATACCGCAAGCTCATCATAGCTCTTATAATTCTCACGGTACAGCTCTACTATCATAGCATTATCATAAGAAATTTTGTCGAGTTCTTTGAACAGGAGGTTAAAATCAAAGCTTCCCTTTCCTATCGGCAGACAATCACAGCTTCCGTCACCGTCACTGACGTGCATATGTACGACCTTGTTTCCAATTATATCCAGCAATTTAAACGGATCTACATTGCTTCTTCTCGCCTGCTTCAGATCGACTACAAATCTCACCTCATCACCGAGCTGTGCTATCATATCCTCGATAAACTTCACACTGCTGCTTTTGCAGTAGCATATATTCTCCTGCGCGACTGTTACGCCGAATTCCTTAGCCGTTCGATATAACCTCAGATAACGCTCCATATATCTCTCGTCGGGCACTTTGGAGCTGAGCATCGCGCCGTGAAGAACAAACACTTTTACTCCAAGCTCCTCCATCACCTCAAAATATCTCTTATAAATATCTATAAGATACTCGGTCCTTCTGGGATAATCGCCGAACAGGAACAGCGTTTCCATAGGTGACGAAAACGGATGCATTGACTTTACGTTTATCCCGTATTCGCCGATTATCCTTCTCAGCTCGACAAGCACCTGTCCTTCAAGCTCGTCGACTGAGTTTATGAATATCTCGACATTTTTCACGCCGCGCTTTGCAAGCTCATAAAGTGCCTTTTCCGTTTCAAGCGGGTATAGACACGCTGTTGATACGCCGATATCCATTTTCGTTACTTCCTTTCAGATTATTGATTTACAGCCGCGTATATATTTCCGATTTCCGAGATTATAAGCGGCAGAATATAAACCGCAAGCAGCACACCGCAAAGAAGCGCATACACGCCTATTCTGCATATGCCCTCGACCTTCCCGTATACAGCTTCAAGCTTTTTGCGGAATATTACATATAACGCGAGCGCGACAAGCCCGCCTACAGTCAATATGCCGCCTCCCTTAAGTCCCTTTGGCAGGAAGCTTATCGCGATATCATTATGACCCTCATCAAGCTTTATCGCCATAAATCCTGTCATACAGCGATATATCTCTGCCTTGTTTCCGTTCACCGTAGCCGAAAAACCGCTGTCATACGGCACTGACAGAAACAGCCACTGTCCGTCCTTATCCGCTTGAGCTGTACCGCTTATATTTCCACCGTCAACCGTCAGCTCGGCTGTTTTTGTCCTGCTTATAGCTTTTTCAAGC
Organism: Ruminococcaceae bacterium UBA6413; assembly: GCA_002437415.1. Classification (GTDB taxonomy): domain Bacteria; phylum Bacillota; class Clostridia; order Oscillospirales; family Ruminococcaceae; genus Ruminiclostridium_E. Next base: position 25,758 of record DJPL01000026.1, on the reverse strand, counting down.
TTATCATGCGACAGTCCTATAATGCCGAAGCTCGAGCAATATGTGCTCGTATTGACATCGACATCAATGCTTACACTCTCGTTCTCAAATGCGCCGAGATACAGCAGTCCGTTCGAGTCCTGCCCCGGGAATGAAAGATCTATCTTTATTCCGTTTACATATATCGCAAACGAATCGTTTATATGCTCACTTATATTTCGTGTGACCAGGTCAAAGCAGTCAAAATACAGCGACTGCTTATCGCCTATTTCAAGCTTATAGCTGAGGGTTGCGGTTCTGACCTTGCTCTTCGGAGTAAAATAGTAAATTCCGTCACGCTGAGCATAACTGATATTCTTTTTTCCGGTATGCTCGTATTTGGTAAACAGCAGATCGCCGCCTGTATTCAGCAGATTTGCCGCAAAATATTCCTGTATCACCGTACGCTCAGCCGCAGGAAGCTCCTCACACTGCGATAAATCACTGTCGGTCACTATACCGAGTGGCAGATAGAATTCGCTCTCATAGATAGAATAATTCCTGTCACGGTATATAACAGGCTCTCTTGCGCTGAATTTCTCCACATAATACTTGATATTCATCACCGCGTCGGTAAGCTCTGTACCGCCGTTGCCCGTGACCTCCATCCAGTACGAAGAATAGCCCAGTCGCTTCATCGCATACATATAGTGCTCCGAAGTAAGCGACGTATAGTGCGCTATAGTCGGATATCCGAGTCCGCCTATAAGATTTGCGTCAAAATATTTCTTAGGCCATTGCGACAGCTTCACCCTGTAGAAATCGTCATCGTCCTGCGGTATCTTGCCCGCAAGCTCCATCGCGTTGTTATACTTTACAGGCGTGTATGCCGCCGCTCCGATATACACATTCGCATTGAACACGCATTCTGCCGCAACGATCACCGCAAGTACTATCCCTACAGACCTGAACGACAGCTTTTTGAATACTCCGAACGCCATAGTAACAACATACAGCGCCGTAAATCCGCAGAAAATTATAACAAGCAGGCAGAACGATTCCATGTTTCCCCACAATGTAGAAACATATGCGTCCAGTCCATTCTTGTAATTATAATAATACCATACCGTAAATCCGAAGAATGCAACGCTCGGCACGAGCACACCTATAAGATATCCCTTTTTGCTTCTTTCGGCGTAATCTCCTGGCTTCGCGTGCGACAGCTTGACAGCAGCATATGTCAGCATCATAAGCGTGGTCATATAGCCGTATCTCATAGGGAATGCCATATAGTCGCCTGTATGCCACATCTTATTTATCGGCTCAAAAACTACCGGCAACAGCATAAGAAACGCCATAACGGCATAAAACCTACTGTTCTTGCTTTTTTTGCGCAGAAAATACACTATAAACGCCGCAACGGAAAATCCCGTGCAGAATATCAGCGGCAGGTTTGTATATATTCCCGCGAATACAGTCGACTCAAACAAACCCTCAAGTACATTTGCGCCTCTTGCCGATGAGAGATACTGTATAAAGCTCGGCAGCCATACGACCGCAGATATAAGCGCGGCGACAGCACAGCCGAGTATAAACCTCGGTGCAATGCCGTTTACTCCGCCCTTTTTTCTGTTGAAAAACAGATAAACGCCGAAAAACAGTATCGTGAACAGCACCACCATATAGCTCAGGTAGTAGTTAAGCACCAGCATTCCGACAAGGCAGAATATAAGTCCGCCTATGCGCTTGCGCTTTATAAGCGAGTTGAACGCTATAAGCAGAAGCGGGAAGAAATACATTACATCAAGCCATACCGTGTTCTGATAGAACAGCATGGAGTACCCGCTGAATGCATACATCACGCTGAACAGTGCCGAATAAACAACGTCAAGCTTCTTATGACAGGTGCGGAAATACGCGTTTGCCGTGATCGCACAGACAGCCATTTTCATAAGCGTCATAATGTTCATAAAGACCATCATATCCGCTTTGTCTACAAATACTACAAGAAGTGAAAACGGGCTTGATATAAAGAACAGGAAAACACCGAGGAAATTCATTCCACCGGCATTCTGCCAGTTGAACAGAAAGTCGCCCTTTCCCTCAAGTATATCCTTAAAATCCAGTAACAGCGGCAGTACCTGCTGATGCATATCGCACCACGCAAGCGTTTTGTCGCCGAACGGATACAGTCCGTTGCCCGCAAATACCGCAAGCCCTATTATAATAACGGCTATCGGAGGTATTATAAGCGTGAGCCACAGTTTCGGACTGTGCATAACAGTATTAAAATGTGTTGTAATTTTTTTAGTAATATCTCTTTTCAAAACGTCCTCCGGGAATATATACTTCTCTCCCATTTGGTATTTTTAACTGAATATACGGTTTAAATTCAAAAGCCGCAAAGGACTAATGTACTGTGCGGCTTTTAATATCGATTGAGTTTACAAGCCGCAGGCAATTATACCATAAGCTTCTTTGCGTCTACAGTTCCCTTGGAAGCAAGATTTTTTGTATCCTTCTTGCCATCGCTCTTTCCTGCGTCTGTATAGTTCTTGCCGTGCTTTTCCTGCCAGAGCACCCACAGGGGACCCGAGATGCACAGTGAAGAATAAGTACCGCAGATAAGACCTGCCATCATAGGGATAGCAAATGTCATTATCGAGGTAACACCGCAGATAGCGCATACAATGCAGATAGCGAGAACTGCAAAAGCAGTTGTGACTGTTGTGTTTACAGAACGTGTTATCGACTGAGTAATACTCATGTTGACAAGCTCTTTGAGCGAAAGCGAGTTGCCGTAAAGGTTACGGTTTTCTCTGATACGGTCATATACAACGATGGTGTTGTTGATCGAGTTACCGAGTACGGTAAGTACGACCGCCATAAAGTTCGCGTCGATCGGGAAACGACAGAATACAAACACCGCATAAACCATGAAGCAGTCGTGGACCAGCGCAACAAGTGCGAACACACCTGCCGAAAGACCGCCGATCTTCTTAAATCTGAATGCTATATAGATAACAAGCAGAATGAACGAGAACAGTACCGCAACAAGGCACTTCAAGAAAAACTCGGTACCCGATGTGGGATTAACGTCCTGACTGTTTACAAGCGAAAGCTCATTGTCCTTGAAGGACTCCTGAAGCTTATCCGATAAAGCCGTCTGCTTATCGGCAGTAAGTCCCTCAGAAGATGAGAACGAGATCTCAACGGTCTCAAGCGTGCTGTTCATTGAAGAACCCGTCGTAACGGTAACCGCACCGTAGTTTTCACCCTCAACTACCTTCTTTACAGCATTAGTATCGATCTCTCCGGTATAGCTGTATGTCAGCATTGTACCGCCCTTGAACTCGATAGCCATCTGTACGCCGAAAATGCAGTTGAAAATAATCGTAATTACGACAATTACTATCGGTATCGCAAAGAGTATTTTTCTCTTACCGATGAAGTCTAAAACCTTTTTATTATTCATTTTGAAGCACCGCCTTCCGTTGCTGCTGCCTTTTCAGCGGCACGCTTCTTGGCAGACTTTCCGCCGTAAAGAACAGGATTTCTGAATATCTTGAATCTGGAAAGCGACATAGTCATAAGTCTTGTCGCAAGTATGCCGAACAGGAAGTTCAGTATAACACCGACCATCAGAGTATAACCGAACGAATAGATAGTACCCTCTGTAGAAGCGCCGAACATGAAGAATACAGGCTTCAGTATGGTAGATGCAAGGCTGTCCGGAGTACCGAACGCACCCATAAGTATTATAGCAACGATGATCATTGTTATATTGCCGTCAAATACCGCGCTGAACGCTCTCTTGTAGCCTGTTGCGATCGCCGTGTCTATCGTCTTGCCGCTGTTTATCTCTTCCTTGATACGCTCGCCTGTGATTACGTTTGCGTCAACACCCATACCGATCGCAAGTATGATACCCGCGATACCGGGGATCGTCAGCGTAAAGCTGTTGGAGAACGGGAAGAAGCCTGTTATAGCGCAGAACGTACCTGCAACCTGTCCGATAAGACCGATAACGGCAACTACACCGGGCAGTCTGTACAGCGATATCATAAATACCATGATAAGTGCAAATGCGATAACGCCTGCGATAGCCATAGCGTCACGCGCGCCTGTACCGAGCGTAGGCGAGATCGTATTGAAGCTTGATGTTTCAAGCTTGAATGGAAGCGCACCGCCGTTTATCTGATCGGCAAGCTCCTTCGCTTCGTCAGCCGTGAAGTTACCGCTTATGGTAGCCTCGCCGCCGCTGATCTCTTCATTTACAGTAGCCGTCGATATGCACTTGTCATCCATATATGTTGATATGTATCCCTTAGGAGAGGTTGAAGACAGCCTCTTTGTTACTTCCGCAAACTTTTCCTTGCCGCTGTCCTTGAGCTTCAGGGATACCATATACTCATATTCCTTGCTGCTTCCGCTCTTGAGCTGATATACGGCAGAAGCCTTCTCAACGTCCGAGCCGGAAATTATAAGCGGAAGATCCTCGTATGTCTGATCGTCCGAAAGATCGCTTTCAGAGCCCTCTCTGAACGTAAGCAGAGCCGTAGCACCGAGCTCCTTTACAGCAGCCTCGGGATCAAAGCTTTCATCTTCTGCCTGCCACGGGAAACGAACGATTATCTTATCGTTGCCGTAGTCGACATAGACCTCATAGTCCGTTATGTTGTTCGCAACAAGTCTTGTTTCAACAATAGACTTTGCCGCATCGACCTCTTCATCGGTCGCATCATAGTCTGACGGTGATGTAAATGTTACGTCAACACCGCCTCTGATATCAATACCCCAACGTATATCACTGACACCTCTGATCACAGTTGTCGTGAAATCGCCGTACTGGGTATGAACACCGAAAAATACTATGCCTGTGAATGCCAGTATAACTGCCAGCACTATAAAGAATACAGGCTTTGCCACTCTTTTCAAATGTTTCACTCCGTTTCTGTGCGTCAGCACATCCTGTTAATTTATACATTATAGTATTATACTATAACAATTTCTATTAGTCAAGAAATTCCGTAAAATTTCACAATAGAATTATTATACAGAAAGCTCAGCGGTTTCTCCGAGTACGTCCTTGTTCTTTTCAAGAACAGGCTTTACGCACTTATCAAGGAACGCCGTTACCTGGCTCGCGCTTCTGCCGGTATAGTTCTCGGGAACGAGCTTTTCCATAATAGCTTCCTTGGTAGTCATAAAGTCGGGATCGGCGGCGATTCTGTCAACAAGGTCGTTTTCTCCGCCCTCTTCCTTTATTACCTTACCTGCGGCAATACTGTGCAGTCTTATCTTCTCGTGAAGCTCCTGTCTGTTTCCGCCCTTCATAACAGCGTCCATCATTATGTTCTCTGTTGCCATAAAAGGAAGCTCCTTCATAACTCTTGCGCGGATAACCTTAGGATAAACCACAATGCCCTTTGTTATATTGAGCATAATGTTCAGTATCGCGTCTGTCGCAAGGAAAGCCTCGGCAACAGCTATACGCTTGTTTGCACTGTCGTCAAGCGTTCTCTCGAACCACTGCGTACCTGCCGTGAACGCGGGGTTGAGCGTATCTATCATCACATATCTTGAAAGCGATGTAATTCTCTCCGCTCTCATCGGGTTTCTCTTATAAGGCATAGCGGACGAGCCTATCTGGTTCTTCTCAAAGGGCTCTTCCATCTCCTTGAAGTTTGCAAGGATACGAAGGTCGTTTGAGAACTTCGAGCAGCTCTGAGCGATACCGCCGAGCACGTTCACTATTCTGCTGTCTACCTTTCTTGAGTATGTCTGACCGCTTACGGGAACGCACTGCTTGAAGCCCATTTCCTCCGCTATCATCTGTTCAAGCTTGTCTATCTTCTCTTCGTCACCGTTGAAAAGCTCCATAAAGCTTGCCTGTGTGCCGGTAGTACCCTTCTGACCGAGGAGCTTGAGATTTCCCATCTGGAATTCAAGATCTTCAAGATCCATCAGAAACTCGTTCATCCACAGCGTAGCACGCTTACCGACAGTAGTCAGCTGAGCCGGCTGTAAATGTGTATACGCAAGGCAGGGCATATCCTTGTACTTATCCGCAAAAGCCGCAAAGTTCGCAATGACGTTCACAAGCTTTCTGTGTACTATCTTCATAGCGTCACGCATTACAATAACATCTGTGTTATCACCGACATAACAGCTTGTAGCGCCGAGGTGAATAATACCCTCTGCCTTAGGGCAACACTTTCCGTATGTGTGAACGTGCGCCATAACATCGTGGCGGAGCTGCTTCTCCTCTTCGGCAGCATAATCAAAATCAATATCATCAATATGTGCCGCAAGCTCGTCTACCTTTTCCTGTGTCACCTGCTCAAGACCGAGCTTCATCTCGGCTCTGGCAAGAGCTACCCACAGTCTGCGGAATGTAGAAAACTTCTTCTGAGCCGAGAATGTAAACTGCATTTCTTCGCTCGCGTATCTCGTACAGAAAGGGCTTTCGTAGGTTTCGTAATTCGTCATTATAAGTAACCGTCCTTTTCATCGGATTTTTAACCTTCCTTGTATCGGCTGTCCCGTAACCGAATTACCGCGCATACCGACACATTATATATTGTACCACAGTTTGTCCTCGTTCGCAATAGCAAACATCACTTTTTCTCATAACTCATATTTCTGTACGCAACTCTTCATCGTTTTATCACTTAATATGTTCGGTCATATCGACCACACCACCCCGCATTCCACAATGCCGTTCGGTCACATCGACCACGCTACCCCCGCACTCCAAGATACCATCGGTCACATCGACCACACGCCCCAGCATTCATAACACCGCCCGGTCACATCGACCACACCGCATTCATAATTTCGTTAAGTCACGTTGACCACACCGCCCCACACCGCATAATTTCGTTCGGTCACATTGACCACAACTCCGCATTTCACAATTCCGTTCGGTCACATTGACCACACCCCGCCGCATTTCCAAATACCGTGCGGTCACATTGACCACACCCCGCCGCATTTCCAAATACCGTGCGGTCACATCGACCACACGCCCCGCCGATCCGCATAATAAGGCACGATTCCATAAGCCGCAATTTTTTTTGCTTTTTTCGCAAAATTTTTTAAAAAAGCCCTTGACAAACAATTCAAAACCGTGTATAATATCTACTGTTATCTGGGTGTGGCGCAGATTGGTAGCGCGCTACCTTGGGGTGGTAGAGGCCGCAGGTTCAAATCCTGTCACTCAGACCAATTTAAACCGCTTGACTTATACAGTCGGGCGGTTTTTTGTTTTGGCAATATCTGAAAATACCGTTCCAAAGCTTCTTAATACGCCTTATAATTGGCGTAATTCTTGACAACTCCAAAAATAAGTGCTAAAATTTTGTCGAAAACAGATATATTACAGAGGCTGAATATGGAAATAGCAATTTGTGATGACGATGAGCTTTTCAACGAAATCATAAGCGAAAAGCTTTCGGCAATACTGGAAGAAAACAAAATTGAATACAACATAACGACATTTACAAGCGGTTCTGCATTGATCATGGCTTTGCTGAACAGATCCTCGGCACATTTCGATGTGGTTTTCCTTGATGTCGATATGCCCGAAATAAGCGGTGAAGAGGTCGCGGAGTACATTCTCTCGGAAGAAAGATCACTCAACATTGTTTTTATAACAAATCACGATGAATTTGTTTTTTCCGCATTTAAATACAGACCCTTCGGTTTCCTGCGAAAAAGCCATATAGACAGCGAGCTCGGAGAGATCGTTACCCGTCTTGACAAGGAGCTTTCCGAGGTCAAGCAATGTTACGCATTTACCTTTCAAGGTAAGCTGATCTCACTTCAATACAACAAGATAAAATACATTGAAGCATACGGTCATGAAGTAATTATCCATACGGCAGATTCCGATATCCGCACAACAAAATCCTTATCGGCGATAGAAAAGGAGCTGTCCTCCTACGGATTTATACGCATACATAAGTCGTTTATCGTAAACGCACGTTTGATTTTCTCGGTGGAGCACAACAATGTAATTCTTACGGATTGGAGCACATTGCCTGTCAGCAGATCAAAAACAAACGAGATCAAACAAGCTATGATGGAATTTGCGAGGGATTAGTATGGAGCGGTTTTCGGCCGTCGCAGAAGCAATAGCGACGATATGTGAAAATATAATTATACTTTGGTTTCTTACCTCCTTTTTCGGCGCAAAGTACTCAGGCATAAAGAAATATACGGCATTTTTTGCCGCAGTCGCAATTACAACGGCATTTACATCATTTCTTTCTTCCGCGTTTCCCGACAAGTTCCTGCTATGCACGGCAGGGTTTATAATTCTGCTGATAGCATACTGCCGCTTATTCCTGTGCGGTACTGTGGTTTGCCATATCCTGTTCCCGGTAATAGCCGAAACCTTGCTTATGCTTGTTGCCATAAGCATCAATGCCCTGTCGGTATATTTCCTGCCGCTGTCTTCATTTGAAGCGATCGGCGACAGAAGCACCCTTCGCATAATGATCCTTGTTATATCAAAACTCGTTCTGTTCGGCTTGTTCGGTCTGATACTCATTTTTACCCGAAAAAACAAAGCCGAACTGCACAGGAACGAATGGATCGCGTTCAGCGCTATTTTTGCCGCTACACTGCTCAGCGGTATTTGCGTTTACGAAAATGAACTCGGCGGCGCAAACAGGGTTCTCTTTTTCATTCTGACAACAACAGGTCTTGCCGTAATAAACATAATATCATTCTATATGCTGGTAAGAATTTCTCGCGAGCACAAAGAAAATATGAGAAAATCTATGCTGCTCATTCAGATAAGCGATCAGGAGGACAATCTTGACGAGATGCGCATAATATATAAGGAACTGCGCAAGATACGCCACGATATCAACGGTCAGCTCGGCACAGTCAGCGAGCTTATCAGAAGCGGCAAAAACGAGCAGGCTTTAGCCTTTCTTGAGAATGCCGGCATTTCTCAGGCGGATATAAATGTACCTGCGCACACCGATAATGAAATGCTCAACGCCATACTCGGCTTTCTGAACAGCAAATGCTCCGCTTCCGGCATAACGCTCAGAACGAACGTGATGTCATCGGATATAAGTCACTTTTCGGCGGCGGATATAAGCGTAATTCTTACCAATCTCACCACAAATGCGATAGAAGCAAGTGTCCGCTCACACGGCGAAGAAATATTGCTCGAGCTGTCCGTACTGCGCAACTATTATTGTATCAAGGTTTCAAACCATATTGAAAGATCAGTCCTTGAGAGCAACCCGACGCTTAAAACCACAAAGCAAGACAAAGCTTCTCACGGCTTCGGCGTGGAGAGTGTAAAACTGCTTGCCAAAAAATATGACGGTATGGCGTCCTTCTATGAAAAAAACGAAAAGTTTACAGCAGATATATGGCTTAAATTATCAGACTCATAAACCGATATCTCAAAAAACGAACAACGTATCCTACCCCCGAAAACAAAAAATCGGGGATTTTTTGTTATTTTCTTGCATTTCAGGAAGAAAAACATACCATTCAGGAATTTCCAATTGAAATTTACTGAAATTTCAAGTATAATTATGGCATTGGAGGAAGCCTTCTATGATAAATTCTATTGCGACCCGGATAGCCGATTATATATGTCGTAAGACAGACCCATCGGACGACAGATCCGACAATCACGAAATATATGTGTACGGATTTGAAATTATCATATCGTCTGCCGTGGCATTCGGAATAGTATTTCTGATAGGTTTGCTGACCCATAAACTGCCGGAGCTGATAGTTTTCTTTTTATGCTTCTATCTTATCAGGCAGAGGACCGGCGGCTACCATGCGGATACATATTTTAAGTGCAATCTGATATTCGCACTCAATATAATCGCAGTAGCTTTTATTATCTGCTTTGAAACGGATCAGATATACCGGATCGCATTTAACGGTATTTCATTTGCCGTATGCTCTCTGCTTATATTCCTGAAAGCCCCGATACCCAACCCCAACAAGCCGATAGCCCGGTCAAAGCGCAAAATACACAAAATCACCGCTTTTATCCTTGTTATTATAGCGGAGCTGATTTCCGTTGCGATTATAAATCGATATTCATACTCTATGAGCATATCATTAGCGCTGTTCTCTGTATCAGTCGCTATGATCATAAATTCCGAAAAGAAAGGAAGTGTAGGCAAATGAAAAGATCTGCTTTAGCTAAGGTACTGGCTAAGATCGGAACATCAGCCGCTAAAAAGGCTGCCGGTTCTGCATCACAGTTCGGCTACCATCAGGCAAAAGAGCCCGCAGCTCTGAAAAAGGCTGACAAGTAATTTGTAAGCTTAAAAAAAACTGCCATCATCATCCGGCATAAGTGCTCGGCTGACGGTGGCAGTTTTTTTGCGTTTATTGTGTTTAAATCGCTTGTAAAGCCGACTTTTCCCGCTTAGTTCAAATCGACTCTGCATAGCGGTTATATTCATCTTAAATCGATACAACGATTTAACTTATTACTTTTTCGGCTCTAGCAGATATATTATGCCGCTAAAATCCTCAAAGACTTTTTCATTATACTCTCCTGAAATATAAAAACCGTGGCGTGTGACGAATAAAAGTATACCGTTTTGTCGGATGATTTTTGAATTACGAATGCTTTATACATAATGCAAATATACCATACGATTTATGCATTCGTCAACCCATTCCCTCAAATATTATATTTTACTCCCCACACACAAAAAATCCCCGCAGATAAAACCCTGCGGGAATTTTATATTATTTCTCTTACTCTCTACCCTTAAACTGCGTAATATCCTTTATTACCTCGCCCGCGATAATAAGCCCTACCACAGACGGCACAAACGCCGTACTTCCCGGCACCTGTCTTCTCTGCGTACATTTTCTCGCAGTACCCGGAGGGCAGATGCAGTGCTGACGACAGCTTATAGCCATATCGTCAATAGGCGGTATCGGCTTTTCCTTTGAATATACGACCTTAAGCTTCTTTATGCCCCTGCGCTTAAGCTCATAGCGCATTACCTTTGCCAGAGGACACACTGAGGTCTTATATATATCCGTTACCTCAAACGCCGTCGGGTCGACCTTGTTTCCCGCTCCCATAGAGCTTATGATAGGTGTTCCCGCCTTTTTGGCGTTTTCGATAAGTGCGATCTTGCCTGTGACCGTGTCTATAGCGTCAACCACATAGTCATACTGAGTGAAATCAAACTGATCCGCGGTTTCGGGCATATAGAAGGTCTTGAAAGCCGTCACCTTGCAGTCGGGATTTATATCTTCAATGCGCTCCTTGGCAACATCTACCTTGTACTTTCCGACCGTCTTTCTTGTAGCTATTATCTGTCGGTTTATGTTAGTAAGACATACCTTGTCGTCGTCGATTATATCGATCGCACCCACACCCGAGCGAGCAAGCGCCTCAACGGTATATCCGCCCACGCCGCCTATGCCGAACACCGCAACACGCGCACCTTTCAGCTTGTCCATCGCCTCTTTGCCGAATACGAGTTGCGTTCTTGAAAACTGGTCAAGCATTGTTACCTCCCACGGAGAACTGTGTTCCCCTTGCTATAAATGTAACGGTCATTCCCTTTTTATCGAAGTAGCTCTCGACAAACTGCTTTATCTCATCGTTTCTTTCGTCAAGCGTGAAATACTGTCCGCCGCATCCGTCATGGAAGTGTAACGTCACGCCGAAGTTCGCATGTATCGCCTTTTTAAGCTCAGATGCTTCTGTTATGCTTATTGCCATAAGTTGCTCCTTTAAGTCTACCGTTTCTATCTGTTTTATGTGCAATACTGCTATTATACATCGTAATTCGTCTGCTGTCAATGTCAGCCCTGCTGTTTTTTTGTGGTTTTCCGCGCCGCATTTTTCTTTTTCAACAGCTCTGCCGCCGACTGCAAAAATAAAATATCCTCTTCCGGCAGTCCCGTTATGTCCAGTGCCTGCCTTTTTTCCTCCAGTCCGAAAAGATAGTCGGTCGTAACTCCAAACACCTTGGCGATCTTTATAATGGTTTCGGGTGATGGATTACGTTCGGACAGCTCATAGTTGCTGACAGCCGCCTTCGACACCCATATTCTGTTAGCCAGCTGTTCCTGTGTCATTCCGGCATCTAGCCTTAACTGCTTTACTCTTTCACCGAACTTCACCATTGTACCCCTCCGTTACACAAATACACATTCCGAATACTCAAAATACACGATAGCTTTATTTAAAGTGTAGCATATATCTGTTTTCGGACTGTTGATTTTTGTAACACATACCGTTGACTATCCGTACACGTTGTGTTAAAATATGATATGTAATATTCCGTCAAAGTATGTCGGACAAAATCGGAAACCGGAGAAAAATAAATGAAAACACCAATAAGTAAATCTATCGCAGTTATTCTGACTGCGGGTGTGACGGTAGCGCTTGCCGCCTGCTCATCGCAGTCATCTCAAAGCACCGCGGACAGCTCATATGCTACTGCCGTTCAGACGACCGCCACGCCGCCCGAAACCGTATCTGCCACAGTCGGCACATCAGCCGCACCCGAAGCGACAGCCAAAACCAAGCCTGATACAGCATATGCCGAAACAAGCACTTCGGCGAAAACCGAAACCGCTGTCACAACCACAGCTTCTACCACAACGTCAACAACAGCGTCGACAACAACTGCCGCCGCTGTCACAGCGGTTACTTCAACAACACCCGCCGCGCAAACCACACCCTTGACGGAAACGACAGCCCCCAAAAGCGATACAACCAAGCCCGCCGAAAAGTACGACAGCTACACATCATCAGGATATCAGCCGCTTGATGATATCATATTCCCGATCCTTGATGAAATCATCACTCGGGATATGACAGAAGCCGACAAATGTCTGGCTGTTTATGATTATCTGTTGCAATATGACTACGTTGAGCGCACCTTGTTAATTCCTAAAAATCAGAAAAAGTATTCCGAACAGCTTTACGCTATAAGCCTGTTTGAAAAGAAATGCGGCATTTGCTACGACTTCTCGGCTGCATTCAAATTTATGACAAGAGCCGTAGGTGTTGACACGTTGATGTATTACGGACAGCATTCAAGCTATCACTCTCCGTCCGGATATATACCGCACACATGGGATGTCATTGAACGAGACGGCGTACCGTACATCTATGACATAGCAATGGAACGGATAACTATGGACGCAGGCAGAGAGGACAGCTATCATTGCAGATACGGCATAACATATGAGGGCTTCCCCGGATATTATTACATACCCGACACGTTCACAAGATAAACAAAGCGAAAGGACATATTATGAGAAAGAAATTATCAGGAATAACAACAGTTATGCTTTCGGTGTGCACATTGTTTGCAACGGCGGGACTGTCATCATGCAGCAAAAGCGCAGTCGGCAGTGAAGGCTCAACCGGCACAGAAAGCTCAGTCAGCTCAGAGGTTCAGAGCGAAACGCTCACAGAAGACTCGGCAAAACAATATACAGCGGAAATTATGCCGATAGCCGACAAGTTCTATTCCATATATTACCGTTGCAGTCTGCCTGTCGACAGCTCCGTATCCGTGACCGATGCCAACGGCTTTGCCTACTCGCCTGTCGAGAGCGTATACGATACTCTCGACTCGCTTAAGACAGATACCGAAAAATACTTCACGAAAGAATACCTCGAAAGCTCATTTTACCTCAACCTCTCCGATGACACCGCGTATTACAAAGACATTGACGGCAAGCTTTACGAAAATACCGATGCCGTTTCAGACGGTAAGAATATATGGGATACTACCTCCTGCGTGATATCCGGGCTTACCGATACAGGCTTCACGGCGATAGTGCCGTATCTTGACCTGTACGAAGCACAACGCAACGCAAGGCTTGAATTTGTACTTGACGACGGCACTTATAAAATCAACAGCTGGGAAATGAACCTTGGAGTGATGAACGGCAAATAAGCCTTTAAGGCTATCCGAAAAATATGTTATATGAAAAAAGCAACCACGGTACATACCACGGTTGCTTTTTTATATTTATCTTATTTTAATCTCAATATACTCACTCCTGCTGAGCCGCACTCAGCTTATCCGCATATTCCCTTATAACCTTCCTGTCCGAGCTGTTCACTATCTTGTATGTTGTCCTCGAATAGAAATGGCTGTTCGTGTCCCATATAACGGGAACGATTCCGAGGTCTGTGAGCTTTCCGAGCACTATCGACAGGCACTCGGAGGAATCGGTGTACTCAGCGTCCTTCGCAAAGTTCTCCGGCGGATATGTAGAGGTCGTTTCACCCATAAACACAGGTATATCCTCGTCTAAGAACGCGTCCTTGAGCTCGGCGCACTGGCTGTCGATGTACTTCAGCCACTCCTCACTACCTATCTTGTTCGCCCAGTACATTGAGTTGTCAACGTAATGCACTGATACCATAAGGCGGTCGTTTACCAGATCCTCCGGCATTACAAATCTTGAAGAAGTCGTCTTGTCGATGTTCGTCCAGTATCCCGAAACAATAAGCACACGCTGTGCGTTGTATCCGCCCGTGCCTCTTACCGCGTCTACAAATGCCTGATTGAGCGTATTGGTCATCTCGTATGCGTTTGTTTCGGACTGTGCCTTGAGGTTGCCGCTTGAGTCGAACTGATCGCCGCCGAGGTATTCGTTATACCCCTCGAAAACCAGCGTGTAAGGGTAGTCCGCAAAGTATTCCGCTATCTGCGTCCACAGATGCGTGAATATCTCCTTGCAGCTGTCAAGGTCGTTTCGTCTTATGATAAACTCGTCAAAGTGGTGGATATTGATAACGGAATACACACCTGCCTTTTCGCAGTAGTCAACGATCTCCTTTACCCTTGCAAGGTACTCCTTGTTTATCGTATATGTACCGTCATTCTCCATCATATTGCCCCAGAACACGGGTATTCGCACCGTGCTGAAGCCCTCGGCCTTCATTCCGTCTATGATCTCCTGAGTTGTGACGTCTGCTCCCCAGCAGGTTTCATAATCCTGCGGCTCGTTTCCGCCAACAACGGGTATCCACTCATACGACATCTTCTCACAGTCGGTGGCTTCATACGCCTCCATAGTGTTGCCGAGGCTTATGCCAAGCCCCATCTTCTCCGCCATTTCTGTAGCCGTTATTATCTGATAGCGTGAATCGTCCGTATCGGGTACAGATGCGTTATCGCCGCTTTCATTATCAGATACGGCGCTTTGCGTATCCTGTCCCAACTGACTGTCTGTATCCGGTGCAGCATTTCCCGCACAGCCTGTAAGCATAAGTGTCATTGCCGTAAGTACTGCTGTTAATCTCTTCTTCATAAGAATACCTCTTTGTACAAAAAGAGCCGTCACATAAATCTATGCAACGGCTCTCGTGTGTCTATGGCTTATTTTGCGTAATCTATAGCTCTGCTTTCTCTTATCAGGTGTACCTTTATCTGACCGGGATATTCCATCTCGTTCTCGATACGCTGAGAGATCTCTCTTGCAAGTACAACCATCTTATCATCGTTTACCTGCTCGGGCTTTATCATGATTCTTACCTCACGACCTGCCTGGATAGCAAACGACTTTTCAACGCCGTTATAAGAGCTGCATATCTCTTCAAGCTTCTGTAAACGCTTGATATAGTTCTCATAGTTCTCGCTTCTTGCAGCGGGACGTGCGGCGCTTATTGCGTCGGCAGCCTGTACAAGAGCGGCGATAACAGAGTGTATCTCAACATCGCCGTGGTGAGCTTCGATAGCGTGGATAACCTCGGGGCTTTCCTTATACTTGCGGCAGACATCAACACCTATCTGAACGTGTGAGCCTTCGATCTCGTGGTTAAGAGCCTTACCGATATCGTGCAGAAGACCTGCTCTTCTTGCGAGCGTTGCGTCAACACCGAGTTCGCTTGCCATAATGCCTGCGAGGTGTGCGACCTCAATTGAATGGTTAAGTACATTCTGACGGTAAGAAGTACGGTAGTAAAGACGTCCGATAAGCCTTACAAGCTCGTGATGCAGACCGTTGACGTTCGTTTCCATAACGGCACGCTCGCCCTCCTGCTTGATCTTGAGCTCAACCTCACGTCTTGCTTTTTCAACCGTTTCTTCAATTCTTGTGGGATGGATACGACCGTCCTGAATAAGCTTTTCAAGTGCTATTCTTGCTATCTCACGTCTTACATGATCGTGGCATGAGAGCGTGATAGCCTCGGGCGTATCGTCAATGATAAGGTCAACACCCGTGAGCTGTTCAAGTGCACGGATATTACGACCTTCACGTCCGATGATTCTGCCCTTCATCTCGTCATTCGGCAGAGGTACGACAGATACCGCAACTTCGGATACCGTATCTGCGGCAAGTCTTGAAATAGCAAGTGAAATATACTGTCTTGCCTTTTCGTCACATTCGTCCTTAAGACGCTGTTCGTAAGCTGTGATCTTCACAGCCTTTTCGTGAGTAAGCTCGCTGTCGAGCATACTCAGCAGGTGTTCTTTAGCCTGATCGATAGTAAAGCCGGATATCTTTTCGAGGATATCCATCTGGCTCTTCTTGATAGATTCGGCTTCTGCCAGCTTTTCTTCAGCCTTCTTGTTCTTGTTGAGGAGCTGTTCTTCAAGTCGTTCGATCTTATCGTTCTTCTTGTCGAGGTTCTCCTCCTTCTGCTGAAGTCTTCTTTCAGAGCGTGTTACCTCCGCTCTGCGCTCCTTGAGCTCTCTGTCAGTTTCGTTTTTCAGTCTCTGAATTTCTTTTTCGTTGTTCTCTTTGAGTTTAAAGATCTCATCTTTAGCCTCAACCAGTGCGGTTTTCTTTGTTGCCTGAGCTTTTTCATTAGCTTCGGATACTATCCTGCTTGCTTCTTTTTCGGCAGACTCGATCTGCGCTTCTGCCGTCTTTTTTCTATGCTCGATACCCATTTTGTACATTACAAAACCGAATATCGCCGCTCCGACTACGAATGCCGCCGCACAGAGTGTAACTGCAAGCCACACTTCCATGGGTTAGCGTTCCTCCTTTTCTGAATTGCCGTGTCAGACCGCCGCAGTTATTGCTTTAACAGCTTATATGCCTGCACGGTTGATTTTACATTTAAACATTTAATTGTATATATGTAAAATAAGCGGATTTCCGTGCGATGACCGTAATTTTTCTCGCCGTCATCGAACAGAGCTCCTGAGTTATAATAGATTTTACTCAATAATAATTTTAAGGCATTTTCAACAAATTGTCAAGTGCTTTTTATAAAAAAACACTAAACTATTTTGGAAAATGGTGAAAATCTATTGACAACATTTTTCCGCTATGATATAATAATCAAACTGTGAAATCGTTATTTTTGTGACACAGTGCGCTTTCGCAAAGACAATATCAGCCGATGTGATGGAATTGGCAGACGTGACGGACTCAAAATCCGTTGGTAGCAATACCGTGCGGGTTCGACCCCCGCCATCGGCACCAAAAATAATAACCCCGCTCAACGAGTGGGGTTATTATTTTTGGTGCGGCGGGAGGGAGAACCCGCAATTTGCGGGTCGCGCAAGGATGCGCGATAATGCTTGCCCCAAGTTTCGCACGATGCGAAACCAACAGAGCAAGCATAATTCGACCCCCGCCACTTTTCCGTTATCTCAAACGGTCATAGTCCTGCTTTTTGGTGTGGGGGCGAACACGCACCGTGCGGGTAAGGCGCGGATGCCTTATAAAATGAACTCCTAAAGTTTCGCAAGGACGCGAAACCAACAGAGCGTTCATAAACGCGCAAGGATGCGCGATAGCGGTCACACAAAGTCGTTATGCAAGGACGCATAAAGACAGCCACACAAAGTCGTTGCACGATGCAACGGCACAAATGGCTGTCAATGCACAGATGCACCGACCACCAATGACCGCAAACGCACGGATGCGTGGCAATGCTTGCCCAAAGTTTCGCACGATGCGAAACCAGCAAAGCAAGCATAAAGCGCAAGGATGCGCGATAGCGGTCACACAGAGTCGCTGCAGGACGCAGCGACCACAAATGACCGCGTTTCGAGAACCCCGCCACCTTTCCACTACCACAACGAGTAAGATAACGCTTTTTATGCACCAACAGCGAGTGGAATAACCCTCACTCCTTAATATACCTCGTACCCCTTCCCGCGCCGACTCGTTTCACCGCTCCGTTCCTTACCATTGCCCCGAGTACAGCTTCAACCGTTGTAGCGCTGACATCGGGGAGAATTTTGCAGATCTCGGCTTTTGACAGCGGTGTCAGACTGCTCAGTACCGTAGCTTCTATGCGGGCTGTCTTTGTGATTTTCTTGCCGTGTACCACTGCGAAGCGCTTGTCAAGCTCCTTATAACACATATATAAGGTTGACAGGAAATTTTCAATAAACGGAAAATAAGTGTTTTCGTTTGTATTCCAACCTATAGAAGACTGTCGCAAAGCTTCATAATAATGGGCTTTATAATTGCTTGTCTGTTCTTCAAACGATACATATTTACCCGCATCAAATCCGTTTTTATATAGCAAAAGCAATGACAGCAGACGTGACATTCTGCCGTTGCCGTCACGGAACGGGTGTATGCACAGAAAATCAAGAATTACACACGGAATTAAAAGCAGCCGGTTGATATTTGAGTTGCTCCGTGCGTCCATATAGGCAAGCTCCAGCTGTTCCATAGCTTTCGGTGTTTCGCTTGCGGGTATCGGGCGAAAACGCACACGCCTGTTTCCGCCATTGTCGATTTCCAAAATCACATTATCTTCAGTCTTATATTTACCGCCATACCCATATCCGACAAAGCTCATCATCATTTCGTGCAGTCGCAGAATGTCACTCTCACGAAAATCAATATGCTCATAACCCTGATGTATTTCATTAAGTGCATCTCTGTACCCGGCGATCTCTGCCTCATTGTGATTTAGCGGAGCGCTGTTTTGGTTGACGATCTCGACAATACGCTCATCATCGGTCACTATGCCTTCAATAGCGTTGGAGCTTTTGACCGACTGCACCTTTGCCGCCGCTTCAAGCCCGGTAAAAATCCGCGTATATTCATCTTTGCGGACACCCGCCATTGTTTTCAGTGCAGTAATATTTGAAGTAAGATTAACAAGATTTGCCGGCAATAAACCGTTATCCAAAAAAGAGTAATCGAATTTTCTCATACAGCACCAGCCTTTCTGCACATAATTTTAACATATTATATGCAGAAAATCAAGATTATCGCGTGTTTTCTGCACATATTTTTGGCTAATTATATGCAGATTATGATTTTCTGTATGCAATTAAATTTTGCGATAATGCCGAGCGCGCTATCCGAACGCCCGATATTGTTTGTCCGGAATTTCAAACAACGTCAATATTCTTCCCTCAACAAAAAATCCGCCAGATGAACAATTCTCACACCGTTTATGTTACCTCCCGCCAATTCGTCAAGTGTCACGACATATTTCGGGTAATGGTCATTTATCTCGAGCAGATTGGCGACCTCTCTGTCCGATTCTTCGGGCAGATTGCGGCACACCTGCACATATATACGCTCATCGCGCCGTACAGCCACGAAGTCAATTTCCTTTGCGGCGTTCTTGCCGATGTACACATTGTAGCCTTTCCGCCTGAGCTCAAAATACACGATATTTTCAAGCATCGCGGCAACGGATTTCGGATTAAAGCCCATAATGCAATATTTTAACGAAGCGTCGGCAAGATAGAATTTTTCCTGCGTTTTCAGAACGCTCTTTCCCTGCATATCATACCTTTGGCAACGGTAGATCACAAAAGCTTTTTCAAGCCACTCAAGATAGTTATACACCGACTCTACCGACAACGAACGACCCTCGCCCTTGATAAATTTTACGATAGAATTTGCGGAAAAGGTTTTTCCGACATTTTCAACGATATATTTTACCACACGGTTAAACAAATCAAAGCTTGTAATGTTATGCCTTCTCGTGATGTCACCGGTAATGACGGAATTGTAAATGCCTTCTACGATCTGATATGATGAATGCTCATCAAAATTCCCGAGCGCTACAATAGGGAAACCGCCCATGCGTATATATTCATTTAAAAGCTCTTTTGTCGTATGACCGTCTTTTTTTCTGAACTCTATATATTCGGCAAAAGACAAAGTAAATACCGGGATCGAGATATAGCGCCCTGTCAGATAAGTCGATATTTCGCCCGACATCAGCTTGGAATTTGAACCTGTCACATAGATATCGGTATCGGTATCTTCAAGCAGACTGTTGACCGCTCTTTCCCAGCCTGCAACCTCCTGCACCTCGTCAAGCAAAAGATAATATCGCTTGTCGTCTGTTATCCTATCTTTTATATCACGGTACATCTGCTTTGCTGTCATATTCTCGTCCAGTTCTTCCGATGTATAGCGCAAATAAATCACATGGTCGGCAGAAATGCCGCTGCCGATCAGATCCTCTTTCAGCATATCAAGAATGGTCGATTTTCCGCAACGGCGGATACCGGAAAGTATCTTTACAAGCGGAACATCACGATAGGTTCTCAGTATGTTCAAATAATGTTGTCTTACGATCATAATACCGCCTCCTTTTATTTAGTATACCCAAAAACTCTGTAAAATTCAATAGTTTTTACCGAAAATCCGTAAAAACTTTCAAATCCACCTGACTTTTTCGGATTGACATACATAAATCTGAATTCCACTAAAGTTGAAACAAATTCGCAACTTCTCTTTGATTTAAATATCAACTTCCACAACTTTCGCTCTATCTGTTGACAAATAGCGACAAAATATTGCAAAATCCTCTTGATTTTGTTATACTATAATCAAATAGCGGTTTACCGCATTGAAACGAGGAAACGGACATGAGCGTAAAATACATATTATACAATCCCCTCTCAGGCAACGGAAAAGGTGAGGAGCTTGCCAAGAAGCTTACGGAAACATACAAAAACGATGAGCTGAAATACTGCAATATGACGCAGATATCAAGCTACGGCAAATTTTTCGACGGCATTTCCCCCAAGAGCGATATTATAGTCTGCGGCGGTGACGGCACGCTTAACCGCTTTATAAACGACAGCGAGGGTTATCCGTACGAAAACCCGCTTTATTTCTATGCAACAGGCAGTGGCAACGACTTTATGCGCGACCTCGGCAAAGAGCCGGGCTGTGAGCCGATACCGATAAACGATTATGTCAAGGGGCTGCCTACCGTGACCGTCAACGGTAAAAGCACTTTATTTATAAACGCGATCGGTTACGGAATTGACGGCTATTGCTGTGAGGTCGGTGATGATCTGCGTGAAAAATCGGATAAGCCGATAAATTATACCTCCATAGCGATAAAAGGTCTGCTGTTTCACTTCAAGCCCTCAAACGCAGTAATTACCGTTGACGGCAAGGAATACAGCTTCAAAAAAGTATGGCTCGCCCCGACAATGCACGGCAGATTTTACGGCGGCGGTATGATGACCGCACCTGCGCAGGTGAGAAATAACCCCGACGGCACTTTATCGGTCGTAGTAATGCACGGAAGCGGAAAGCTTAAAACTCTTATGGTTTTCCCCTCGATCTTCAAGGGCGAACACGTCAGTCATACAGAAATGGTCGAGGTCATAACCGGTAAGGATATAACAGTGCGCTTTGACCGTCCTACAGCGCTACAGATAGACGGCGAAACGATAAAAAATGTTACCGAATACTCGGTAAAGGCTTATGACAAAGCCGATACAACTAAGCAGGATAATACCTCTATAACCGAAAAAGAACCCGAAACAGTATAAAAAGCCGGAATACAACACAGTCCCGCAGGCAAACCGGACCTGCGGGACTTACTTTTTTATTCAGTTTTATTCTTTAGCTCGGAAAGATAGGTTATCGCGCTGTGCAGTGCGGTGTTACCCTCACCTATGGCTTTAGCTATCTGATACGGCTTTCCTGTGCAGTCACCGCAGGCAAAACAACCCTTTATATTTGTCGACATATCGTGATCTACCGCTATACTGCCATTGCTCATCTCAAGACCGCCGAGCAACACATCTGCGGAAACCGACTGCTTTAAGAAGAATACGCCGTCCACTGCAATTTGCGTGCCGTCTTTAAGGGTTATCCCGTCTGCGTGACGCTCACCGTCAACGCTTACGACAGGCGATGTCAGCCGTTCGACATTTCCCTTTGAATGATCGGTCTTGTATGACGGGTAAAAGTACACCTTCTTAGCAAGCCCCGCCAGAAAATCGACCTCTTCCTCGCTCTCCTTGTTATCGCTGATTACCGCTATTGTCTTATCCTTGTAGAAGTTGCCGTCACAGGTAGCACAGTAGCTTACGCCTCTGCCTAGGAGCTCGCGCTCTCCCTTGATTTCCTTTACCGTCTGTGCACCCGTTGCTAAGATCACAGCGTCCGCCTTGTATTCCTTTTGGTCGGCAAGCAGCATATAGTACTTTCCCATATTATATACGCCTGTTATGCGCTCGGCTGTTATCGCTATATCCATCTGCTTTAAATGAGCCGCGAGCCTTTCGTTCAGCTCCTTGCCGCTTATCCCGGGCAGGGCGGGATAATTTGAAATAATATGCGAGCATTCTACCTTAGCGCTGAGGCTTTCGCTGCCGAAAAGAATAAATTTCTTCTTTCGTATCGCCGCATTTATTGCCGCGGATATTCCCGCAGGACCTGTGCCTATTATCGCTATATCATATGAATTGGTTTCGTCCATTATAAGCTCCTTATCCGAATATGCCTATTGCTTATTTTTCTCTTCACGCTTTACAGTATACCACAACGGATAAAAATCTTCAACATTTCGTTTTGCCTGTACCAAGATATGTTTCTTACACAAAAACGCACCCCGAAGCATGACCTTCGGGGTGCGTATCAATTTATAAAGATTAGGATTATTACGGATTAAAGCTCAATAACGATATCATTCTCAGCCTTTAAGATGCTGTCGAGAATGAGCTTGCCTTCGATCTTTTCACCGTTTACGGTTACGCTCTTAACGCCGTGTTCACTGCCGTTGGGGTTCTTAACCGTAACATTCAGCTTCTTGCCTCTGAATGTCTTTTTCATTGTGTATTCCTTCCACTCTGAGGGGATAGAAGGATCAATTACGATACCCTTTGTTTCGGGGTTAAGACCGAGGATACCCTCTGTAGTACCTACCATTACAGTAGATGCTGTACCTGTCAGCCAGTGTACATGAGCACGACCTGCGAACGGACTGTCCTTACCTTCAACGAACTGACCGTAAACATAGGGTTCAAGAACTCTGTGTTCTGCGTTCTCGTTGTAGGTTGCGGGAGCTGCTTCCTTCCAGTACTTATATGCGCGGTTGCCGTGACCGAGCTTCGATTCGGCGAGTATCAGCCAACCCTGAGGCTGTGAGAAGATACCTGCGTTCTCCTTTGTGCACTTGTTGAAGCACTGCATAAGAGCGCCGTCAAATCCGTGCTTAACATAAGGAGGATACATAACCATAGCACCGTAATCGGTGTTGAGCTCTCTTTCTACGCTGTCCATAGCCTTTTCAGCCTGTTCCTTGCTTGCAAAGCCTGAGATGACTGACCATGACTGGGGGTTGAGCCACATTGAAGCTTCGGGATCTGTTCTCTGACCGATAACAGTACCGTCTTCCTTGTAGCCTCTGATCCATCTGTCCTCGTTCCAGCAAGCCGAAAGGATCTCGTCAAGCTTAGCCTTGATCTCGTCAAGGTACTTGGCGTACTCTGTATCGTTCTTTTCAACTGCGTATGTCTTTAAGATCTTTATAGCGTAAACGAGCTGGAATGCTACGAATGTAGATTCGCCCTTCTTGCCGAGACGCAGACAGTCGTTCCAGTCAGCGTGCAGACCTGCGGGCATACCGTGGTTGCCGAGGTGGTTCATTGAGAAGTCGATAGCTCTCTTTAAGTGATCATATACTGTGCCGGACTCGCCGTCGTTAGCATATGAAATAACCTCATCTAAGAATGCGTGGTCGCCGCTTTCGGAGATGTACTTGTAAACTGTCGGGAACAGCCACAGAGCGTCATCTGCACGGTATGAGGGGTGACCTGTCTGCTTAGCGTATACACTGTTTTCGTCGTTTTCATCGGGGTGGTTTTCCTGACCTGCCTTGTGATCGTACTTAACGAGGGGCAGACCTGCACCGTTTGTGACCTGAGCTGAGAGCATAAATACGATCTGCTTCTTAGCCATTTCGGGAGCAAGGTGGATAACGCCCTGGATATCCTGTACAGTATCACGGTAGCCGAAGCCGTTTCTCAGACCGCAGTACTGGAATGATGCGGCTCTAGACCAGATGAATGTGATGAAGCAGTTGTATGCGTTCCATACATTTACCATGTTGTTGAAGTCCGCATCGGGAGTATTTACCTGGAGGTTGTCGAGCTTTGAATGCCAGTAGTTCTTGAGCTCTGTGAGGTCAGCCTCTACAGCGCCGTCCTTTTCGTACTTGGCGATGATAGCTTCAATTTCAGCCTCTGTCTTCTGACCGCCGAGAACGTAGGTGAGAACCTTTGTTTCGCCGGGCTGGAGAACGATGTCGCTCTGAAGTGCGCCGCATGAGTTTGTGTTGTAGTTTAAGTCGCCCTTAAGACCTTCTTCAATGCCCTTGGGGTTACTGTATGTTCTGTAAGAGCCTACAAATGCGTCGCGGTCGCCGCAGTAAGCGTCAACCTCAGCAGCCGCAAGACCTAAGAAACGTCCGCTGTTGGGGTTGTAGATCTCATTCTGCATCTGGTGGATATACTTATTCTTGAAGTATGTTCTTGTGATGAACAGGGTGTACTGGAGGTTTACCTGATCCTGCTCGTAGTTAGGATCGTTCACGAACTCGCAGTAGCCTGTAACGCTGAGCTTACGGGGCTTTGTATCTGTGTTTGTTACCTTTGCAGCCCATACCTCGTATGTAGCGTCCATAGGAACATAGTAAGTAACCTCAGACTTTATCTTCTTGTACTCAGAGGTGATAACAGTGTAAGCTGTACCGTGGCGGCACTCGCTCTTGTACTGGTCTAAGGGCTTGCATACAGGTGCCCATGATGCCGACCAGAAATCTCCGTCCTCGTTATCCTTGATATATACATATCTGCCGGGCTGATCGTTGGGAACGGCATTGAAGCGGTAACGGATAACACGTCCGTTTGCACCTGATTTAACGAAGCTGTAGCCGCCTGCGTTGTTTGAAATGATAGCGCCGTATTCGGGTGAGCCTAAGTAGTTAGCCCAAGCCGAGGGAGTATCGGGTCTTGTGATGACATATTCCTTGTTTTCAAGGTCAAAATGTCCGTAGTTCATTGGAAAGTCCTCCTTGATATTGTATTCCCGTAAACAAGCAGTTTCACGGGTTTTTATTTCCTTTGCGTAACTTCATTATATCAGTAAATCGTTTTCATTTCAAGGGCGGTATTGTGCACAAATTTAGAACGGCTTTTTTGTGCAGTATTGCTATAACGTCAAAACAGTGCCCGCAACGGATTTTTAGCGAGCAAAACACAAAAATTTCCGCGCAGATCCCCATTTTACAGTATTTTAACTATGTGGAGAAAGATTGTTTTTTAGTGTACCTCTATTATACCGTTTTTGTATTTAACATTGATAGCAGGCTACCGATACTGCCTTTTGCGGGATAGCACTTCTCGGGTTCGCTATT
>DJPL01000026.1:0-132 GCA_002437415.1 Ruminococcaceae bacterium UBA6413 | reverse complement strand
GACTAGGTGTGAGTCTGAGCCTTGCTTACACAAGGCTCGTGCACTCCGCTAAAGCTCCGTTGGACTTGGCAGCCCAGTGCAGCGAAGCGGAACGTCCGAGTGCTTGCGCAAGCAAGACTCAGCCCTATACCC
>DJPL01000056.1 GCA_002437415.1 Ruminococcaceae bacterium UBA6413 | reverse complement strand
CACGAGGGCGAGGATTGAAATACTGTATCTATATTATAACACATCGGTAGGTGCTTGTCGCCCTCCACACGAGGGCGAGGATTGAAATAGAAGTATTAAGACTATCTGCCAGTGCTTGCTGAGGGTCGCCCTCCACACGAGGGCGAGGATTGAAATGCCGTCACCGACTGCCTTATATGTACTCTCAATTGGTCGCCCTCCACACGAGGGCGAGGATTGAAATGGTCAGCTTACAAGGATGATGACGCAAGACTCAAGTCGCCCTCCACACGAGGGCGAGGATTGAAATAAAGTAAGCACAGAAGCCATTTAGACGCAATTATAGTCGCCCTCCACACGAGGGCGAGGATTGAAATACGACCGGCTTCTTATTCACGCACAGAACCCCGCTGTCACCCTCCGCCGACGGTGTGTATCAAGAGATCGCCCACGCCGCAGTTTACGCCCAAAATTTACTCATTTTTTAGTTTATTAGCCTAAAAATTAAGTAAAAAATTTTAACAAAAACTCTTGCATTTAAAGAATGACTATGATATACTTAATACAAAGAGCGTTTAACGCTTCTTAACGGAAATATGACATTATCAAGGAGAATCAAGTATGAACGTAAAAGTAATCAACGGTACATCTTTACCGAACATACCTTGGCAGGATCGTCCCGCAGGTTGCAAGGACGTTATCTGGCGTGCAGATAACAACCCCATAATCCCCCGTGACCTTCTTCCTACAAGCAACTCTATCTTCAACAGCGCAGTTGTTCCTTTCGAAAGCGAAAAGGGCAAGTTCGCAGGTGTTTTCCGTGTTGACGACAAGGAAAGAAACATGGCTATCCACGCAGGTTTCTCAGAGGACGGCGTACACTGGAACATCAATGAAGAAAAGGTTGAATGGATAAACGACGATCCCGAAACAGCAGAAGCTAATCCCTGGCAGTACGGCTATGACCCCAGATGCGTATGGATCGAAGACAGATTCTGGATCACATGGTGCAACGCTTACGGCTGGAAGCCTACGATCGGTGTGGGTTGGACAAAGGACTTCAAGGAGTTCCACCAGTGCGAAAACGCATTCCTTCCCTTTAACAGAAACGGCGTTATGTTCCCCCGTAAGATAAACGGCAAGTACGTTATGTTCAGCCGTCCTTCAGACAGCGGTCATACTCCTTTCGGCGATATGTACCTTTCACAGTCACCTGATATGAAGTACTGGGGCGAACACAGACATGTAATGGCTCCCATGAAGGGTTGGGAATCACTCAAGATCGGTGCAGGACCTATCCCGATAGAAACAAGCGAAGGCTGGCTGGTATTTTACCACGGCGTTCTTCAGAGCTGCAACGGTTATGTATACAGCTTCTCAGCTGCTATCCTTGACATTGACAAGCCCTGGAAGGTTAAGTATCGTTGCGCCGAGTACCTCCTCAACCCCAGAGAGTACTATGAGTGCGTAGGTGACGTTCAGAACGTTACATTCCCCTGCGCAGCACTTTGCGATGCCGATACAGGCAGAATTGCTATCTACTACGGTTGTGCCGATACCTGTGTAAGCATGGCATTCACAACTGTTGACGAAGTTGTAGACTACGTTAAGAAGCACAGCAGCGTTTGATTGAATTGATTTAATTCGGATATATCAAAGCCGGGACAGCCGTTTGGTTGTTCCGGCTTTTTTATATGCCGTGTAAAAAAGCAGGCATTGAGACAAACACTTTTACACTTTTGTATATATTCCACAAAAAACAACTGAAATAATCTGTTGGATTTTCACACTTGCTACCTTGCAACGCACGGTACATTGTGATATACTAAATGTGGGGAAAAAACAGAAAGGAGCAGTGTATGAATCCGCAACTTAAAAGAGGAACATTGGAGTTGTGCGTGTTGGCGTTGCTGTCAAAGCGCGACTGTTACGGCTATGAACTGGTAAACTCAATTTCCGAGAGTATACACATTACCGAGGGTACGATCTACCCACTTATGAAGCGATTGAAGGACGAAGGTTGTATAACCTACTACTTTGTAGAATCAAGCGAAGGACCGTCAAGAAAGTACTATTCGCTGACCGATGTCGGCAAAAGTAAACTGGCGGCACAGCTCAGCGAATGGACAGATTTCTATAAGTCGGTCAACAGAATAATAGGAATAGAAGATTGAGGGGGAAACGAAGTATGACTTATCAGACAAAGGCAGAGTTTATGGAAGCTCTGCAAAATGAAGCGGCAAGGTGCTCGTTATCCATAGATGAAATGGCAGAGGATTTCGAACAGCATTTTTCCGAAGGAGCAGAAAACGGCGAAAGCGAAAGTGAGATATGCGAAAAGCTCGGCGATCCCGCAGAAATAATCAGAGAATACGCAGGCGTGAACGCAGATGATACACAGCACGTTGATAGCAATATGCGGCGCACAGACGTAGCAGGTTATGTAACAGCAGATACAGGCAGGATAAGCGGCGGTCTGATAACCGGCGTGATACTGCTTGACCTGTTTGTGCTTGATTGGGCATTGCCCACAGTATTTGCACTTGTCATAACATACATTGCGTTAGCATTTGCGTTTGTTGTATCGGGCATTGCAAATATTGTTGCGGTATTTGTTCCGGCTATTCCCGACAGCCTTACAACGATGCTGTTCGGTGGAATGTTCAATGTATTTGCAGGGCTTGCGGTACTCGGACTGGGTGGAATAACAGCGGTGTTTATTCCGAATGTGATAAAGGCATTTGTCGGCATGGTAAAAGCGATAGCAAGGCTTCATGTAAAGGCATTTACCGGAAGAAAGGCGGAATTCTGATGAAAAAAATAATACTTATTATTTCGGCGGCTCTTCTGATAATCGGTATTGCCGGTTGTGCAATTCTGGCGTTACCGGTGACGGTACAGGGAGAGAAGTATATGAACGAAAAATTAGAGAAAAATATGAAAACCACAACATACACATTTGAAGACAGCGGCGATGATCCTGAAAATGTGAATGAAAACAAATATGTCGGCATAGATATGACTGTGCTCGGCGCTAAAACCGTATTCAGTTATAACAATGAAGGGAAAACAGTTGTAAAATACACTACAGCGGATAAAAATAAAAAGCTTGAATGCAGGATAGATAAAAGCGAGCTTATAATTCATGAAATTCAAGAATCGTTTTTATTCCCGATGTTCACATTCGATCCTGTTCCCGCAAAGATCGAAATATCACTTCCCGAAAGATACAGATGCTCAAACAAGCTGGATTATACGAAAATGTATATCGCATCGGGCACAGTCATGGGAGATATTCCGTTTGCGCAAAAATCGGATATATTGATCGCAAGCGGAGTTATAAATTCAACCGCTCAGTCAGAGGATCTGACGCTTGACGTTGCATCGGGCAGTGTGGAGCTTATAGGTCGTTATGCCGAAAACAGCGTGATATCGGGTGATCTGAAAGTGGAGTGCAAGAGCGGAGAGGTTGTGCTGAATGATTTTAATGCTTCAAGAAATGAATTCAAGGTAAGCTCGGGATCGGTCAAGGTGACAGGCGTTGGCGGCACGATAAGGTCGGATCTGATGTCAGGCAGTCTTTCGATATATTGTACGGGAGAAATCACCGAAGCGGAGCTTGATATGGCAAGCGGAAGAACCTATATTGCACTGCCGAAAAACACCAAGACCAGGATCGACTACAGCACGGCATCGGGTTCGGTTGACGTAAAGCTCGGTGGTAACGAGCAAAAGCTGACAAAAACAGGAACTGCTATGTATAACTGTGAAGCTACGGACGGTAGCTATGGTACTTATATTACAACATCTGTTTCAAGCGGCGAATGCGTTATTGAAGAGATAACGGAGAATTAACCCAAAAGGTTTCAAATCGGTAACAAAACAGTTACAGTTTTGTTACAATTATTGACTTACTTTTTTTGTATGATATACTGAAATCAGGAAAAAGAATATACATTACAGGTGTTATACTATCTGATTCAACATCGGCAGACAGGAGGATCAAATGAAGACTGCAAAAAACATAAGTTTAGGTATCGGGATGCAGGTGTTGGTGTTGCTAATGCATATACTTATTCATTTTATGGACGTTATGAACGGCAGTTTTGATGACATCCAAGACATCCAAATAGCTTGCTCATTCGTTGCGGTAATACTTATAACGTATCTGGCGGTTCTTTGTTTTGATTTGCCTGTATACGTAATATTCTGCGGTGCGATTATTACACTTCTGTTTGTCTTGATATTCGAAAACGAGGGGGTGTATTTATTGTACTATCTCCGTAGTGGAAGTTCCCAATTTTTTAATCCCGATGTTTATACCGATGCGGTAATTATAGTATTAGAAATGCTTGTTGTACAATTGCCGTCTTTCGCTCTGGCGAAATTAACAAGATTGGTCTGCAAAAAACAAAACTAAACTGCTACGTTTTGGTATCGGAGGTTTCATGAAGTATAATTTTACAAGCAGAAAGCTTATCGGTTTATCGATTTTTCCAATATCAATATGTCTGATATTTGGAATTTCTTTTGTCATTTTTTCTATTGGCAAAGAATTAAAAGCTTTAAGGCTCGGCTGTTTGTTCAGTGCTTTACTTGGCGGATTTCTTCCGATAGTAATTACGCTGATCACCAAAACCGATACAAGCTTTTATCTTAAAGACAGGGCTATCGTGCCGGCGATTTCTTTAATTTTTATCTTTATTGCCTGTTTTCTAAACGAACTGTTGGATTCTGTCATTTATGCATGGTGTGCTGTTTTCTTGTTCGTTATTTTATCAACATTTTATTTCATACGAAAATGCAGAAAGGGTTTAGAACGGTTAATTGTCATTATTTCAAATCCGATTTTGTACATAGCAGTGTGTCTGATGTGCTTCGGTCATGATTTAACTGTATTGTTTGATTAATAATGTATATAGGGATTGTACAATTATATCTGTTATGCGGCTGATGCCTTTTAGGGCTGTCAGCCGCTTTTTTGTATAATGAAAGCCCTCATTTGTTTGCAGGTAAAGCGCGGCAGTTGATACCCCTGCCGAACAGCCAAAAAGGTTACAAATCGGTAACAAAATAGTTACAGTTTTGTCATAAATATTGACTTGCGTTTTTTATGTGATATACTAAAATCAGGAAAGAAAAAATACACCTTACTACATAACAATGAAATGCATAATAACGAAAGGACTGAAAATTATGACAAAGCTACTCAAAACAATCACTTCCATAGTTGCTCTGGCAACTACATTACTCACAGTCAGCGTTTATGCCTGTGCGCAATCCCCGACGGACAACGGCAGTAACGCAAAGAACGAAATGACGCAGAACGGGCTTATTGCACAGCAGACTGCGGAGAGCAACGCATTTCCGGGTTGGATAGTGCTCAGCACAGCGGGTGCGGCAGTCCTTGTCGGCGGAATAGTTACCGGTTCTGTTATAAGCAACAGAAGGTCAAAGGACAGCGACAAATAAATATATCTTTTAAATGTTCACGGACAGCGTAAAAATTCGCTGTCCGTTTATTTTTTATCTTGAAACCCGGGTGCAATTATGTTACAATCAGAAAAACAGGTGAAAGCATCGGCTTTATAAGGAGAACAATATGGAAAAATATAAGGATAAAACCCTTTCGGCATATGAAAGGGCTGTGGCGCTTACCGACGCGCTCACAACGGAAGAGCAGGCACAACAGCTGAAATATGACGCACCCGCTATTGAAAAGGCAGGTCTGCCGTCTTATAACTGGTGGAACGAGGGTCTGCACGGAGTGGCAAGAGCAGGCACGGCTACAGTGTTCCCGCAGGCGATAGGACTTGCGGCGGCATTTGACAAGGATATGATGTACCGTGTCGGCGAGGTTGTTTCAACAGAAGCAAGGGCAATGTACAACAGTGCGAAAAAGCATGGTGATACCGACATATACAAGGGGCTTACTTTGTGGGCACCGAATATAAATATATTCCGTGACCCCAGGTGGGGCAGAGGTCACGAAACCTACGGCGAAGACCCATATCTTACATCGCGCTTAGGCGTTAATTTTGTAAAAGGCATACAGGGCGATAAAAAATACCTGCGTGCCGCCGCCTGTGCAAAGCATTTTGCAGTACACAGCGGACCTGAAGCATTGCGTCATGAGTTTGATGCCAAGGTGAGCGATAAGGATCTTGAAGAAACATATCTGCCCGCATTTGAAGCGCTTGTCAAGCAGGCAAATGTTGAGGGCGTAATGGGCGCATATAACAGGGTGAACGGCGAGCCCGCTTGCGCATCGGAAAAGCTTATGGCGAAGCTCCGTGAGTGGGACTTTGACGGCTATTTCGTGTCCGACTGCTGGGCGATAAGGGATTTCCATACATCGCATAAGATCACCGATACCGCGCCGCAATCGGCGGCTATGGCACTTAAAGCGGGCTGTGATGTCAACTGCGGAAATACTTATCTGCATATTTTGGCGGCGCTTGAGGAGGGGCTTATAACAAAGGAAGATATAAGGACTGCCTGCATTCATGCTCTGCGCACAAGAATAAGGCTCGGTCAGCTTGACGATAACAAATTTGACGAGCTGCCGTTTGACCTTATCGCCTGCGATAGCAACAAGGCGCTGTCACTTGAAGCGGCTGAAAAGTCTGTGGTGTTGTTGCATAATGACGGTATCTTGCCGCTTGACCGCGATAAAATAAACTCAATAGCGGTGATCGGTCCTAACGCAGACAGTCGTGCGGCATTGCTCGGAAACTACAACGGTACTCCAGACAGAAGCATAACCTTCCTTGAGGGTATACAGGATGCGTTTGACGGAAGAGTGTACTATGCCGAGGGCTGTCAGCTGTTCCGCAACAAAACGCAGGGACTTGCACTCCCCGGTGACAGATATGCCGAGGCGGTTGCGGCTTGTGAAGCGGCAGATGTTACTGTGGTATGTGTAGGACTTGACGCTACTCTTGAGGGCGAGGAGGGTGACACGGGAAATGAGTTTGCTTCGGGTGACAAGCCCGATTTAAGACTACCCGAGGTACAGCGTGTGCTGCTGCAAAAGCTTAAAAATACAGGAAAACCCATTATAATAGTACTTGCGGCGGGAAGCAGTGTAAATCCCGAGTGTGAGGGAAACGCTATTATCAACGCATGGTATCCGGGTCAGTACGGCGGAAAGGCGCTAGCCGAGATACTTTTCGGCGAGGTATCACCGTCCGGCAAGCTCCCTGTTACTTTCTATAAATCGGCGGATATGCTACCCGAGTTTACCGATTATTCGATGAAGAACAGAACCTACCGCTATTGCGAGGACGAAAGCAATGTGCTTTATCCTTTCGGCTACGGGCTTACCTATTCACACTTTGAATGCTCCGACATTTCGTACAGTGACGGTGTTCTTGAAGTAAAGGTCACAAATGTCGGAAAAAGAAGCGCGGAGGACGTTTTACAGGTATATATAAAGAGCGAAAACGGTGTCAAAAATCACAGCCTTTGCGCGTTTGAACGTGTGTCGCTTTTTGACGGAGAAAGTATTGTGCTAAGCATAGCGATCCCCGAAAGTGCTTTTGAAACTGTCAACGATAATGGCATAAGAGCGGTGAGAAGCGGCAAGTACACACTGTACGCAGGCTTTATACAACCGACCGAGCTCAGCGAAAAGCTGTACGGCGGCAAGTGCGTATCTGCCCAAGTAAGCATATAAAATAACGGCGGAAAGGCCTGAGCTTTCCCGCCGCTATTTTAATATCTGAATCCGCCGATAAACGAAAGTGTTACTGCGGCTGACCGAGAGCCGTTTTCCATAGCCGATTTGATATCCCGGTTTTTGAGATAACTTGCTATAAATCCCGCCTGATAGCTGTCGCCGCAGCCTGTGGTGTCAATTACCTCGGCGACTTTAACTGCATCGCAGTGATAAGCCTTTCCGCCTGAATATGCGGTACTGCCGTCCTTGCCCAGAGTTATGATAAACACGGTATCGGGATATTGCAAGGAAAGCTGCTTTGCTTTTTCGAGCGTAGGCTCATCTCCGCTTATAAATAAAAGGGATATGCAGTCGAAGTACTGTTCTATCGTGTCAAAATCTCTGCAAATATCAAAGTCGACAGACAGAGGAAAGCGTTTTTCGCGGCAACAGCTTATCACATCCTTGAAATTCGGACCTGTAAAAATAGTGTGCACCACATCCGATGATTGCAACAGCTTTACATCATCGTCAGACAGGGTGAACGTTGCGAACACTCCGCCGTTCCACGAGTCGCTTTTGTAATAGCGGTCGCCCTCGGGTGTGAGATAGGTGCGGTTTGACGCGGTTTCTCCGGCTACCGTTCGGATATGACTCTTGTTTATTCCGGTATCCTTTATGCTTTCCAGTATGGTTTTACCGTAGCTGTCATTTCCGACAGCGCCGATTATGTATATTTCGGCATTGGTAAGTCCGGATATATCGACGGCAAAATTCAGTGATTCGCCGCCGGGCATTATCGCGTTGTCAAAAATATCAACGCACATACAGGTAAGCGTGGTGATTATCATAGTTAATTCCCCCTTGCGATAATTTCAAATTATATAATAGCCTGAATTCGGTCTGTAGTCAAGTTTTTGCGAAAAATTTTCCCGATTTACTTGACAACAGCCCGCTTTTTGTGTATAATATATCAGGTGGGTGTAAACCAAAACAGCATTACACCGCACAATACGGCTTGATAAAAGGGCTTAAACGATTTACAGCTTATACAGCAACAGAAATTGCGAGCTGTTGTGATAAAAATCACAGCAGGCGGCAACCGTATAGCAAATCGGCGGCTAACAAGCGGCAACCGATGGCAAACAGGCAACACACAAGCGGCAACCGATGGCAAACAGGCAACACACAAGCGGCAACCGATGACAAACAGGCAACACACAAGCGGCGAAAGAGCGGCAAAGGAGCGGTAATATGTCAAAGAATATGGAAACAGCTATACTGCTGGATACCTATGGCAGTATGCTTACCGAAAAGCAATATGATACGCTCAGCCTTTATTATGACGAAGATCTGTCGCTGTCTGAGATCGCGGAAAATATGGGCATTACAAGACAGGGCGTTCACAAGTGCATACGCACTTCGGAAGAATATCTCACACAGCTTGAAGAAACGCTCGGCTTTGCGGAAAAGTACCGCAAAATATGCGATATCTGCGAAACGCTGACGGTTCTCACCGATAAGAATGTTGCCGATACCGCTGAAAAGAATAAAATGAAAGCTCTTATAGAAGATATAAAGGACACATTGTAAGGAGGTTGGCTGATGGCATTTGAAGGACTTTCGGACAAGCTCGGAAAGGTATTCGGCAAGCTGAAAAATCACGGCAAGCTGAATGAAAAAGACGTAAAAGATGCAATGCGAGAGGTCAAGATGGCTCTGCTTGAAGCGGATGTCAGCTTCCCGGTCGTAAAGGACTTCGTAGGAAAAGTAAGCGAGCGTGCAGTCGGCAGTGAGGTTATGAACAGCCTTACTCCCGCACAGCAGGTAATAGATATAGTACATGACGAGCTGATACAGCTTATGGGTACAGATGCGGCAAGGATAGATTTCCCGTCAAAGCCGCCGTGTGTTATTATGATGTGCGGTCTGCAAGGTGCAGGTAAAACCACACACACCGCAAAGCTTGCAAAGTATCTCAAAAAGCAGAACAGAAGACCTCTTCTCGTAGCCTGCGATATATACCGTCCTGCCGCTATCGACCAGTTGAAGGTCGTAGGCGCATCGGTAGATGCCCATGTATTTGAGATGGGTCAGACAAACCCCGTGAAGATCGCGAAAGAATCTCTCAAATACGCAAAGGACAATGGTTTTGACGTTGTTATCCTCGATACTGCAGGTCGTCTGCATATAGATGAGGATCTGATGAACGAGCTTAAGGATATCAAGGCTGAGGTTCAGCCGAATGAAATACTGCTCGTTGTCGACTCAATGACGGGTCAGGACGCGGTGAACGTTGCAAAGTCGTTCAACGATATGCTTGATATCACAGGCGTTATCCTTACAAAGCTCGATGGCGATACACGAGGCGGTGCGGCTTTGTCGGTTCTCTCCGTTACAGGCAAGCCTATAAAGTTTGCGGGTGTCGGCGAAAAGATGGACGACCTTGAGCAGTTCCACCCCAACCGTATGGCCGACAGAATACTCGGTATGGGCGATGTTCTTTCGCTCATTGAGAAGGCTAAAATCAGCGTTGACGAAAAGGAGCAGGAAAAGCTCGCAAAGCGCCTTCAGGAAAACAAGTTCGATATGAACGACCTGTACGCGCAGTTTGAACAGATCGAGAAGATGGGAAGCATCTCATCTCTTATAAAAATGATCCCCGGTGTAGCGGGCAAGGTCAAGGAAGAGGATATAGACGAGCGCAGAATGTACCGCACAAAGGCTATCATCTCTTCAATGACCAAAAAAGAGCGCGAAAAGCCCTCAATAATTGATGCCAAGCGCAAGCGCAGAATTGCGGCGGGCAGCGGCACAAAGGTCGAAGATGTAAATCAGCTTCTCAAGCAGTTTGAAGGTATGCAGAAGATGATGAAGCAGATGGGACTTAAGGGCGGCAAAAAGCGCAAATTCCCGAAGTTCCCCATGGGCGGCATGGGAGGAATGAACGGTATGGGCGGCATGGGTGGTTTCCCGATGTAAGCCCTCCCGTAGATCAAGGTAATTCATGGTGTTTGACAATACACTTTGATTATAAAAACTAAAACTTTAAATTTTTTATGAGGTGAACAAAATGGTAAAGATCAGATTAAGACGTATGGGCGCTAAGAAGGCTCCTTTCTACAGAGTTGTAGTTGCAGATTCACGTTACCCCAGAGACGGCCGTTTCATTGAAGAGATCGGTTACTACGATCCTACAAAGGAACCCTCTGTTGTATCTATCGACAAGGAAAAGGCTGACAAGTGGATCGCTAACGGTGCTCAGCCCACAGAAACAGTTAAGAAGCTTCTCAAGATCGCTGCTGAAAAGTAATCACAGCTTCTGAAAGGAAAGTAAAATGGAAAAATTGCTTATCGCTATGGTGGAAGACCTTGTAGATGACAAGTCCGCCATCCGGGTAACAGTTGACGAGCCCAAAGAGGACGGAACTGTTGTTTATCATCTGCACGTTGCTCCCGATGATATGGGACGTGTAATAGGCAAGCAGGGCAGAATAGCTAAGGCTATCCGCACCATTATGCGCGCAGGCGCAGTAAGATACAATCAGAAGGTCATGGTTGAGATCGACTGAGCCGCACATTAAAGACACAAAACCCCGATCGTTTAAAGGTCGGGGTTTTCGTTTATTAACTGAATGTAAACTTTACTGATTTTTGTTCCGACAGATCGTTCCCGTTTAACAGTTTTCACAAAAAATCGGGTGTACCGGTAAAACAGTTGATCATTTAATTGACTTTAATTAACAGATATTATATAATAAACTCGGAGAATAGGATACTGTGGCGAATTGTGCCGTATCCTGTGTAAAGAATTTTTTGCAGAACTGCGTCATACTATAAATCGGAGATTATTATGGAACATTTCGGAATTGAATATTGGTTGTTTGCGTTCTGTATGTACTGTATGATAGGCTGGGTACAGGAGTCAACCATTGAATCGCTGTATCACAGGCACCCCATCAACAGGGGCTTCCTCAAAGGACCGTATATCCCTATATACGGCGCGGGCGGACTGCTTCTACTGTTTATCTGCCACCCGTTCAGAGATAACGGCTTCAAGGTTTTCTTTGTTGCTTTGATAGCGTGCACCGCGCTTGAATATTTCACAGGCTGGCTTATGGAAACGATATTCGGTAAGCAGTTCTGGGATTACAGTATGTTCAGGATAACCTATAAAAACAGAATATCGCTTGTATCTTCGCTTTTCTGGGGCGTAATGGGATTGTTCGTAACCTATGTCATTTCGGACATAACACTGTTTGTGCTGAAAAACCTCCCACACCAGTTTATCTGCGCGGCAGGCGCTATAGTGTCGCTTATAATGGTGATTGACTTTTTGAACACAGCGAAAAAGCAGATAGATGTTGACAAGCTGAGAAGTACATTCAGCATATCAAATATCAGCTCTCACATTATCCGCTTTGATGTCATTGCATCGCGTATGCCGAGGTTCAGAGCGAGAAATGCCGAAAACGACATTGATGATGCAGATGCGTCTGAATACAGAGGCAACGAGGAACAAGATGACTGATAATAACACTTTTGTACTTACAGATGACGACCGTAAGTTTATAAAAACAGCAAGAAGGATACTTGCCAACGAGAAAGTGCAGCAGATGAAGCAGTACACTCAGCACGGCGATGTTTCTACATACAAGCACTGCCTGATGGTTTGCCTTTACGCCTATATGTATTCTAAAAAGCTTAGACTCAGGATAAATGTAGAATCGCTTGTAAAAGGCGCTTTGTTGCACGATTTTTTTCTTTACGACTGGCATGACGGAGCGTTCACAAGGGACGGACTGCACGGCTTTTCTCACCCCGTAACTGCCGAGCGTAACGCAAGAAATACTTTCCCGCTGACGTTAAAAGAACGCGGCATAATCATAAACCATATGTGGCCGCTGACGCTTACAAGGCTTCCGAGGAGTAAGGAAGCATGGCTTGTATGCTGGGCGGATAAGTATTGTTCGCTGAAAGAAACACTGCTTAAAAAGCCGTATTGATATATGAATAATAGAGCCTGCATGGACTGTTTTGTTCGTGCAGGCTTGTTTTTATGTGTTTATTTAACGGTAAAGTACCGCTGTGTACGGCTTCGCGGGGTCTGTGGTTCTGTCATGGCGAGCTTACCGTCATTAACGAGCGGTTCGACATAACGCTTTATACAGTATGTCACAGAGGTCATACCGAGATATTCCGCTATTTCTTTTTTTGTTCTGGGCGTAAGACAGAATTCAAATAATCCGGATGCAGAACCGCCTTTGCTTTCGTCTTTGATTACCGCATTACGCAGACATACTTTAAATTCTCCGTGCATAGCGGAAAATTCAGGCTCAGGGTGGTGCGCCTGTTTCATTTCGCGCCTTATAGTAGGTATTCCCGAATAACGGTTTTCGGTGATTTTGAGTACTTCAAGCGCATTCGCAAGCACAGGATTGCGGGTGTCGGGCTGTGCATTTCCGAGCATATCTATGCTAAGTCTGCCGTAAAGCCCTCCGGGATTGCTGATTTCAAGCCGGTCTGAAAAAATGCGTAGCTGTATCGGCATTCCCTCGGTATGAATGCTGTAGTCACGGTGGACAAGCGCATTGAGCACCGCCTCTCTTACGGCTATCATAGGATAGTCGGGAATATCGTTGCGCTTGCCGTTATCATCTATCACAGTGCGGATTTTAGTGTTTGCGCGAACAAAGCTCAGTGCCGAGTCGAGCATTTCGGGTATAGTGCCCTCAATGCGCTTGTTGTCGGAAAAGCGCGCACCGTCCGACTGCGGTTCACAATATTCTGTTCCTTGCGTTGCTGTGGCTATTATACCGAGCTGACCGTAAAATGCCTGAGGATATATGCCGAACAGCATTTCTGCCGATAGGGTAGGCTTGCCCTCGCGGGTAACGCTCATAAGCTCCATGATCTGATTATCCGAAATCTGAGAAAGATTAGGCTTATTTTCTTTTAATCTTAACAGATAACCGTCAAGCTTGTTGCTGTCAAGAGAAGACAGATCCGCACGTTCGGTAACTCTGATATCGTCCTGATACTTTTTTCTGTATGCCTCATAGCTGTATATTTCATATTCAGTCATGGGAATATCAGCTTCTCCGACACGGACATAAGAACTGTTCATTCTGCCTCTCGCCTTGTTGAAGCAAGGGCGTTCCGATATATCTACAGGCGGTATTTCCGCTGAAACTACATATTTGCCGTCTATTTCAACGCAGGTGAAAACCGCACGGACGGGAGGCTCCATCTGATTGCACTGTTCCATTACCTTTTTCTGAAGTGCCTGAACGTCTGAAACTCCTGTTATGCTGAAATTTTCTTTTTCATAAAGCCCGAAAACAATTGTACCGCCCTCATTCTGATTTGAGAAAGAAGAAAGCGTATCATACAGCTTATCGGGAGCGGCAGTCTGTGCCCGCTTGACCTCGACAGTCTGAAATTCGGCTTTTGATTGACGGATCGTATTTATAAGGTTTAAGAGTTCTGTATCTGTCATTTTAAATTTCACCTCTTGATTTTAATTTTAGCATGAAAATTTAAAATGTCAATGGGATTTTTAAAATAAATTTTAAAACAGTGTCGAATAATTTAAAAAATTGTCTGATATTTTAAAAAACACATCAAAAATTTTAAATTTACCCTTGAATTTTTTAAAATTACACCTAAAATTTTAAATTAAAAGCCTGCGTATTTCAATTTACGCAGGCTGATTTTACATTTCATCTATAACTTCCGCAATCTCCGGTTCTGTGATCTTCTTTGCATAATCATTATCGCCAAAGCACATCACATCGCCGATCTCCTTCTGGAATACCATTCTGAGCTTGCCGTCACGAACCTTTTTATCGGTGTACAGCTTTTTGACAAGTGCGGCTTTATCAATATAATCGGGAATTGTCACGGGGAGCTTTGCACGCTCGCAAAGACTAATCACACGCTGTACGTTGTCATGTGAGATATAACCGTACTTCTCGCCGAGCCTTGCCTGTGCGATAAGTCCGATCGATACCGCCTCGCCGTGGAGAAGTCTGTAGTCGCTGACTGTTTCGATCGCTCTGCCGACAGTGTGACCGAGGTTCAGCACCTCACGCAGTCCCGACTCACGCTCGTCCTTCATTACGACCTTGTACTTGACGGCACAGTTGTGCTCCGCTATATATTCGCAGGCTTCCTTGTCGTTTACAAGTATCTTTTCAATGTTCTTTTCAAGATAGCTGAACATCTCGCTGTCGGCAAGGCAGGCGTGCTTTATCGTTTCCGCAAGTCCGCTTGAAAGCTGTCTTTCGGGGAGCGTTTTCCATGTTTCGATATCAAGATATACCTTTTCGGGTTGATTGAAAAGTCCGATAAGGTTAGTCGCAAGGGGAGTATCGACTGCCGTCTTTCCGCCGACCGATGCGTCAGCCGTGGCAAGAAGAGTAGTAGCATAATTTATAAACGGAACGCCTCTTCCAAATGTGCCCGCAACAAAGCCCGCAAGGTCACTTACGACACCGCCGCCCACTGCTATAACACAGCAGTCACGGCGATAGCCCTTTTCAAGCATCGAGTCCTCAACAAACTCTTTCATTGCTCTTGTCTTTGACTTTTCGCCCTCGGGGATAACAAACATATCGGCACTGTAGCCCGCCGCAATGAGTTTTTCGTATATTCCTTTCGCATAGAGCGGCTCAACAATACTGTCGGTCACAACGGCAAACTTCTTTATCTTACCGCAAAGTCCGTTTTTTATATCGTTTATCAGAGTGTCTGAAAGACCTCTGCCGATTTCGATATCGTATGAGTCGTCTACTATCTTTTTAAGTTCACAGTAAAATTTCATCTGTTGTTCCTCTCACTTGTTGCCTGTTATTCTGTCACTTCTGAGCTGTCCGCAGGCGGCGGATAACTCAGTACCGAATTCTTTTCTTCTTGTAACACTTATATTGTTCTTTTTAAGCTCGTCATAGAAAGCTGTGATGCTTTCCTCACTGCTTCTTTTAAATTCGCTGTCGGGGGAGGAATTGTACGGTATCAGGTTCACAAACAGCCGTGCACCGCCGATAAGCGCGGCTAACTGACGAGCGTTCTCCCTGCTGTCGTTTATGCCATCAAGCATTATGTATTCAAGCAGGACCTTGCGGTTTGTACGCTTAACATAATACTTAGCCGCGCGAATAACCTCAGCCGTGCCGTATTTATGATTTATCGGCATGAGCGTGTTTCTTATTTCATCGCTTGGAGCGTGCAGACTTACCGCAAGATTGCACGGATCTCTACGCTCGGCAAACGCCTTTATTTTGTCACACAGCCCGCAGGTCGACACCGTGATATGCTTTGTTCCTGTTTCTATTCCACCCGGAACAGTCGCGATATCAAGGAAGTCGCACAGCGCGTTGTAATTGTCAAACGGTTCGCCTATACCCATCACAGTTATATTACTAATCGTTATATTCTGATGTTTTTCGACAGTAAGTATCTGGCTTATCATCTCTCCTGCGGTGAGATCTCGCTGTTTTCTGAGCTTTCCGCTGCAACAGAACCTACAGCCCATATTACAGCCGCTCT
This sequence comes from Ruminococcaceae bacterium UBA6413, assembly GCA_002437415.1. Taxonomy (GTDB): domain Bacteria; phylum Bacillota; class Clostridia; order Oscillospirales; family Ruminococcaceae; genus Ruminiclostridium_E. Next base: position 15,541 of record DJPL01000056.1, on the reverse strand, counting down.
GCGTTGATATGCAGATACTGTTGCCGAATTTCTGACGCATAAGCACCGTTTCGACTTTGCACCCGTCCGACAGCTCAAAAAGATACTTTACTGTATCTACAGATTGTAATATCTCGTCGATTTTCAACTTTCCGAAGAAAAAACTGTCGGATAAAAGCGTTTTTATATCGGCTGATGTCAGCGTCATTTCATCAAAGCTTGTCGCTCTGCGCTTATATATGTCGCGGAATATGTTGCCGCACTGCGTCGCCCGAAAGCCGTTTGCCGTCAACAATTTTTCCGCTTGTTCATATGTAAGCGAATATATGTCCGTCACTGCTATTCGCCTGTTTCCTGCACATCATCAAGCGTTTCCTGCTCAATGTCTTCAATGATACCGCGGATCTCTTCCACACCCTCGCCGTTCATAGCAGAAAATTCTATCATATGGATATCCTCCGCACACGGCATCTCGGAAAGCAGAGCCTCTCTGCACTTTGCACGCTCGTTTTTAGTCAGCTTGTCCGCCTTTGTAAGAACGACAACAAACGGTATCTCATTGTCGATAAGGAAGTTTATCATCATTATATCGTCCGCTGTCGGCGGGTGTCTAAAGTCAACCAGCTGGAACACAAGCGCGAGGTTTCTGTCGTCTGCAAGATAACCCTCGACAAGACCTGCCCAGCGTTGCTTTTCGGACTTAGATACCTTTGCATAGCCGTAACCCGGCAGGTCTGCAAAGTATACATCATCTACCGAGTAGAAGTTGATAGTCACCGTCTTGCCCGGCATAGAGCTGACGCGGGCAAGTGACTTTCTGTTAAGTATCTTGTTTATCAGTGAGGATTTTCCCACGTTACTTCTTCCCGAAAATGCGATCTCAGCTTTTTCGGATTTCGGTATCTGTTTGAACAGACCGTAGGAGGTGTAAAACTCAGCCTTGTTAAAATTCATGTTATATTTCCTTTACGGCGCTTTTACCCGGCTTTCTTGAAGCGCGTGGCTTTGCTGACGGGAGCTTTCCTGTATCTTTTTTTGCGGCGGTAACATTCGGCTTTACAAGCGCAGTGTTAAGCACTGTGTCAATGTTGTCCGCAAGTACAAAGTTCATATTGCTCAGTATAACATCGTCAAGCTCTTTCATATCAGCCTTGTTCTCATCGGGGATAACCACTGTCTTTATTCCTGCCGAATATGCTGCCATTGTCTTTTCGCGCAGACCGCCGATAGGTAGAACCTTACCGCGCAGTGTAATTTCACCTGTCATGGCAACATCTCTGCGGACAGCAATACCCGAAAGCGCGGATACAAGAGCCGTAGTCATGGTAACACCGGCAGAAGGACCGTCCTTGGGCACTGCGCCCTCGGGAGCGTGAATATGAATATCCTTGTTCTTGTAGAACTCGGGATCAATCTCATACTTGCGTGAAAGTGAACGTGTCAGGCTGACTGCAATTTTTGCCGATTCCTTCATTACATCGCCGAGCGAGCCCGTAAGCTCGATCTTGCCCGTGCCGTCCATTACGAGCACCTCAAGCGGTAAAAGCGTACCGCCGACAGATGTCCACGCAAGACCGTTTACAGCACCGACTTCGTCCTGCTTTGAAATAGTTTCGCCTGTGAATTTTCTTGCGCCGAGGTAGCCCTCAATATCCTTAGCCTTGATATTTATCTTTTCGGCTTCACCCGAGGCAAGCTTTTTGAGCGTCATACGGCAGATTTTGGCTATGCTTCTTTCAAGCTTTCTGACACCTGCTTCCTTTGTGTAGAAGTCTATTATAGTGTATAATGCGTCATTTGCAAAGCGTACCTGCGACTTGATACCGTGCTTTTTGAGCTGTTTCGGTACAAGGTGCTCCTTTGCAATGTGGAACTTTTCTTCTCTTGTATAGCTTCCGAGCTCGATTATATCCATTCTGTCGAGCAGGGGAGCGGGGATAGTATCAAGCGTGTTTGCGGTTGTAATGAACAGTACTTCGCTTAAATCTATCGGTATTTCGAGATAGTGATCTCTGAATGCTACATTCTGCTCGCTGTCAAGAACTTCAAGCATTGCGCTTGCAGGGTCTCCCTTATAGTCTGTTCCCATCTTGTCTATTTCATCAAACAGAATAACGGGGTTCATAGACTTTGCCTGCTTGAGCGCATTGACAATACGACCGGGCATAGCTCCGATATAAGTCTTTCTGTGACCGCGGATATCAGCCTCGTCACGAACACCGCCGAGCGATACTCTGGCGTACTTTCTGCCGAGCGCTGTTGCGATAGACTTTGCAACTGAAGTCTTACCAACTCCGGGAGGGCCTACAAGGCAGATTATCTGACCTTTCTTGTCAGCGTCTTTCCACTGATTGAGCGCTACTATTTCAAGAATACGCTCTTTGACCTTCTTCATTCCGTAGTGGTCGCGGTCAAGCTGTTTTTCAGCCTTTGCGATATCCGTCTTTCCGTGTGTGTACACATTCCACGGCATATCAAGAACGGTATCGAGATATGTTCTTACAACAGCCGCCTCCTGTGAGCCGGGAGAGAGGTGCATAAGCTTCTCACATTCCTTGATAAGCTTTTCTTCCGTGTCCTCGTCAAATCCGCATTCGTCAATTCTGTCCATATATTCAAATGCTTCAGACTGCGGATCATCACTTTCGCCGAGCTGGCGTGAGATAGCTCTCATCTGTTCGCGCAGATAGAATTCGCGCTGATTCTTGTCGAGTGCTTCCTTTACTTCCTCGTTGATATCCTGCTCAAGGCGAACAATGTCAACCTCTTTTGCCAGGAACTTTACAAGCAGTTCTGCACGCTTGCGCAGTGACAGGCATGAGAGAAGCGCCTGCTTGTCTTCAACTCTTAAATATACGTTGAAAACGATAAGGTCGATAAGTCTTGACAGATCCTTTTCACCGATTATACCACGGTACAGTTCGATAGGCATTCTGGGCGACATTTCGCTATACTGTCTGAACTCGTTGTTGATAGAGCGTACAAAAGCCGTCTTTTCTGCGGCACTGAGCGTATCGCTTAGCTTCGGCATAGGGGTTATATCTGCGATAAGATATGGATCTTCCTGCGTAATAGTTTTAAGCTTTGCCGCATAAAGACCCTGCACAAGCACGCGTCTTGCACCGTCGGGAGTATTAAGCGTCTGTCTTATCTCGGCAACAACACCTGTTTTATACAGGTTTTCTGCCGTTACATCGTCAATTTCTTCGTCTATCTGTGTTACAAGGAAAATACGTCTTTCGTTGTTTTCTATTGCTTCTTCAACGGCATTTATAGAGCGCTCTCTTGCAACGTCAAAGTGCAGTATCATTTCCGGAAATATTACAAGTCCGCGCAGGGCAAGTGCCGGCATTGTTATGTATTCGTTTTTCATAGTCGTCTGTCCTTTCCTGTAGTTCTATATAAGTCAAAATTTTTTCTTGTTCACTACCCACATTATGCTGTTTTGTATTGCAAATGTCAATACATTATTATACTATATTCGTCGGGAATTTGCAAGTAGTAGCCGCTGTAAATAAAAACCGCCGTACATTTCCTGTACGGCGGTCGTGTAGCAATATACTTACTTGGAAAACAGCTTCGGATTACTTGCTGAACTTAGCGTCTGCAATTTCGTCCATAGACTTGCCTTCGTCGTCATTCCAAGCATACAGCTTACGGATCTCCTTGCCGACCTGCTCAAGCTGCTGCTCGCCTTCGATACGTCTTACAGCGTTGAAGTGTGAACGACCCATCTTGTTCTCCATGATCCAGTTGCGTGCAAATGTACCGTCCTGAATCTCGCCGAGAACCTTCTTCATTTCCTTCTTTGTTTCGTCTGTGATAAGTCTCTTACCAACTTCGTAGTCACCGAACTCTGCTGTATCCGAGATAGAGTATCTCATCATCTGGAAACCGCCCTTGTAGATAAGGTCAACGATAAGCTTCATCTCGTGGATGCACTCGAAGTAAGCGTTCTGAGGATCATAGCCTGCTTCAACCAGAGTTTCAAAGCCTGCCTTCATTAAGGCTGTGACACCGCCGCAGAGAACGCACTGTTCGCCGAAGAGGTCTGTTTCTGTTTCCATCTTGAATGTCGTCATAAGAACGCCTGCTCTTGAACCGCCGATACCTGCCGCATAAGCAAGACCTGTGTCAAGTGCTCTGCCTGTAGCGTCCTGGTGAACTGCAACTAAGCAGGGAACACCTCTGCCGATAGTGTACTCTGAACGTACTGTGTGACCCGGTCCCTTGGGAGCGACCATGATAACGTCAACATCTTTGGGAGGAACGATCTGACCGAAGTGAATGTTGAAGCCGTGAGCAAATGCGAGTGTCTTACCTGCTGTAAGGTTAGGCTCGATGCTCTGCTTGTAAAGGTCAGCCTGTCTTTCATCGTTGATAAGGATCATGATGATGTCAGCCTTAGCTGCTGCCTCAGCTGCTGTGTATACTTCAAAACCTGCTGCCTCAGCCTTAGCCCATGACTTAGAGCCGTTGTAAAGACCGATGATTACCTTAACGCCGCTGTCCTTTAAGTTAAGAGCGTGAGCGTGTCCCTGGCTGCCGTAACCGATTATTGCAACTGTCTTGCCGTCGAGCAGAGAAAGGTTACAGTCTTCCTGATGATAAAGTTTTGCCATTTTAAAGATCTCCTTTAAATTTGTTTTCGGAGTTTTGCCTCCGTATATTAAAGCGTGGCTTTTACAGCTTCATAGAAGCCCCGCCTTTTTGCATTGCTATTGAGCCTGTACGGACTGTTTCCTTTATTCCGTACGGACGTAAAAGCTCCTCAAACGTCTTTATACGCGGAACGCTGTCGGATAATTCGAGCGTCATCGTATTTACCGTTATGTCGGAAATTTTTGCTTTTGCTATCTCGGCAAGCGAGATAAGCTCAGCCCTCTGTGACGGCTGACAAGCTACCTTTATAAGCACAAGCTCTCTTGATAAAAGCTCCTCTGCGGGCAGATGACGTACCTTTATAACGTCTATCAGCTTGTTGAGCTGTTTTTCGATCTGCTCTAAGGTATAAGCCGTTCCGTCTGCGATGATCGTTATGCGCGAGATCTTCTCGTCCTCGGTAACACCTACCGCAAGGCTGTCTATATTGAAACCGCGTCTTGCGAAAAGCCCCGCAACTCTTGCGAGTACGCCGGCGTGGTTTTCTACAAGTATTGATATAGTATGCTTCATAGGCTCACCCTTTACAGTATAGTCTTTTCGTTTTCGGCTACTCTGACCTCAAGCAGATAACAGCCCTTTGACGAGAGCATCTCATCGATAGCCTTGTCCGCATCGGCTATATCCGTAACTCTTTGCGCGGGTATGCCGTAGCTGTCCGCAAGCTTAATAAAGTCGGGGCTTCCGTCAAGGAATACCGCTGTCAGCCTGTTGCCGTAACCGTTTGTCTGAAGCTCTCTTACCATACCTAAACGATTGTTCGTCATGACGATCACCTTTACCGCAATGTCATGCTGTATCATCGTTGCAAGCTCCATAAACTGCATCTGGAAGCTGCCGTCGCCGCATATCGCAATGACCTCGCTTTCGGGACACGCCGCCTTTGCGCCGAGCGCCGCAGGAACGGAATAGCCCATCGTTCCCATACCGCCCGATGTGATAAATCTGCCGCTTTTGAGCCCTATATTGTTGACAGCCCATATCTGGTTCTGCCCTACATCGGCACATACAACTGAGTTATCGGGAAGCTTCTGCCCGAGAAGCCTTATGAACGCCTTGGGGTTTACACAGCCCTCGGGTTCGGCTTCGATCGGCTTGTCCTGTGTTTTTCTTACCTCGTTTAGCTCCTGCTTCCATTCGTAATGGTCGTAGTTCTGTGCACAGGATATAAGCTGTTCGAGTATATTTTTAACATCGCCTACAACGGGTATCGTTGCGGCAAGGTTCTTGCCTATTTCTGCGGGGTCAACGTCTATGTGTATTACCGTTGCGCCCTCAAGTCTGCTTATCGCCGTGACCGCTCTGTCGCCTACTCTCGCACCGAGAAGTATCAGCAGGTCGCAGTTGTTGATAGCATAATTTGCACTCTTGACACCGTGCATACCTATCATTCCGTAGAACAGCGGGTTGTCGGCAGGAACACTGCTCATACCCATCATAGTGTTTACAACAGGTATATCGGTCAGTTGCATAAACTGCTCAAGCAGTTTTTCCGCTCCTGCGGTGAAGATACCGCCGCCTGCGCAGATAAGGGGCTTTTTGCTCTTTTCGATAGCGGTGATCGCACGCTTTATCTGGAGCTTGTTTCCCTGAACGCTTGGCTTGTACGAGCGGATATCCACTGTTTCGGGATATTCAAAATCTATCTCTGCCTTCTGCACGTCAAAAGGCATATCTATCAGCACAGGGCCGGGTCTGCCCGAGCCTGCGATGTAAAATGCGTTCTTAAATATGACCGGCATTTCCTCGGGATCTTTTACAAGGTAGCTGTGCTTTACGAAAGGCTCGGCGGCACCTGTGATATCTGCCTCCTGGAAAACGTCACGACCTATCTGTTCACTGCTTACCTGACCTGTGATAAGAACCATCGGTATGCTGTCCATGTGAGCTGTGGCTATAGCCGTTATAAGGTTTGTCGCGCCGGGTCCCGATGTTGCTATCGCAACTGCGGGCTTTCTTGTCATACGCGCATAACCGCTTGCGGCGTGTCCGCCGTTGACCTCGTGGCGCACAAGTACATGGCGTATACCCGAGCCTATAAGCTCATCATAAAACGGACATATAGCCGCACCCGGATAACCGAATACCGTTGTTATACCCTCCGCCTCGAGAGCCTTTACCATAGCTCTTGCAACCGTCATTTTTTCTGACGCCATTTATCGACCTACCCCTTTGTTAATCTGTTTGTCTTAATGCTGTATTTTCACACAGCAAAGCCGCACGGCAAAATTCGTGCTTATCAATAATTATAACCGCTTTATAAATAAAAGTCAAGATTAGTTTGCATATAAATAGCTGACCGATGCACGGTTTTCGGTATATTTTCACTTAAATCACGTCGCTTCGGAATGACTGCGATATATTCGGTTCATAACACGCTGTAAAAAAATGCTGTAAAGCTTAAAATTAAGTATTTTTCTGCCGATAAATAAATAGAGTATTTGTGCCCGAAAAGCATCAGCTTTCTCCGGGCGGAAAAGAGGCAGTAAATGGCGTTTGAACATCTGTGCGGTCAGGTAATGACTGACAGTAACGGAACGACTTATATAATATCCGATACGTTTTCCGTAATATACCCAGGTGACGCACACCCCGACGTATATGAGTGGGGCGATATTTCATCGGTTAAGATAGATAAGGGCAATATAGCGATCACGGCGGGAAAGCAGACCTATCACATACCTGACCGTGCATTTTCGGGACGCTCACAGTTTACTGCGGCAAAGACGATAATACTTTCCGCGATATCCGGCAGTGACACCGAATGTGATATATCGGTCGGGATACTCCCCGACAAGCGTTTCTTTTCAAATTACGACATACCCGACTCTGCGGTATTCGCAAAGGGTGAGTACAACCCGAAAGAAATACGTTCTTCGCTCCTGTCGCTCGTTATCGGCAAGGTAGGCAAATTTCTGTGGTGCATAGCTCTGGCAACGTGCGTTATTGCGGCGATACTGTTTCAGATGCTTATCGGCTTTGCCGAGGATACTTGGTGGTATCTCGGAATGGGAACGTTCTTCTGTGCCGTCGGCGCGGTGGTTATAGCGTATCTTATAATGGTAATGGTGACAAAGCTTAAATACGCGTCAATGATAAAGAGCTGTACCGAAAGCGACGAAACCGTCACGTTTGCAATATGCCCGGCAGGTATATCCGCGACAGAGGAAAGCGTATACAGCCCGCACGAAATAATACGTTTCGGAATGAACGACAGCTATGTCGAAACAGCTTCAATGTTTATCGTGACAAGAAGAAAAGCGCCGCTTGTATGGATACCAAAGTCGGTTTTTGACGGCAGTGCACTTGATAAAATAGAACAATACCTTGCGCTCGGAACGCAGGATAAGTAAGCGAAAGGGGCGAAGGCAAAAATATGAGTGAAAAGATACCTCAGGTAGTATGCGAACATATCAATATAGATGACAGCGAGGTGCTTGTTTTCTCGGTTAAGGACGGTCTTGCAAAGATAGGCATATGCCGTATGAATTCCGAATATGATAAGTACTGCCTTTATTCCCACGATGCCCCGGTCATGGTCATAAGCGGAGGTATGGACGACACAGACGCGGACAAGGTAATAAGCGAGTACGGCAGTGCCTCAAGCGGCTCTATTATTGCCGAGAGCATAGACGGAGCATATTCAAGACTTGCGGCAGGCGGCTCACCCGAGTATGCGCTTGAGCAGCTTATGCGACTGCTTCCCGATGGACTGTATGCGGTCACATATGTTGAAACATACCCCACAGCAGGTGAGAGTATGTTCTTCTGGTCGGGCTACGGTGTGTCAAAACAATTGCGTAACAGCAGCAGAAATATAAGGGTGATAGGCGACAAGGCGTACAGCGCACCTTTTCTTATACCGACCGAAAAGCCGTCCGCATATGACCCCTCCCTTATCAAAAAGGCTTCTGCCGAGGGGCTGAGAAACGGTGATCTGTTCGGCATCTCACTGCATTTTTCAGGACTTTATTCGGTACTCCTTAAGGGGCATTATGCGGCTTGCGCGGCGGCAATAGAGGGCAAGCCGTTCTATACCGTGCAGATACAGCCGCTCAGGGAGATCTGGAAGGTTGCCGATGAGAACGGCGAAAAGAAGGCTATAGGCTTTTCTTCCGCTTCCTTTCGCGTTCCGTTTGAGTCGCTGACAAAAGAACAATTGCGTATAGGTCTTACATCGAGAAAATACGTTACTCCGGACACTTATGACGCTATAAAGCAGAAGCTCGGCATAGTGCCGAAGTCGGGGCAGAAGCGCCTGCCGAAACAGCTTGACGCATTCTCTGAGCGCTATCCCGATGCGGATATGGTAGCGTGTGCACAGGGCGTTGACGAGCTTACAAAGCCTATGCTTGACGCTTTGCTGGCAGGACAGACCGAGCTTGACGGCAAGGTCATAATTTCGGAGAACTATTATAACAGTGTTACCGCCGCCTGCAACTATCTGCGTTATCACAGCAAGGATGACTTTATCGACTTTGCACTCAACGTTATGAGAAATCCCGAGCTTTCCGCGACATATACCTATGTTGCGTCCTGCCTTGCAAAGGTGCATGACGACAGGATAAATCAGTTCTTCACCGAGGTAAAGAATTCGGGCGATGCGGGATATTCAAAGATAATGGGAACTGCCCGTTCTTATATCAATAATTATGATAAGTATGTTGAGGTGTCGTCCGAGGACTTCTTCAACTCTCTCCCCGAGCCCAAGAAGGAAAAAGTTAAAAAACATCGGGAAATCATCCATCTTACCGATAACACAAAACCTGCCGATCCACTCAGCAATGAAACCACAAAGTTGGTAGCGGCACATCTTGCGGCTATGATGGGGTCAAAAAAGGAATAACCGACGGCTTAATGCAAAAACAAGGGGTACTGCGACTTTATCACAGCACCCCTTAATTGCATATTAGCATAAATATCCGCCGATAGCGTAACCTTGGCTAAAACCGTTTTTATTGATTATCACTATGTTGATCCCCGCCGTTTTGCTATCCTGCGATAAGCCGGATCGTTATAAAAGGCGGAATTTGTAGCGGCTCACAGCCGCCGGAATTTGGTGAGGCTCACAGCCGCCCGATTACTTGAAGTAACGGTTTAAAAGACCTTCAAATGCCTTGCCGTGGCGGGCTTCGTCCTTAGCCATCTCGTGAACCGTGTCGTGGATAGCGTCAAGATTTAACTGCTTAGCTCTCTTTGCAAGGTCAAGCTTGCCCTGTGTAGCACCGTGCTCTGCGGCAACTCTCTTCTCAAGGTTTTCTTTTGTCGATGCACTTACAACATCGCCTAAAAGCTCTGCAAACTTTGCAGCGTGCTCAGCCTCTTCCCATGCGGCCTTTTCGTAGTAAAGACCTACCTCGGGATAGCCCTCTCTGTGAGCGGCTCTTGCCATAGCAAGATACATACCTACTTCTGTGCATTCGCCCTCAAAGTTAGCCTTTAAGCCTGCGATGATCTCTTCATCTTCAACTGCCTTTGCAATGCCAACCTTGTGCTCATCTGCGAATACAAGCTTCTCGCTCTCCTTAAGCTCTGTAAACTTGCTACCGGGAGCCTTGCACTGGGGGCAGAACTCGGGAGGTGTATCTCCCTCATGAACGTAACCGCATACCGGACATACCCATTTTTTCATAGTAAATTACCTATCCTTTCGTCATTGTAAATCTTTTGTTTGTTAGCGTTTTTAACAAAATCAGTAACGCTTACTGATTTGATGATTTTATTATAACCGATACTTTGATGTTTGTCAAGAGGTTTTTAAAATTTTTTTGTAAAAATTAGATTAGTGTAGACTTACTTGGCTTGATAATGCTGAATAGCATAAAGAATTATTTGCAGGGGAGTGGAAAGGAAGTATTTAAACTAACAAAGTTTTCAGACGAAAGATTTACCGTTTCCCGCCTGATAAACTCCGTTTTCCGCCTGTTTGTTGAAATTGCCCGTGATATCGATTATAATTATAGCAATGAGATTATAGTTATAATTCGATCTTAAAGGAGAATTTATGAGAAAAACAAAAGCACGAGAAAAGATTCTGCGTACATTACTTGCATTTTCCGTACTTGCAACGGCACTTCTTTCAAGCGGCTGTCTTGATGACGAAGAAGAGCTTTCGGACAGTTCGACCGCAAGCGATAACAGACAGACAAGCGAGAGCGGAACTTCCGACGGCGGCGAAAGCGGCGGCAATAAGTATGACGGCGAGGTCACGGGAAGCCGTGCATCAAAGCTTACCTTCAGCAGCTCGGAAGGAATAAACATTACAAGAAAGCAAAGAGAAGCCGAAACGCCTATGGGTGATGAGGGCACATGGACTATATTTGTATATATGTGCGGCAGTGACCTTGAAAGCGAAAACGGACTTGCGAGCGGTGATATTGAGGAAATGGTAGCAGGTTCGCAAAGCGAAAACGTGAAGTTTGTATTCCAGACAGGCGGCGCGGGTGCATGGGCAGATACATACGGAATATCTGCCGATAAGACACAGCGTTATGTTGTCACAGACGGCGAGATAACCATTGTCGATGAAAAAGAACAGGTAAATATGGGTACGTCTGAGGTGCTGACAGACTTCCTTAGCTGGGGCATTGAAAACTATGTGGCAGCCAATATGGGAATTATATTCTGGAATCACGGCGGCGGAAGCGTAAGCGGCGTTTGCTTTGACGAGCTTAACGAAAACGATTCACTGTCACTTGAGGAGATAGATACATCACTTACCTCTGTATATGACAAGATGACCGATAAGTTTGCGTTTATCGGCTTTGACGCGTGCCTTATGGCAACTGTCGAAACGGCGAATATGCTTGCTCCGCATGCCGACTATATGTTTGCGTCGGAGGAAACCGAGCCCGGTTACGGCTGGGATTATACCGAGATAGCAGGCTTTTTGGAAAGTAACCCCACAGCGGATACGGCAGAGCTTGGCAAGACGGTCGCAGACAGCTTTATGGCATCATGCGAAGCGGTTGGTGCAGGCAGTGAGGCAACCCTTTCGGTTACAGACTTAAGCCGTGTAGATGAGCTTATAAAAGCGGTAAATGATGCTGCCGAAGAGATGTACAAAAATTCAGACGAGCCTGCTTTGCTTGCCGAAGCGGTAAGAAATATCTATAATGTAAGAGCATACGGCAGTAATAATGATACCGAGGGCTATACCAATATGGTCGACCTTGGATCTATGATAAGTGCGGCAGTTCCCGGCGAAAAGGCGGACAAGGTTATGTCGGCACTTGAAAAGGCAGTCGTATACAATATTTACGGCAGTGACAAGGACGGCTCTACAGGACTTTCGACCTATTATCCGTTCGGAGTTTACGGCTCGACCGAGCTTGCCACATTCGGCAAGATTTGCGTAAGCCCTTACTATATGGCTTTTGTTGACAGAATAGCATACGGTGCGGAAAACGGCACGACCGACGGCTACAGCGGTGAAAGCAATTGGCTTGCCGACGGTGCGGTTTACTGGAGCGACGGCGACTACTCCGACTATGAAAGCAACTGGGAGCATTATAATGATCAGAATGACAATATGGATTTCTGCGGCGACAAGAGCAGTGTACAGATAGATGTAGGTCCTGTGCTTGACGATGAGGGAACATTCTATTTCACCGTAACAGACGATACTATAAATAACCTTGCAAGCGTTAATTGCTCGGTTTATCGCGTGGACGAAGAAACAGGCGAAATGATCGAGTTCGGCGTTGACCAGAGCACAAAGGTCGATTTCTCTTCGGGACTTGTTGAAGACACTTTCGACGGTCAGTGGTACATGATCGAGGATAACCTCATTCCTATGTATATAGTAGAAGAAAATGGCAACAGCTCGGTCTACACTTCACCTATAAAGCTTAACGGCAGAGAAACCAACCTGCGTATAGCTATGGAGCAGGACGGCAATGCCTATGACATAACTGTACTCGGAACATGGGACGGCGTAAGCGAAAACGGTGAATCGGCAAGAAATATAGTTCCGCTTGAAGAGGGCGATATCATAGTTCCGATATTCAACACATACGACAGCGAGGGTAACTTTGACGGTAAAGCCGAGGGCGATGAGTGCGTCTGCAGCGGTGACGATATGATCCGGTTTGTTGATCTGCCCGCAGGCGACTACAGATACAGCTTTGTTATCAACGACATTTACGGAAATGTGTGCTATACAGGCTTCACGGTATTTACGACCGATGAAAACGGCGAAGTTTATTTCACACCGGAGGAATAATTAAAACGCAAGCCGTAACAGGTTCATATTTCTCTTTTGGAAAAATACCGAGAGGAGAAGTTTTATGGCAAATCGAATCATTACCGATATTTCGGATTTCATCTTTGTATCTGAAGAACCGAAGAGGGTCGATGCGATCTTTCTGCCGGGCGGCTCACACCCCGAACAGCCCGAATATGCCGCAGAATTATACCGTAAGGGTATGGCTGATTGGATCGTTCCGTCAGGAGGAATAAGCGTAAAAGAGGACAAATGGCACGGTGTCCGTTCAAAGGCGGAAATATATAACGGAGATTATCATTCCGACTGCGAGTTTTTTACAGATGTACTCGTAAAAAACGGCGTTCCGCAGACTGCTATCATCGAAGAGCGTAAGTCGGGACATACCCGTGATAACGCGTTTTTCTCTCGTAAAGCCGTTGACGAAAAGGGTGTAACGATAAAAAGCGGCATAATTATTTGTAAAGCCTTTCACGCCCGCCGATGCTTAATGCTGTATCAGATGGCTTTCCCGAATGTCGATATGATCGTCTGCCCTGTGCATTGCTATAATATTACCAAAGAAAACTGGTATACGACCGAAAAAGGCACGGAACGAGTGCTCGGTGAGCTTGCACGGTGCGGAAATCAGTTTGTCGGTGATTTCAGGACATATCTTGATCGGATATGAAAATACTGTGTTGCTTCCGATAAAAACAGCAAGTCGTATCAAGCCCCGTCTTATCTTTTGTGATAAGGTGAAAAAATCGGATAAGTAAAAACCGTCCTTGAAGCAGGGCGATTTTCCGGATTATGCCGGGCAACACACTTGACATCGACTTGATTTTGTGTTATATTATAGATACAAAAAGAGGGAAACGACAGACGGTCGCTCCCAATGGTAGTTAAAAAATAACCGCCTCAGTTTGGAAGCGAGGGCGGTTATTTCTTTTTGTTAAAAGAAAAGATTGTGAATATCATAACTGTGAAAGCAGTAAGAAATATTCCTATCTGTGTTAGATCACTTAGCGTTATGTACACAGCTTCACCCCCCCTTTCAGAGTGCTTGCGCACTTTCGGGAGATGAATTGACCGCCTATCGTCCAAGGTTCCTCGTGAATATTTTAACATATAATTTAGAAAAAAGCAACTTTATAAATGATTGCTGTCAAAATTGAGTTTAAATCAGCCGCCTTAAAAACAGGGCGGTTTTTGTATTATTACCGCACCCGTTGCAAAAATGGTATATTTTGCGGTTTATTATAAAAATAGCGGCAAGACGGTGTAATTTTCGTCAAAGCACTTGATTTTTCGACCGGATTGGTTTAAAATAATAATGATATTGCATACTGCAAAAACAAATTCAGAAAGGGTATCAATCAATATGAAAATTCTGGTAGTAAATGCCGGCAGTTCATCACTTAAGTATCAGCTTATCGATATGAAGGACGAGTCGGTCATAGCAAAGGGCAACTGCGAGCGTATCGGTATTGACGGTAAGATCACTCACAAGACAGCCGACGGCAGAGAATATGTAGAGGAATGTTCATTCCCCACTCACACAGAGGCTTTTGAAAAGCTGGTAGAAGTAATGACAAAGGGCGATTACGCCGTTATCAAGGATATGAGCGAAATCGGCGCGGTAGGTCACAGAATAGTGCAGGGCGCTGAGGTGTTCACAAAGACAACGATCGTAACAGACGAGGTTATCGATCAGATCGATGGTCTTGCAGATCTTGCTCCGGTACATAACCACGCACACGCACTTGCACTGAGAGCCTGCAAGAAGGTTATTCCCGAAACAACTCCTCAGGTAGTAGTATTCGATACAGCATTCCACCAGACAATGCCCCCCAAGGCTTATATGTTTGGTATGCCCTATGAGTGCTATGAGCAGTTCCATGTAAGAAAGTACGGCTTCCACGGCACATCACATCGCTTCGTATCGATGAAGTACGGTGAGGTCACAGGCAAGAGCCTTGAGGGTCTGAACATCGTTTCATGCCACCTCGGCAACGGTTCTTCCATCACAGCTATCAAGGACGGAAAGTCAGTTGATACATCGATGGGCTTTACTCCCCTTGACGGTATCATAATGGGTACACGTTCAGGTAGCGTTGACCCCTCAGCTGTCGAGTTCGTACAGAACAAGCTCGGACTTACACCCTCTGAGATGAGCGACTACCTCAACAAGAAGTCGGGCTTCCTCGGAATTTCGGGTCAGTTCAGCGATAACAGAGATATCACAAGTGCCGCACAGCACGGTGACAAGCGTTCACAGCTCGTTACGGATATGCTCACATATGAGATAAAGAAGTACATCGGTTCTTACACAGCCGCTATGAACGGTCTTGATGTCGTTATCTTCACAGGCGGTATCGGCGAGAATGCTCCCGAGGTAAGAAAGGGCGTATGCGAGGATATGGAATACCTCGGTATCAAGCTCGACAACTCCGTAAACGACGGCTTAAAGGGCAAGCTCACAAAGATCTCCGCTCCCGACAGCAAGGTTGAGGTATGGGTAATTCCTACTAACGAAGAGCTCCTTATCGCCCGTGATACACTTGAGATCACAGGTCTTGACAAGAATGCGTAAGTTATAACAGGTTAATATGATCGTTCCGCCCCCGGGGTTTCGGGGGCGGGATTTTTTATGAGCCATATAACGAATATTTATAGGCTCTTTGTCAATAGTTG
>DJPL01000020.1 GCA_002437415.1 Ruminococcaceae bacterium UBA6413 | reverse complement strand
CTGACAGTATCGGAAAAGGCAGAAGTTAGCGACGATATGGTAACTATCGTTACCGCAAACGCAAGAATATTTATGCCTATGGGTGAGCTTGTAGACAAGGAAAAAGAGCTTGCAAGACTTGAAAAGGAGCGCAAGGCGGCTCAGAAGGACATCGACTTCCTTTCCGGTAAGCTGAGCAATCAGGGCTTCCTGTCAAAAGCACCCGCACAGCAGATCGAAAACGAGCGTGTAAAGCTTGCTAAGGCACAGGAAAAGATGGAAAAGATAATGCTTTCTATCGAAAAGATGAAATAATCATTCAGTTATAGTTTATCCCTCGATTGTAAAAAGTCGGGGGATATTTTATATGAGAAAGCAGAATATAAAGCACCGCCGTGATGAATTTACATCACGGCGGTGAGCTTGTACAAAAAATATTTTGTTTGTTGTGCTTCTGTTACATCATTTAGTATTTATCTATGGTAACAAGCTACCGATAGTGCTTTTCGTCGGATAGCACTTCTCGGGTTTGCTATTCCAATTAATACACACGTCAATATCCGCCGGTAACGGAGGTAAAGCAAAGCTCAAACCGTTAGCACGGCGAATTGTCAGCGGCGACCCGCCGCCTTAGAGCTGTTCGGCTAAGCTGTAGATGAGCTTTTCTGTCTTTTCCCAGCCAAGGCAGGGGTCGGTTATCGACTTGCCGTAAACGGCATCGTCTGTGCTCTGGTTGCCGTCCTCAATGTAGCTCTCTATCATAAGACCCTTTACAAAGCCCTCAAGATCCTTGCTGTGGCGGCGGCTGTGGAGAATTTCGTTTGCAATTCTTACCTGCTCGAGGTACTTCTTGCCCGAATTTGAGTGGTTGGTGTCAACTATAACTGCCATATTCTGAAGGTTCTGCTTGCAGTACAGCTCGTAGAGCAGTGAAAGATCCTCATAGTGATAGTTCGGGATAGTCTGACCGTGCTTGTTTACCGCACCTCTCAGAATTGCGTGGGCGAGGGGGTTACCGCTTGTGACTGTTTCCCAACCTCTGTAGATGAATGTGTGGCTTGCCTGAGCCGCACGGATAGAGTTTAACATAACGGACATATCGCCTGCCGTGGGGTTCTTCATACCGACGGGGATGTCCATACCGCTTGATGTAAGTCTGTGCTGCTGATCCTCAACCGAACGCGCGCCGATCGCAACGTAAGACAGCAGATCTGACAGATAGCGGTAGTTCTCGGGGTAGAGCATTTCGTCCGCACAGGTGAAGCCTGTCTGCTCGATAGCCTTTGTGTGAAGACTTCTTACCTTGATAAGACCCTCAAGCATATCCTCTTTCTTTGTGGGGTCGGGCTGATGTATCATACCCTTGTAGCCTTCGCCCGTGGTGCGGGGCTTGTTTGTGTAAATTCGGGGAATTATCAGAATTTTATCCTTTACCTGCTCCTGAATGGGAACGAGCCTTGAAATATAGTCGAGGACAGGCTCTTCCTTATCGGCGGAGCAAGGTCCTATTATCAGTAAGAACTTGTTGCTCTTGCCTGTGAATACGTCTGCTATTTCCTTGTCACGCTGTTCCTTAGTCTTTACAACCTTTTCGGACAGGGGGTACATCTCCTTTATCTCCTTGGGAGTGGGGAGCTTTCTGATCATGTTCATGCTCATTTTTTTCTTTCCTTTCGTTTCTGACGCTTTATACATCACACCCGGAATTTTCTATGAGTTCCGGTACACTTTATAATATAATCAAAAACCGCCCTCAGATCATCTCTAATCTGAGGGCGGATATATATCCACGGTACCACCTCAATTCACCGTACAGGTGCAAGCACTGATATACGGTCTCTAAAGCTGTAACGGGCTTACCCGGACGGCTTACAGGCTTTATGCTTTCGGCTCATCTCTCCGGAATGAATTCAGGCTTTATATTCTGTCGGCTCGCACCAAACCCGACTCTCTGTGAGAAATCTGCCGCCTTACTCTTTTCCATCTGCGATTTGTGGCGTATATTCGGTATAGATCCCGTTTCTGCGGGAATAATGTAAGTATACCATACCGCTCGGCATTTGTCAAGAGAGATTTACACGGTTTAAAGCGAAAAAGCGTTGAAGCGGTAAATTTTTCAGAAAAATGCGAATAAAACGGAAAAATGCGTTAAAACTACAAGTGCACCTAAGTTTTAACTTGAAAGGAAAAAGCTATGGATAAGATAACTACCGGAAAGATAAAAAAGTTCTTCAAGGGCAAGGGGTTTGCAGGAGCACTGTGTCTGAGCGTAGTCGCGATAGGCATTTCAACATATCTCGCTTATGACAGCACGCTTAAGACCATATCCGAAGAAGAGCCCGACAAGCCCGAAACATCGGTATCTGCCGAGCAGGTAGACAATACTCAGAGCGGCATACCTAAGGACGAAACCTCAAAAAGCGACAACAGCTTGGCGGCGCAGGCAAATAACTTTGTCAGGAGCACCGCAAAGCGTGTTATGCCGATCGAGGGCGAGGTAATATGGGAGTACAGCAACGGCGAGCTTGTCAAGAGCGAAACGCTCGGCGTATGGAAAACCCATGACGGTATGGATATTGCCGCGTCCGAGGGCGCGGACGTAAAAGCCGCCTGTGCGGGCAAGGTCAAAGAGATAAAGGACGATCCGCTGTGGGGTATATGCGTTATAATCGACCACGGCGACGGATATGAAACGCATTACTACGGACTTGACAAGGCGCTTGAGGTGAAAGAGGGCAGTGAGGTCGAGTCGGGACAGAAGATAGGCGTTACGGGCTCTATCGATTGCGAATCAAAGCTTGCGCCGCATCTTCATTTCGCAGTAAAGCAAAGCGGCAAGTGGATATCGCCCAAGGAATATATAAACGCGTAGATAATATTATATGATCCGATTTCAGCCGGGCACAAACACTTTTCCTACCCATCGGGAAAAGCTTTTGTGTCCGGCTTTTTACGTTCCCAATAATTCAATTTTTATCCACTAAAATATGCCCCACATTTTAACATTTAGCCTTTTACGAACTTTTCACATTCCTGTTACAAAAAGCTCACAAACGGCTTTGCTACGGCAAATGTCGATATAATGCGGATTTGGACGGATTTTAATCGATATTGTTATATAGATAATTATATACCGATATTCCTAAATTATATTTTACAATTTCGGGGGAGTATGTTAAAATAATAACGAACGAAAGAAAGAAGTCCTGCAACAAAAAATACATAACGCAGGACGCACGGATAACAACAACTAAATATAGATCAAAAAACGGCTTAAAAGCCAAACAGGAGGAATTTCACATGAGATTTACATTACCGAGAGATGTTTATCACGGCAAGGGCGCGCTTGAAGCATTAAAGAGCTTTAAGGGCAAGAAGGCAATGATCGTCGTAGGCGGCGGCTCAATGAAGCGTTTTGGCTTCTTACAGAAGGCTGAGGCTTATCTGAAGGAAGCAGGTATGGAGGTTGAACTCTTCGAGAATGTAGAGCCCGATCCTTCTGTTGAAACAGTTATGAAGGGTGCAGACGCAATGCTCAAGTTCCAGCCCGACTGGATCGTAGCGATCGGCGGCGGTTCTCCTATCGACGCAGCTAAGGCTATGTGGATCAAGTACGAGTACCCCGACTGCACATTTGAAGATATGTGTAAGGTATTCGGTATCCCGGAGCTTAGAAAGAAAGCTCACTTCTGCGCTATTTCTTCAACATCGGGTACAGCTACAGAGGTTACGGCATTCTCAATCATCACAGACTACCACAAGGGTATCAAGTATCCTATCGCTGACTTCGAGATCACTCCCGATGTAGCTATCGTTGACCCCGAGCTTGCAGAAACAATGCCTCAGAAGCTTGTAGCTCACACAGGTATGGACGCTATGACACACGCAGTAGAAGCATATGTATCAACAGCTAACTGCGACTTCACAGATCCTCTTGCTCTGCACGCGATCAAGATGATCCAGAACGACCTCGTTGATTCTTACAACGGCGATATGGCTAAGCGTGACGCAATGCACAACGCACAGTGCCTCGCAGGTATGGCATTCTCAAATGCTCTGCTCGGTATCGTTCACTCAATGGCTCACAAGACAGGTGCCGCATTCGCTGATTACGGCGCTCATATCATACACGGTGCGGCAAATGCTATGTACCTTCCTAAGGTTATCGCATTCAACGCTAAGGACGAAACAGCTAAGAAGCGTTACGGCGTGATCGCTGACTTTATGGGTCTCGGCGGTGCTAACGATGACGAAAAGGTAAAGCTCCTCATTGCTTATCTGCGTAAGATGAACGACGATCTGAAGATCCCTCACTGCATCAAGAACTACGGTGCAGACAGCTATCCCACAGAAAACGGCTTCGTTCCCGAAAACGTATTCCTGGAAAGACTGCCTGAGATCGCTAAGAATGCAATCGCAGACGCTTGCACAGGTTCTAACCCTCGTATTCCTACTCAGGAAGAGATGGAGAAGCTGCTTAAGTGCTGCTACTACGATACAGAAGTTGATTTCTGATATCGTAGCTATAAAAAATTGATTTCATCTATTCATATAGCCTCTGAATTATAACCCAAAAGGAAAGCCCCTTGTACCACCCCCTAAGGTACAAGGGGCTTTTCCATGCCGAGTCGGCATAGACAATTCGCCTTTCTGTATGTTTGTGCTTGGCGTAACAACGATGTACGGCGGGTGGCGGGTGTGACCCGCTTCAAATTCGCCGTTCTGATTGTCGGTGCTTTGCGTAACCTTCGTTACCGGCGGTCGGGCGGCAGTGTGCGTTTTAAATTCTCATTTATATGGTGATATTTGCACATTCCTTAGTTTAGTAACTCACCTTACCCGCACTTGAAGAACATTCCCCCACACTCCTCACACCTTCATTTCAATATTTTTCACATTTCTTTCATTCCCCGTTATTATCCGCTTCATAAAAGTCGGGTATACTATAGTCACAGTCAGAGGAAAGGACTCCGAAGACCAAAGTCAGCCGATAGGTTTCGGCTCGAAAAATACCGTGCCATTAAGCACGGTTTACATAACAGGAGCCGGCAAGACGGCAACAGCCGCCCTATACACGCTCCGCCTAAGTACAACGAAAGTTTTCATATATACCTCTCTATTATTCAAGCAAAACCGCTCTGTCAACACAGGGCGGTTTTGCTGTATCCCCCTCCGTGTGCTGTCGTGATGTTTACTGAACAGAAAGCCGTTTCAGGGCATATGTAACAAACAGAACAGAATAAGTTGTAAATTTTACACAAACACCATATAAAAAATCTCAGAAAATTTATAAAAAAATTTTCAAAAAGGCTAAAGTTTAGAAATGTGAGCGCCGATATAATAAATGTAAGGGTCACAGAACCCTGTGCGGATGCGAAAATAACTTCCGCAGTGTTTTGCAAAACAAACACCAGACGATCGTAGCTTAGCGCAAAGCACGGTCACATTAACAAAACAAGTCCCTATAAGGGCAACGACTTCCGAAAAGGATTTCGGGAGTACATTCAAGGAGGAAAATAAAATGGCAGGTATGGTAGTACAGCATAACTTAAATGCGATCAATGCTAACAACAAGATGAACATCAACGTTTCAGGTACAAAGAAGGCAACTGAAAAGTTATCTTCAGGTTACCAGATCAACCGTGCAGGCGATAACGCTGCAGGTCTGGCTATATCTGAAAAGATGCGTTCACAGATCCGTGGTCTTTCACAGGCTACAAAGAATGCTAACGACGGTATCTCTCTTATCCAGACAGCTGAAGGCGGCTTAAACGAAACTCACTCAATTCTCCAGAGAATGAGAGAGCTCGCAGTTCAGTCAGCTAACGGTACATACCAGGATGATACAGACCGTGAAGCTATCCAGCTCGAAGTTGATGCACTCAAGAGCGAAATCGACAGAATCGCTTCTTCTACAGAGTACAACGGCATGAAGCTCCTCGACGGTTCACTCGGTCAGGCTACATCTTCAACAGAGTTCGGTCCTCGTTACGGACAGCTTTTATCAGCTAAGCTTGCAACACCTACATTAGCTAATAACACTTCTCTTGAAGGTTCTACTATCACATCAAGCATCACAGGCGTTACTGTAAGCCTCAAGGATACTGCATCAGGTGCAGGCGGCGAGAGTGCTGAGTGGGATGCAACAGGTAAGACACTTTCTCTTAACTTAAAGGCAGGTCAGACTTACTCACAGGCTGATATCGATAAGTTAATAGCTAATGCTACACAGGCTAAGGATGCAACACAGACAGGCGCTGTTCCTGATGTTGATTTCACAATCAAGAGCGGTGTATTCACGTTTACAGCAGCTGAAACCTACACAACTGCTACAGGTGTAAGAGCTGACACAGGTGACACAGACATTAAGACTATGTTAATGACTGGCGGTACTGCAACAAACGATAGATATGCTGACCAGATTAAGCTCACAGCTAAC
Source organism: Ruminococcaceae bacterium UBA6413 (assembly GCA_002437415.1). Lineage (GTDB taxonomy): Bacteria > Bacillota > Clostridia > Oscillospirales > Ruminococcaceae > Ruminiclostridium_E. The sequence continues at coordinate 45,034 of DJPL01000020.1, read as the reverse complement.
AACTACGGTGCAGATATCCGTAAGGTTACACTTAAGTCAGACGTTGCAGCAGGCAAGGAATGGGTTGAAACCAGCAAGTCCAACAACGAGGGTACAGGCATAAAGGACGGCGAGTTCACACTCCACCTCTCAACAGGCGTTGAGTACACAGAAAAGGATATCGAGAACCTCTTAAAGCAGGCCGGTCTCGACTATTCTGTATCGCTGACAGACGCTAGTGCTCCTGACGGTGACAAGGTTCTGTTTGCTCAGACAAAGGACGTTTCTGTTAAGCTTGATCTTGCTAAAAACGCAGGTGCTGGTCTTGGCGCTGACAAGATGACAGGCACAGGCAAGGGCCTTACATTCCAGATCGGTGCTAACGGCGTTGAGGATCAGAGAGTTACACTTTCTGTAAACGATATGTCATCTACAGCAATCGGTGTTGCTAATGCTGACGTTTCTACTCAGGACGCTGCAAACAAGGCTATCGACATGGTAGACGCTGCCGTTAAGACAGTATCTATGCAGAGAGCAGGTCTTGGTGCTCTTCAGAACAGACTTGAGTACACAGTTAACAACCTGACAACAACAAACGAGAACCTGACAGCAGCTGAATCTCAGATCAGAGATACAGATATGGCTACAGAGATGATCAACTACACTAAGAATAACATTCTTCAGCAGGCATCTCAGGCTATGCTCGCTCAGGCTAACCAGCAGCCTCAGGCTATTCTCCAGTTACTCCAGTAATCTGAGAACAGCATGAGCTTCAGGGCTTAATATTATAAATTAAAGACTTGATGAGTTCGCCCCCGTGAAAACGGGGGCGGATTTTATTTTGTTAATGAATGATGAATGTTGAATATTGAATAATGAATAATTTTGCGAGCGGCGATGTAAAATTGCCGCCCGTTTTTGCGTTTGCGGAGCATATCGCATACGCTTAAATCTCAGCCGTAAATTACCGTAAATTGCCCTCATTATCGCCTAACAAGCCCATTTTTGAGACCGTTTGTGCCATATAATTACCGTTCGTGCCAAAAAGTTGAAAACCCAAAGAAAATGGGGTATGATATAATTATAAAATTATAAGGGGGAGAAGTATGCTCATCTGCGTTTACGATACTGCAAACGAGGCGGAGATACTCAAGTCGAAGATATCACAGCTTGCGTTATATGCATACAGAAAGATAGGATACAGTGTATGCGGTAAATACGAAACCTTTGTGCGCGAGCTTGACACGGCTGACCTTATAGTGGTGCTTGCCAATGGGGCAGACGGTATGGAGGGCGTTATAGCGGCGAAGAATGCCGGGAAGAATACGCCTGTCATATGGCTGTCGGACGATGAAGGGTTCGGGGCACAGTCGTACAGGCTCGGCTGTACCTATTTTTACAAGAAACCGATACCGATGGAGAAGCTCAGAGAAGCACTGAACAAGTGCGGTTGTATGGCATAAAGCACGGCAATCTACAGGAGGATAGACATGAAGAAAAAATCGACACGGCTCATAAGTGCGATATTGTCGGCGGCAATGGCGCTGACATCGATACCTTTTTCGGCATTTGCCGAGGGCGAGGTACATACGCACAGCGGTACAGGCGAAGCCATAACGACACCGCTTGATTTCAGAGAAAAGACGGCGGACGAAAACGGTGACGGCTGGATCTGGGATTATGACACAAAGACGCTGACGCTTGACGGAGTGAACATTCAGGCGACAACAGAAGGTATGAGCGTCGTAACAGTACCCGACGGCACGGAAATAGTGCTGAAGGGTGAAAACACTATCATACAGACGGACACCGGCGACAGCTATACATATGTTCTCAGTGCCGTAAATAAAGATGATGTCAACTGTGACGGCACGATGACGATCAGCGGCGATGGTGTGCTGAATGCAGAGAACCGCTCTACAAGCACTATGACGCGCTCTCTCGGCGGAACAATAATCATTAACGGCGGTACTGTAAACGCAACAGGTAAAGTGTCTGCAAATTCGATTGAGATACATAATGACGGCGTACTGAACGCAAATGCGTCAGCTGTATCTAACGACGGCGCAGCTGTAGAGGTCGGACGTGGCATTACTGTTGACGGCAACGGCAGTCTTACAGCCGTAGGCAGTGCTGTAGAAGATGAATATGCCAATAACGGCGCAATATTGCTTAGCAGTAATTTCGGCGACAAGATTTCCGTTAGCGGAAACGGCAGTATTACTGTGCCTGAAAGCAACAAAGCAAGAGGCGGAATATACTACAGCACAAACACCAGCATAGATGCCGAAATAAGCGGCGGCAAGGTCACTGCTTACGGTACTAAGTGCGGCATTTACAAAATAAACCTTACAATGAGCGGCTCAGGCTCGGTTTATGCTACGGGCGATACACGCGGCATTAGTAACACTTACCCATCAATAGATGAGGATGAATTTGTAATAAAGGGTTCGACTGAGTTCAAGGCTGAGGAAAGCGCTGTTACAGACAAGGTTGAGTTTAACGGCGGCTATTATGAGATTGACGGAGCAGACGCTAAGACTGTAGTTATAAAGCCTAATACAGAGCCTTCTATTAAGCTTGGCAAGCAGATAGGCGCAGTATATATGACTGAAGACGACTCCGAATACGGCAGTTTGTATATAACAGCGAAGAACTTTGCCGAAGGAGAATTCAAGCCTGAGGTAGAGTGGATAGATTATCACCCCGCAGGACTTTCTGCGGAAATCAACAGTTCAAATACAGTGTGCGACATAATATGCGAAGCTGAAAACATATCAGGTACATACGAGCTCAGAATAAAGAGCGGCGATGTTTATTCAAATACTGTAACTGTAGCCGTAGGCAAGCCCCATATGGCGATTGTTGCCGACAGTAAGGTTGCAAAGAACGTATATTATACAAATTACAATGCAGATGACGACCACGAAAAGCAGAAGTTAGCCGTTAAGTATGCGGTTGATGAAACCCATCAGGCAACTGAAAGTATAGAGTATAAGTGGAGCAGTGCAAGCAATAAATATAACATAGACGACCTCGGCACTGTAAATGCAGAAGACGGAGCAAACGAATTTGTATTCAATGACAATGTACCTGAGGGTAGCTATGTCATTTATTGTGATGTCATTCTGAGCGACGAAAGCGGCGAGGGCGCGTATACATTAACAGAGAGATTTGCTTTCACATTTGAAGAGTGCAAGCATACGGCAGGCTTTACAAACGGTATATGCAACACCTGTAATAACTCCTGCGAGCATAAGGACGTTGACACCGACAGTGGCAGGTGTGCTATTTGCGGCAAGTCTTTTTCTGCGGTAATAACAAAGGACGGCAAAAATTCGGTTTATAATGATATGGCGCCGGCCTTTGCCGATGCCGGCAAGGACGAGAACAAGGGTTGTACATTAAAAATGTACACAGATTACTATCCCGGTGTAAACATCGAGCTTTCGGGCGAGTACACTCTGGATATGAACGGGAACAGAATCGGAAATTCTACATCCACTATTATAAAAGAAAACGCTGTAATAACCGTTAAGGGCAAGAGCGTAAAAAGTATTACTACATTCGACGTTGCTAACGGCGGTACTCTTGTGCTGGATAAAGACTATAATGGTGTGCCCGGTATATGGATGGGCGGCGGCAAATTAATAGCATACGGCGGAGAAATCGGCAGCCTGTTGATCTATGAAGACTCAGATATCACATTCTGCGGCGGCAAAGTTGATATAATAAGCACTCAGGCAACAGAATTTGTATTGGCAAGTCTGTTAGCTGACGGATACGCGTTTGTCGACGGAGATAGTAATAATTTTGTAAATGCATATGGCATCACTATCTCGAGTAGCAGCTATAATAAAATGTTAGTGTCTGTAACGCATGAATGTAGTTATGATAAGGACAGTACAACAGGTAAGTGCAAGGAGTGCGGCAAGCCATGCCCGCATGACGGCGAAATAAACGCGGAAGACGGCACTTGCTCAACTTGCGGCAAGGAATGCGGTGCGGTCGTAATAAAGGCGGACGGAACAGTTGTCGGTTACGATGATTTAACTGCAGCTTTTGCGGAAGCCGGCAATAACAACGACTGTACATTAAAGCTGTTCAGCACTTATGAGCCGAGCGAAGTTATAGAGGTTTCGGGTAAATTTACGATTGATCTTAACGGTAAACAGTGTTTAAACAGTAAAAATATTATTATCGGCAAAAATGCGATAATCAGTTTGACAGGTAACGGCAATAGTAGCTATATCTCTAAATTCAAAGTAGCAGGCGGAACACTTACAGTGTCTGCCGACTATAACGGAAGCATAGATAGTATTACAGTGCAAGACGGTAAATTAGACCTTTACAGCGGCAGCGTCGAATCTGTGCATATTGAAGCGGGTGCGGATATAGCATTATACGGCGGTTATATTAGTGGTGTTTTCAATGACACCGGTGATACCGAAAATCCTATACTGTTAAGAAGCTTGCTTGCTGACGGATATGCTTTCGCAACCAAAGACGACAGCGGTACTTTAACAGTTACAAATAAATATGATTCAACTATCTCCTCTTTCGAAAATATCAATTTGTACGTCGTAGAGCATAAAACTTGCAGCTATGACAAGGATAATCCGACAGGCGTGTGCAAGGAGTGCGGAAAGCCCTGCAAGCATGACATCGATATAAGCATGGACGACGGCGTTTGTGTTACCTGCGGTATGGTTGTGCCTGTCGCACTCTATACAGACGCAAACGGAAACTTATATAATGTAGATACTGATGGGCTTCACAATATACTTACTAATTACTATGGAAGCGGCACAATAAAGCTGTTTAAGGATTATTCTAAATCAAGCGCTAAGTATGACTTATACGGAGAGCTTACAATTGACGTAAACGGACACAAATTAAGTGTCTGGAGTATTACTCCTTGCAATAGCGGAAAGCTTACGATCAAAAACAGCGGCGATCCGGTTACTTTCTGTTGTAATCCATCTCCGACAAACGACGCTTCCTACCGCGGCGGTACGCTTATAATAGACGGCGATATAATTTTAGACACTGCGATCTATGTATATGATTCGAGTACGGTTATACTGAATGCCGGTACATATCCGGCAGGACTTTACGCTAGGGACAGTAAGACATTATACGATATGCTCGGCGAGGGTAAGGCTTTCTTCAAGGCTGATGGAACTCTTTTCAATGCAAATGTTAAGGAAGTAACTACGGCAGACGGCGCGCTGAAGATCGATGCCCACCCTGAGCATACCTATAATTCTAACGGCGAGTGCGGCTGCGGATACGTATGCCCTCACGACGAGGTTGACGTTGACACAGGCATGTGTACAGAGTGTGAATACCAGTATGCGGCTGTTATCGTAAAGGACGGAGCTATAGATTCCGTTTATAAGGACACTGAGATGGTAGCGGCTTTTAGCGCGGCTGACAGTGACGCTAACAAGGGCTGTACATTAAAGCTGTTCAAGAATTATACAGGCGGCGATTTAATACTCAGCGGCGAGTTCACGCTGTGGATCGCTGATGAAGTCAGCGTAGGTACGGTTACTGTTTTTGGGGATATAACCGTTACGGGATCGGGGAAAAATAATAGTACTTATGGTGATTTCAATGTAGAAGGCGGCGTCGGTAAGCTGACATTTGATGAAAACTGCGGTGCAAACGGAACGGTGACAGTAGTCTTTGGAACGTTTGACTGCTATCGTTCGCTCGGCACAACACTCAATATAAACGATTTAAGCAGTAACGTAATTCTTCACGGCGGCAGTTTCACCGCTATAAACTATAGCGGCGGTGGGGACAGAGGTAATGACGAAATACTGACTTTATTGGCTGATAATCGTGCATTTTTTGTTTCGGGTGAATTGCAGGATGTTTCCGGCAAGACATTGCTTGACGGTATTAGTAATGTCACAGTATCAGAGCATTCTCATGATTATAAAAGCGAAACAGGCAAGTGTGCGTGCGGAAAGACGTGCGATCATACGAATGTTGACAGCAAAACAGGTATATGCGGTGACTGCGGATATCAGCTTACTGCGATCATTTCAGGCGTGGAAACACCGTCATATTACGGCAATATAGACGATGCCTTTGCCGCGGCTGTATCGGAAGAAAACAACGGCTGTACGCTGACATTATACAAGAACTGCGAGCTTTCGCAGGTCACAGAAATCCGCAATGCAACGGTTACTGTCGATGTGAACGGATATTCACTCGGCGGCATATATGCAGAGATCGACGTAATTGACGACGGCGTGATGTATCTTAAAGACAGCAGAAAAAGCACCTACAACGGAATTATAAACACACCTGTAGTTGTAAACGGCGGTACGCTTATAAACGGCTCGGCTGACGGCAGCAGTTCAGCTGTCGACATATACCAATTAGGTGTTCAGCGTGCTGAGAGTGTTGAGATTTACGGCGGCAGATGCGAAACCTTATTTATAGAAAACGCAAGCGGTATAGCTTTGTACGGCGGAAGCTACGGGTTAATCCACGGAAATGAGAATGTTACTAATACACCTGTAAGCAATCTGCTTGCAAAGGGTTATGCGTTTGCGACCTTAAATGAAGTCACAAATCTCCCCGAAAAGATAGTTGACGGCAGTACGACAATGATAGGCGGAACACTTGAAAATGTCGTAGTTTTAGAGCATACTCATACCTACACTGAAACAAATACCAAGTGTGCCTGCGGTGCTGTGCTTTATGCAAAGGTAACTACTGCGGACGGTACTGTCGAAAAATTCGATAATATCGAAGAGGGCTTGTTATACGCCAATAAGGCTGAAAACAAAGGCTGTGTTTTCACTGTTGTAACAACCGGTGGACTTGAGAACGATATTACACTGTCAAGCGGTCAGTTTACGATTGCCGCGATCGACGACAATTATATCGACGCTTATACACGGAAGATCAATATTAAGGGTGCGGAAATTACTGTTGAGAACTGCGCTTTTAATTGCTTTATAGCTTTATATAGCGGTTCTCTTACATACCCTGAAGGCTCGACCTCCGTTTGCATTAACGGTATCAATGTATATGGCGGTACTTTAAATATCAGTGACGGTGTAAGTGAAAACTGCGGTGCTAATCATTTTACTATATCAAGCACTGCAACGGACGCGAAGGTGACTATAGGCGGCGGTACTTTCAATGAGATCAATCTCGGACAGTATACGCTTAAGGACGTACTCGCAAGCGGCACTCGCTTAATTAGCATTGAATACTCGCAGGACACTGATGAGATAATAGCTACTAATGAATTATTATATAGCGAAGTTTCCGGACTAAGCACCTTCGGCACTGATGATGACAAAGACTATCGGTTTGTCAAGTGCGACCATAAGAATGATGACGGTAGCTATGCCCTTGATAGCGGCGTATGCAAGTACTGTAACTTAACGTTTGCCGCAAGCGTAAGCTATACGACAGATGACGGCGAAAAGACAGAGCTGTTTGCCGATATTTTCGGCGCTTTTGACAAGGCTAACGAGGTAGGTACTGCTACTGTAACGTTGCAGAAGAACATTACAGGTACGCTTTCACGTGCAGTTGAGTCTGCAGGTGAGAATATAACCCTTGACCTTAACGGCAAAAAACTCATCGCTAATTATGACGGCGTGTATACTGTAGACGTAAAGAGCGGTAAGCTTACTGTTATAGGCGAAGGTCAGAGCGCATTAAATTATGTTACGGTTTATGACGGCGCTAATGCGGAAATTCAGGGCGGTGTATACACAAGTCTTAAGGTTAATGACGGCGGTAATGCAGAGCTTAAAGGCGGCAGATTCGGCGGTGTATCTGTTTCGGGCGAAGGCAGAACGTTAGAAGATCTTTTAGCTTACGGCTATGGCTATATGAATTTCATGGATGTCACATGGGTTACGGTTGCAAACCGTGAAAAGCAGACGATAGCTAATGTAACCATAAAGGAAGCGCCTATAAAGAGCGTAAGCCTTGCATGGCATGGTGAAGCAACGGCTGTTATATACCGTAACGGATCACAGGGTATTTATTTAGATGTTACAGCAGTTTCGGATGTTGATACACAACAGCTGAGTTACTCGGATTTCGTAAACGGTAACGCGGTTTCAAGCAATATGTATCCGGGATATCTTTTCGGTACACTACTCGATCTCGGCATTGACCTTCAAAATAACATTGGGAATTTGAATGTAGCCGACAGCAGTGTGCCGGACGGTGAAGTTGAATATTACTGTATATTCAAGTATAACGGATATGAATATAAGACCAATTCTCTTACGTTTACGCTTGCGACCTGCTCGCACCCCGAGGAAAGCCTTACCGAGAGAAATGGCGGTGACCATGTAAAATGCGGTATATGCGGAGCTTTAATGAAAGCTCAGGTAAATACGGCAGACGGTGAAACTATATATCGCGGAGAAATGAATGAAGCCATAAAGACAGCGCAGGCGAACGAAGGCAGTACATTAGTACTGATTTCGGGAAGAGTTGGCGGCGATGTCATTGTGGACAGCGGTAAGTTTACCATTGACATTAACGGTACAGATTTATGCTATAACTTCAATATCCAAGGCGGAGAAGTAACTCTCACATCACCGACAGCGTATCCTAGTGCTTGTTCTAGCAGGCTGTATGTGTCGGGAAACGACGCTAAGGTTACAATTGACGGTAAAGTCAAACTTGGCGACGTATATATATTGCAAGGCGGAACACTTACGATAAACAGCACCGACGCTTATATCAAAAACTTGTCAACGCAAGGCGGAAAGACTGATATAGACGGTGCAGAAATCGAATCGCTTGTGTTTAAGGGCGGCGATCTGGCAATAAGAAATATTACTGTCGGTTCGTTAGACATAAATAAAAAAGTTACCGACGCGTCAGCGCATAACATTGTGATCGAAAGCGGAAGCTTCGATACAATAACCTGCTCAGACGACAGCGGCTATAACATAGTCAAGGCTCTTGCAAGCGGAAGCAGAGTACGGTATAAGGGAGAAACTGCTTACGATTATGAAAGAGTTATGGATTGGACCGAAGGTTCTAATTTAGTCTTTGAGGTATGCGACCATAAGAATGATGGCGGTTATCCTGAATTAAACGATGCTAATGTTTGCTATTACTGTAATTCGCAGATTGTCGCAATTGTAAGCTATACGATTGATGACGTAAGTGATAAGAGGGATCCGTTCAGTGATATCTGCGACGCTTTTGCCAAGGCTAACGAGGTAGGTACGGCTACAATAACGCTGTATAAGGATATCGAAAACAGCGAGCTTACACGGGATATTACCGTTACGGGCGATGTAACGCTTGAGCTTAACGGTCATAATCTTATGTCAGGCTACAATATGAAAACCATAACGGTAGATGACGGCGGTAAGCTCACTGTAAACGGCGATGGCGATATGGAGATGTCTATTAACGTTAATAAAAACTCAAAATTAGTCATTAACGGCGGTGGATACATCTATTCTGTGACAGTTAACAAAGAAGGCAACGCAGAAATAGGCGGCGGCAATATAGAATATCTGGCCGTTTCCGGTAACGCAAAACTCAGCGGCGGTAAATTCGACCTTATCGATATATTTAACGGCAATCTTGAATCTGTTCTGGCTGACGGTTATGCTTATAAAAAGGACGGCGGTGCATGGCTTTCAATTGCAGAACGTGCAAAGGAAAATTATAGCACCTCGCGGGATGGCAACGGTAAAAAGGCGATTGTGGAAAAAGCCCCCATAAAGAGCGCAAGTATTGCGTGGGCAGACGGAGAAATGCCTGTTGCATACCGTAACGGAGCGAAATATTTAGACGTCAATGTTACATACGAATTGGCGGACCGTTCAAAGGAGATAACCTATTCGGATTTCGTGAACGGCAATAATCGCATGGACGATTCTGTTTTGTATAATGACTATTATATGGTACCCGCTCATGAAATCGGTAAGATTGTAACGGAAGACGTTGAGGCTGAATATTACACTGTATTCAAGTGTGACGGATACGAATATAAGTCTAATACACTTAAGCTTACGCTTGCGACCTGCTCGCACCCGGAGGATAGCCTTACCGATAAAAACGGTGACGGAAGAATATTCTGCGGTATATGTGATTTATCGATAGCAGCCAAGGTGACAGCGGCTGACGGCAAGCTGTTAGGCTATGCGGATATAGACAGTGCCTTAAAGCTGGCACAGGAGAACGAGGGTAGCACTGTAAAACTGATGAAGGAAAGAGGAACCGATACTCCGTGCATTACCGTGACAGACAGCAGGTTTACTGTTGACTTTAACGGTAAGGAGGTATGTTATACTTTCGTTGTCATCGGTGGTGACGTGACTTTCATTTCTTCGGCAGAACAAGCTGATGTACAAGATCTGAAAAGCGAGATCCAAGTATGCGGAGCTGACGCTAAGGTTACAATTGACGGTAAAATCAAGCTGGGAACAGTAGCAGTAGCAAGCGGTACGCTTACAGTAAACAGTACCGAGGCTTATATTGAAAACCTGTCAACATTAGGCGGCAAGGTTACTGTCGACGGTGCTTTGATCAATGAAATAACGATAAACGGCGGTGAATCGGTAATCAAAGTGACTGATTCCTTAGAAAATAACAACGCCGGAACAACGTTAGTGCTGAACAGCAGTGAAACGGAATACAGCGTTTCTATTGAAGGCGGATACTTCAGCAGTGTGACTTGCGAAGACGGAAGCGGTTATACTTTAGGCAAGGCTCTTGCAAAGGGTACAACAGTAATGGATGACGCAGGCAAATCATATAAATACAGCGATATTTCCGAGAGTACCGGTATCTCCTATGTCTTCGTCAAAAAATGTCTGCATATCGAGGACGATGCGTCCAATCGTATAGCTCTTGACTCATCAGGCAGGTGCATATATTGTAACAACGAATATGTTGCAACTGTTAATTATATCGGCAGCGACGGATCAGAAAGGATAGATCTCTTTGAGAATGTCCTTGCCGCATTCGACAAGGCAAACGAGGTAGGTACTGCTACCGTAAAGCTGTATAAGGATATCACAGACAGCGATCTCACAAATAACGAAGACAGCGATCTCATACGCAACATTATCATTACGGGTGATGTAACGCTTGAGCTGAACGGTAAAATTCTGGGTGATATAGTTAGCAGTTCACGTATTTATATATATAACGGCGGTGCGCTTACCGTAAACGGAGATGGCAGAATACCCGCGAATATTTACACTAACCCCGGCTCGAAAATAACCGTTAACAGCGGTTACTGTGATTATATCACAGCAGACGGCAACGTTATAATCTGTGGCGGTACGATCAATAGGCTCGACATTTACGGCGACGCAGAGATCAGCGGCGGTACATTCAAATTCCTCACTATAGACAACGGTGGCGACACACTTGACTCTGTTCTTGTGGACGGTTATGCTTATTATAATGTGGATGACGAGAAATGGCTTACGGTTGCAGAACGTGAAGAAAAGGCAATAAACGGTGATATCGTTACTGTAAAGAAAGCCCCCATAAAGAGCGCACGCATTGCATGGCAAAATGGTGAGTCACCTGTTATATATCGTAACGGTATGCAGAGTGTCACTGTCGATGTTGCAAAAGAATTAGCCGGTGATTTGCAAGTGAGCTATTCGGACTTTGTAAACGGTATTGAACTTACAGCCGATAGTTTGTTGGGGGTTGACTTTACAACTATTAGCGGCGCGGATGTAGATGCTTGCGGCATACCCGACGGCGAGGTTGAGTATTACTGCATATTTACTTGCGACGGATATGAATACAAGTCCAACGTACTGAACTTTACACTTGCAACCTGCTTACATGAAAACCTCACAAATGTGGACGGCGTTGTAACGTGCGACGAATGCGGATATTGCCTGATCGCTCAGGTCGAAACAGCCGACGGCGAAGTGACATATTATGACGATATAGCAAAGGCAACGACTGCGGCGGCGGAAAACGAGGGAAGCACATTAACGCTGGTATCCAGAACTATAGCTGATGAATACATAACGATCAGCGGCGGTAAATTTACCGTTGACCTCGCAGGTGTATCTGCACTGTATAAGTTTAATATCACCGGTGGAGATGTGACATTCAAGTCATCGGAAGAATTCGGCTCTTCCGACCGTTGCAATATAACGGTCAAAGGATACAGCGCGAAGGTTACAATTGACGGCAAAATCGAACTGGAAGCAGTAGAGTTATCCGGCGGTACATTTACGACAAACAGCACCGAGGCTTATATTAACGATCTGTCGATATACGGCGGAAAGGCTGATATAGACGGTGCTTATATCCGCACAATAACGATAAACGGCGGAGACACGGTTATCAAAGATGTCATAGCCCACTCATTAAGCATGGTGGGCAGCCGGTTCGGTAATCTCTCTATCGTAAGCGGCAGATTCCACATTGTGACTTTCTTTGGATATACTTTAGGCAAGGCAATTGCAAGCGGAAGCAGAGTTATAGGCCATGATATGAGTGGCGTTATTCTTTACAAATATGCTGATATTCAGAGCAAGACCGAAATCGATTCTATTGTTGTTGAAAAGTGCGACCATAAGGACAAATACGGCAGCTATGTACTTGACGGAAACCCCTGTCCTTACTGCAACGAGGAAATCGTTGCAACTGTAAGCTATACGGCTGACGGAAGCGAAAAGACAGAGCCGTTCAGTGATGTCTGCGATGCGTTTGGCAAGGCTAATGAGGCGGGTACGGCTACAGTAACATTATATAAGGATAATTCAGACGGGCTTACAAGGGCGATACATGTTACAGGCAATGTAACGCTTGAGCTTAACGGTCATGATCTTAGTATAACATACTATACGAGCACCATAACGGTAGATGACGGCGGTACGCTTACTGTAAACGGCGGTGAGAATGACGAGCTCTTAATTGTCGAAGGCTTATCCGGCTCGAAAATAATCGTCAACGGCGGTTCTCTGTCAACTCTGATTGCCGAAGGTGACGCAGAGCTCGCCGGAGGAAGCTTTGGTGATATAGTCTGCGCAGAAGGCATTACAGTTGACTCGTTGCTTGCACCCGGTTATGCCTATAAGAATTCGGACGGTACATGGGTTTCAATTGCCGACCGTGAAAATACGTCGATAAGCAATGTAACGGTAACGGAAGCACCTGTTCTGAGTGTCGAGCTTACAGCGGACAAAACAAAGGTTTACCGCAACGGCACAGGCAAGGTGACATTCGGCATTAAAGCTGAAATGCGTGACGGAAATACCGTCAGCGACGATAACCCGCTGAGCGGTCAGGGTCATACGACTCGTACAGTCTTTGGCACAGAACAGCTCAGCAGTACGGTAAGTATCAGCGGCGAGGCAAGTTGTTCATATTTAGGTATGCTTGTAAATGACGGCGAAGTTGTAGAAGTGTACTATATAGTAAAGTATGACGGCTATGAGCTTCGCACCAATACAGTCACTATCGAGGTAGATACATGCTATCACCCTGCTGACAAGGTGGTTTCATCGGCTAACGGCAATCTTGTTTGCGGTGAGTGCGAAAGCATAATTTACGCCGAGATAATAAACGGCGACAGCACAAAGTGCTACACCGACTTTGAAGAAGCTATGGAGGACGCACAGCTTGAAGAAAATGAGGGCTGTACCGTAATGGTAACAAGCGATACCTCCGGTATAAACTACATTACGCTGTACAGCGGTCAGTTTACACTTGACCTTGCCGGTCATAAGGTGGAATTTATTGAGGACAGGATAATCACTACTACGGGCGCTGATGTCACGATCAAGGACAGCTTCGGCGGCGGAATCATAAGAAGCGGCGAAGGTATCGCAAGAGTCATTACCGCGCAGAACGATGGTAAGGTAACGCTTGAAGGCGGTACGATCGCAAATAACGTCTACATCAGTAGCGGTAAGCTTGATATGTGCGGCGCTACAGTTGAGAACACAGTTGAGATCGGAGCGAATGCAAAGGAAGTAACAATACGCGACGGCTCGGTTATAAAGGGTACTCTTGATGTATATGCGAACGCCGATCCCACTCATATAAAGCTGAGCGGCGGTTGGTATGCATACGCCGATGTTGAGTGCTCGGATTTTGCTAAGGTACTGGTAAAGGATAAGCGTCTGCTTAAGGACAGCGGCGGTTATTATAGTTACAGCGAGCTGTGTGACTCCACATGCAAGCCTGAGAACTTCACTATCGTTGACTGCGACCATAAGGGCGCCGACGGCAGTATCGCACTTGACAGCAGCTATGCGTGCAAGTACTGCGGCACAAAGTTTGTTGCAAGGGTAAGCTATGCAGCTGACGGAACGATTGTCGATGAATACTTTGATAATATCAATGAGGCTTTTGATAAGGCAAAAACAATTAATGATAATTCAATTATCAAGATACTGAACAATGTTGACGGCAAGCTTGATAAGCCGATAACCGTTACAGGCAAGATTTCGCTTGATTTCTATAAAGGCAAGGGAATTTCCGCTGTATCGGACGACGGCAGAAGTATAACCGTAGCAGACGGAGGTAGTCTGGAGATATGCAGTAGCGGCAGTGTTAAAAATATCGTTGTTGAGAACGGCGCAAAGCTTAGCATAAACAACGGTACATTTGAAAGCGTTACGGTTTACGGTGAAGTGACACTTTTAGGCGGAACATACGGTAAGCTGGAAACAAACGCAGAGGGCGGCGTTGCATCGCTGCTTATGTACGGATACGGATATAAGAATGCAGACGGTACTTGGCTGACTGTTGCCGAGCGTGAGGCAGACAGTGCCGAGAATGTTACGATCGCCGACGTTCCGCTGAATGATGCTACACTCAGTGTTGACACAAACACGCTGTATCGTAACAGCAACAACGATCCCACGGTAAAATTCAACATAATCATTGATTCTGCCGCAAATGTCTTTGACGGCGTTACAGGTGTAACGATAGAATCAAGATGTGTTGTAAATTCAAATGAAGCCGAAAGCAAAAATTGGGATTTAAGGTATCCGAATTATAACGATACATTGAACTCATCGGAAATATTAACGCTTGCAGGCGACAGCGATGTTGCAGAGGTATACTTCATAGTTACTTACGACGGCTATGAGGTAAAGACAAATACCGTAAGCATAGACCTTGTTGACTGTGAGCATCCTAGCGCAAGTATTGTCGATCCGATAACAGACGAAGATACGAACGGTAACATTACCAATCCGACATATTGTGAGATATGTAAAAATCAGTTCCACGCAAAGATAGTAAACGGCGACAGCGTTAAGTATTATAACGACTTGTACGAGGCTGTGGCTGACGCTCAGAAGAGCGAAAATGAGGGTTGTACATTATACCCGCTCTATGACGCAAACGGATATAAGGAACAGATCGTTATAAGCGGCGGTAAGTTCACATTCAGGGTACTCGCCCGTGTATATATTAGTAAGCCCGTTATCATAAAGGGCGATGCCGATATAACGATCCTCGGTCGTGCTTTAGTGTCAAATGGGGCAGACAATACAGCAGTCATTGTAGAAAGCGGTAATGTTGATTTTGCCGGACTTGCCACGAGCGATGTGATCATAAACGGCGGCAATGTTACAATGAGTGCCATCAATGTCAGACACCTCACTATAAACGGCGGTAATGTAAGCATTGCGTCAGGTCAATTCGCTCAGATCGATGTTACTACCGAGGGCAAGGTAATAGCCGATTATATTGTTCCGGGCAACTGGGTACAGGACGGCAAGACCAATGAATGGATAGATATATACCATCTTACATCGGCAACAGAAACAGCAGAATCCATTGGCTTGAGAGTGCGTATGTGTCCTATGTCGATAACACAGCCGGATGATACGGTATATTATACCAACGGTTATTATCCGAACGGCATACCGTCACTTGAAGTCGGTGCAATGGCACTGTACACTGCAGAAGTAAACCCGGCTATTGCTTATCAGTGGTTCAGCGTAGATGAAAACGGCAACGAAACCGCGATAGATGGCGCTACGGGCAAAACACTGTCACTTGCGAACCTCACAACAGGCAAGTATTACTGCCGTATTACCTACAGCAACGCTACAACGGCAGGTGTTTCAGTTAAGTCGGATATTGTAACAGCTACGATAACCGAATGCAAACACACAGGCGGCGAGGCGGACTGCACAAACAAGGCAGTTTGCGAAATATGCCATGCCGAGTACGGCGATTTACTGCCGCACAACTATGAGCTTATAAAGGATTCCAAGTATCTGAAATCTCCTGCCGACTGCACAAATGCGGCTGTATATTATCTTGTTTGCACAATGTGCGGTAAGAGCAGCGCGTTTATCGATCCTACCGTTACTCAGGTAGTCGGTGATCCTTTAGGTCATAAGTACGGTGCCTGGGTATCAAACGGCAACGGAACTCATACAAGAGTTTGTGCTAACGACAGCAAGCACACCGAAACAGCCGACTGCCACGGCGGTACGGCAACCTGCACTGCTAAGGCAAAGTGTGCGGACTGCGGCGCTGAATACGGCGAAATGACAGCCCACACATTCACGGCTAAGACAGCTACAACTAAGTACCTTAAGACAGCGGCAACCTGCACGCAGAAGTCGGAGTACTATGTATCCTGCGCAGACTGCGGACTGTCAAGCAAGGGTACAGCAAGTGAAGCAACATTCACAGGAAGCGCACTCGGACATTCGCTTACGGCATGGAGCGTTACGACAGAGGCAACCTGCACGGCAGACGGTTCTCAGGAAAGACACTGCACAAGATGTGATTATAAGCAGACAAAGACTATTGCTGCCAAGGGTCACAGCTACAGTCAGTGGAAGGTAACAAAGGAAGCAAGCTGTATTACAGACGGCGAGCAGTCAAGAGAATGCTCGGTATGCGGCAATAAGGAAACACAGATCATTGCGGCAACACGCGTACACAGCTACGGCAACTGGAAGGTTACCAAGGCGGCAACCTGCACAACTACCGGCATAAAGGAAAGAACCTGCTCGGGCTGCGGAGCAAAGGAAACAGTCGTAATACAGGCAACAGGTCATAAGTATGTTGAAAGCATAGTTGAGCCCACCTATACCGAAAAGGGTTATACACTGCACAAGTGCTCGGTTTGCGGTAATTCTTACAAGACAGCATACACCGATAAGCTTGTACTTGCGGCAGTAACAGGCGTAACACTTGGCGGCACAGCCGGTGACGCACTGCGTATCAACTGGAACAAGAACGCTTCGGCTGACGGCTATATCATTGAGATATACAAGGACGGCGCATGGTCAAGAGCCGGTAAGATAACAACCAACAGCACAGTAACCTTCAGAGCTGAAGGTCTTAAGGCATCAACAGTTTATAAGTTCAGAGTAAAAGCTTATAAGATGAGCGGAAGCACAGCAGTTTACAGTGCATACAGCACGACAGTAACCGCTATGACAAATCCGTCTGTAATGACAGGCATAAAGCTTGTCGGCAGAGCGGCTGACGCACTGCATATAAATTGGACTAAGAATGCTTCGGCTGACGGCTATATCATTGAGATATACAAGGACGGCGCATGGTCAAGAGCCGGTAAGATCACAAACAACAGCACTGCCGGTCTCAGAGTTTCCGGACTTAAGTCTTCAACGGTTTATAAGCTCAGAGTAAGAGCCTATAAGATGAGCGGAACTGTCGCATACTACGGTGCATACAGCACAGTAGTAACAGCAATGACAAATCCGTCTGCAATGACAGGTGCAAAGCTTTCCGGCAGAGCGGCTGACGCACTGCATATAAGCTGGACTAAGAATGCTTCGGCTGACGGCTATATCGTTGAGATATACAAGGACGGTGCATGGTCAAGAGCCGGTAAGATTACAAACAACAGCACTACCGGTTTCAGAGTTGCAGGACTTAAGCCTTCAACGGTTTATAAGCTCAGAGTAAGAGCCTATAAGATGAGCGGAACTGTTGCACACTATGGTGCATACAGCGACATGATCACCGAAAGGACAAATCCGTCGGCAATGACACGCGTTAAGATAGGCGGAACTGCCAAGGATGCACTGCGTATCAACTGGAATAAGAACACCTCGGCTCAGGGCTATATTGTTGAAATGGCTCAGGACGGTAAGTGGGTGCGTGTTGCGAAGATAACCGACACCGGCACAACAACATTCAGAAAAGCAGGTCTTGTTAAGAACACTTCATACAGGTTCAGAGTTTGCGCTTATTATATGAGCGGAAGCACACCGCTTTACGGCACATATGTAAGTGTCAGCGGCAAAACAGAGGCTGACTGATAAATGAATAAAGCAACGCGGGCATCGAAAAACGATGCCCGCGTTTTGCTATATCAGAAGCGTTTATTGTAGGTCATTCGACTATATCCTTTTACGCAGAGCCGACATAAATATCAGTGATACTGCGGCGGAAACAACCTCAGCTATCGGGAATACCCACCACATAAGCATATCAGGTGCGCCGCCCAGGACAAGCAGGGAAAATCCCCATGCGACCGGGAGAACAAGCACAAGCTGTCTTAAGAGGGAAACGATAAGCGACTGTAATCCGCCGTCGATCGCCTGGAATATGCCCTGAAACGCGATATTCATTCCCGCAAACACAAAGCTTATCGTGATTATGTGCATTGCATCGGTGCAGAGCCTGAGAGAGTTGCCTGAAAGCGAGAACATCTCGCCGAGAGGAACGGCGAATATTTCGATAAGCAGTGTGCCGAGGGCCATTATTATAAGTGTGTAGAGCATACCGTATTTTATGCCCTCGTTGATACGCTTCTTGTCAGCCATTCCATGTGCATACGAAACAACCGGGGTTATAGCGTCGCGCATACCGAATGCGGCAAACAGGAAGAACTGCTGTACCTTGTAGTAAAGTCCGTAGGCGGTGACGGCATCTACACTTACCGAGCCTAAGATGACATTCATTCCGTAGGTCATTATTGACATAAGCGCCTGCGCGATTATAGCGGGAAGACCTATCGAGTATATGCCCTTTATGATCGCACCGTGCGGCTTTTTATATCGCAGGGTCTTATTTATTTCCTTGTTGAATTTAAGATGGAAAATAAGAGCGGTGACGCAGGATACGACCTGACCGATCACCGTTGCGAGTGCCGCACCCTTTACCTTCATTTCGGGGAAGCCGAGAAGTCCGTATATCATTATCGGGTCAAGTATGATGTTGGTCACAGCGCCCGTTATCTGCGCTATTGTCGAAAATAACGACCTGCCGGTTGATTGAAGCAGCTTTTCGTATACTGAGAAGAAGGTGATACCGAATGACATTGTACAGCAGATCGTGAGATAATCGACCGCCATCCCAATTATTTCTTCGTCCTGTGACTGTGTGCGGATATAAGGCTCAACACCGAACAGCCCGAGAAGCAGGAACACGATATATATTATCAGCGCAAGAAACTCCGCGTTGCCCGCTGTGAAGCTTGCTTTTTCTTTGTCACCCTGACCGAGGGATTTTGACAGCATGGCATTTGCGCCTACTCCCGTGCCTATGCCGACAGCTACCATAAGCATCTGCATAGGAAACGCAAGCGTCAGCGCATTGAACGCCGCCTCGCCGCCTGTCTGCATATTGGTCACAAATGCGCTGTCAACTATGTTGTATACCGCCTGAAGCACCATAGAGAGTATCACAGGGAGTCCCGTTCTGAGCAAAAGCTTTTTTACAGGTTCTGTTCCGAGCCTGCTTAGTTTTTCTTGTTCCATACTTATGTCCTTTCTTTTGAGCAAAATAAAAAGCGTAAATCCGTTGTCCGGATTTACGCTTTCGCTACTCGACTGTATTTATTTTAGCATTTCAAATTTACGTTTGTCAAGTCAAAGAAAAATTTTCGGCATTTTTATAATTGTCGACCGAAGAAAATGCGGTTGTTTTGTCTGAAATATCATTTATCGCTTACCGCCCGCGCCCCAATATTTCCTGTCAAGGCTTCTGAAATTGACCGCCGCCGATATATCCTGCCGTCTTATTATCTTGCTTCCCGCAAGGTCTGCACAGGTGCGCGCGACTTTAAGTATCCTGTCATACGCTCTTGCGGACAGCCCCATTTTGTCAAAGCAGTCAGAGAGCATTTGCTTTGCGTTTTCGTCCATCGGGCACATTTCGTGGAGGTGTGCGGGAGGGATCTTTGAGTTCGAGCGGATATCCGTGCCCGCAAAGCGCTTTTGCTGTATTTCCCGCGCTTTCATTATGCGTTCAAGCACGGCACTGCTCGGCTCGCCCTTTTTCGCACTGCTGATCTCCTCGTATGACAATTGCGGCATTTCCACCTGTATATCTATCCTGTCGAGAACAGGGCGGCTTATCTTGCCGAGATAGTTCTGTATCATATTCTGCGAGCAGGTGCACTTACCCTTCGGATTGCCGAAATTACCGCAGGGACAAGGGTTCATTGCGGCGACAAGCATAATGTCGCACGGATAGGACACCGACCCCTGAGCTCTTGATATCGTTATAACGCCGTCCTCAAGCGGCTGTCTGAGCGTTTCAAGCGTCCTGCGGTCAAACTCGGGCAGCTCATCAAGGAATAATACGCCGTTATGCGCAAGGGATATTTCACCGGGGCGGGGGATACTTCCGCCGCCGATAAGACCTACTGCCGAGGCAGTGTGTGATACGCTTCTGAATGGGCGCACGGTGACTATCGGTTTTTCGCGGTCGAGCATACCCGCTATAGAGTGTATACCGGTCGTTTCTATGCTTTCTTCAAAGCTCATCGGCGGGAGTATTGACGGTATGCGTTTTGCTATCATACTCTTACCCGTGCCGGGAGGTCCTATGAGCAGTACGTTGTGAAAGCCTGCGGCGGCTACCTCCAGCGCGTGGCGCGCAAGCGCCTGTCCCTTGACATCGGATAAATCGTCGGTTTCAAACATCTCGGGTGAGGGAACATAGGGCGGCTCGGGCTCTATCCGTTTTTTGCCCGTGAAATGATTTATAAGGTCGGAAATGTGGCTTATTCCGTAAACCGACAGTCCCTCGACGACCGAAGCCTCTTTCGCGTTTTCGGCAGGGAGGAACAGCCGCTTTATGCCGCATTTCTTTGCTTCTATAGCCATACTGATAACTCCGCCGGTGAACACAAGCGAGCCGCCGAGCGACACCTCGCCTATAAAGGCGCAGTCTGACAGGTCATCGGTGATGATATTGTTGACCGCCAGTATGGCGGCGATTATTGTAAAATCGTACAGAGAGCCGCATTTACGCACATCTGCGGGGGCTAAGTTCACCGTCAGCTTCTGACCGCTTATCGTTATGCCGATACCCGAAAGCGCGCCCTTTATGCGCATCTTGCTTTCCTGCACGGCAAGGTCGCCGAGCCCGACTATATCGAACGAGGGTTGACCTCTTGATGATATTATTTCTGCGGTGACTTTAAAGGCGTTCATGCCGAAAAGTCCCATTCCGTTAACCTGAGAATACATATTTCCACCTTTTTCATTCGATTTTAAGTGATAACTATGTAATAATTATACAACCTTTTAGGTATATTTTCAACAAAAACAAGTTTTTTTACTGCCGAAAAATCTAATAATATTTTTGAGATTTTATTTGCATTTACGGCGGAAAAATGTTATACTGTCTAATGAATGGAATTTTAGGTTAGCCATAGCTATATTCAGCTTAAAAACTATGTTGCTACGGCTGCCGTTTTATACAGAAAGGACAGACTACTATGGCAAACACTACAGAGCTTTACAACGAGTGGCTTGAAAAAGCGGTTAAGGATCCCGACTTAAAGACAGAGCTTGAAAGCGTAAAGGGTAAGGACGATGAGATAAACGACCGTTTCTACCGCGATCTTGAATTCGGTACAGGCGGACTCAGAGGCGTTATCGGCGCAGGCACAAACAGAATGAACGTTTATACCGTAGGCAAGGCAACACAGGGTCTTGCAAACTACCTCAAGAACACAGGCAAGAGCGACCTTAAGGTTGCAGTTGCATACGACAGCAGAATAAAGTCTGACGTATTCGCAAAGCACGCCGCTTCTATCTTCGCCGCAAACGGCATTACGGCAAATATCTACACAGAGCTTATGCCTACTCCCATGCTTTCATGGGCAGTAAGAGCACTCGGCTGTGACGCAGGTATCATTGTAACAGCAAGCCACAACCCCGCAAAGTACAACGGCTACAAGGTTTACGGAAGCGACGGCTGTCAGGTTACACTCAAAGCCGCTGAAAAGATACTCGGCGAGATCGAAAAGCTCAACATCTTCGCAGATGTAAAGAGCGGCGACTTTGAGCAGTATGTAAGCGAAGGTAAGATAAAGTACATCGGTCAGGACGTGATCGATGAATATATCGCAAACGTTAAGAAGCAGTCTATTCACCCCGAGCTTTGCGCAAAGAGCGGACTCAAGGTCGTATATACTCCTCTCAACGGTGCAGGCAACAAGCCCGTTCGCCGTATCTTAAAGGAGATCGGCATCAACAACGTTGTAGTTGTTAAGGAACAGGAAATGCCCGACGGCAACTTCACGACCTGCCCCTATCCCAACCCCGAGATAAAGGAAGCGTTACACCTCGGTCTTGAGCTGTGCAAGACAGAAAAGCCCGACTTACTGCTTGCTACCGACCCCGACAGCGACCGTGTAGGTATCGCAGTTCCCGACGGCGACAACTATGTTCTGTTCACAGGTAACGAGGTAGGCGCAATGCTGCTCGAATATATCTGCAAGGAGCGTATCGCGGCAGGCACAATGCCCGCAAACCCCGTTGCGGTAAAGACAATAGTTACAACAGACCTTGTAAAGGCTATCGCCGCTAAGTACGGCGTTGAGCTCAGAGAAGTCCTCACAGGCTTTAAGTTCATCGGTGAGCAGATCGGCTTCTTGGAGGCTAAGGGCGAAGAGGGAAGATATATCTTCGGCTTTGAAGAGAGCTACGGCTACCTTGCAGGCTCTTATGTAAGAGATAAGGACGCAGTTGTAGCATCTATGCTTATCTGCGAAATGGCGGCATTCTACCGTTCACAGGGTATTTCTCTTGTACAGGCAAGAGCTAAGATGTACAGCGACTACGGCTTCTACTGCAACAAGCTCGAAACATTCACCTTCGAGGGCGAAACAGGTATGAAGAAGATGAATGCTATTATGGATACACTGAGAAACGAGAAGCTCGAAGCTATCGCAGGTTCAAAGGTTATCGGCAAGGCTGACTACAAGCTGAGTGTAAAGACAGACTATGTAAGCGGCAATACAGAAGAGCTTACACTTCCTAAGTCAAATGTTATCACATTCTACCTTGAGGACAACGCAAGCATAGTAATAAGACCCTCGGGTACAGAGCCCAAGATCAAGCTCTATTACACAACAGTTGGCTCAAGCGTTGAAGATGCGGCTGAAAAGCAGGCTAAGCTCTCGGCAGATTTCACAAAGATAGTAGGCTAAGTAGGTTACTAATAAATAAGTTTCAGGAAATTTTAAAAAAACTATTGCAAAATGTATTTTACTGTGCTATAATAGTAACCTAGGCGTTAAAGCGCGCAATTCTGAAATCATGGCGAAAGCTGTAATTTAGATCAATTCTAAAGGTCAGGAGGTGACAGCATGAAAGAAGGTATCCACCCTAACTACCAGCCCACCACTATCAAGTGTGCTTGCGGCGAGGTTATCGAAACAAGATCAACCAAGCAGGATATAAAGGTTGAAATCTGCTCGAAGTGCCACCCTTTCTTTACAGGAAAGCAGAAGTTGGTTGACACAGGCGGACGTGTTGACAAGTTCAAGAAGAAGTACAATCTTGACAAGTAATGTAAAAAAGAGGACTGTAGCGTTATCACGCGCAGTCCTTTTTGCTTTTATAAGAAAAATGTGCATCGTTTATACGGTGCACATTTTTATACTATTTACTTTACTGCAATGCCGTTTCAGCCGACTGCCTTTTTCGCATTGCGTTCCAGTTTACAAATCCGTAAATATCGTTTACGAAGAAAATCACAAAGCAGATCACAACCGAAAGATAGCTTATATCGCTGATAGCGGCAAGCGACCAAAGGATTATCAGAATTATATCGTTTGCGGCATAGGCGATAGCGTAGAACTGATTACGGCGGAATGTGAGATACACCGCAAGAAAGCTTGTTGTAACCGAGATGGTACTCGGAATAAGGTTTGCGGTATTGAAAAAGTCCAGTATAAAATAGAAAACTACAGTAACAACAGCGGTGAGCACAAACATAAATACGACCTCGCCCCCGTGTATATGGTTTACTTTAACCTCAGCCTTGCCTTTTGAAAACGGATTTCTTATCCAGCTGATAAAAGCGGCAAGCGCCATAGGACCTGACATTCCGAGGTAGGTCATCATTTCGCCGTAATACGCAAACGAGTAGGAAATTATCGCATAGAGTATGCTGAAAACCACGCCGAGCGCCTGACCTATAGGGTTGCCCTTTGCGTTCAGAAGAAGCGAGGTCGCACCTATAAGCGACGCTATGACGGATAAGATCCCGTCTCTGCCGAATATGACCGCCGAGCCGATTATAAGCACGACAGAGCCTATCCACAGCACCTTTTCCCATGTAGTAAAATAGTTGTTCAGTTTTTTTAACATTATGTCCTCCGTTAAATTATCAACCAAAAAAGCACCGTAAGTACATCTTCTAAGACCTAACGATGTACCACGGTGCTTTACGCATCTCTACCCGGTGGCAGAATTATTGTATTGTTATTTTAGCATAACAATTTCGGTTTGTCAAGGAGCAATTGCAGTTTATTTATGCCTGCTTAACAAACGCCGCATTTCCGATTTTTTCGGGTACGCTGAAGGTTGCGGTAGCCGGGATTTCATACGTTCCGCCAAAATTGCCTTTTTCAGCCTGCAACGCAACATATTTGAGCATTTTGTTCTGAAGAGCGGTCATCTGTTCATCAGTTAGTGAGAAACTGTTGTAAATTTCTGTTCTGGCGGCAATTTCTTCTGCGGTTATGCCCGCTTCTTCAAGCTTATCCATGGTGTTGTTGTATATATATGCAGGTGTGTATATCAGATCATTCTTCAAAATCGCAGTATTGTATGTGAATAAATTGAAGCATTTTTCCACATCGCCTGAGGCGATAGCTTCTATTTCTTCATCGGTGTATATCATATCTGCATATTCGGCATTCTCGCTCTCAGATGAAAGCTCAGTATAATATTTTTGAAGATCTTTCAATATTTCTGCTACTTTATCGTGATCCAATGAATATTTTTTTACCACGTTAGGGAGATTTGGCATTTCGTTGATATTATAAGGTCTGTCTTTATTATCAACGGGATTGTCATTTTCTTCGCTCCAGGACATATACCCCTGAAATTCTTCTTCAGTACATGATTCTTTAACAAGATTTTCAAATTTTATCGAAAATAATCCCAGTCTGGATATTTCCTGAGCACCGTAAAACGCAGACAGTTCATCACCACCGCCGTTTTGCTTGATATCAAGTGCGGGCATAACTTCTTCCGGTATATTCAATTTAGTTTCGCTTTTGTCTGAGCTTGGTGTTGTTTCAACCTCAGATGATTGAACAATGTCGGACGAGTTTGATGTTGTTTGTGATGTTGATTGGCAACCGCACGCAGTTACGGAAACAGCGAGCAATAAGCCTGTGATAATAAGAACTTTTAACAATTTTTTCATAAAATTACCTCCTTAATATGAATATGTGAAATTGATGTTTTTGAAAAAGTCAAGCGGTTGAGTGTAATCCGAAGAATTTAAGGATTTATTAACATCATAATGCAGATGCGAACCGTAAGCCTCTCCTGTACAACCAACTTTTCCGATATAGTCGCCGGCTTTTACTTTATCTCCTTCTACGAGATTGACAGAACCGTTTTTCATATGCAGATATCTGACTGCGTAACCGTTGTCCTGTTTAATTCTGACAAAGACTCCTCTTCCGTTAGTCCTGTCATAAAAGGAATCTAACACCGTACCGTTATAGCTTGCATAAACAGGATAGCCGTCAACGTTGCCGCTTGCATTGATTATATCTACGCCATGATGTTCTGTGCCATCGTCATACTTTGGAAATCTCTGCGATATATGAGTTGCCATATAGGGTGACTTAAACATATAAGACCAGTTTGCAGTCGGTTTTTTATATCCGCATTTTACACAGACATTTTCGTTTACACTATTATATATATGTCCATGTGCAGGTATCGGCATATATGTTACAAACGAACATCTTGTACAGTATATTTTTCTTTTTCCCTGAGTAGTACAATCAGGTGGTGTAACACAAGTGTCTTTGGTATTGTGCCCCAAAGCATCGGTATAATTATACTTTACAGTATAATCACAGCCCGATACTGTGCAGTAAGCAAGGGTATAACCTTTTGCAGTACACTTTGGCGATACGACCTTAGTTTTAGTACTGTGTCCTGTCGGATATATCATCACAGTGGATTTGTATCCGCACTTTTTGCATACCCTGTATTTAGAGCCTGTGGTGGTACACCCGGCTTTCTGAGTAATCACATACTCGCCGAATACATGAGAACAATCGGCGTATACAGAATAATTACTGAAAGTTGCACAATTGAATAAAATTGCGAATATTAAAACAGTTTTTAAAACGTTTTTCATAACAAACCTCCTTTATCTATATTATATTAAACGAATTACAACAAGTCAATACAATTCAGGTAAATTCAGTTAATCTTACAAAATATATGTCAAATTTTTAGATGAAATGTCAAAAACAGCCTGACGGATATCAGTATCCGTCAGGCTGTTACATATGATTGATTTTTTAATGCCCCATTATCTTCCCATAAAGCTCAGGTCGGCGGTCGCGGAACACGCCCCAGCTCTGGCGCAGATCACGGTTCTGCTCGTGGTCAATAACGGCAGTAATAACCGCCTCGTCCGTCCTGTCAGCCTCAGCTACTATCGCGCCTGTAGCGTCGGTTATGAACGATGAGCCGTAGAACGTCAGCGATGAGTCCTGATTTTGATTTTCGGGGGTCGGGTGAACATACTCCGTGCCAATTCTGTTTGCGGCGATCACAGGTACTAAATTTGCGGCTGAGTGACCCTGCATAGCCCTTCTCCAGTGTGGCATCGAGTCACACTCCAGTATAGGTTCACTGCCGATAGCAGTGGGGTAAAGGAGCATATCCGCACCCATAAGCGCCATACAGCGTGCGGCTTCGGGGAACCACTGATCCCAGCATATGCCGACACCGATACAGCCGAATTTTGTATTCCATACCTTAAAGCCCGTATCGCCCGGGGTGAAGTAGAACTTCTCCTGATAGAAATGATCGTCGGGGATATGGCTCTTGCGGTAAATGCCCATAAGCGAGCCGTCACTGTCTATCATTGCTATCGTATTGAAAAAAGCGTTGCCGTATTTCTCATAGAAGCTGACAGGTATAACAGTGCCTGTTTCCCTTGCGACCTGCATAAAACGCTTTACGGCGGGGTTATCCTCCGTTCTGTCGGCAAGATAGTAGTAATCATAGTTCTTTTCTTGACAGAAGTAAGGGAGCTCAAACAGCTCGGGGAGAAGTATCACATTCGCTCCGTCCGATGCCGCCTGCCTTACCATACGTTCGGCTTTTGCGATATTTTCTTCACGGTCGTCACTACAGCTCATCTGAACTGCCGCAACCTTGACATTACTTATCATAGGGAGTTTCCTTTCTGACAAATGACGGTATCTGGTGGGTTATGCAATGGATATTTCCGCCGCCGATAAGTATATCGCGCGCGTATATCTGTATTATCTCGCGGTCGGGGAACACCTTTTGTACCTCCTGCTTTGCCCTGAGGTCATACTCGGTATTTTCACCGCCGAATGCGGGCATTACCACGACCTTGTTACCGATATAAAGGTTTACATAGCTTGCACTGAGCGGACTTACCGTATCTCTTGTAGGCTCGCCGTCAAACGGGTCAAGACCCGCTACCTCGTCATCGGTCATATAAACAGGCTTCGGCATTGCAAGCTTTACAACGTCTATCCTCCTGCCGAGTGCGTCCGTGCTGTTTTCCAGTACGTCAAGGCAGGCACGGCACATCTTGTACTGCTCGCTTGTTTCGTCCTCGCACCATGATAAAAGTACGGTGTGGGGAGCGGCAAACACGCAGATATTGTCAACGTGCTCGTTGGTTTCGTCACCGAGTATTCCGCCCGGAAGCCATATTACTTTTTTAGTGCCCAGTCCCTCGCAGAGGTTTTCTTCGATTTCCGCTTTTGACATCTGCGGATTTCTTCCCGCACTGAGCAGACACGCCTCGGTAGTGAGCACTGTACCCTCACCGTCCGTGCTTATACTGCCGCCCTCAAGCACAAAATCGCTGAAGTCGTACACATCGACATCAAGCATATCGCAGACCTTGCGGGCTATCTTGTTATCCTTGTCCCACGGGAAATAAAGTCCGTCAACAAGACCGCCCCATGCGTTGAAGTACCAGTCCACGCCGCGCATATCGCCCTTGTCGTTTACAACGAACTCGGGAGAAACATCTCTTGCCCACGCATCGTCAGATGACATCTCAACAACACGGATATGAGGGGGTAACATTCTGCGCGCGTTCTCGTACTGTTCAAACGACGCGAGAACAGTCACCTTTTCGCTCTTCGCAATGGCGCAGGCAACCTCGCAAAATGCCTTTTTCGCTTTTACACCGCCGTACTGCCATGAGTCGGGGCGCTCGGGGAATATTATTATACAGCCGCTGTGCGGTGAAAATTCCGCCGGCATACGGTAGCCGTCAATAAGCGGTGTTGAGTCGGAAATGATCTTCAAGAAAAGCTCCTTTTATGCTAAGACTTACATTTCTCTTCCGAGGTCGAAAGCCTTTTCATTTATATCTATTACCTTTGCGGGTACGCACTTTTCAACTGCCTTTTTCCACGCATCAAGCTCAATACCGGGCAGGACCTTTGAAAGCACGCCCATAAGTACAACGTTTACGGCTCTTGCACTGCCTGCCTTTTCGGCGGCGGAAAGAGCGTCAACCGCGATAACGTTTATACCCATAGCCTTTATCTTGTCGATAATACCGTCGGGATATTCAGCCGCACCCGTGATAACGGGCATGGGGCTTATCTTCTGGGTATTTGTTATTATTGTACCGTCTTTTTTCAGATATGATACATAGCGTGCGGCTTCAAGCTGTTCAAAGCTTACTATCATATCAGCCTGACCCTTTTCGATAACGGGGCTGTATACCTTTTCGCCGTATCTTATATATGTTACAACAGAACCGCCGCGCTGTGACATTCCGTGTACTTCGCTTACCTTTACTTCATAGCCTGCTGTTCCGAGAACGCTTCCCAGTATGCGGCTGGCAAGAAGTGTGCCCTGTCCGCCTACGCCGACTATCATAATTGACTTTGTTTCCATAGCTATATTCCTTTCGCCGCTCATTCCTTGATAGCGTCAAACTTGCAGAGCTGTTTGCACAGTCCGCAGCCGACACAGAGAGTATTGTCGATAGTGATGCACTTGTCGCCTGCAACCAGTGCGGGACAGCCTATTCTCATGCACGACTTGCAGTTCTTGCACTTGTCGGCATCTATATGGAACGGAGGCTTGTGCTTTACCGTCTTGAGCAGTGCGCAGGGCTTGCGTGCGATAATAAGCGAAGGCTCAGCCTTTGCAAGCTCTTCCTTTATAACTCTTTCGGTTTCTGCAAGATCACCGGGGTTTACTACTGTAACGCTGTTGATGCCGATCGCGTGAGCGAGCGCTTCAAGGTTTACCGCCGATGCGGGATCGCCGTAGATATTCTTGCCGTTTGCGGGGTTGTTCTGGTGACCTGTCATACCTGTAATGCTGTTATCAAGCACGATGACGGTCGAATTACTGCGGTTGTATGCAATGTCAACAAGGCTTGTGATACCGCTGTGCATAAACGTACTGTCGCCGATTACCGCTACAGCCTTGCCCTCATATTCGCCCTTTCTGCCCTTGTTGAAGCCGTGCAGACCGCTTATACTTGCACCCATACATACCGTGGTATCAATAGCGCTTAAAGGAGCAGCCGCGCCGAGGGTATAACAGCCGATATCGCCGCTTACCATTACGCCGAGCTTCTTAAGTATGTAGAATACGCCTCTGTGAGGACATCCTGCGCAAAGCACGGGAGGACGAACGGGGATCTCTGCATCAAGCGTCTGCCATTCGTCTTTTTCGCCGAGTATGACCTGCTTTACCTTGCTCTGGAAGTATTCGCCCTGGAGTGTGAACAGCTCCTTGCCCTTTACGTCAATGCCGTTCTTGCGGCAGTGTGTTTCGATAACATCGTCAAGCTCTTCTATAACGTAGAGAGTCTTTACCTTAGCGGCAAAGTCCTTGATAAGCTTTACAGGCAGAGGATTTACCATACCGAGCTTTAAGTAGCTTGCCTTGTCGCCGAGTGCTTCCTTAGCGTACTGATAGCAGATACCCGATGTGATAACGCCGATCTCGTCGCTGTTCATCTCAACGGTGTTTATTCCCGATGTTTCCGCATATTCGATAAGGTCGAGTGTACGCTGTTCAACGACAACGTGCTTCTTTATAGCGTTTGCGGGAACCATTACGTTCTTTGCGATATTCTTCTTATATTCGGGAAGAGCACGCTCTATTCTGTCCTCAGTCGTTACGACCGACTGAGAGTGGCTTACTCTTGTTGTAAGTCTTAAGATCACGGGTGTATCAAACTTCTCCGATATTTCATATGCAAGCTTTGCATAGTCCTTGCACTCCTGTGAATCGGAGGGCTCAAGCATAGGAACTTTTGCGCCGATGGCATAGTGGCGTGAGTCCTGCTCGTTCTGCGAGCTGTGCATACCGGGGTCGTCTGCGACCGCGAGCACCATACCGCCGTTTACACCTGTATAGCTTGCTGTGAAGAGCGGGTCTGCCGCAACGTTAAGACCAACGTGCTTCATAGCGCAGAAGCTTCTCGCACCTGCCATGCTTGCGCCCACTGCGACCTCGCAGGCTACCTTTTCATTGGGTGCCCATTCACAATACATTTCGTCCTCGGGATATTTGGACGAAAATTCGGTTATTTCGGTACTGGGTGTGCCGGGGTAGCTTGATACAACGCTTACTCCCGCCTCATAAAGACCTCTTGCAACCGCCTGATTACCTAACATTAATTCAGACATAAGATGTTTCCTTTCAAAAATGCAGGGACGGCAAATGCTGTCCCGTGTGTGATTAAAAACTGCCGCGCGCTGTATTCCGTTCCGACACGCGGCTTACTGTACTATTATACTACATTTTTGCCGTGATGTAAAGAATTTGTTGAAAATGAGCGGAAATCAGGGGGGAATATCGGCGGTGTACTGGAAAACGGACAAGGAATGTGGTATTATATGAATATAGTATTACCGACACGGAGGAAGCATTATGGCACACATAATTTCGGGTGCCGCGGGAAGCGGCAAGACAACGGCGTTATATTCTCATCTGAAAACCGACAAGGGCAATAGGATACTGCTCGTGCCTGACCAGTTTGTATTTGAGAGTGAGCGCAGAGTAGCCGATGAGCTCGGCGAAAAGACAACTGATATAACCGTTACCGGTTTTATGTCACTGTCCGAGCAGATACTTAAAAAGTACAGCCCGAGAAAGACCTATGCCGACAGCACGGCAAAGCTTGCTATAATGAGCAGGGCGGTAAAGTCGCTTGCCGAGTCGTTCGAC
Organism: Ruminococcaceae bacterium UBA6413; assembly: GCA_002437415.1. Lineage (GTDB taxonomy): Bacteria > Bacillota > Clostridia > Oscillospirales > Ruminococcaceae > Ruminiclostridium_E. The sequence goes on along the minus strand of DJPL01000020.1, from coordinate 13,403 downwards.
TTTTACGGCAGTGCCGCAAGAAAGCCCGGCTTTGTATCGGTGTGCCTGTCGGGAGTTGATACGCTGAAAAACGCGGGTATATCCTCACAGAAGCTGTACGACCTTATATCGGCTGACAGTGCGGTGAGCTCCGCCCCGGCGCACTTTACCGACAAAATGCACGATATAGCACTTTTCTACAGCCTTTATGACAAGATGCTGACAGAGCTCTATGACGACAGGCAGGACAACCTTCTGCTTGCGGCAAGAGCAATAGCAGAGAACGACTGCTTCCCCGAAAACACAAGAGTATACATAGACGGCTTTGACAGCTTCTCAGGGGCACAGAAGGAGTTTCTGCGCGCTATGGCGGACAAGGGAGTAGATTTTACCGTTGCAGTCTGCACAAACGACAGCTGGGCGGAGATATTCTCCGAGTGCGATAAGACAAAAGCGCTGTTTGAAAGTCAATACGCCATGGACTGCGGTAAGCCGCAAAAGACAGAATATACAAGGCTCGGTAACAGCGCCGTAAGGTATAGGAACGATACACTCAGAGTACTGCGTGACTTCTTGCAGGGTGACAAAGCCGAAAACCCCGCAGACCCGCACGGAGTAACTCTTGCATATTCCCGCAATATGAGCGGGGAAGCCGACTTTGTATGTGCAAATATAAGAAAGCTTGTGCGCTATGAGGGATACAGATACTCGGATATTGCGGTCATATGCGCCGCTCCCGCAAAATACAGGGACGCTGTGCGTTCGGCGGCACTGAGATATGAAGTTCCGCTGTTTGTCGATCTTCCCGAGCCGATATCGGAAAAGCCTCTTCTGCGCTACCTTGACTGTCTGCTTTGCGCCGCGGAAGACCCCAGGGGCGTAAACATTATAAGATACATCAGGAGCGGATTTGCGCGCATACCCTCGGACAAAAAAGAGGGCAAGACCGTGCCGCTGACGCTGAGAGATCAGCACATAACCGAGGAATACGCGAACCGCTGGGATCTGAAAAACAGAAGATGGGACAGACCGTTCCCGCATATTACCGATGATACTGAAAGAGCGGTCGAGAATATCCGCGACAAGACAGTCACCCCGCTGATACAGTTCGAAAAATCGGTACGCAATGTCGGCGGCAAGGAGCTTGTAAAACGCTTTACCGAATTTTTGTTCGACAAGGCGGATATAAGTGCGGCTATACAGGGAAAGTGTCAGGACAACAGCACACGACAGCTCCGCTATGTAAAGGAGCTTACCGAGGAATACAACAACCTGTGGCGCAACGTTTCGGATATGCTGACATCGCTGTACGAAACGCTTGACGACAGCCCTATGACTATAGGTGAGCTTGCGGCGCTTATCCGCACCTGCTCGGCGCAGATAAATCTTTCACGTCCGCCCAAGGTACTCGACAGCGTGCTTTTCGGCGATCCCGCAAGAACAAGGAGCAGAGATGTACGCGCGGTATTCGTTATGGGCGCGTCAGACGGTGCATTCCCCGAGATGTCGACCGAGGAAAACGGCATATTCACGGCTGACGACAGCGAGCTTTTGGCACAGAGCGGCCTTGATATAAACGAGGACGAGGAAGCAAAATATTCGCTTGCGGTGCTCGACTGCTACAAGGCGCTGACGCTAGCGGGCGAAAAGCTGTTTGTGACGTTCGCGGGAGAGCCCGAGAACGCGTCCGAATACGTCGGAGAGATAGCTAAGCTTACAGGAACGGATATTGTGGATATCGACAGCCTTCCGCCGCTGTATCTAACGGAAAGCGCAAGGTCGGCGGACAGACAGTATGTGCTGAATGAAAAAGCGCTTACCGCACCGCAGAAAAGAGCGACAGCCGAGGCTCTTGCGGAATGCGGCAGGGAGAATACTGCTATTTCAAAAATAACCGCGGCGGCAAAGAGGACGGCTGACGGCGCGGACATTCACAGAATAGGCGAAACGGCAAAGCTCGTTTTCCCGTCCTCATCACTTTCGCCTACGGCTATCGAAAAGCTGAACGGCTGTAAATTCTCGTACTTTTTACAATACGGTATGGAGCTCAGAAGTCCGTTTGATATAACCATGAGCGCCGCAAACTACGGCAGTATAATGCACTACATTATGAAATACAGCTTTGAAAGGCTGTATGCAAACGCAAAGCACAGCGGCAATCCTCACGCAGATGAAGACGTGATAAAACAGCTTGTAGCCGAGGCTATGGCAGAGTACCGCGAAAAATATCTGCTGGGCGAAGGCGAGATGAGCGCAAGGTTCAACACTTTGTACAGAGCGCTTTCCACAGCGGCATTCTATCTGCTGAAATATATGACCGCCGAGCTTGAAAACAGCCGCTTTGTACCGACTTATTTTGAGCTTGCGCTGTCAAAGGCTTCATCTGAGGGTGATTTTGATACATCGCCGTACAGCTTTGATATGACCCTTGACGACGGAAGCACACAGACGGTGACTATCGGCGGAACTGTAGACAGGGTGGATATGGCATACGGTGAGGACGGAAGCCGCCAGATAAGAGTAATTGACTATAAGACAGGACCTAAAGAGGCAAAGCTCAGCCGTATCTACTACGGACTGGATCTTCAACTGCTGTTGTACCTGCTGACGCTCAGCGACAACAATAAAAATAACGGCTGTCAGCCATCTGCGGCATTATATTATCCTGCGGGAAAAACTCCGCTCAAGGATATAAAAGACCCCTCGGAGGAGCTTAAAAGAGGGATATGGCTCGACAGCCACAGAGAAACAGGCTTTGCTGTGGAGGGTACCCGGCAGGAGCTTGAACGTGACAACTACAACGGAGCTTGTCTTGACAGATACGGCAAAGAAAAGATGACAGGCTATTACAGCGCAACGACTATAGAAAAATCAAAGCTTGCGAACCTTGAAAGCAGAATAGCAAAGGTCATAAAGGAAAATGCCGGTAAAGTAAAGAGCGGCTGTGTAGATGCAAAGCCGCTGTCGGAAAACGGCGTGGCTATTTCCTGCAAGTACTGCGAGTATAAGGATATATGCGGAGCAGGTGCAACATCTGCCACAGACGTTGATTCCGAAAAGGCGACCGCATTCAGCGAAGATATAGTGCTGAGCAAAGAAAGCAAGTAGGGAGGGGATAAATATGAATTATACAGATGCACAGAACAGGGCTATAGAGCAGGGCAGACACCCGGCTATCGTATCCGCAGGTGCGGGAAGCGGAAAGACCGCCGTGCTTACACAGCGCGTTGTAAGAATGGTGTGCGACAGAGAAGCTCCCCTTGACCCGTCAAAGATAGCGGTGGTCACTTTCACCGAGAAGGCGGCGGGAGAGCTCAGAGCAAGACTCGACAAGCTTATGCGCGAGCGTGCGGCTGAAGCTTCAAATGCCGATGACGCGGCATTCCTGCGCCGTCAGAGAAACAGACTGCGTAAGGCGAGGATATCGACTATCAGCTCGTTTTGCTTTACGCTGATAAGAGAGAATATCGACCTTGCAAAAAACCTTGCGGCGGGCTTTTCGGTTATGGACGAAACCCGTGCGGGTGCGCTTAAAAATGCGGTGCTTGACGACGTACTGGAGGATTTTTACCTGAACGCCGACAGCGCCGATAAAGATGTCATACTCGAAAACTATATACAGAAAAACGATGCCGGGCTCAGAAATATTATCCTTTCGGTGCACGAAAAATCACTCAATCATACCGACCCTGAGGGCTGGCTTTCTCACAGTGACAATATCGAAATACAAAACGGCATAAAGCTTGGGCTTATCCGAAGTGTAAAATTCTATTCAGAGCGCTTTAATGAAGAGATTTCCGACCTGCGTAAAGCTATAGAATGCTACGAGGGCACAAATGCAGATAAGCACGCGGCATATGCGGACGCACTCGAAAACAGCTACGGCAAGGCGGTAAAGCTGCTCGCCGAAAATAACTGCTGTATTACAGAAGAGATATCCGAGCTGTCGCAGGCAAAGCTCGGCACTGCACCGCCTGACAAGAGCCCAGATAAGTCGGTCAAGGCATACAGAGATGCGGCAAAGAGCATTTTTGAGGATAATATATACAAGTCCTGCTTGAAAATATCATCGTTTGACGATGATATGAGTAAAAGCCTGCCCGCCGTTACTGTGCTCAAAGAGCTTGTAATAAGGTTCGGCATAAGGTACGCCGAGGAAAAGCGCGGTCGCAACAGTGCCGACTTTTCGGACGCGGAAAGAGAGCTGTACGGTATCCTTTCCGATAACCCCGAGGTCGGAAAAAGGATAGGCTTACAGCTGATCATTGTAGATGAATTTCAGGACAGCAACAGGTTGCAGTACGAAATATTCAGACATCTGTCGGATAATCTTGACGGACTTTATTTTGTCGGCGATATCAAGCAGTCGATATACGGCTTCCGAGGCGCACAGCCCGAGGTCTTTTCCGAGATATGCGCGTCGCCGGAGTTTGACGTACTGCCGCTGAACGAAAACTTCCGCAGCGACAAGAGCGTGATCGACGGTATCAACACACTGTTCGACCGTATGATGACCGAAAGGACAGGCGGCGTTGACTATGAGAAAAACGGCAGACTTATCTGCGGGCTTGATAAGGATGGCACAGCCGTAATAAGCCCCGAGGATATGACCGAGGTCTGCGTTATCACACCGCAGACAAGTGTCGCCGCCGAGAGCGAAGCCGCATATGTTGCGTCAAGGATACGCGATATGATAGACAGCGGATATAAGGTCGGCAAAGAAAAAAGACCTTGTACCGAGGACGATTTTGCAATAATAATGCGTTCGCCCGCAAACAAGGCGGAAATTTACGCCGAGGCGGTAAGAGCGCAGGGACTGGGCGTGACATTCGCTCAGAAGGACGTGTTTACCGAGTGCCCCGAAATAAGGATTATGCTTTCATTGCTGAGGGTGATAAACGACCCATATGATGATATAAGTCTTGCAAAGGTGCTTATGTCGCCGCTGTACTGCTTTACGGCGGAGGAGATGGCAAGGCTCAGGATAGGAACATTCGGCTTTGATATACCCGCTCTCGAAAAAGCTTGCCCTGATGAGCTTGAGCGTTATTCCTGCGGCAGGGATAACCCCGGCTGTATGAAGAGAAAGCCGCTGTACAGCTGTTTAAGGCTTGCGGCATACGGCTATGACACATCGGAATATCCTGTATTGGCTTCTCTTACAAAGGACATTGCACCGTCCGCAAAATGTGCGGAATTTTTAAGCGACCTTGACGATTTCAGAGATATCGCGGCGGCATCTTCACCGCACGAGCTTATACGCAGTATATATGATACCATATCCGCACCCGAGCTCCTGTCGGTAGGCGATGATCCCATATCAAAGCAGGCAAACCTTGAACTGCTTATATCATACGCCCGCGAGTACTGCGACTTCAGGGACGGCGGAACGCTAGGTGATTTCATTTACAATATTGAGAATATGAGCGGCTCGCTTAAAGCGGCGTCTTCCGCAGGCAGTCACGGTGTAAAGATAATGTCGGTGCACGCGTCAAAGGGCTTGCAGTTCCCTGTGGTTTTCGTAAGCGACTGTTCTCACACTTTCAGCCGTCAGGATTACAGCGGTGATATCATAATCAGCGAGGAGTACGGAATAAGCACAAAAAGTGTCGACATATCGACTATGAGCAAGATACCGTCACCCGCATATCACGCGGCATCGCTTGAAATAAAGGCAGGGCTGTTCAGCGAGGAGATGCGCCTGTTGTATGTTGCGGCGACAAGAGCCGAAAACAAGCTTATTTTCACCGGTACTAAAAAGATAGCCGATAAGGAATATGACAAGCTCGATGTTGCGCTTAACGGCCGCAAAAAAGCTAAGTGCTATGATTCAAACTATCTGCTTTGGCTTCTTGAAGTGCTGTCCTGCGAATGCGACAGGGTAGACGACAGAAAAAGGGGCATTATAAAATTCGGTGATGTGAAGTATGAGTTCTATCCGCTTTGCAAAAACAGTGACAACGAAGATAAAACAGCCGTGCCCGAAAGTACCGTTTCAGAGATAACTGTCGCAGAAGAAGCGGAAAAACCGGACGACAACGGCAAGGTCGACATAGAGTTCAAAGGTAAGATAAAAGAAATTCTCGACTGGCGCTATAAGTACGAGCCGCTTACAGCTATTCCCGCAAAATTCACCGCAACGGAGCTTGCGGCAAACCGCAGAGAAAAGCTCGGCGGAGAAAATTATGGACTGTATGTAGGAAAGCCGTCATTCCTTACCGAAAATGAAACAGGCAAGCTCAGCGGAAAACGCCGCGGCGATGCATATCATAAGCTTATGGAGCATATACCGTTTGACAGGGTGCTGTCCGCAGAGAATATACAGACATATATTGAAAGCCCTGCGGCGGATTTCCTGACTGTAGCCGAGAAAAAGAGCATAGACCCTGCGGATATTGTTAAGTTCTTTGAAAGCAATACGGCAAAGCGGATAATAACTGCCGCCGCAAAGGGCAACGTATACCGCGAGTATCCCATATTCCACAAGCTTGATGCCGCACAGTACGACCCCGCGATCTTCGGAGCGGAAAGCAGGGAAGAGCTGATCGGTGCAGAGCCGTATGTACAGGGCATTGCGGATATGTTCTTCATAGAGGACGGAGAAATAGTGCTTATAGACTATAAGAGCGACAGGACGGACAACGAGCAGACGTATATAGATGATTACAAGCTCCAGCTTGATATATACAAAGAAGCGCTCGAGCAGGAATTCTCAATGCCTGTAAAGCAGATGCTGATATATTCATTTACACTCGGACATTTCATAGACACACAGAAAGGCGGAAAATAACCGATGCTGTTCAGTAAAACCCCCGCGACCATAAAACAACAGATAGATATACTGCGGCAAAGAGGCTGTATTATTGACGATGAGGAGTACGCCGAAAAGTGCCTTACAAATATCAACTACTACCGCCTTGCCTATTACTTTGCACCGTTTCTTGAACGCAAGGGCAAGTACAAGGACGGCACAACATTTGAGCAGATAATGAAAGTGTACGACTTTGACCGTATATTGCGCCGTATGATAATGACATACCTTGAAGAGATAGAAATATCAATGCGCGCGATAATCTCCAACTATCACGCTATGAAGTACGGCGCGCTCGGCTACCTCAATGCGTCAAGCTTTGACCCGCACCATAATCATCAGGCATTTATGTCAAAGGTCGAGCGGCTTATCGAAACAAACGAGAATGAGGAGTTCGTAAAGCATCACAAAAAGAAATACGGCGGTATTATGCCCGTGTGGGCGGTAATGGAGCTGTTCAGCTTCGGAACATTGACATATTTCCTTATAGATATGAAGTCGGCGGATAAAAAGGATCTTATTTCACAGCACTTTGACCTCAACTACCGCACGGTGGAGGACAGAATGCTGTGCCTGTCGGACTTAAGAAACGCCTGCGCTCACTATACACGACTGTACGCAAACCCGTTCCCCAACGCGCCGAAAAGCTCCGAGGGGCTAGGCTTTGATGCCGACAATACATTAAGGTCGTATATGGCGATAGCACGGTCGCTGTACCCCGATAAATATAAGTGGGAAAACGAGTTTGTTCCCGCCGTTGCAAATCTCATTGACGAATATGGTATGGCGGATCTAGCCGACGGATACGGCTTTACAAAGAAAGCAGAATAGAAAAACAAAAAGCGGAGCCGTTTTATTAAGCTCCGCTTTTGTCTGCAAAATCACAATCTTTCATTGTTATATCCATGCCATTTCAAGTATCACAATTAACTTTGCACTATCCCTCGCCGTGCACTATCCAAAATCAAAATCCGCGCTACAGCGCAACCACAATTATTCATCATTCATTATTCATTAACAAAAAGGCAGAACCCCTCGGCTCTGCCTTTAACATCATATATCCAGCGTCTTAAGATACGCCTTGAAATCCTCACCTATCTCAGGGTGCTTCAGTGCAACCTCAACACAAGCCTTCATTATGCCGAGCTTATTGCCCATGTCATAACGTGTACCTGTAAAGTCAACACCTACCATACCCTCAGTCTGAGCAAGCTGCTTCATAGCGTCTGTCAGCTGATATTCGCCGCCTGCACCCGTGGGGAGCGTTTCGAGAATATCGAATATCTTAGCGGGAAGAACGCATCTGCCGAGTATCGCAAAGTTGGAAATAACCTCTTCGGGCTTGGGCTTCTCGATCATATTGGAGATGCTGTAAAGGTTGTTTTCAAGCGGCTTTACATCAAGTGTGCAGTACTTCAGCACAAGCTCAAAGGGAACTTCCTTTATGCTTACAACTGCCTTGCCATACTTCTCATAAGCTCTGCAACACTGTGCCGTGCAGGGGTCTTCGCCGATGATAACATCGTCGCCGTAGATAACCACAAACGGGTCATTGCCCACAAACTGCTTTGCATACATAACCGCGCCGCCTGTGCCGTTCTGTGTCTGCTGACGCACATAGGTAATGTTCTTGCCCATTTCGGCAATGTCGCATACGACCTTGTAAAACTCGTTCTTGCCGCCTGCAAGGAGCTGTGCCTCAAGGTCGGGCTTGCGGTCAAAGTGGTCTTCAACCTCCTGCTTTCCTCTTGAGAGGACTATCAGTATCTCTGTAATACCCGAGTTTATGACCTCTTCAACGATATACTGTATAGCGGGCTTATCCACTATGTTGAGCATTTCCTTGGGGATAGCCTTACTTGCGGGGAGAACTCGTGTTCCGAAGCCTGCTGCGAGTATTACTGCCTTTTTAACCTTTTCCATTTTGTTACCTGTCCTTATTTTGATGTATTCCCTACCGTTTTCTTCATATCCACTGTTATATAATTTGCAGACGTAACAGAAATTATTACGTCTGCATTTTTAAGCGTTCACGCTTATATTCTCTTTATAAACCGTTTACTTGATAAGCGCCTGGTAAGCCTTGAGAAGCTTTGTTACACTGCCGATAGCGTAGAAGTCGCCGCTCAGTGCCTTAGCAACGAAATCATACTTGCCGTTTACAACTGCAACAACGTCATCAATGGGCATATCGATGTGTACATCGTTGTCGATGTAGCCCCAGGGCTCTACTGTTACCTTACCGTCATCGATAAGAATGTAGATGTAGTATTCCTTGTCGCCGTAAGCCTTGATCTCAATAGCGATCTTTTCGTTTACCTTTGTAACGTCCTTCTTAGCGAACTTTTCTCTTACCATATCAGCAAGAGCGAACTTGTCGGGCTGTGCGGGAGCAGCCTTCTGTGCTGTCTTCTTTGCGGTTTCCTTCTTAGCGGGAGCAGCCTTCTTTGCAGCGGGCTTTTTAGCTGCGGGAGCAGCCTTCTTAGCGGCAGGCTTCTTAGCAGCCGTAGTCTTTTCGGCAACCTTCTCTACTGCCTTTTCAGCAACCTTCTCAACTGCCTTTACTGCCTTTGCAGCGTCAGCCTTAACCTCAGCGGCAGCCTTTACAGCTTCAGTCTTTACAGCTTCAGCTACGGGTGTCTTAGTTCCTGTCGTATTTGTCTTCTTAGTAGCCATTTCACTTAGATCCTTTCTGTATTTGCTGCCAAGCGGCAACAAGTGTGTGGGGGTATCCCCCTCTATTGCATATAATAACATATACATTTGGAAAAAACAAGGGCTTTATATGTCTTTTTGGTTTTCTTCACAAAAAAGAGCGCAAAAACATACAATATGATAGCGAAAATGCAACTGTGCGGCAGTGTTTATTACACACTTTTTGGAATACTGCCCACAGCGGAGAATACAGTGATAAAACATTAAGAGGTGTTTTTGCAATGAAACTTCTTGTAATTGGCGGAGATACCCGCCTGCATTATACCGCCGAAAAGCTCAGACATAAGCACGAGGTATACACCTACGGACTAAGCGAGTTCGATATGCTCCCCGATAAAATGTGTGACGCGGCGGTGCTCGGTCTTCCCGCAAGCCGTGACGGGATAAACATAAACGCTCCGCTGTGCCGCGAGCCTATCCCACTCACCGTGCTCCAAAAGCTTGTAAAGCGCGGCGGCATAATTATCGGCGGAATGATAAGCCCCGCACTGCGGCGCTTCTGTGCTGAAAACGGCTTTTTCTGCGAGGATCATTACAGCGATGAAGCCGTGATGCTGAGAAATGCCGTACCGTCTGCGGAGGGCGCGCTTGCGGTCGGCATAAACGCAACACCCGAACAGATACTCGGTCAGAAGGTGCTTATACTCGGCTTTGGCAGGATAGCGTCACAGCTTGCCGTGTACCTTGAGGCTATGGGGAGCGAGGTCATAGTTGCGGCAAGAAGCCGTGAAAAAAGAGCAAAGGCGAGAATGCTCGGTTGCCGCGCAGTCGGCTTTGACGTGCTGTGTAATATTCTGCCCGAGGTGACGCTGATATACAATACAGTTCCGTGTGCGGTCATCGGCGAGGATGAGCTTGCGGCATTTGACGACGAAGCGGTTTATGTAGAGCTTGCCTCCGCCTCCGGAATTGATAATGCGGCGCTTAAAAAGCACAGCGTGACGGTTATAAACGCGGGCGGTCTGCCGGCGAAAACCGCACCGAAAACCGCAGGCGGGATAATAGCCGATGCCGCGGAAGAGATACTTGATACTTATAAAGAAAGGGGCGGTAACGTTGAGCAGTGAATTAAACGGTATCAGAGTCGGATTTTGTATGACGGGTTCATTCTGTATGTTTTCAAAAGCATTCGCGGCTATGGAAGCCTTGCATGATTCCGGCTGTGACATACTCCCGATAATGTCGTTCAATGCGGGAGCTACCGACACACGTTTCGGTACGGCGCAGGAGCATATAAAGCGTGCGGAGAAGATCTGCGGCAAGAGAGTGATAATGTCTATTTCCGATGCCGAACCCATAGGTCCTAAAAAGCTGACGGATATAATGGTGGTAGCACCCTGTACGGGAAACACTATGGCAAAGCTTGCGCGTAGCATTACCGATACGCCTGTCACAATGGCGGTGAAAAGTCACCTGCGGGGAGCCGGACCCGTGCTTATCGCCTGCGCCACAAATGACGCGCTTGCAGGCTCGTTTAAAAATATCGGCTTTCTGATGAACTGCCGCAATTATTATTTCGTGCCGCTCGGACAGGACGATCCGCTGAAAAAGCCGTGCTCGCTCGTGGCTGATTTTACGCTTATCCCCGATGCGGTAAGCGCGGCGCTTGACAATGTACAGCTCCAGCCTGTTATTATCTGACGGTTGACACGTTTCTTTGATTGTCGTATAATCAATACAGAAGATTTACCGATACAAAGGAGCAGACATCTATGCGAAGAAAAGACCGTGAGATCACCGACAGAAAAGAAATACTTGAGATTATCCACAGCGCTAAGGTAATGCGCATTGCTTTTTTTGATGAAGAATATCCTTATGTTCTGCCGTTCAATTTCGGATACGAAGAAAAGGACGGCAGACTGTATTTTTATATCCATACAGCGACCGAGGGCAGAAAGAATACGCTTATAGGCAGAAATAACAAGGTGGCATTTGAGCTTGATATCTGCCACGACTATGTGCAGGGCAGTATAACAAGCCTGTATGAGAGCGTTGTCGGAAACGGCACAATGACCGAGATAACCGACATCGATGAAAAGCTTTCCGCACTATCGCTGATACTTAAGCAGTACGGTGAAATAACATATAAGGCTGACAGTTCGTGCGCCGCAAGGACAAAGGTTTACCGACTTTCGGTAAACGAGATCAGCGGAAAGGCAAACAGAGGCAAATGAGCAACATAACCTTCGATATGCCGATCGACCGCACGATAACGGTCATTACCGACGGCAGAAATATAACAAGCGTCGTTTTCGATATGAATATACCTGACAGACCCGACCCGATATGCGAAAAGGCAAAGGAGCAGTTTACGGCATACTTTGACGGAAAGCTCAAGGAATTTTCACTGCCGTTTGACATAAGCGAACTCGGCACACCGTTTTTCAGGAGCATACTTACCGCCATACAGAAAATACCCTACGGTGAGCGCGTAACATATAAACAGGCGGCCGAAATGGCGGGCAGTAAGGCTATCCGTGCCTGCGGCTCGGCACTGAAAAGAAACCCGCTTCCGATACTGGTACCGTGCCACAGGGTAGTCCCCGCAAGCGGCGGCATAGGCTTTTATATGGGCGAAGAGGGAATAGATATAAAGAAGTTTTTGCTTGAAACAGAGGAGAAATATAAATGATAGAACGTGAAAAACTGCTTGCGGAGCTTGAAAGTCTTTCGGAAGAAAAGTTCCGCATATTCAACGAAAAAATAGTGCATACGAGCAAATACAGAGTTATCGGCGTGCGTATGCCCGACCTTAAAGCAATAGCAAAAAAGCACAGGGCGGATTACAAAGAAATTTTTGAAATGCCGTATGACAGCTATGAGGAAATTATCATAAAAGGCGCGGCGCTGGGCTTTGCAACTGCACCGCTGTCCGAAAAAGAGCCGTACATGATCCGCTATGCCGAAATGATCGACAACTGGGCGGAGTGTGACTGCTTCTGCTCCTGCCTCAAGGTCAGAAAAAGCGAAGAGGACGCTTTGCGTTTGCTTTCGGACAAGCTGATGAAAAGAAAAGAGGAGTTTGTCTCCCGTGTCGGCATAGTGCTTATGTTCTCAAAGTTTAATGATGAGCCGACTGTAAAAAAAGCACTTGATATTTATGATACGCTTCCTTACGGCGAGTATTACCGCGATATGGCTGTGGCGTGGGGCTTATCGGTATACTGCGTAAGCTATCCTGAGCTTATTGCCGATTATCTTGAAAAAAGCCCGATAAGTATAACGATAAAGCTTATAGCGGCACAAAAGATACGTGACAGCAGGAGAGTAAGCGACGAGTACAAGAGAAGAATAACAGGCATTGTAAATGCACAGAGATAAGGTAAAAGAAGCTGTGACGGAACAAAAAATTTCATCACAGCTTCTTAGTTTATCCAAATTCCATTGAAATTGCAATGCAACATATTAAAAATGTCAAAACAATAAGTATATGCCATCATCGCTGAAAACATTTTCTGTGCCGATAAGGTGTTAATAATTTCGTGAGTGTATCGGTGCAACTGCACTATCACCGACTCTCAGAAAAGAACGCCACTATCCTGAGATATCTGTACTAAAATGGGACTAAGTGAGCGTCAGCGACCCGCTTAGGCAAACATTTAAAATCCAGTCGTTTGTATATTGAAGCACCACCATACTTGCCTCCCCTCGAAAAAGGGGAGGTGGCACGGCTGATACAAGTTCATCGTTCTTTATCATATAAGTTCAGAAAATCTGACTTTTGTGTTTCTCCGATATTTCCGAGCCGTGACGGTGGGGTTGTAGTTGCTTAGAAGTAGTTTTCCTTTTTACATATATTTTTTCCATTACACATAGCAGCAACGTTATCGCACAGAATAGCGAACCCGAGAAGTGCTATCCCCCAAAAGGCAGTATCGGTAGCCAGCTATCGATTTTG
>DJPL01000054.1:12644-24251 GCA_002437415.1 Ruminococcaceae bacterium UBA6413 | reverse complement strand
AGCGAACCCGAGAAGTGCTGTCCGACAAAAGGCAGTATCGGGAGCTTGCTATCACAGTAAAAACATCAAACATTTTCACCAAGCCGAAAACAGAAACCATATTGCAAAAGCATTTCTCTCTCACACTCCCCTTTCCCTTGTTAAAAAAGTCGAAGAATTATCGATAATTCTTCGACTTTTTGTATTTAATTTGCAAATTTATTGTAAACACCTCTTTTATTTTCGTTTTGCTTGAAAAAGAACCGTTTTCCGTGTATAATATAGTTATCTGTAATTGTAAAAGCAACTGCGGCTCAGACCGCATTTATATTAAAAGGAACACAGCTTTATGAAACTTATTCTAAGCAAGATCAAAACCTATTTCGGAAAACTGGATAAATTGCTGCTGTTCATGTGTGCGGGCATTGCGGCATTCGCGGTGTTCATTCAGTACACGCTCTATGAAAACGACATCAGCTCAGCTGTTACCGCAAGCCAGTACAAGACACAGCTTATAGCCTTTATCGGCGGTCTTGTGATAGCTCTTGTGCTTGCGGCTATAAACTACAAGTTCATAGCAAAGCTGTGGTTTATCTATGTCCCGGTCGGACTCGGACTTACGCTCCTGCTGTTTACTCCGCTCGGACTTCAGCGAGAGGGCGCGGACGACATCGGCTGGCTCGATCTCGGAGTAGTCACGATACAGCCGTCCGAGATACTCAAGCTTGCGTTTATCCTCTCCCTTGCATTCCACCTGTCAAAGGTCGAGGACAGAATGAACGAGCCGATACACTTCATTCTTCTGTGCATTCACGGCGCTATACCGACACTGCTTATACGGCAGACGGGCGACGACGGCTCGGCTATAGTATTTCTTTTCATCTTCCTTTGTATGATGTTTGCGGCGGGACTTTCATGGAAGTATCTTGTAATGATAGCGGTAGCAATTCCCCCGGCTGTCTATGTGCTGTGGAACTATCTTATGCAACCGCACCAGCGAAAGCGTTTTCAGGTACTTTGGGATACTCAGATGCAGGAGGACGAGGCGCTCGGAATATATATGCAACAGCGTGTCGGAAAGATAGCCTTAGGCTCGGGCGGACTTACGGGACAGGGACTGTCGGGCGGAGAATATACCTATGTTCCCGAAATACACAACGACTTCATTTTTTCATATATCGGAATGACAATGGGACTGCTGGGCTGTCTGCTTGTAATCGGACTGCTCGCGGTGCTGTCGCTTAAAATACTGTCAAATGCAAGCAGTGCAAAGGACACGCTCGGCAGGCTTATCTGTATCGGTGTATTCGCGCTTATTGTATTCCACACAACGGTAAATATCGGAATGGTGCTCGGTGTAGCGCCGGTTATCGGAATACCGCTACCGTTCTTCAGTGCAGGCGGTACGTCCGGAGTGTGCCTGTTTGTGGCACTGGGACTTGTACTCAGCGTAAGCTATCACAACTCCACCAAATACAGAATGTTCTACACCGAAAAGGAATAACAGCAGGTTTTAACTCCCCAATGGGAGAAAAGATAAAGCAAAATGAAAGGAAACGATCATGGCAAAAAAGACAATCCACACACTTGAGGAAATCTACCCGGAGGGTGCAGTAAAGGCTCAGAAGGAAAGATATGAGAAGTCAGCGGAAGAATTTAAGAGCATTTTCGGTGACAGCGATTCACTTCGTTATTTCTCAGCTCCCGGACGTACAGAGGTAGGCGGAAACCACACCGACCATAACCACGGCAAGGTGCTTGCGGCAAGCGTAAACCTTGATGTTATCGCAGTAGTAGAGCCTACGGACGACAACATAATCACAGTAAAGAGCGAGGGATTCCCGCAGGACACGGTTGACATATCGGATCTTTCGGTTCATGAAAACGAGAAGAATACATCGGCTTCGCTTATAAGAGGCGTAGCCGCAGGATTTAAGAACAACGGCTTTAGCATAGGCGGTTTTAAGGCTTATACAACGTCAAACGTTATGAAGGGCTCGGGTCTTTCAAGCTCTGCCGCTTTTGAGGTGCTTCTCGGAAATATCCTTTCGGGCATCTACAACGCAGGCGGTATCAGCACCGTAAAGATAGCCCAGATAGCCCAGTACGCAGAGAACGAATATTTTGGCAAACCGAGCGGTCTTATGGATCAGATGGCAAGCTCGGTAGGCGGCTTTGTTGCCATAGACTTCAAAAA
Organism: Ruminococcaceae bacterium UBA6413; assembly: GCA_002437415.1. Taxonomy (GTDB): domain Bacteria; phylum Bacillota; class Clostridia; order Oscillospirales; family Ruminococcaceae; genus Ruminiclostridium_E. The sequence continues at coordinate 22,075 of DJPL01000054.1, read as the reverse complement.
TACGCAAGCGCCTTTGATTGAGAATATCCCTGTTGATTTCTCATCATACGGACACGCTCTGTGCATTATCGATACAAAGGCGGACCATGCCGACCTTACAGACGAATATGCCGCTATCCCCCGCGAGATGAAAGCTATAGCAGGCTATTTCTCAACAGAATATCTCCGTGAAATATCACGCGCAGACGTTATTCTCAATATGAGCATTTTAAGACAGCAGTTCGGCGACCGTGCAGTTTTGCGTGCGCTCCACTTCTTCGAGGAAAACGAGCGTGTGGACAAGCTGGTTCACTCACTCAAGCACGGACATTTCGATGATTTCTTAAGCTCGATAAACGAGAGCGGAAATTCAAGCTACAAGTACTTACAGAATATATTTGCCGTTTCCGACTACACACATCAGGCAGTAGGTATCGCGCTGAACGTTGCTGAGCACGCTCTTACAAGAAAGGGCGCTTGCAGAGTTCACGGCGGCGGTTTTGCGGGAACTATACAGGCGTTCGTTCCGCAGGATATTTTAAAGAGCTTTATCGTTGATATAGAAAAGGTATTTGGTGCAGGAAGCTGTCATGTTCTTTCAATACGTCCCGTGGGCGGTACTGAGGTTGAGATCTGATTGTGCTAAGGGTGATATTGTTTATATAAGTCGAGCTTTGCAAATAACGATTTGTTACATCGGAACATTGTGATAGCAGTATATCTGCTTCACTTTTCGTAGGGGAGGGGCGAGCCCCTTCTGAGGTATCCCTGAAATTCAGTCTAACACCGCAGATCACCGATTTTTGTCAGCTGAGAGTACTGTGTGTACATCGGGAGGGGCAAGCCCCTCCCCTACAAACTTTCGCCATAACATACACTTTATATGACGCTTGGCACTACCCACAGCACAGCACTAATCTTGCCTCCCCTCGAAAAAGGGGAGGTGGCACGGCTGATATAAGGTTTTTTGCTTGCTGTACAGTATTCAGATAGTCCAACATTTATAATTCTGAAACAATTCCGAGCCGTGACGGAGGGGATTGTAAATGCTTAGAAGTTTTAAGGATAGAAGCACTATCAATTTCAATCCCCACCGTCTTGACGGCAAAAAGCATAGCAATTTCGGAAACAGTCGGGCAAATTGCAAATGAAGATGATGTTTGATAACGGTTTCTCATTGCCGTCAAGCCACCTCCCCTTTTTCGAGGGGAGGCAAGAAAATGGTGCGAGGCGAGGGATAGCGACGCTTTTGCAAGGGTTGTCGTGGTGTTAAATGCTTAATACGGCGTTTTTTAAATAAACGCCGCAGGCGTACCACAATTATTCATCATTCATCATTCATTATTCATTCCTTAACGATGATGAGTATTACCCGATAAAACAAAAACAGCCCCGCAGGGCTGTCCTATATATGATGCTCAAACAACAAATTCCTCGTACTCATGCTTATGGAGCTTGTCTACGAGCGCAGTCACTGCGATACCGTCCTCGCGGTACTCCTCGCTCAGCACCTTTCCGTGCGAGTGGAGCACCGCCGCAAGTCCCGACTTATCATACGGTATCAGCATTTCCATTCTGCTTACCTTGTCGGTCAGATTTTCCGATACGGCTTTGAGCAGTTCGTCAAATCCCGTGCCGTTCTTTGCAGAGATCATTACAGTGTTTTCTGCGGGCGGAAGCTCATAATCGAGCTTGTCGCATTTGTTCAGAACGGTAATTACCGGTATTTCCCCACAACCAAGCTCTGACAGCAGAGAAAGCGTTGTTTCGGCTTTCTCCTTGGCTTCGGGGTCGGATACATCGCAAACGTGCAGGATTATATCGGCACTTGCCGCTTCTTCAAGCGTTGACTTGAACGCTTCTACAAGGTGATGCGGGAGCCGCCTTATAAGTCCTACCGTGTCAACGAGCGTAAGGCTTCTTCCGTCGGGCAGCTCGATCGCCCTTGATGTAAGATCAAGAGTAGCAAACAGCTTGTCCTCGGCAAGTACACCCGCACCGGTAAGAGCGTTGAGCAGGGTCGATTTTCCCGCGTTGGTATATCCGACGATAGCTCCCACGCATACGCTGTCCTTTTTTCTGCGGCGGCGTGACAGCTCGCGGCGCTTTTCGAGCTCTTTGAGCTCATCGCTGAGCTTTTCTATTCTGCGCCTTATATGACGGCGATCTGTTTCAAGCTGAGTTTCACCCGGTCCTCTCGTACCGATACCGCCGCCAAGACGTGATAACGATGTACCTATTCCCATAAGGCGCGGCAGGCGGTATTTGAGCTGAGCAAGCTCTACCTGCAATTTACCCTCGTTTGTGACCGCTCTGCCCGCGAATATATCAAGTATCAGCATAGTGCGGTCAATGACGCGCACCGATGTAATATCCTCAATATTGCGTATCTGACTGGAGCTGAGCTCCATATCAAAGATGATAAGCTGTGCGTCAAGATCCTTTGCAATGGCACTGAGCTCTTCGATCTTACCCTCGCCGAGGATAGTCGCACTTTCGATATCGGGGCGCTTCTGAAGAATACGGCACACTGTCACCGCACCTGCGGTCTCTGCCAGCTCTTCAAGCTCGTCCATAGATATTTCCGCATCATATTCGCCAGTATCTACTCCTGCGAGTATAGCGCGGGTCAATTCGTTTTCCTTTAAAATCGGATCGTTTACTGTTGATTCGTTCATAATGTTCCTTTCCGGTTTGTTAATTATACAGTAATTTTATGCGGTATTCCGCAAAAGGTGGTAATCTTTATGAAGTTCCAAGAATACGACGTGATCATTGTCGGCACAGGTGTTTCGGGTCTTTATGCGGCTCTGAACCTTGACAGCAGTATGAAGATACTCATGCTCTCAAAGCGTGAGCTGACACTTTGCAACTCGGCTCTCGCACAGGGCGGTGTTGCCGCTGTAATGGATACGTCAAATGACAACTACGAACTGCACATCAAGGACACGCTTATAGCCGGCGGCTACAAGAACAATATCGACAATGTTCGCATACTGGTTGAGCAAGGTCCGAAAGACGTTAAAAATCTTCTCAACTACGGAGTAGACTTTGACAGAAAGCAGGACGGCTCGATCGACCTTACCCTTGAGGGTGGACACTGCCGCCACAGAATTGCTCATCATAAGGACAGCACGGGCTTTGAGATAGTGACCTCTCTTATTGAGGGCGTAAAGAAGCTGCCCAATGTCACAATTCTTGAAAACTCTCACCTACTCGGTCTTACCAAGCGCGGCGATGATTTCCTGTTTGATGTGCTCCACGAGGGAAAGCACAGCTATTATACCACAAAGAACACCGTTCTTGCAACAGGCGGCATAGGAAGAGTTTACGATTATACCACAAACTCGGCAATTGCTACCGGTGACGGTATACAGTTTGCATACAATATGGGTGCTGATATCCAGCATTTAAGCTACATACAGTTCCACCCCACAGCATTTGCAGACCACGAAAACCGCGAATGCTTCCTCGTATCCGAGGCGGTAAGAGGTGAGGGTGCATACCTTCTTAATTGCCGCAAGGAGCGCTTTATGCACAAGTACGAGCCCGAGCGCAAGGAGCTTGCTCCCCGTGATGTGGTTTCAAAGGATATGCTGAAGGAACAGAGGGAAACAGGCAGTGACAAGTTCTATCTTGATATTTCCTACAAAGACCCCGAATTTGTCAGAAACCGCTTCCCTATGATTTATAACAAGGTTCTTGAAAAGGGCTATGATATGACAAAAGAACCTATCCCGATATACCCCTGCCAGCACTATCTGATGGGCGGTATCGGCGTAAACGGACACGGCGCGACCAATGTAAAGGGCTTATATGCCGCAGGCGAATGTGCGCATACAGGCGTTCACGGTATCAACCGTCTTGCAAGTAATTCTCTGCTTGAGGCACTGGTATTCAGCCGTCTTATTGCCGAGGATATCAACAAGAACAATGTTCACCACGAGCTTGGAACAATCGAAATTGATTATCCCTCACCCGACGGCAAGCCGCTCCCCAAGGGAATTCGTACAGAAATAAGGCACATAATGCAGCGCTCATATTTCGTAGTGCCCGACTATGTTGAAGCGGCTAAGGATATAAAGCGCGTAACCGAGCTTAAAGACCTGCTCGACAACGGCGGCTTTGAGGTTACTCCCGACTATATCGAGGCTAAGTCGCTGACGACCGTTGCTTACATAATCCTCAGTGAAGTAGTAGCAGAGGGAAAGGAAAAGGGCATAATCGAATGAAATTATTACAGTTTTACGTTGACGACCTGATAAAAAGGGCGATAACAGAGGATATAAACTATATCGACAGCACAACAGACCTGCTCATTGACGAGGACGATATATCCGAGGCTTATTTTGTATCTAAGGCTGACGGCGTGCTTGCGGGTATAGATGTTGCTATGCGTGTGTTCACCTTACTTGATGATACGATTGAGATGAATATTCACTTCAAGGACGGCGACGCTATAAAAAAAGGCGATATCATCGCCGAGTTCAAGGGCCAAACTTGCGCTATGCTGAAAGCCGAGCGTACAGCGCTTAATCTTTTACAGCATATGAGCGGTATTGCAAGCTACACAAACAAGTGCGTAAAGGCAGTAGAGGGCACTAACGCTTCTATCGCAGATACGAGAAAGACTCTCCCCGGCTTACGCCCCCTACAGAAATATTCTGTAGTCGCAGGCGGCGGAAGAAACCACCGCTACAACCTTACAGACGCGGCAATGCTTAAGGATAACCACATTGACGCATACGGCGGCATAACACAGGCAGTAACAGCACTGCGCAAAAAGGCGGGACATATGCTACAGATAGAAGTTGAAGTGCGCAACTTTGTCGAGCTGAATGAAGCGCTTGCCGTAAAGGCTGACGTTATTATGCTTGACAATATGAGCTGTGAGGATATGAAGAAAGCGGTCGAGATAAACGCGGGCAGAGCAAAGCTTGAAGCCAGCGGAAACGTAACGCTTGACAATATCCGTGACGTTGCGCTGACAGGCGTTGATATAATCAGCCTTGGCGCGCTTACACACAGCGTGACCGCATTCGACATTTCGATGAAGTGGAAGAAGAAAGCATGACAAACTGCGACTGTTGTGTAAACTACGTCTATGACGATGAATACGACTGCTACACCTGCCTTGTAAACCTTGACGAGGACGAGCTGCGCCGTTTTATAACGGGCGACAACTACAACTGTCCGTATTTCAGAAACGATGATGAATACGAGCTTGCAAGAAAGCAGTGACCGCAGAAAGGAAAAGCTATGATACAAATACCGAGAGGTGACAAATCATATATAGGAAAGGCTGTCACCGTGACAGTCGACCGCCCGATAGGCACACATCACCCAAAGCACCCGGAGATAATCTATCCGATAAACTACGGCTATGTCGAGGGACTTCTCGGCGGTGACGGCGAAGAACAGGACGTATACATTCTCGGAGCAGATAAGCCTGTAAAAAAGGTGGAATGCGTTATCATAGCAACGATAATGCGCACCGATGACAACGAGGACAAGTGGGTCGGAGTACCCGCAGAGCTTGTCGGAACGGAGCTTTGCTGTGAGTGCAATATAGTGAATGCCGTGCATTTTCAGGAGCAATTCCACACCGCCGAAATATTCGCATTATATGAAAAAACCTGCGGTGCAGTAATGTATACGGGTAACGGCAATAATCGCAGATATTTCCTTATCAAGAACAACAGCGGACATATCGGCTTTCCGAAGGGTCATATCGAATACGGCGAAAGCGAGCGTGAAACCGCTCTGCGTGAGGTTTTCGAAGAATGCGGACTTAAAGCCGAATTAGATGAAAATTTCCGTGCGGAATATACATTCCACACGCTTGACAATACCGAAAAGACAAGCGTATTCTTCGCAGGAAGCTTTGACAGAAACGCCGCTGTTACCATTCAGCAGGAAGAAGTAATAGGCGACTGGCTGTTAAGCTACGAGGACGCTATGAACAAGCTCAACTGGGAGCAGGATAAAGGCATACTGAAAGCCTGCGAGGAGTATCTGAACAGGAAGAGTAAGTAAGAGAAGTATATCAAATAACCGCAGTATCGAATCGGTACTGCGGTTTACTGTTGAATTGTTTAACAATATATGCTAAAATATTCACGAGGGAAACCTTGGACGTCAGGCGGTCAATTCATCTCCCAAAAGTGCTTTAAGCACTGTGAAAGGGGGTGAAGCTGTTGTACATAACGCTAAGTGATTTAACACAGATAGGAATATTTCTTACTGCTTTCACAGTTATGATATTCACACTCATTTCTTTTAACAAAAAGAAATAACCGCCCATAGCGACCAAACTAAAGCGGTTATTTCAAAACTACTTTTTCAAGGGAGCGATCGTCTGTCGTTTCCCTCTTTTTGTATCTTTAGTATAACACGATTGAATACGAAAGTCAAGATTTAAAATCTTACTTCGCCGCGGTCTTACCGCTGACACTTCCGTAATTACCGTAAAGTGCGGTTTTTCCGCTCATATAGTAAGCCTTTACCCTGAACTTGTAAGTTGTGTTCTTAGCAAGTCCTGCTTTCCTGAATGTTGTCGTGTTGCCGTTAGTAATCTTAGCCGCACGAACCCACTTTCCACCCTTGTACATTTCTACTATGTAACCCTGAGCGGAAATATTCTTTGTCCAGTTTACTCTCAGCGCGTCCTTAGCCTTACCCGCTATCTTGACACCCTTCATTATTGACGGATTTGTTCTTGCCGTAACAGTAGCACTGTATGCACCATAAAGCGCTGTGCTACCGCTCATCTTATACGCTCTTACCCTGAACTTATAAACGGTAGAAGCCTTAAGACCCGATTTCCTGAATGTAGTTGTGCTGTTACTTGTTATCTTACCGACACGCACCCACTTATTGCCCTGATACATTTCAACAATATATCCGTCAGCAGAAGTATTCTTAGTCCAGTTTATCCTAAGCGCGTCAGCGGCTCTTCCGCCGAGCTTTGCGCCTGTCATAACGGACGGATTTGTTCTCGCCGTAACAGTAGCACTGTACTCACTGTAAACAGCAGTAATGTCATACATCTTGTACGCCTTAACCCTGAACTTGTAAACAGTGCCTGCCTTAAGACCTGCTTTTCTGAATGTTGTGGTGTTATTGCTAGTTATCTTTGCAACACGCGCCCACTTGCCATTTTGGTGCATTTCTACAATGTAACCGTCAGCATTTGCGTTCTTAGTCCAGTTAATTCTCAGTGCGTCAGCCGCTCTACCGCTAAGTTTTACATCTGTTACTATTGCGAGTGTGGGTATTTCAATTAACTCATAGTCAAAGCCATAGTACTTGGCGTATTGTTCGCCGGCTGTGCCGCTGTAGCAGTAGATTTTTAAGTCATCTAACTTCTTTTTGTATCCATCGTCATCATAATAGTAGCCGAAAGCGTCTGAACTTACATATCTCACACTGTCGGGGATGGTTATACTTGTAAGACTTGTACAACCCAAGAAAGCACCATTGTTTATAAACGTCACACTTTTGGGAATTGTTATACTTGTAAGACTTGTGCAACCGTCGAAAGCATACTGGTTTATCTCCGTCACACCGTCCGGTATCGTTATACCGGCAAGACTTGTGCAATTTTTGAAAGCATAATCGCCTATATATGTCACGCTGTCCGGTATCGTTATACTTGTAAGGTTCGTGCAACCTTTGAAAGTGCGGCTGACTATACTCGTCACACCATCAGGTATTTTGTAATTTTTATCTTTTTTTCCGACGGGATAATATAGAATTGTAGTTTTATCCTTATTGTACAAAACACCGTTCGCCGAAGCATAATACTGATTTCCTGTTGCAACATTTATCGCTGTAAGACTTGTACAACCGCTGAAAGTTTCTCCGCCTATATATGTCACACTATCCGGTATCGTTACACTTTTAAGGCTCGTGCAACCGCTGAAAGCATCATCGCTTATCTCCGTCGCTCCGTCCGGTATCGTTATGCTTTCAAGGCTTGTGCAACCGCTGAAAGCATTGTGGTTTATAAGCGTCACACTATCCGGTATAGTTATACTTGTAAGGCTTGCGCAACCACTGAAAGTACAATAATCTATATACGTTACACCGTTCGGTATAGTTACGGTTTTAAGACTAGTACAATCTTCGAAAGCATGACTGCCTATCTCCGTCACGCTGTCCGGTATGTTGTAACTATTCTCGGTTTTTCCTGACGGATAACAGATTAACGCTGTTTTGTTCTTATCAAAAAGAACTCCGTTTTCAGATGAAAAATCCACATTATTTGTTGCTACATCTATTGTCGTAAGATTTGAGCAACTCCTGAATGCTATTTTGCCACTAACACTATCGGATATAAATATGCTTGTAAGTTTCGAGCAACAGTAAAAAGCATAGGAACCTATACTTGTCACCGAGTTCGGTATTTCGTAATGATTATCTGTCTTTCCGCCCGGATAACAGATTAGCTCTGTTTTATCCTTATTAAAAAGAACACCATTTTCAGAAATATAATTTTTATTTTGAGATGCTACATTTATTGCTGTAAGAGCTGTACAATTTATAAAAGCGGTAGAGCTTATACTTGTCACGCTATTTGGTATAGTTATGCTTGTAAGACTTGTGCAATCACTGAAAGCATACCAGCCTATCTCCGTCACGCTGTTCGGTATCACAATATCAGTGAGCTTTGAACAACCTCCAAAAGTCACTTCTCCTATACTTGTCAAGTTATTTGGCATAGTTATACTTGTAATATTTGAGCAATTTTCAAAAGCTCTTCCGGCTATATTTTCAACGCTGTTCGGTATCACTATATCGGTGAGACTCGAACAACCTCCAAAAGCGGCATAGCCGATTTCTTTCACACTATTAGGTATGGTTATTTTAGCAAGACTTGTACAATACTCGAAAATACCGTAGTTTATCTCTGTTAAACCATTCGGAAGAGTAATGCCGGTAAGGTTTGAACAACCAGAAAAAGCTGTCATTCCTATTTCGGTCACACTGTCGGGTATTGTTATACTTGTAAGACTTATGCAATCTCCGAAAGCACTCCTACCTATACTCGTCACACTGTCCGGTATTGTTATACTTGTAAAGCTTGTGCAATTGTAGAAAGCATACTCGCCTACGCTCGTCACACTCTTCTCATCAATCTTTTCCGGAACATCAACCTTTTCCGCACTACCGCTATAACCGGTAATCTCCACCGTGCCGTCATCAAGCACATCATACTCAAAATTCCCATAAGTCTCCGCGTCCGCGCACACCACGCATAGCACAGCCATTGCCGCAAAGGCTATAAGCCCCAGCAGCCACTTTTTAACTTTCATATTACTCTCTCCTTTTATATTGAAATTAAAATGCAAAAAGGCATAGTCCACCCATCGCGGACTATGCCTAAATTACCATATTGAATTTTACGCAGAGATATTGTGCACAACCTACAGAGGTGCTGTTACTCAGCC
>DJPL01000054.1:0-12600 GCA_002437415.1 Ruminococcaceae bacterium UBA6413 | reverse complement strand
TGCCTTATACATATCTCTCACCATTTTCCGTCAGCACTGAATGCTTCGTTTTCTTTTCTACAGTATAGCACGGTTGCCGATTATTGTCAAGCACACTTCCTCGTTCACATTACAGCACCGGCAATACGCTCACAGATAAACTAAAGGCACCGATCGCTCGGTGCCTTTGTTCTGTTATTGTGTTATAAAACCGCTTTCAACTCAGTTCTGCTGCATTAAAGCTCTGTAGGGCTCAAGGTAAGATTCTACAGTACCGAAATATGAATCACGGAGAGTTGTATAGGATTCACCCAGCTTGAAAGGTCCGCCGAGGACGCAACCTGCGCCTTCGCTGTCACCCTGCTGGAGCATTGTTGTAAGGTCTGTCGAGAAGCCGAAGCAGTCATCGAAGAGGAATGTGAACTTGTCACTTGTTGTATCCTTAAGGTCTGAATAGATCTGATACAGATCCTCCGACATAGCGGCGTGCTTCTTATTTGCACGGCGCTCAGCACCACAGTTGGGGCACTTCTCAATTGTCTTGTCAGCAGTAGAAACACCACATTCGGGGCATTTGGGGTAGTAGAGCTTTTCAGCTGTCATTTCAGCCTTTGACTGTGCAATCTTTTCAGGATCAATCTCGTTAAGACGGCAGATCTCCATATACTTGAGAGCAGCCTTTATGTTCTGTGCACCTGCGGGAACGAGATAGCCGAATGTATCGGTATTCATGTAGTATGCATCAGCCTGATCATCTCTGGGTATCGGAACAAATCTGATATCCTGGTCGGGAGCTGCAACCTGAGCCGTTGTCCAGCCCCAGTCAAGACCGAACTCCGCGAACAGTGTCTTTGTATCTGAAAGGCAGGTGCTGGGATCTGCATATTCAGCATTTACCATACCCTGGTTAGCAAGGTCGGCAAGGAAGTCCTGGCATCTCTGAACGTTAGCATCCTTCATATTGTTGATGATCTGCTTGTTAGGACCGTCAACATCGATAAGCGTTGTACCTGTTGAAACTATGAAAGGCATCGCAACGAAGCCTGTGGGCATTATACCGTAATATTCATCCCCGATGTTGCACCATTCGGTCATTATATCCTTCCATGCAGTCCATGTCCACTTGCCTTCCTTATAAAGCTCCAGCGGGTCTGTCTGGATACCCTCATCGTCAAGGGCTGTCTGGTTGTAGATAAGAACAACGCCTGCGTTTACACGGTAAGGCAGATAGTAGTGCTTGCCGCCGTAGTTGAAGTTCTCGATCATATCCTTCATGCCTGACCATGTATCGCTGTCAAAGTCTACATAATCGTCAAGTGATGTATAAAGGTTGTTTGCTACGCCGTGGGGGTATGACTGCCACTCATAACGTACCATATCGGGAGAGTCCGAAGAAGCAACGAGCTGTGCAAGCTTTGTGAAGTATTCGCCTGAGCTTGTTGAAATATATTCTACAGAATAGCCCTCATCTGCAAACTTATCTACGATTTCCTTATCATCTGTGTTAAGGTCGTAGTAACCGAGCCACTTGAGTGTAGTGCCGTTTGAAGGAGCTTCTACAACACTGCCGCCGTTGTTGTTGCTTGCAGAAGAATTGTCCGTTGAATTGTTGTCTGTACCTGAATTGCTGTTGTCAGCCGTTGAGCTTGTAGCGCTTGAAGCATTACCGCTGTCAGCCGAACCGCTTGTTGTGCTTGAACCGTTGCAGGCAGAAAGCATTGATGTTGCCATTGCCGCTGTAACCGCACAAGCGAGTATTCTCTTTGAGAGTTTCATTTTAGTCCTCCTTTAAGTCGTACTTGTATGTATTCGTTTACATCAAGATATTTATATTATAACCGAAACCGCTTAAAATTTCAATTCACTATTTCTACAGTTTATTAACCGCATATTTGGTTAAAGTGTACAAAAGAGGTGGCAAATATATGTATATATTTAATCAAAAGTTTGTAATTTTAAGTAGTTTGTTAAGCAATTTTAAGTAATTAGCTAATAACAAGCTCTGCACATAAGTTCACTTTTCAGCTTTATATCAAGGGACAGACAGACTAATGACCGCATTGCGGCTTACAGCTATATCGTAACTTTCCTGCGTTTTGCGGCATATAATACGGCAGTGAATATATGGAAATGAGGTGCACATCATGTATTTTATAGTACTGCGTTCGGCTACAGCCGCCGAGAAAGCAAGGCGCATTCTCAGCGGTTATAAGATATCATCATCAACAGGAAAAATAACAACGACCAAGGGCTGCCGCTTCGGGATCTATACGGAATATGACCCCGACAAAGCCTGTCGCCTGCTCTCGCTCGGCGGACTTAACTGCCTTGAAATAAGAAACGGCGGTGATGCGGGATGATATATCTTGACAATGCCGCCACCACCTACCCGAAACCTGTTTCCGTGCTCCATACGGCGGAAAAAGCGCTTTACGACTACGGAGCGAACCCGGGCAGGTCGGGTCACAGGCTTTCTCTCGAAACCTCAAAGCAGGTGTTCAACGCAAGGGAAAGCTGTGCGGAATTTTTCGGCGGAGAAACGGAAAACACCGTATTCACGCTTAACTGCACCCACGCGATAAACTTTGCGCTTAAAGGTGTATGTCAGACCGTCGGGCACTGCCATGTAATAACCTCCGACCTAGAGCACAATTCCGTTATCCGTCCGCTCCATGCGCTTTATAAGCAGAAGCGGATAAGCTACAGCATAGCCGACAGCGGTGATAGCGACAGTGAGCTTATAGCCTCACTTGAGCGGCTTATCCGCCGTGATACCGCCGTGATAGCGATCACCGCGGGCTGTAACGTAAACGGAAGAATAACGCCTCTTTCCGATATATCGGCACTGTGCCGCAGACATAACATCTGCCTTATAGCGGATTGCGCTCAGGCGGCAGGAGTTATACCGCTGAGCCTGTCGGACGGCATAAATATCATATGCGCTCCCGGACACAAGGGCTTATACGGTCCTATGGGAACAGGCGTACTTGTAACAGACGGTAGGTTTCCGCTCAGCACCCTTATAGAAGGCGGAACGGGAAGTGCCAGCGGCGATATAGATCAGCCCGACTTTTTACCCGACAGCTTTGAAAGCGGCACTATAAACACTCCGGGAGCGATAGCGCTCGGCAGAGGTGTTGAATTTGTCAACACAAAAGGCATTGACAGGATCTACGCTCACGAGATGTCGCTTTGCGAGCTTTTCATAAAGCGCTGTGAAAACATAAAGGGCATAAAGCTCTACCGCTGTGAAAACGCAAAATCACTCCCCGTCGTATCATTCACCGCAGGTGATGAATCAAGCTCGGTGACAGCCGATATGCTGTCGCAGAACGGATTTTACCTGCGCGGAGGACTGCACTGCAACTTCCTTGCACACAAGAAGCAGGGCACTTTAGAAACAGGCACGGTGCGCCTTGCACCCTCGGTATTCAACACCCGCTCCGACATTATAAAGCTTACTGAGTTGCTGTACAGAAAATACGGCGGGAAAATTTCATAACAGTAACAAATGCCGGCGATAACACGAAAGGTGTTGTTGCCGGTTTTATCATTGCCCCGCGTAAGGGCGCAATAAAGCGTTCTTGAAAAAAATTTCCCGATATGCTATACTTTATAAATGCGACGGAAATATTAAAACGTTTAAACTGCATTCACATTGCGGTTATAGAATATTTGTCAAAATGTACGGAAAGGACAGAGAAATGGCTGACAACGACAAGGACGTGCGCGAACTGCTTAAGCTGAAGCAGGGTCTCATTGACGAAAAGGACAGCGACATACAGGAAACCGGCTATGATGTCAGAATGGCACAGACTGCCTCCGAAAAGACAAAGAACTTCCTGTGGTATCATAAGGCGATGATCGCAGGCGGCATAGTTCTTGTGATAGTAGCCGTGATAATATATCTTGCCTTCTTTGTGAAAAAGAAGCCCGACATCACAATATACAGCGTCGGAAACTATGCTATGTCCGTGCGTACGAATTTCGAAAACACAATGGCACAGTACACCCCCGACTTTGACGGCAACGGTGAACGCAACGTTACTATCGAGCAGGCAGTGCCGGACGAATTTTTAGGCGATACCGAGCTTTTCAATGAGGTAGAAAACGGCGACAGCCAGATATTCATCGGCTCGGAGGACGAAATAAAGAGCGTGTACGAAAGCTTCACGTCCGTATCGGGTGAGCCGGTTTTTGCGGATCTCAGCGAAATTATCGGTGAGAGCGGATATATGACAGATATCCGAAGCACTGCATACGGAAAAAGAATGCAGCTGTTCTCGACCCCGATCTACATAGCCGTGCGCCGCACCGATGACGAAAGTCAGGAGCACGCGATGGAGTTTGTGAAAAATCTGCAGGACGGCGTATTCTATCAGCAAAGCAAATAAAGAAAGGACACCTTATGTCAAAAGAGAGCGATGAAAAAAGAGAGCTGTTGAAGCTTAAGCAGGGAATTATAGAAGACAGCGATATAATAGAGCAGGACGTGCACGAAGAGCCCGAGGAGCTGACCGCGGTAAAAAAGATAGATAACTTCTTCTACCGCAACAAGTGGTTTGTAGTAGTCGGAGTGTTCTTTGCTGCTCTTATAATATTCTTTGCATACCAGATAGCTACCAGAGAGGATCCCGACTTAACGGTGATGCTTGTGATATCCGATACCGATAAAGCCCCCGGGCTGTATCAGAAGGTAAACGACATTGAGCTTGCGCTTGAGCAGTACTGCCCGGACTATGACAACAACGGCTATGTGCACGTTGCGGTATACTTTATAGATCTTACAAAAGGCTCGGACAGCCAGTATGTGCAGTCAAACACTGCAAAATTCTACGGAGAGATACAGCGCGGCGTTGCAGAGCTGTACATCTGTGATGATGACATTTTCACGACTGAAAAAGCACCGGAAGAATACGACCCCTCGCAGGAGTATATAGATACCGATGTTTCATATGAAACTATGTTTGCCGACCTCGGCGAAGCGCTCAATATGAGCGAATATAACGGAAAGCTGAGAATTCCTCTGCGCGACACGGGATTTGTCACTGACGCAAAGTGGGAAAACTCCTGCCCCGACACACTGGCTTTTTCCGTGCGTCTTGAAAAAGAGGGAATGATAAGCTACAAGAATTCCGCAGAATATCAAAAGCGCGCAAAAGAAGTGCTTACAAACATTGTTACCGGCAATAAAATAAACAAAACCGCCGAGAGCACAACAAAATAAAGGAGCATCAGATGGATTACTATTCAAAATCAGGAAGACAGCCGTTTTGGAAGCTGCTTTTATCGGGATTTTTATTTATGGTTTTCGGCAATTTGCTTTGCACGATCGTCACCGTTTCAACAGCACCGTTTATGAGCTTTGAATTTTTCAAGGTCATAGTGTTTATACTCGCGCTGTGCATATTCTACTCGCTTATGTTCACTGCCGGATACCGTGACGGCGACAGAGAACAGAAATATGTACGCCTTCACAAGGCAGAGCCGCCTAAGGAAAACAAGTGGGTGCTTATCGGCGTGATACTTATGCTGATAATGTTTATTCCGTCTGTTATCCTGCTTCTTGACAAGCTGTGCGGATGGTATTTTGATATGACGTTTGTACACAGGATAGTTGACGGTCTAGTTTACCCGCTGTCGCTTATGATCGTTCCCGAAAACACCATAGACTCTATGGCAGTATTCGCGCCGTTTATCTATATGCTTTGCTACGCGGCAATTCCCGTGGCAACACATCTCGGCTATTACTTCGGATATACACAGAAGTTCAATAAGGACGAGATAATGTATAAATGATATTTATGCGGATAAATAAAGAAGCTGTGACGAAATGCAAAAATATTTCATCACAGCTTCTCAGTTTATCAAAACTCCATTGAAATTGCAGAGTGTCCCGCTTACGACGTGCTTTTAAGCGCAATCGATTGTGTGTCGATGCACTACCACACTTGCCTTTTGATGAACGCTCTGTTTGTTTTGCGTCCTGCAAAACTCTGGGCGTTCAACTTCGGGCATCCATGCCCGCCCTCGAAAAAGGGGAGGTGGATTGCAGACAAGCGAAAATGTGGATAATTGCATTATTTTAGCGATATCTCTAACATTTATATAAGCTAAAGATTTTTGTCTGCAAGACGGTGGGGATTGAAGTTGATAGAAGTACTACCCTAAAAACTTATAAGCTCTCACAATCCCCTCAGTCATAGCAATGGAAAGGTTTTTAATCTGCTTTTACACGTTATTTGATAAATATACTTCTTGCAGAACAGTCATAATCAAAAAGTGAGCCGTGCGCACTATTTTGCGCTTCGACTCACTTTTTCTTCTCCGGGTTGTATCACAACCCCATTTTAATATCTACTCATTTTCTTCCATCGTAATTATAATAAACGCAGTAGTCATAAACACAGCGCATATCATAACCGCCCACTGCCCTATGGCAGTTACACAAAGGTCGCCCGCTACCGCACCGATCGCAAACATTGCATTTATGCTGAACAAAAGCAAGCCCTTTCTTAAATCATCGCGGTTTCTGTGAGCGACATACTCGCATAATGACGATGCCGCAGTCCTCATATTGCCGATGCACATTGTAGTTGCACAGGCATAGCTCTGCGGATACGCTCCTCTTATGCTTATCTTTCTGAACGCCTCGACCTGCGCACCGCAGGCAAGCGAGATCATACAGTTGCACAGAATGTTCAGCTCATACGGTATAAATGCCGCAACAAAAAGCGTAAACGCCTCGAACAATATAACTATCTGCCGCCTGTGGAGCATACGTCCCTTAAAAATGTGGTGCACGGTCTGTGCCAGCACAACACCCGCTATAAAAGCCATAACAGGCGCAAAATATCTCAGCGCCGTGCCGAAGTTTCCCTTGGCGAGATTTACCGCCATAAGCAGTATGTTACCTGTCTGCGCGTTGGCGAACACCTCTCCTCTGCACATATAGGAATATGCGTCCATAAAGCCGCCCGACATTGCCAGTATGTACACAAGCGCCATTGAATTCTGACAAACGCTTAATTTCTTTTTCATATTATCACCGATAATAATTTTAGCACAACCGGCTTTGGCTTTCTATCGTTAATTGATACAAATTTGTTGCATTTAAAACCGCTTTCAATGTATAAAAATGAGCCATCACGGAAGGCTCTGTTTCTTATTGCTTTATTTGACCGCAGTTACCGATATCAATAACGTCGGCATACTTGCCTTTTTGCGGCAAATGTGCTATACTGTATTTTGTATAAGCCGACGGCTTTGTACTTATTAGAGAAAAATCAGAATATTATTTTTATAGCGCATATCAATGCGCCAAGTCCGATTTATGAAAGGCGGAATAAATTTATGTGTGGAATAGTAGGCTATGTCGGAGCTAAAGAATGCACCGAAATACTTGTAAACTCACTCACAAAGCTTGAATACAGAGGTTATGACTCGGCAGGCATTGCGGTATTCGAGGGTGACAGAATAAAGACGGTAAAGGCAAAGGGCAAGCTCAAGGAAGGGCTCATTGAAAAGCTTTCGCACGAGCCGCACTTTACCGCTACGGCAGGTATAGGCCATACCCGCTGGGCTACCCACGGTGAGCCGAGCGATATCAACTCCCACCCTATCGGAAACGGCAGAGTATCCATTGTTCATAACGGTATTATCGAGAACTACCGCAAGCTTAAAGAATTTCTTATTTCCAAGGGCTACGGCTTTGAAAGCCAGACAGACACCGAGGCTGTCGCAAAGCTGCTCGACTACAACTACAACGGCGACCCTGTTGATACTATAATCAAGACAATTGCCGATATCGAGGGTGCGTATTCTCTCGGCATTATGTTCAGAGAGCACAAGAACCGCATATTTGCGACAAGAAAAGAAAGCCCTCTGATAGTCGGCAAGGGCAAAGGCGAGATGTTCATCGCGTCCGATGTCACAGCAATAATCGAATACACCAGAGAATACTATCTGCTTGAGCCGGGCGAAATAGCCGATATCACGGCGGACGGCGTTACATTCTATGATATGCACAGAAATGTCATAGAAAAGGAAATACAGATAGCGGACTGGGACGTTTCCGCGGCTGAAAAAGGCGGATATGCGCATTTTATGCTCAAAGAGATATGCGAACAGCCCGACGCTCTCAAAAAGACAATAAATCCCCGCATTAAAAACGGCACTCCCGACTTCTCCGAATGCGGACTTACAGATGAAAAGCTGAGAAACTATCACCATATCTATATTGTGGGCTGCGGCTCTGCCATGCACGCAGGTATGGTCGGAAAGTATGTTATTGAGAAGCTTGCTCGTACTCCCGTTGTTGTGGATATCGCTTCGGAGTTCCGCTACCGCGATCCCCTGCTTTCTCCCGATGACTTAGTAGTGATAATCTCGCAGTCGGGTGAAACGGCAGATACACTCGCCGCTTTGAAGCTCGCAAATTCTATAGGTGCGGATACGCTTGCAATTGTCAATGTAGTCGGCTCTTCCATAGCAAGAGAAGCCAAGATGGTAATGTACACCCTCGCAGGTCCCGAGATATCCGTATGCTCTACAAAGGCATATATGGTGCAGACGGCGTTTATGTATCTGCTTGCTTTCCGCGTGGCGTATGCAAGAAACGCTATAGACGAAGCGGAGTGCAGACAGCTGATATCCGAGCTTTCCGAAATTCCGTCAAAGGTACAGCAGTGCGTTGACGATCAGACGCAGTATCAGAAGGTCGCTTCAAAGCTTATAAGCGCCGACAGTCTGCTGTATATAGGCAGAGGTCTTGACTATGCGCTGAGTATGGAGGGCAGCCTTAAGCTCAAGGAGATATCATATATCCATTCCGAGAGCTATGCCGCAGGTGAGCTCAAGCACGGTACTATTTCGCTTATCGAAGAAGGTATGCCGGTCATCGCGGTAGCGACCCAGCACGCTCTTTATGAAAAGACTATGAGCAATATAAAGGAAGTAAAGACAAGAGGCGCTACAGTAATAATGGTGTGCAGTGAGGATATGAAGTTTGAAGAGAACGATGTTGATTATCCCGTTATGCTCCCTCTTGCAAGAGATCTTCTTATGCCGCTTGTGGCAGTAGTTCCGCTCCAGCTTATTGCTTATTACACAGCGGCACTCAAGAACTTTGACGTTGACCACCCGAGAAACCTTGCAAAGTCGGTAACGGTAGAATAATCATCGGAAAAGGAATGTTCAGATGTACGATATAACAAATGCGGTTTGCCTTTGGGATCACTTAGCCGCGACCTCAAAGCCGATAATAATATACGGCATGGGTGACGGCGCGCAGAAGATACTTGATGTCTGCGCCGAAAAGGGCATAAAGATATCGGGATTTATGGCAAGCGATGACTTTGTAAGAGGTCACAGCTTTGCAGGCTTTGAAGTAAAAAAGCTGTCGGATATAGAACGGCAGTTCGGCAACTGTATCATTCTCGTTGCGTTCGGAACGCATATCGACGAGGTGATACAGCGCATCATAGCCATTTCGGACAGGCACGAATTATACGCCCCCGATGTTCCCGTAATAGGCGGCGGACTATTCACCAAAGAATATGCCGAGGAACACAGAGCCGAGCTCGAGCAGGTCTACTCAATGCTTGCCGATGAGCAATCGAAGAAGGTATTTGACGGCTGGCTCGAATATCGTATAACAGGCAGAATACAGCCGCTTATACGCAACCAGACAGATAAATCGGACGGCTATGAGATACTTGCGCTCGGCGGCAACGAAACCTATGCAGACCTTGGTGCATACAACGGTGATACCATAACCGAGTTTCTAAAAGTCACCGGCGGGCACTTCAACAAGATATTCGCAATGGAGCCCGACGGCAAGAACTACGCTAAAATGAAGCGCCTTCACTACAGGCTCAACCCCTACGATTTCAGGACGGTA
Organism: Ruminococcaceae bacterium UBA6413; assembly: GCA_002437415.1. Taxonomy (GTDB): domain Bacteria; phylum Bacillota; class Clostridia; order Oscillospirales; family Ruminococcaceae; genus Ruminiclostridium_E. Next base: position 2,720 of record DJPL01000054.1, on the reverse strand, counting down.
AACGCAGGCGCATGGAGCTGTGACACAGTATGCAGATTCGTATCCAAGGGCGGCAGAAACTCATCTCTTATCCCGTATGAAAAGGGCAAGCTCGTAAATACGTCAAGGATCAAAGAGATAGAGATGCGCAGTCTTGACAGCTTTGTAAAGGACGAGCATATTACATATATAAAGTATGATGTCGAGGGCAGTGAGAGTGAGGCTCTTGAGGGAAGCAAAACCGTAATACAGCGGGACAAGCCCAAGCTGCTTGTATCGCTCTACCACCGCACAGAGGATATGTTTGCTCTGCCGCTTAAGGTAAAAGAGCTTAACCCCGCATACAATCTGTACTTAAGACAGCACCCGTATATTCCTGCATGGGATATGAATCTTTACTGCATCTGAAAGGGAGCGTAAATGAAAAAGATCGTACTTGTTATCCTGCTTGTGCTTGTTACAGCAGGAATAGGACTTTTACTCTATATGCTGCTTACCCGCACAACACCCATATATGCGGGAAGCAATAAGGAAATCATCAGCGACGGTACTAATCTTGCCGTATCCGCAAGCTACTACTCGGGGCTTGACAAGGCAGAGGTTGAAACCGCTCTTCTCGATGTACAGGACGGAATTGAAGGTGCTCTGACAGCATACGATGCTATTCTTGCCAAGGGCACGCCCGTATTCAACCCGACATTCAGCATAGCCATGTCCGACTACGGCACAGGATATTTTGCCGTACAGGGATACGCTGAGGATATACCGCTTGACGGTCAGAAGGAGCTCGGTTTCTACTGTGCCGACCTTACGCTGAATGTTTACACAGACGGAAACTCAAAGCTCATTTCAATGCGCAACATCATTCCGACAGAGCTTACACGCCAAAATGTGACGCTCCCTGTGATATATGACGATACGTTATCCGCAACGGCAGTACTCACAGACTCGACCGACTTTGACCTGAATGTTGCGTTCCTTAACGGAAATACAAGCACCACGCTGACATTTGAATGGACATACAATATACGTTGCAGTGTACCGCTTAACCTTTCCGGGCTTGACGAGCAGACAGTAACGGCAGATATTACATTCACAAACAATAATGGCATTGTGACAGCAGCATTTGCCGCTTAATGCAAAAATCAAAATCACGAGTTGCACAGATTAAACATTTTATGGATATTATATAGTCGCTAATCGCCATAATTATGTTACTGTGCAACGTTTTTTTGACAAAATTGCATAATTCGTTGCAAGAAAGCTAAAAAACGCTTGCAAAACAATTTTATTTGCATTATAATAAGACTATGGGTGCAGTGAAGAACTGCGTAAAAATTTCTTTATTATAAGGAGTTTGCGATTATGGAAAAGAATGAACTGATAAAGCTGAATGAAGAAGCTAAAAAGCAGTATGACGAGCTTTGCAAGCAGGGACTTAAATTAGATATGTCAAGAGGTAAGCCCTCCCCTGCACAGCTTGATCTTTCGTTAGATATGCTGACACACTGCCTTGACGGTGATTATATGTCAGAAACAGGTATCGACTGCCGTAACTACGGTGTACTTGACGGTATCGAAGAAGCAAAAAGACTTTGTATGCCTATGCTCGGTGTTGCTCACGACGAGATAATCATCGGCGGTAACTCAAGCCTTCAGCTTATGTACGATACAATGGCAAGAGCAATGCTGCTCGGCGTTCTCGGCGGCGACAAGCCCTGGGGAAAGAACGAGAAGGTAAAGTTCCTCTGCCCCGCTCCCGGTTATGACAGACACTTTGCTATCTGCCAGAGCCTCGGCATTGAGATGATCACAGTTCCTTACACTCCCGACGGTCCGGATATGGACGTTGTGGAAAAGCTCGTAAGCGAAGATGAGCTTATAAAGGGTATCTGGTGCGTACCGATGTACAGCAATCCCGACGGTATCACCTGCTCGGACGAAACTGTAAGACGTTTTGCAAACCTCTCACCCAAGGCAAAGGATTTCAGAATATTCTGGGATAACGCTTACTGCGTTCACCACCTTACAGATACACCCGACCACCTGCTTAACCTTCTTGAAGAAGCAAAGAAGACCGGCAAGGAAAATATGGTATTTATGTTTGCTTCAACGTCAAAGATCTCGTTCCCCGGCGGCGGACTTGCATTTATCGGTGCAAGCGCTGAGAACATCAAGTTCATCAAGAGCCAGATGACATTCCAGACCATCGGCTATGATAAGCTCAACCAGTTAAGACACGCCCGTTTCTTCAAGGACTTTGACGGTATCAAGGAGCATATGAAGAAGCACAGAGCTATAATCGAACCCAAGTTCAAGATCGTTCTTGATATGCTCGACAAGGAGATCGCTCCTACAGGCTTTGGCTCTTGGCACAAGCCCAACGGCGGCTATTTCATTTCGTTCAACGGTCTTGAAGGCACAGCAAAGCGCACAGTTGACCTCTGCAAGCAGGCAGGCGTTGTTTTGACAGGCGCAGGCGCAACTTATCCTTACGGCAAGGATCCTCACGACAGCAATATCCGTATTGCTCCGACATATCCTACCGAGGCAGAGCTTGCAAAGGCTATGGAAGTATTCTGTGTTGCAGTAAAGATCGCCGCTACAGAATCTCTGCTCAAGTAATTGTACTTGCAAATTTAAGTAAAATGTGTTATACTAAAAGGGCTGGCTGCTGTCAGCCCTTTATATTTGCGCCTGTAGCTCAGTTGGATAGAGCAATAGCCTCCGACGCTATGTGT
>DJPL01000055.1:2012-19611 GCA_002437415.1 Ruminococcaceae bacterium UBA6413 | reverse complement strand
ACAAGAGAGCTTGCCGAAATGCGTGAAAAAGCACTGCATATTGAGGCAACCGAGAAATCGTACGCAAGAGCTGAGGGAAGAGCAGAAGGTGAAGCAGCCGGACTTAAGAAAGGCAGAGCTGAGGGAAGAGTTGAAGGAAGAGCCGAAGGCAGATCAGAATTATTATCCGAGCTGATAAAGCAGGGTGTAATAACAGAAGAACAGGCAAAAAACTACAGAAATTAAAAATGAAGTCACCTCTGCTCAGACTTATAAATGCAGAAACGGAGGATGAACTTGATATGTTACAGCAGACAGGTGTAAAGTCAATACAGGACGCAGTAGTTGTACTGCATAAGATGAGTGCAGACGAAAAGACAAGAGAGCTTGCCGAAATGCGTGAAAAAGCACTGCATATTGAGGCTACCGAGAAATCGTACGCAAGAGCTGAAGGTGAAGCAGCCGGACTTAAGAAAGGCAGAGCTGAAGGAAGAGCCGAAGGCGAAAGAAGAAAAGAAGCTGAGATCCTCGCCAATCTTAAACCGATGGGCTTATCTGAAGAACAGATAAAGCAGGCTCTCGGAAAGTAATCGGAATTTATGGACGAAAAAAGAACCGAATATATTGACGAAGAAGGAAACAAGGTAGTAATTGTCGGCAAAACAACGTTTGTTTATAAAAAGATGAGTGATGTAGAAAAAGCAATTGAACTTTCTGAAATGCGTGAAAAGGCATTGCATATTGAGGCTACCGAGAAAGCCCATGCGAGAGCTGAGGGAAGAGCTGAGGGAAGAGCTGAAGGAAGAGCAGAGGGCAGAGCGGAACGAGATAACGAAATACTTGCGAAGCTTAAATCGTTAGGTATGAGTGATGAACAGATAAAAGCAATACTCGGAAAGTAGTCGAAATTTATGGACGAAAAAAGAACCGAATATATTGACGAAGAAGGAAACAAGGTAGTGATTGTCGGCAAAACAACGTTCGTCTATAAAAAGATGAGTGATGTAGAAAAAGCAATCGAGCTTGCCGAAATGCGTGAAAAGGCATTGCATATTGAGGCTACTGAGAAATCCTATGCGAGAGCTGAGGGAAGAGCAGAAGGAAGAGCTGAAGGAAGATCAGAATTATTAGCCGAGCTGATAAAACAAGGCGTAATAACAGAAGAACAGGCAAAAAACTACCAGAATTGAAAACAAATAAACTCCGCTCAGATTTGACGCGATTTAGACACTGTAATTATAAAATAAGCTGTGATGAAATGCGAAAATTTCATCACAGCTCATTTTTATGGAAAAAGATAATGAATCAGCAGTTTGATTTTAAATCAGACTTCTTTCTGCAAGCCGACTTTGCATCTCAGGACGCGGATTTTATGTCGTGTTTTAAATGCGCAAGTCCGTTTGCGATAAGGCACTGACCGGGGTAATAGAGTGCAAGACAGAAATTTGAGAACGGGAAATCAATTTCCGAGAAGTACGCCATAAGCAGCATTATGTCGGATATCAGGAAAAGCGTACTGCCGAGAGCCAGAATAAAATTAAATTTGTTTTTTACGCGGACACAGTTCATTATTGATTTACCGGTCATTACCGAAATTATAAACGCGTAGGTTATTCCTATGATTTTCATCATTACCGAGCCGAAGTCGAGCAGAGGTGAGAACATCATAAACAGTGCTACGGGAACAAATATGATCATTGCGGGAATAAAATCTGCGGCACGCGGTTTCTGTATTACCGAATACGCTATGAAGTAGCAGATGTGACCCAAAGCAAATATCGCCGCGCCTGCGATGAAGTTGAGATTTATCGCTATATCCGCACACAAGGCAAAGAATACGCCGACAGTCAGGGTGATCGACGATACTTTCTTGTCGGGAAAGTATATCAGTGCATATATCAGGTTTACTGCACCGGCAAGCATAAAGAGTACGCTTGCAGTTACTTTTAGCGGGTAGAGGTGGGTTATCATAAGGGCTATGTCAAAAACAAGCGACAAGCCGAGAAAAATTATGTTGAGCGGTAAAACGAGTTTTTTCATATACTTATTTCCTTTGCTTTAATTTTTAAGTTCGATATTGACTTTTCGGGTGTATCTTGAAAGCGGATAATCTCCATCATGGGATTCTCCGAAAAAGTAAGCGGACATATTCCCCGCCTGTGTTACTCTTGTTACTCCGGCAGAAAGTAGCAGGTCTGTAAGCTCTGCCCGATCGCTTTCATTACAGATAAGTCCCGCAGTTTGTAAGAAGCCTTTGGCTTTTCTCAGTGCGGCAACTATGCTCTTTCTCGGAAGCCTTTTTACAAGCACATTGCACATCATCGGCAAGAGCTCAGGCTCACAGTCGTCTTTTATGATAAGACTGCAACCCTTTCCGTCAAATGTATCGGGAGAGATCCGCCTTATGCCGACTGCTTCTTCAAGGCGGGCAGTGTAGCTTATGATCGTATCTCTTGCCCGTGTGCCGATGGAAGTATTCCTGTGTTTTTCGACAGCCGTTTCAAGGTAGGGCAGGAATATTTCACAGAACCGTGTAAGCTCGTTTTTGTCATCGGTATCGATAAACACGGTCTGACAGGAACTGCAAAGCAGCTGCCTTGTAGACGCTATATGCTCTGCAAGAGCCGAAAGCTCTGTATGGCGATTTTCGTAGTCGGAAATATAGCAGAAGCTGAGCTTATGTCCCCATTCGATAAGCTTTACGCCCGGCGGTGCAAGCGAGCGCACTGCTTTTACGGCTTCAATGCCGCCCCATACCACGATACCGTCCGCAAAGCCTGCAAGTGTCTGGATAGTCCGTACATCACTTGACGGAGTATCAAAAACATATATGTAGCGGGACAGCAGAGGCTCATATTCGCAAAGCCGTTTTACTATTTTCACGGATAAGCCCTTGTCGGCGGACGGAAGCTTCAGTATGTTTATATTGCCCGCGAGAAGTCCCTCGGCAACGCTCATTACAGGTAAGCCGTCCGCATTTCCTGCGGATATGTGAAAAAGAACGCCGAGAGGTCTTGTTATTACCTGTATTTTCGGAGTGACGCCGCCCGAGGGGCTTGTTATAAAGTCCGTATCACCAAGCTCGGTTTTCAGCCTGTATTCAAGGTTTTCGCGGCTTAGAGCGGCAATGATAAGCCGTTTATAGTAACCGATATCGTCAATGTCAAGCTCGGAGATCATATCGTCAAAAGCGCCGTTTTCTATATCCGTACTGATTTTTTCAGCGGCAGTAATGACCTTTTCTGCGGAGAGCTTATTACTGCAGAGGGTCTCGCATATTACATCTTCAAAACGGGATATAAGCTTGTCGCGCATAACGTTTTCATATATTTCGCCGTCAAAAAATATCATACGTTCAGCCCCCTTATTATCTCCTCTGCGCCTGCCGCACAGGTCTTTATATCCTCGGGCGCTACTCTTCCGACAATTTCCAGAAACGGCGTTTTAAGTCCGCAAGGGCACTCGTCACCGTTATGAAGCACGCCGAGATCATCGGTCATGACCGAAAGGATAGGAGTCGCTTTGACCATGGGAGTTATCAGGTTCACAAGCCCCGGTTTGCCGTTTTCAAGCGGCTCAAGAGTATCGACATCTCTTATTATAACTCTGCTGTAAGCGGGAACGTGGAAATGATGCTCCTTGCAGTCACAGTATAGTATCGGGTGTTCTACCGCACCGAAAAATTCGATTATGTCATTTTCCTTTATGCCCAGTACCCTTTCTGCGAGACGGTAGAAGGAATTTTTATCGGTCTGCTCGGCATAAAATTGCTTCCAGCCGCCGCCGAGCATAATGCGTGAGCCTTTCGGCATTTTGAGGCGGATCTTACGCTCGTCCATTATTCTAAGCAGGAAATATGTATAAGCGGGAAACCCCATAAACCTTGTGGGAAAGCGGGAATGCGAATGCCTGATGATCTGGCTTATGATCCTGTCAAAGTCGGGAGAATAGCCGCCTTTTTTATAGGTCAGGATATAATTTCTGCTCAGTGCGGGGGTGAAAAGCGTTGCGCCGAAAGCCGTCTTTGTTACGGCTGTGCGGTTGCCCCGGTGATGCTTATAGCCCATTACGATGTAGTGGCACGGAACAGGGGATAACAGGCCTCTGAGCCTTGATATACGCATAACCATTTTAAGCCCGCACATAAGACCGCCGGGGTCAAAGGCTATTGTGCTTTTCCTGCCGCTTGTACCCGATGAAGTGGCTTTGATAAGCGGAATACAGCCGGAATTGAACATTTGTTTTTTCTTGAAAAGCAGGGTCGTGATCACGGGAAGCTCTGAGCTGTCCGATGGGGAGGATATGTCAAGCTTTTCGCATATTCTGCGGTAATCATCGCAGTGGGAAAGGCAGTAGCTGAAATTCTCTCTGACGGCTTTAGCAAACAGCTCGTCACAGTTATCGGTGTACGGGTCTTTTACCGAGAAGAGCTGTCGTCTGTATTTCATCGGCTTTCCTCCCACTTATTAAATGTTAATATAGTAAAATGATACCATAAAGACCGTGGTATGTCAACAATCAAGGGGGGAATGCGGTTTACTTAAATGCGATGTAACCCGTTACACAGCGGCGCTGATAATTTCGTGTGAAAATGACGTAAAATTATCAAAATTCTGTAGACAATGACGGAAATTTGTGATACAATAATACTAATACCCACCGCAGAGGTTTTTTGTTTTGTAAAAGCAAGTAAACGATTACCCAGATTTCGGTGTGTACCATTCGGTATGTACCGCGGTTCATATATGCGGCGGAATTTTGACAGACTTATAAAGCAGAGAATAAAACTGCACAGAAAGGAATTTTTACTATGAAGAACATACCCGATGTAAAGCTCGGAATTGCGGCAGTAAGCCGTGACTGTTTCCCCATGAGCCTTTCGGCTTCAAGATGTGAGGCTGTTGTAAAGGCATGTCAGGAAATCGGTGTTGACGTATTCAAATGTCCCACCACTATCGAAAGCGAAGCGCACATGATGCAGGCTCTTGAAGAGCTTAAGGGCGCAGGCTGCAACGCACTTGTTGTATACCTCGGCAACTTCGGTCCTGAGTCGGCTGAAACACTGCTTGCCAAGTACTTTGACGGCCCTGTAATGTTCGTTGCTGCGGCAGAAGAAACACAGGACAACTTAGTTGGCGGCAGAGGCGACGCTTACTGCGGCGTACTGAACGCAAGCTACAACTTAGCACTCAGAAACATCAAGGCATACATACCCGAATACCCTGTAGGAACAGCTACAGAGGTAGCAGATATGATAAAGGATTTTATCCCCGTTGCAAGAGCAGTTATCGGTCTGCGTAACTTAAAGGTCATCTCATTCGGTCCTCGTCCTCAGGACTTCCTCGCTTGTAATGCTCCTATTAAGCAGCTTTACAACCTCGGCGTTGAGATCGAGGAGAACTCGGAGCTTGACCTTTATGCCGCATTCAACGAGCACAAGGACGACGCAAGAATACCGGAGGTCGTTGCGGATATGGAAAAGGAGCTTGGCGACGGCAACAAGATGCCCGGTATCCTGCCCAGACTTGCACAGCTCGAGATTACACTGCTTGACTGGATGGAAGCACACAAGGGAAGCAGAAAGTACGTTGTATTTGCCAACAAGTGCTGGCCCTCATTCCAGACACAGTTCGGCTGTGTTCCCTGCTATGTAAACTCAAGACTTACAGCAAGAGGAATCCCTGTTGCGTGTGAGGTTGATATCTACGGCGCTATCAGTGAATATATCGGCACTTGCGTTTCGGAAGATGTAGTTACACTGCTCGATATCAACAACTCTGTTCCCGCAGATATGTATGTTGAGTCTATCAAGGATAAGTTCAACTATACACTTAAGGATACATTTATGGGCTTCCACTGCGGTAACACAGCTTCATGCAAGCTGACAAGCAAGACTATGAAGTATCAGCTCATCATGCACAGAGGTCTTGAGCCCGATAAGGAGCCTGATATCACAAGAGGTACACTCGAGGGCGATATCGTTCCCGGCGATATCACATTCTTCCGTTTACAGAGCACAGCAGACGCTAAGCTGAGAGCTTATGTTGCCGAGGGTGAGGTTCTCCCTGTTGCTACACGTTCATTCGGCGCTATCGGCGTATTTGCTATCCCCGAAATGGGCAGATTCTACCGCAACGTTCTTATCAAGAAGAACTATCCTCACCACGGTGCGGTTGCATTCGGTCACTACGGCAAGGCTATCTTCGACACACTGAAGTACCTCGGTGTTGAGGATCTTGAATTCAACCGTCCCGCAGGTATGCTGTATGACGGTGAAAATCCTTACGCTAAGTATTGATTTATCGGACGGTAATACGAAAGTTGTTATAGTATAGTAAAATCCCTGAGAGTGCCAGTTCTCAGGGATTTTGTTTTTTCAGTATAATTTGACTTTGCAAGTTATGTGTGATATAATCTTTTTCATAGGAAGTCCTCGCTTCTGACTAATACATTTTATCAGACGTAAAATAGGCGACAACCTCACAATACCGATAATGGTGGAGGGGAGGTTGAGTTTACACACCTTTGTCGGAATAAAACAAAGGAAGTGATAAATTATTACTATTGATACTTATATCGGTATAATCGGTTGTATTATTTCGTTAATCGCAATCGCAGTACAGATAATAACCAGTAAAAAGAAGTAATCCGCCTAAAACCACTAGGCGGATTACTGTTGTATAAACACTTTAATTGCCGAGGGAAACCGTCTATGAGGGCTTCCTACATATTGATTATAGCAAATGAACGGGTTAATGTCAAGGAAAATCTTAAATTCGTGTCATTTTTATGCAATATTTAAGGACGGTTTTATGGCAGTCTTTAATTGAAAAATCCCTGAGAGTTGAGGCTCTCGGGGATTTTTGCGTTGTTTATCTAATGATGTTATGTAATTAGTTGTTATCTGTTTTGTCCGCAGTGGACACAGAACATATCTTCTTCACTGTTTAAACCGTTGCATTTTTTGCAACGCCATGTATCTGCATATTCATTAGATTTTGATTGAGTATTGTTGATATTCGTATTACCCGACTTTGCGTTCTCTTTTGCAGAATTGAACAAAGCGATATTCGCACTTATTCTGGTGTTCTGTACTATACTTCCGAGTGAACCGACGAACAGGGCTATTGTATGATATAAGCAGTATTCTATGAATGCATAGATAAGAGTAGTAATGACAGCATTAAGAAATACCCAAATATCGAAGCTTTCCTTCATAGTATAGTCTTTAACTACAAAAGCAGAAGCAAAGTCAGAAATCACGCCGAAAACTATAATAGCGAATAATATAATTTTTCCGAAATTTTCGAGCCTGTGACTCCATTTCCAAAGATTTGTTGAAACCGGGTCGGGTTCATAGCACTCATAAAAACTTTTAGGTACGGTTTTGCACTCCTGATTGGTAAACATATTTTTCATTGAAATATCCTCCGATAAATTTAATTTAAGAATTTACTAAATTCTTATCTTTAACACCATTATAGCTCATAAATATGTTAAAGTCAAGAAAAATCTTATCTTTAACATAAACGAGGTGCTGTAATGAAAATTTATGAATTTGAGGGTAAAAAGAATATATGCGGTGACAGGGTACACGAAGCACGCCGCCGTGCTCATCTGACCCAGCGTGATCTTGCGGCAAAATTGCAGATAGAAGGAGTGATTATAGAGAGGGACAGCGTATCTCGCATAGAAATAGGCACAAGGTTTGTTGCCGATTATGAATTGCGTGCGTTGTCCTCTATACTCAAGGTTTCGGTGGCATGGTTGCTTGGAATGGAAGAATGATATGCAATTATTCCGATAGGCTTAGATGTTGTAAATAAAAACTTTGCTTTGCTGAATTGAAGTGTTTTGGGTAACTTTGAACTGCCTGACGGCAGTTCTTATTTTTTATCGAAAATTCGTTGTGCGATCAAGCTGAGCCGGTTCAGGTGGGGATCAAAGTTTTTAAGATAGTACTTGTATCAACTTCAATCCCCACCGTCACGGCTCGGAATTGTTTAAGAATTGCAAAAGTCAGATTATCTGAATGCCGTACCGTAAGCGAAAAACTTGTATCAGCCGTGCCACCTCCCCTCGGAAAAGGGGAGGTGGATTGCAGACGAGCAGTAAATATTAAAATTCTGCTTTGTTATGCAATATCGTTAACGTTGATATATAGATAACATTTTTGTCTGCAAGACGGTGGGGATTGAAAATAATAGGAGTGCTATCTTCTAAACTTCTAAGCAATAACAATCCTCACCATAGTTGGCTCGGCTTGACCGAGCAACAGAACCTCATCCTTTTTCGAGGGGAGGCAAGTGCGGTAGTGCTTTTTTTATTATAGTTTACATTTCACTAGCGTATCGGTGCATTTTCAAAAGCTTTCAATTTTACCGTTATTCTCAAAGTTACAGCGTATAACTAACGCTCTGGGGGTTCATTAAAGGCAATATGTGGCGCTTGGCTATTACTCATAGCCGCCCGCCGTCAACGTGACCTATGCATATTGCTAATATTGAGAAAGGCGAATTGTCAGCGGCAACCTGCCGCAAGGTGAATTGTCAGTGGCAACCTGCCATGCTTGCAAAATCGGGGGATTTGTGGTAAAATAAAATTACTTATTGACTAAAGTTGCGCTGTGCGGGGGAGCACGGCGGTTGAAAGGATAAAGCTGATGGCAAAGAAAAATTATGACGATAACAGTCTTAAACAGCTGAAAGGACCTGACCAGGTGCGACTGCGCCCGGGCGTTATATTCGGCTCGGACGGGCTTGACGGCTGTTGTCACTCCGTGTTTGAAATTCTCTCAAACTCGATAGACGAGGCAAGAGAGGGTTTTGGTAACAAGATAATCGTTACGCGCTTTCTTGATAAAAGCATTGAGGTGCAGGACTACGGCAGAGGTATACCGATAGATTTCAATAAAAACGAGGAAAAGTATAACTGGGAGCTTGCTTTCTGCACACTTTACGCGGGCGGTAAGTATGATAACAACAGCGGTGATAACTACTCATACTCTCTCGGTCTTAACGGTCTGGGTCTTTGTTCGACACAGTTCGCGGCTGAGTATATGGAGGTCGAGAGTAACAACGGCACATGGATATACGACCTCAGATTTGAAAAGGGCTATAACGTTGAAAAGGAAGAGCGCGGTTTCCGCCGTCATCAGTCGGACGGAACGACAGGTACAAAAATCAAGTGGAAGCCCGACCTTGACGTATTCACCGATATTGACGTACCGTTTGAATACTTTGACGATGTTCTGCGCAGACAGGCGGTCGTAAATGACGGTCTGACCTTTGTGCTCAGAAACGAAGTGCGTGACGAGGAAACAGGCGAAACACACTTTGAAGAGCATACCTACTGCTATGAGAACGGTATCAGCGACTATCTTAAAGAAATAGTAGGCGATACGGCACTCACAACAGAGCAGGTGTGGAGCGCACAGCGTACAGGTAAGGACAGAGAGGACAAACCCGAATACAAAGTAAAGATGAAGGTCGCTTTTGTATTCTCAAACAAAGTACAGCTTATACAGCACTATCACAATTCAAGCTGGCTCGAGCACGGCGGAAGTCCCGATAAGGCAATGCAGGCGGCGTTCACAAGTCAGATAGACGGCTGGCTCAAGGCTAACAGCAAGTACAACAAGACCGAGGGCAAGATAAAATTTACCGATGTTGCTGACTGCCTTGTGTTTATATCTTCAAACTTCTCAACGCAGACAAGCTATGAGAACCAGACAAAGAAGAGCATAACCAATAAATTTATACAGGAGGCTATGACAGATTGGCTGAAGCATCAGCTTGAAGTATACTTCCTTGAAAACCCGGACGAAGCGGTTAAAATATGCGAGCAGGTATTGATAAACAAGCGCGCCCGCGAAAATGCCGCTAAGGCAAGGGATACAATAAAGAAACAGCTTTCGGGTAAGATAGACCTTGCGAACAGAATTCCGAAGTTCGTTGACTGCCGCAGTAAGGATACGGCAAGAAGAGAGCTTTATATAGTGGAGGGCGACTCGGCTTTAGGTGCGGTAAAGCAGGCAAGAGATGCAGACTATCAGGCGGTAATGCCTGTAAGAGGTAAAACGCTGAACTGCCTTAAGGCAAGCTATGACAAGATATTCAAGAGTGAGATTATCACCAACCTTATGAAGATACTCGGTTGCGGCGTTGAGGTAAAGGCTAAGGCGAATAAAGACCTTTCGACCTTTGATCTTAACAATCTCAGATGGGAAAAGATAATAATCTGCACCGATGCGGACTATGACGGATATCAGATCAGAACGCTTATTCTTACTATGCTGTACCGACTCGTTCCGACCGTAATAGAACAGGGATTTGTGTATATCGCGGAGTCACCGCTTTATGAGATAAACAGCAAGGATATGACCTACTTTGCTTATACAGAGGCGGAAAAGCAGAGAATACTTGCCGATATAGGCGATCAGAAGTATAAGATACAGCGTTCAAAGGGTCTTGGTGAGAACGAGCCCGAGATGATGTCGCTTACCACGATGAACCCCGAAACAAGACGGCTTATAAGAGTAATGCCGGAGGACGCACAGAAAACGCAGGAGATATTCGAGCTTCTGCTCGGTGATAACCTTGACGGACGAAAGGATTATATCCGTGACTACGGCTATAAGTACCTTGACGATATAGACGTATCGTAAACGGAGGATATATGGAAATCAACAGGATCGAAGTAATATCGGCGGTCGTGTCGGAGATGATAGCGTCACTCCCCGAGGAAAGACGGCAGAAAGCGTATGTCCATCTTTTCGGTACGGCGCAGACGGCGGGACTTATCGCACTGCGCAGGGGGGTTAATGCGGAGCTTGCACAGATATGCGGACTGCTCCACGACTACTGTAAATTGCAGACAGGCGTTGATGAAAATCACGCAAAGGACGGAGCGGACGCGGTAATGCCGATACTCGCAAAGACAGGACTTTTCAGCGTGTGCGAGATCGGCAACATAACAAGAGCTATCGCAAATCACAGCGACAAGGAAAATGTAGGACTGCCGCTTGACGAGGTGCTGAAAGACGCGGATATTTTACAGCACGTTTTGCAGAATACAACGCTCCCGATAAGGGATAAATATGAAAAACGCTTTGAGAAGCTGAAAAAAGAGTTTTCACTCTGATATAAATCAGGCTAAAAAGAGGTATGGATTTTGAGAAAAGGAAAAAACGAAAAGAGCGAGAAGAAAGTCGCTCCCAATAAAAACGCTTATATTGAGGGCGCAGGCATTGTCGAAAATCAGCCGATAACCGATACGCTGACAGAAAACTATATGCCGTATGCGATGAGCGTCATTGTTTCGCGTGCACTCCCGGAAATTGACGGCTTCAAGCCGTCCCACAGAAAACTGCTTTATACTATGTATAAAATGGGACTGCTGACGGGTGCGAGAACAAAGTCCGCTAACATTGTCGGACAGACGATGAAATTAAACCCTCACGGCGATATGGCGATATACGAAACGATGGTAAGACTTGCGCGCGGTAATGAGGCACTTTTACACCCGTATGTTGACAGCAAGGGTAATTTCGGTAAGGCGTATTCAAGGGATATGTCGTTTGCGGCATCACGATATACAGAGGCAAAGCTTGACCCTATCTGCGCGGAGATATTCGCGGATATCGACCGTGATATAGTCGACTTTGTGCCGAATTATGATAACTCGATGACCGAGCCTGTACTGCTACCTACAAGATTTCCCGCGGTACTGGTAAACAACAATGTCGGTATCGCCGTTTCAATGGCGAGCAATATCTGTTCGTTCAACCTGTCGGAGGTGTGCGAAACTGCCGCCGCGCTGATGAAAAATCCCGAACACGATATTATATCCACCCTTAAAGGTCCGGACTTTCCCGGCGGCGGATTTATATTACAGGACGAGAACGAACTGCGCCGCATATATGCTACCGGTCGCGGAAGCGTCAAGGTGCGCAGTAAGTATATCTATGACAAAGCGGCAAACTGCATAGAAGTGACCGAAATTCCGCCCACCACGACTATTGAAGCAATCATTGACAAGATAGTAGAGCAGGTAAAGCTCGGCAAGCTGAAGGAAATTTCAGACGTGCGTGACGAATCGGACTTATCGGGTCTTAAGATAACTATCGACTTAAAGCGCGGTCAGGACAGCGAAGCGGTTATGAAAAAGCTGTTCAGAATTACGCCCTTGCAGGACGTTTTCTCCTGCAACTTCAATATACTTGTCGGCGGTATGCCTAAGGTAATGGGTATTGCCGAGATACTTGAACAGTGGACTGATTTCAGAATTACCTGCGTTAAGAGAAAGACGAAGTTCGAGCTTGCAAGAAAGAAGGAAAAGCTCCACCTGCTGACAGGTCTTAAGAAGATACTGCTCGATATTGACAAGGCTATAAAGATCATACGAGAAACAGAGGACGACGCGGAGGTCGTACCGAACCTTATGATAGGCTTCGGTATAGACGAAACTCAGGCGGAATATGTTGCGGATATAAAGCTCAGAAATATCAACAAGGGCTATATATTAAAGCGTATCGAGGAAATAGACAGCCTTAAGGAAGAGATAGCCGATATGGAGGATATTCTTTCTTCCGAGCGCAGAGTAAAGCAGATAATAATTACCGAGCTCGGCGAGATAGCAAAGAAATACGGCAAGCCCAGAAAGACGATGTTCATCTACGGTGCGGAGGAAGAGGAAAACGAGGTAGCGGAAGAGATACCCGATTATCCCGTAAATCTGTTCTTCACCAGAGAGGGATATTTCAAGAAAATCACTCCGCAGTCGCTGAGAATGAGCGGCGAACAGAAGCTTAAGGAAAGCGATGAGATAATCGTGACATACGAGGGCACGAACCGCGCGGAGCTTTTGTTCTTCACCGATAAATATCAGGTATATAAGGCGAGAGCCTGCGACTTTGACGACGGCAAGGCAAGCACGATGGGCGACTATCTGCCTGTAAAGCTGGAACTTGACCCCGATGAGAGGATAATCAAGATGATAGCGGCGGAGGACTACAGCGGCACGCTTGTGATGTTCTTTGAAAACGGCAAATGCGCTAAGGTGCCTATGGCATCGTTTGAAACCAAGACAAGGCGTAAGAAGCTTGCAAATGCGTATAATGACGGCTCGCCGCTGATATCAATGACGCTTGTGGACGGCGATTGCGAATTTATGCTGAGCTCCGACGCGGGCAAGGTGATGATATTCAACACCGTGCTTATCCTGCCGAAAGCGGCAAGAGATACGCAGGGCGTACAGGTAATGCGCCTTACCAAGGCAAAGCTTAAATCCGCCGTTAAGTATGAGGACGGAATGATAAAGGACGCCGACAGCTACAGGACAAAGACTGTGCCTGTTGCGGGAACGCTGTATGACGAGGATATAGATCAGCTTAAGTTTGTGTAAGAGGGCAGACCGTTTAAAATATCCTTTAAACCTTGAAATTCACCCGTCACTGTGATATACTTAAATTATGTCTTTATTAAGACACAAGAGGTTATAATTCATGCGGGAAACCGCCAAAAGAGGTAAAATCAAATGCTTAGCGATATTGAAATTGCTCAGAATGCAAAAATGTTAAAAATCAAGGATATAGCAAAGGATCTCGGTATTGACGAGGACGAGCTTATCCCTTACGGTCACTACAAGGCGAAGATCTCTCAGGAATGTATAGATCGCCTTGAAAGCAAAGAGGACGGCAAGCTGATACTTGTTACGGCAATAAACCCCACCCCCGCGGGCGAGGGTAAGACCACTACATCGGTAGGTCTTGCAGAGGGTATGTACAAGATCGGTAAGAAGGCTGTGCTCGCACTGCGTGAACCGTCACTCGGCCCGGTATTCGGTATCAAGGGCGGCGCGGCAGGCGGCGGATATGCGCAGGTAGTGCCTATGGAGGATATCAATCTTCACTTCACGGGCGATATGCATGCTATTACATCAGCTAACAACCTGCTGTGTGCGCTTATCGACAACCATATTCAGCAGGGTAATATACTCGGTATAGACCCCAGACGTATACAGATAAAGCGCTGCCTTGATATGAACGACAGAGCGCTCAGAAACTGCATTATCGGTCTTGGCGGCAAGGTGAACGGCGTTCCGAGGGAGGATCACTTCCAGATAACCGTTGCAAGCGAGATAATGGCTATACTGTGTCTTGCGGACGATTTGGTTGATTTAAAGGAAAGACTCGGACGGATACTCGTTGCTTATACTTATGACGGCAAGCCCGTTTACGCTTCTGACGTTGAGGCGGTAGGCGCAATGACGGCGCTGTTAAAGGACGCTATCAACCCGAACCTTGTACAGACGCTCGAAAATACGCCCGCTATAATCCACGGCGGACCGTTTGCGAATATTGCTCACGGCTGTAACAGCGTAAGAGCTACCAAGCTTGCGATGAAGCTCGGCGAGTACGCCATAACGGAGGCAGGCTTCGGCAGTGACCTCGGCGCGGAGAAGTTCTTTGATATCAAGTGCCGCTATGCGGGTCTGAAGCCCTCGTGTACGGTAATTGTTGCTACTATCCGTGCGCTGAAATATAACGGCGGTGTTCCCAAGACGGAGCTTACGGCGGAAAATACAGAGGCGCTTAAAAAGGGTATCGTGAACCTCGGGGCGCATATCGAGAATATGCGTAAGTACGGCGTACCCGCTGTAGTTGCGATAAACCACTTCTATACGGATACAGACGCAGAGATCGCCATTGTCCGTGAATACTGCGAGAAGATGGGCGCGAGGGTCGCGTTCTCCGATGTGTTCTTAAAAGGCGGCGAGGGCGGCATTGAGCTTGCGAACGCCGTTATAGATACGATAAACGAAAATGAGGGCAAGACAAGCTTTGCTCCTATATATGACGAGAAGCTTTCTATCAAGGAAAAGCTTGATATAATCGCAAAGGAGATCTACCGTGCAGACGGTGTTAATTACACAACGGGTGCGGAAAAGGCGATCAAGGAGATCGAAGCTATCGGCTTTGACAAGCTCCCTGTTTGCGTTGCGAAAACGCAGTATTCCTTATCCGACGACCCGACAAAGCTCGGTTGTCCGAAGGGCTTTACTATAACAGTCCGTGATGTTAAGCTGTCGGCGGGCGCGGGATTTGTGGTTGCACTTACGGGCGACATTATGACAATGCCGGGACTGCCTAAGGTGCCCGCGGCTAACAAGATAGATGTCAGCGCGGACGGCGAGATAAGCGGTCTGTTCTGATGGAACGGTTTATTTCAAACTCGCCCGAGGAAACGGTTGAGATCGGCAAAAAGATAGCCGCATACTTAAAAGCGGGCGACTGCGTGCTGTATACCGGAGAGATGGGCGCGGGAAAGACGCATCTTACGAAAGGCATAGCGGAATATTTCGGCAGTACGGACGATGTTACAAGTCCGACATTCGCTCTTGTAAATGAATATGAGGGGGACGTGCCGATCTTCCACTTTGACCTTTTCAGAATAAATACGCTCGACGATCTGTACGCTATCGGATTTTTCGACTACCTCGACAGGGGCGGAATAATGTGTATAGAGTGGAGCGAGAACATACCCGAGCTTGCCTCGTATCTTGACGGCAGGTGCGGTGTGAATATCACCAAGACAGGGGATAATTCAAGAATAATAGAATATATCCCGCAGGAGGAACTATGCTGATACTCGGTATCGACACCGCCGCCGCTCCTTGCTGTGCCGCCGTGTACGATACGGAAAAACAGCAAATTCTCGGCAGTACGGTGATAAACAATAAGCTTACGCACAGCGTTACGCTGATGCCTGTTGTAAGGGATCTTATCAGAAACGCGGAGCTTTCTACAGAGGATATAGGGCTTTTCGCGGTGGCGAACGGTCCGGGATCTTTTACCGGACTGCGTATAGGCATATCGGCGGTAAAGGGACTTGCCTTTGCTACATCAAAGCCGTGTGCGGCGGTTTCAACGCTTGAAGCCATGGCGTATAATGTTACCGCTTATGATTGCGTTGTGTGTGCCGCAATAGACGCAAGGTGCAACCAGGTATATATTGCACTGTTCCGCATTGAGGACGGCAAGGTCGAAAGGCTGACAGAGGAAGAGTGCCTTAAGACGGACGAAGCGGCAAGAATGCTGTCGGAATACGACGATATAATGCTTGTCGGTGACGGTGCGGTCATAATGAAAAAAGCAATGGATAACGAGGGAATGGAAAATGTAAAGCTCGCCCCCGATCCGTTAAGATATCAGACGGGCTACGGAGTGTGCCTTGCGGCTGTAAATGCGCCGCGGTTATCACCCGAACAGCTTATGCCGATGTATCTTAAGCTGCCGCAGGCTCAACGCGAGCTTATGGCAAAGAATGCTGACGCATATAAAGAAAGGAAAGAGTAAAAATGCTGGCAATAGGTAGCGACCATGCAGGATACGCGTTAAAGTACGAGGTAAAGAAGTTCCTTGACGAGCTTAAGGTTGAGTATATCGACTGCGGCTGTGACGGCGAGAGAGCGGATTATCCCGACATTGCGGAAAAGACCTGCGCGAAGATCACAAGCGGAGAATGCGACAAGGGCATTCTTATATGCGGTACGGGAATAGGTATCAGCATATCGGCAAACAAGATAAAGGGTATCCGTGCGGCTTTATGCCAGGATTATTATACGGCGAAGTATACGCGTCTACACAATGACGCTAATGTTCTGTGCATGGGCGGCAGAGTAATCGGACCGGGTACAGCCGAGGAGATAGTAAGAGTGTTCCTGTCAACAGAGTTTGAGGGCGGAAGACACGCCGCAAGAGTTGACAAGATGATGGCGCTTGAGAATAAGTAAGTATTTAAAAACTGCGGATTTTTCCCTATGAAAATCACGGCAGGACTAACAAAATAAAAATCCATTTACCCATAGGGAGAAAAGAGTATGTTATGGCAAACGAAAAACTCCACATCTGTGACCACCCTCTGGTACAGCACAAGGTATCTCTTTTAAGAGATAAGAACACGGGCGCTAAGGAATTCAGAGAGCTTGTAAGCGAAATTTCAATGCTTATGTGCTATGAGGCAACAAGAGATCTGCCCCTTAAAAAGGTGCAGATACAGACACCTGTAGCTATTGCAGAGTCGAATGTTATCTCGGGCAGAAAGCTTGCGTTTGTGCCTATTCTCCGTGCGGGTCTTGGTATGATAGAGGGCGTTGTGAAGCTTGTCCCTGCCGCTAAGATCGGTCATATCGGTATTTTCCGCGGTAAGAAGGACGCTAATAATGCGGTTGCAAATGAGTATTACTGCAAGCTCCCGTTCGATATTGACGAACGTGACGTAATCATTACGGATATTATGCTTGCTACAGGTACATCGGCAGTACACGCTATACAGAAGGTAAAGGAAGCAGGTGCGCGTTCTATCAAGTTTATGTGCATTATCGCCGCTCCCGAGGGTATCGCCGCTATACAGAAGGCTTTTCCCGATATTGAGATCTACTGCGGCGCGCTTGATAACGGTCTTAATGAGGATCTTTACATCACTCCCGGTGTAGGTGACGCGGGCGACAGACTGTTTGGTACTAAGTAAGCGGGCGGCGGCAATGTGCCGCTTGTGGCTGAAAGCCACTGTAAATTCGCCGTTCTGAGGGTTGGCGGGTTGTGTGACCTCCGTTACCG
>DJPL01000055.1:0-1940 GCA_002437415.1 Ruminococcaceae bacterium UBA6413 | reverse complement strand
GTGTGACCTCCGTTACCGGCGGGTGGCAATGTGCCGCGGCAAATTCGCCGTTCTGAGGGTTGCCGATAGGCGACAGTTACGTTACCGGCGGGCACAATATGTTGCTACGCATTCAATTTATAATAAGAGGATACTGCAAATTGGGTAGGTTTGCGGTATCCTTTTTGTGTATGGGGAATGAAACTTATTAGCGATTACTGAAAGTGGTTTGTAAGGATTTTAAATGAATAATAGTTGGTGGTTGCGGTTGATAGTGGACGGATTAAAAAGTTTGATGAATGGTTGGAGGTTGGTGGCGGCGGGAGGGGCAAGCCGCCTCCCTTACGAAAAAGCCGATATAGTATTCGGAATGCAAAACGATACAAGCACACACAGCACCTCTCCCTAAGGGAATTGGGTAGTGTACGGTGATTTGGCGGTGGTGGCGGAAATGGCACAGTGCGGGAGCGAAGCTTTTGCGCGAAGCTAAAAAGTGCAGTGAAGTAGTATTTCGTAATCAAAACTGCTTGACAAGTTATAGCAATAGTGATATACTTATCCTATCAAAAAGCATAAAGTTAAGGCTGATAAAATAAAAAGGTGAGAGATATGTATAAGGCATTAAATACTAATTTATGTAAATGGGGGGGGGCTAAATAAAAGCGCCTCTGTAGGTTGTGCACAATATCTCTGCGTAAAATTCAATATGGTAATTAAGGCATAGTCCATGTAGGGTGGACTGTGCCTTTTTATATTTTAAAAAGAAAGAGGTAAGTATTTATGAAACTTAAAAAGTGGCTGCTGGGGTTTGTGACCTTTGCGGCGATGGCTGTGCTGTGCGCGGTGTGCGCGGGTGCGGAAACTTATGGGGATTTTGAGTATAGCGTGTTTGATGACGGTACGGTGGAGATTACAGGGTATACCGGTAGCGCAGAAATAGTTAATATTCCTGAGAAGATTGATGGGGGCAGTGTGACGTATATAGGCAATTATGCTTTCAACAATTGTACAAGCCTTACTAGCGTAAAGATACCTAACAGCGTGACAAGTATAGGCAATGGTGCTTTCAACAATTGTACAAGCCTTACTAGCGTAAAAATACCTAACAGCGTGACGAGTATAGGCAATGATGCTTTCAGCGGTTGCACAAGCCTTACTAGCATAAAGATACCGAACAGTGTGACGTGGATAACCGGTAGTGCTTTCTACAACTGCACAAGCCTTACAAGTATAACGATACCTGACAGCGTGACGGAGATAGATGATGGTGCGTTCCAAGGTTGCACAAGCCTTACTAGCGTAAAGATACCAAACAATGTGATGTATATAGGCAATTTGGCTTTTGCTGATTGTAAAAGCCTTACAGCAATAAATGTTGCAACCGGAAATCCGTTTTATATTTCGGAGAATGGTATTTTGTGCTATAAAGATAAAACTGCCATAACTATAATCTGTTATCCCGCAGGAATAAAAGACAAAAATTATAAGATACCTGACGATGTGACAAGTATAGACAATTTTGCTTTCTATGGTTGCACAAATCTTAAAAGCGTAACAATACCGAAAAGTGTGACGAGTATACACGACAACGCTTTCGTTTGCTATTATGATAACGACTACGAGAAAATCAACAACTTCAAAATCTACTGCTACAGCGGCACAGCCAGCGAGCAGTACGCCAAGGACAACGGTTTTACATATGAGTTGCTTGACAAACTTACGCTTGCCAAGGTGACAGGCGCTAAGCTCACCGGCAGAGCCGCTAACGCGCTGAGAATTAACTGGACAAAGAACACATCAGCCGACGGCTACATAGTTGAAATGTACCAAAACGGCAAGTGGGCGCGTGTTGCAAAGATCACAAACAACAGCACGACTACATTCAGAAAAGCGGGTCTTAAGGCATCGACTGTGTATAAGTTCAGAGTTAAGGCATATAAGATGAGCGGCAAGACCGCGCT
>DJPL01000074.1 GCA_002437415.1 Ruminococcaceae bacterium UBA6413 | reverse complement strand
TGAACATTGGAAAAATCAATTTTCTCCTCGACTTCGGGAGCCGCCTGAGTTGCCTCCGCAGGAGCCGAAACTTCCTTGGAAACCTTCTTGTCAGAGTCCAACGGCTTCATTGTCGGGAACAGCAATACATCTCTTATGCTTGCGCTGTCTGTAAGTAACATTACAAATCTGTCAAGTCCCATGCCAAGACCGCCCGTGGGAGGTAAGCCGTATTCGAGGGCTGTGATGAAGTCCTCATCTATCTGAGCGTTTGCGCCCTGCTTTCTCTTCTCCATAACCTGCTTTGTGAAACGTTCACGCTGGTCGATAGGATCGTTAAGCTCGGAGAATGCGTTACCGAATTCACACGCATTGATAAAGTACTCAAAACGCTCTGTGAATGCGGGATCAGAGGGCTTTCTCTTTGCAAGAGGTGAGTTCTCAACGGGATAATCATAGATGATTGTAGGCTGAATAAGCTTTTCCTCTACAAATTCCTCGAACAGCTCTATAAGAACCTCGCCCTTTGTGGCTGTGTCTGCGATCTCTGCATGCTTTGTCTTAGCCTGTGCTACTGCGTCTGCATCACTTGTCCAGCTGTCATAGTCAAGACCTGTGTATTCCTTTACAGCTTCCTTCATGGTCATACGCTTCCAGGGCTTGCCGATCTCGATTTCCTTACCCTGATAGGGAACCGTATCTGTGCCGCATACCTTGAGCGCTACTGTGCGGTACATTTCTTCTATTAAATCCATCATACCGTAGTAGTCTGTGTATGCCTGGTACATTTCTATTGATGTAAACTCGGGGTTGTGAGTTGCGTCCATACCCTCGTTTCTGAAGATACGTCCAACTTCATACACTCTGTCAAAACCGCCTACGATAAGGCGCTTTAAGTAAAGCTCTGTTTCGATACGCAGATACATATCGATATCAAGAGCATTGTGGTGCGTTACGAAAGGTCTTGCCGCCGCACCGATCTCAAGTGTGTGCAGTACGGGTGTGTCAACCTCAAGATAGCCCTTGCTGTCAAGGAAGCTGCGTATCTCACGCAGGATCATTGAACGCTTGACGAAAGTATCCTTTATTTCGGGATTTGCGATAAGGTCAAGATAACGCTTTCTGTAACGCTCCTCCTTGTCCTTGAGTCCGTGCCACTTTTCGGGCAGGGGAAGAAGTGACTTTGAAAGGAGCTTTATCGACTTTGCGTGTACGCTGATCTCGCCTCGTCTTGTCTTGAATACAAAACCGCTTACGCCTACGATATCGCCGAGATCCCACTTCTTAAATTCCTTGAAGTTATCCTCTCCTATATCGTCAATGCGGACATAAACCTGCATTCTTCCGCTGTCGTCACGGATATCGATAAAGTTAGCCTTACCCATATCACGCCAGCTTGTGATACGTCCTGCGATCTTTACGTCCTTTTCTTCGAGCTCTTCAAAGTTATCTCTTATCTGCTGAGCCTTGTGTGTGAAATCAAACTTTGTGATCTCATAAGGATTCTTGCCGTTTGCCTTTAAATCGTTCAGCTTTTCTATTCTTATGCGGTGCTGTTCGTCGAGCTGAGCTAAAAGCTCTTCTTCCGAAAGCTCTACGTTCTGCTCTGCGTTGTTGTTTTCCATTACTTTTTGTTTCCTCTCTTATTACTTGTCTATTTCTACGATCTTATACTTCTTTACGCCTGCGGGAGCTTCAACTTCTACTTCCTCGCCGAGCTTCTTGCCTATGCAAGCCTTGCCGATAGGTGACTCATCGGAGATCTTCATAGCCTTCATGTCAACTTCCTTTGAGCCTACTAAGAAGAACTTGATCGTCTTACCGCTCTCGTCCTCGATAACTACAGTATTACCGATGTTTACGTGCTCTGTTGAAAGCTCGTCCTCATCGACTACCTTTGCGTTTTTCAGAGTAGCTTCGATCTCTGCGATCTCAGCTTCTACGATACCCTGTTCGTTTTTGGCTTCATCGTACTCCGAGTTCTCGGATAAGTCACCGAATGAAAGAGCTACCTTGATTTTTTCTGCTATTTCTTTTCTTGTGACTGATTTTAAGTGTTCAAGTCTTTCCTCGAGATCCTTAAGACCTTTCGATGTTAAAGTTGTCTGTGTTGCCATTATAAATGACCTCCATAAATTTATTTATATGCGGGCGGAGTTTACCGCCATAGATATCTGTTGCTTATCCGCGCTTATTCGGTCGCCACTATTTCAAGCGCTTTCTGAAGCTGTGAGTCGCTCTTCGCGTCGGCAAACTTTATCTGCTCTGCCTGCTGTGCGGTAATGTCAACCGTATAGTCGGGCTTTATTCCGGTATCGGAAAAATCGTCCGACTCGGTAGGGATAATGGTTGCCGTGGATATCGAAACAGCACTGCCGTCCTTAAAGCTCTGCGTTGTCTGAAGCTGTGACTTTCCGGCTGTTGCCGAACCTATGATAGATGCCTTTGCAAAATCGCGCATACCGACTGCAAATATCTCTGCAAGGCAGGCTGTATTGCCGTTTGTGAGCACCGTTATCGGTTTGTCGAGCGATGATGTGCCGTCTGTTTCGATAAATGTTGTGTCCTTGCCGTTTGCGTCAACCTGAGTTGCAACCGTTGCTTTCGGGAGAACGCGGTTCAGCATTGCCTTAAGCGGCTCTGTAATGCCGTCTGTGACATCACGGACATCGAATATATATCCGAGCACCGACTGTGCTTCATATTCATCAATAAGCTGTAAGAACCTGTCGTCAGTCGTATCGTTGAAGGTGTATATCTTGATATAAGCGTAACCGTCTATTAGCTCGCCCTTTACAGACGTAAGCTTGATGCTCTGTCTTACGAGAGTAACCGTCTTTTCGGTTCCGTCGGGTGTGCTGAAGGTCACCGTAAGCTTTGTACCCTCGTCACCGTCAAGCTTTGACTGTGCCGCCGCCGCTCCTGTTTCAAGAATACTCTTTCCGTCAATGGCGGTTATCATACATCCCTTGGTGATTTCTTCAACGTCGGCAGATGAACCTTCATAGACATCGGTAACCTCGAGATAGTCACCGCTGACCGCTGTTTCAACACCTGTACCGATGATAACGCCGCTCTGTATCTGCTGGAGCTTGTAGTATTCATCGGCAGTGTAGTATTTTGCGTATTTATCGTCTGTTCCGCTGATATAACCGTTTGCGATGCCTGTGATAAGCTCGTTTTCGTCAAGCTTATATATTGATGAACTGCGGACAAATGTATCTACTTCTTTTATCTTTGCGTTTATGGTTTCCCGCTCCTGTATGCCGGCAACCATTGAGTTGTACATATTGAGTGACACTGTCATCGTAAGTACGAAGGTTATGGCACACGCTACCGCTATAAGGCTTATTGTAACGCCAAGCGATACTTTTTTATTCATCGGGGATCACCCTTTCCTTGTTCCTGTGTAGTGTGCTTTATCACACCATTGTTACATAATTGAACGGGTTTTCGGGTTCGCCGTTCAGTCTTATTTCAAAATGCAGATGAGGACCTGTCGAGTAGCCGGTACTGCCTACCGCGCCGAGAGCCTCGCCCTGCGCCACTTCCTGTCCGACAGAAACATATACCGCACTTAAATGTGCATATGTAGTAGTATATCCGCCGCCGTGATCTACAACGACATACATACCGTAGCTGTAGCCGGGTATGTAGCTGGTTTCCGCCACGATGACCGTTCCTGCCTTTGAAGCAAGCACACTGTCGCCGTATATACCGCCGTCACCGATATCCACGCCCTTGTGCCATCTGCCGAAATCTGCATCCCAACCGAAGCCGCAAGATATGTATGAGCGTCCGGGAACGGGCCAGTACCACTCGCCCTCCTGATATACCTTATCAGGATTTGTCTGCTGCTTTATCAGCTCTTTTATCTGCTCTTCATACGCTTCAATATCAGCCTCGCTGACGCTTATCTCATATTCGAGATTGCTCTGTCTGTCCTCAAGGTTGCTGACAGCCGCAGAATATGCGCTGTAATCCGACTCGTATGTGCTCTTGGCGCTTTCCGCGTCCGATACAAGACCGTTCAGCTCTTCCTTCTCGCTGAGAAGCGTTGTCATCTGACTGTCAAGCTGTTTCTTGGACTCCTCAAGGTCTTTCTTATCTGTTTCGAGCACCTTTTTATCCGAGGACAGCTGTTTCATATCGGCTGTAAGCTGATTCATAAACTCAAGGTTCTGCTCACTTATCTTTCCTACGACCTCACTGTTTATCATAAGGTCATAGAAATCCGCCGAGCCTGCAAGCACGCCGAACATATCGCTTGAACCCGATGTGTACATAGTCCTTACTATCTGTGCAAACTTTTCAAGGTTATCCTTGTTCTGCTTGTCAAGCTTTTCAATGTTCTTCTCGGCGGTTGTGATAGCCTCATCTTTCTTCGCTATCTCATCTGTCAGAGTATCTATATTGCTCTGAAGCTCATCTATATCCTGATTTTTGTAATAAACCAGATTATAGTAGTAATCAACCAGCTCTTTTTGCTCGTCAAGGAGCTTTGCGGTTTTTTCAAGGTTTTCCTTGGTATCCGAGATATCGCCCTCAATCTGACTTATCTCGTCACGTCTTTGTTCATTATCTTGTTTTATCTGCTCTATTCTGCTTTTGATATCATCGACCGTAAGGTCTTCCGCACCTGCGGGAGCATACGTTATGATTATACCTGATGTCATCGCAAAAATTGTGACGAATGAAGTCAGAGTGCGCAGAATTTTTTTCAGCTTCATCTTTATTCCTTTCGCCGTTATACCTTAAGGTATTTGCCTGTGCTGAGTACAGTACCGATAGCTCCGAGTAATGCGCCTACACCGCAACAAGCGCCGAGGACATACAAGGATATATCGTTGAACTGTAATATATCGCCCATTCCGAGCGCATTCCACATTCCGAGGTTCTGCGTGAACAGGTCGAACAGATTTTCATAAACGAGCTTTGTCACAAACCACGACAATACGCCCGAAAGAAGTCCTATGAACATTCCTTCCACGAAGAACGGCGTTTTGATAAACGAGTTTGTCGCACCGACTATCCTCATTATCGAGATCTCCTTGCGCCTTGCGAATACGCTGAGTCTTGTCGTGTTCGATATTATGATAACGCTTACCGTGCCAAGTGCCGCTATGAGCACTATTCCTATTACAGTAAACGTCGTTCTCAGGTCCTTGATAAAGCTTGCAAAGTCCATAGGCGCGTTTACCTTATAAACTCCGTCGATAGCCTTGAACTGCTGTACCGCCGTGCTCATCTTGTCGATGTCGTTTATCGTTACCATATAGGTAGCGGGAACGGGATTGTACGGCAGGCTTTCAAACAGCTCCTTCTGCTCGCTGTACTGCTCTATCATCTTCTTAAGACCCTCTTCGGGAGAAATGTACTGAGTACTTTCCGTAAGAGTATTGCTTTTGAGCACTTCTCCGATATGCTTTACATCTGCGTCATCGTCAAGATAAACGCTTATCTCGTTCTTATCGGATACATTATCGAGAATTATTCCGCAGTCAAGCATAACTATAGCCGACATTCCGACTAAGATCAGGCTGACTGTCATAATACAAAGGCTGGCAAAGGACATAAAACGGTTCTTCCAGACCGACCTTATACCCTGCTTTATAAGATAAGTAAAGTTATTCATCCTGCGCCTCACCTTCTACATATTCGTCGAAAACGACTTCGCCGTTTTTCAGGCTGACGATCCTTCCGCCGAAATATTCGACAAGGCTGTGCTCATGTGTAACCATTATTACGGTAGTGCCGCACTTGTTGATCTCCTTGAGCAGCTTTACAATGTCATACGACAGCGCCGGGTCTATGTTTGCTGTGGGCTCGTCCGCGATTATGAGCTTCGGGTCGCTTGCAAATGCTCTTGCAATGGCAACTCTCTGCTTTTCACCGCCGGAAAGCGTATCGGGATAGGCTTTTGCCCTCTCGACCAGCTTTACAAGGTTCAGAACATACGGCACTCTGTGTCTTATTGTCTTTTTTGATTTGTTTGTAACACGCAGTACAAACGCTACGTTGTCATAAACATTGAGATCCGGTATCAGGCGGAAGTCCTGAAATATCATTCCTATAGAACGTCTGAAATACGGGATCTTCTTGTTTTTTATCTTGGCAAGGTTGTATCCGTTTACGAATACTCTGCCCGAGGTCGGCGCTATCTCTCTTGTAAGGAGCTTCAGCAGTGTCGATTTGCCCGCGCCGCTGTCGCCTACTATAAAGACGAACTCTCCGTCCTCTATACGCAAATTGACGCCGTTTAAAGCGTCAACTCCGCCGCCGTCCTTGAAATGAACGTCGACGTTTTTTAATTCTACCATTTTACCATTCCTTCCTGAATACCTGCCGTGACGAAAAACGGCACACAGTGATGCAGTCCGGTTTATGGCGTAACCGGGGGAACTACACAACTATCCCCTTCTGCACCCACAATACTTTTTCAAATACTTGTTCCATATACTTCAAAGTACGGTGGCGTAACTTAATTTCTCTCTCCTTGAATACTGCCGCGTATCGATCGATTTTAATACCTGTCATACCGTAACGGGTGCAGATCCGTTATAACACACCCGCTCACACGATAATACGATATTGTACGAAAAATTGCCGAATGCAGTATCGGATAAAATGATACCACAATCATATTCTTGCTTGTCACTCTACCCCGACCGTAAGCGTATGTCACGCTGTCGCGTAGCTTTTTAAAAGGTCGGAATTGACAGCGGCGGCACGCTTATACAGCGTTATGCTTTGCACTGCCGTTTGGCCTCGACCGTAAGCGCAAGTCACGCTGTCGCGTAACTTGTTAAAAGGTCGGAATTGACAGCGGCGGCACGCTTGTAAACGTTATACCAAGCACTGCCGTTTGACCCCGACCGTCAGCGCAAGTCGCACTATCGCGCAACTTTCCAAAAGGTCGGAATTGTCCGGCGGCACAGCCGCCCTTAGAATTTGACGGGGTCGGCGGCGAGGTATTTCTTGACCATGAGAGCGATTTTGAAAATGATTGCATGATCAAACTCTCTTAAGTCAAGACCTGTGAGCTTCTTTATCTTATCCAGTCTGTAAACCAGTGTATTTCTGTGTACGAAGAGCTTTCTTGACGTTTCGGAAACGTTGAGGTTGTTCTCAAAGAACCTCTGGATAGTGAATAACGTTTCGTGGTCAAGTGACTCGATAGAACCCTTCTTGAAAACTTCCTTTAAGAATGTTTCGCAGAGGGTCGTGGGGAGGTGATAGATAAGACGTGCGATACCGAGGTTATCGTAGCTTACGATAGTCTTGTCCGTATCAAATACCTTACCTACTTCAATAGCGATCTGCGCTTCCTTGAATGAACGTGCAAGATCCTTTATACCGGTAACGGGAGTGCCGATACCTACATTGACCTTTGTGAAGAACTCGCCCGACAGAGTATCGGAAATGGAACGTGCAAGCTTCTCAAGATCCTTGTTGTCAATGCCTGCTTTGATCTCCTTTACGAGGACGATCTCGGACTCGGTGATGTTGAATACGAAATCCTTGTTCTTATCGGGGAAGAGGTTCTGAATTACGTCATAAGCCGAAACCTCGTTTGCCGAAACTATGCTTATAAGAAATACCACGCGGCTGATATCCGCGTTGAAGTGCAGCTCTCTTGCCTTAAGAGTGATATCACCGGGGAGAACGTTATCAAGAATGATATTCTTAACGAAATTATTTCTGTCGTACTTCTCATCATAGTACTGCTTGATGCTTGACAGAGAAATGGCGAGTATGGAAGCATACTTTGCCGCCTGATCGTCCGTACCTTCAATGAATACCGCATAATCGGGCTTTACATGAACGCCGAAAGGCTTGTATGTATAGCCGTCACGAATGAACACATCGTGAGAATCACCAAGCTCAATAGAAAAGAAGTCGCTGTTCGTTCCTATCCTGGAAAGCTCACTGCAAGCGACTATCGTACTGTTTTCATCGATAACACCGATAACACGACCGATAGTATCTCTCATCTGATGAACTACGCCCTGAAATAATCTGTTTGACATTTTCTTACCTCTTTTATCTTAAAAATGGTTTGCTCGCGTGTCCGCCGAAGGCAATAACCCATATAGCGCCTTGTAATGCGGAAATCTCTCTATACAGTCTGTATTGTATCCAGTCTGCCGAAAGCCCTTGAAAAAGGGCATAAAACAGCTGAAAATAATACACCAAATATATTTTACTAGAAAAACCGAAAAAAATCAAGACTTTTTTAGACAAAATGTAAAAATTGCTTTAAAAATTTTTGCAATGTTGCAAAACAGTCTAAATAGTGGTATACTAAAATTTATGTATGGATAGTGGGTCACTATGCCCTGTACCATAATAAATTACATTCGGAAGGACTGGTTTTTATGATCCTGAAAATTAAAAGCGTAAAGAACGGCGTGTATGCGCGAATGTGCAGTTTGGCACGAATGTAAAAATACGGACTGAATAAAACATCACTTAAAAACAAGGAGAAAAATAAAATGAGCAAGACATACTATATAACCACCCCGATATATTACCCCTCGGGTAATCCGCATATAGGACACTGTTACACGACGGTAGCCTGCGATACAATTGCACGTTTCAAGAGAATGCAGGGCTATGACGTAATGTTCCTTACAGGTACGGACGAGCACGGTCAGAAGATCGAACTCAAAGCCGCAGACAAGGGCGTAACTCCCAAGGAATACGTTGACGAGATAGTAGGTAACTTCAAGCGCCTGTGGGAAACAATGCACATAAGCTACGACCGCTTTATCAGAACAACGGACGACTACCACGTTGAAACAGTACAGAAGATATTTAAGAAGCTGTACGAAAAGGGTTACATCTATAAAGGAACATACAAGGGCAAGTACTGCACACCGTGCGAGAGCTTCTGGACAGAAAGCCAGCTTGTCGACGGCAAGTGTCCCGACTGCGGACGTGAAGTAATCGAAGCAAACGAAGAGGCTTACTTCCTGCGCCTTTCCGACTTTGCGGACAAAATCGAAAAGTTCCTTACCGAAACCGATTATTTACAGCCCAGAAGCCGTGTAAACGAGATGGTAAACAACTTTATAAAGCCCGGTCTTGAAGATCTCTGCGTATCAAGAACAAGCTTTACATGGGGCATTCCCGTTGACTTTGACAGCAAGCACGTTGTATATGTATGGGTCGACGCTCTTTCAAACTATATTAGCGCGCTCGGCTACGATAACGAAAGGTACAACGACTTTGAAAAGTACTGGCCTGCCGATATGCATATGACGGCAAAGGAAATAGTACGTTTCCACTCCATCGTATGGCCTATTATCCTTATGATGCTCGATCTGCCCCTGCCTAAGCACCTTTACGGTCACGGCTGGATAAACTTCAACGGCGACAAGATGAGCAAGTCAAAGGGCAATGTAGTAGATCCCTTCGTGCTCTGCGAGCGTTACGGCGTTGACGCTGTACGTTATCAGATACTGCGCGATATGCCTTACGGCAGTGACTGCAACTTCACAAACGAGCTTATGCTTACAAGAATAAATGCCGACCTTGCAAACGACCTCGGAAACCTCGTTTCAAGAACAGTTGCGATGGTAGACAAGTACTTCGGCGGAACACTGCCTACAGACAGAGTATCCGACGAGCTTGACAGTCAGCTTATCGGTATGGCTGAGTCACTGTGTGCCACAGTTACTCCCCTTATCGAACAGGCTCAACACTCAAAGGCTCTTGAAGAGATATTCAAGGTAATTTCACGTGCAAACAAGTATATTGATGAAACTGCACCCTGGGTACTCGCAAAGGACGAAAGCAACAAGGCACGTCTTGCAACCGTACTCTACAACCTGCTTGAAACGATCCGTATCTGCTCCGCTCTGCTCAGCCCCTTCATGCCTGTTACTATGCCCGAGGTATGGGAACAGATAGGCGCAAACGCAGAAGATACATCTTATGACAAGCTCGGCACATTCGGCGTACTGCGCGCAGACGTTACCGTAAAGAAAGGCAGAGTGCTCTTCCCGAGAATTGATATCAAGAACGAAATTTCAGAGCTTGAAAGCCTTATGAAGCCCAAGACTGTTATCAAGGAAGACGAGGATCTTGACAAGGCGGGAATAATCACGATAGACGACTTTGCTAAGGTTAAGCTCAGAACAGGCGAGATCACAGCCTGTGAAAAGATAAAAAAGTCGAAGAAGCTGCTTAAAATTCAGGTTGACGATGCAAGAGGCGGCAGACAGATAGTTTCCGGTATTGCGGAATACTACACCCCCGAAGAGCTTATCGGAAAAAAGATAATATTCGTTGCCAACCTCTCACCTGCCAAGCTCTGCGGCGAAGAAAGCAACGGTATGCTCCTTGCCTGCGATGCAGGCGACAAGGTACAGGTCGTATTCCTTGACAAGGATACGCCCAACGGCAGTACGGTAAGATAACATTGAGATAACATTTTAAAGGAACAAAAGACGGAATGAAAATTAAAGATTTATACACACCCGGTAAGACCGTGTTCTCGCTCGAGGTATTCCCTCCGAACAAGAACTTCCCTATTGAAACGGTCTACAAGGCGGTAGACGGATTGGCGGCGATAAACCCCGCCTACATCAGCGTGACCTACGGTGCGGGCGGAAACCGCGCAAACCGCTCCACCTGCGAGATCGCATCGCACATAAAGAAAGAGTACGGCATTGAGTCAATGGCTCACCTGACCTGCATAAACAGTACGCGTGACGATGTGGATTTTATGCTTGACGACTTTTCTTCAAACGGCATTGAGAATATTCTTGCCTTAAGAGGCGACAACAAGCCCGATGAACAGCCCAAGTTTGATTTTCCCCATGCAAGCGACCTTACGGCATACATCTCTTCAAAGGGTAATTTCGATATTGCGGGTGCGTGCTATCCCGAAACTCACGTTGACGCAGACAGCCCCGAGGACGATATAAAAAACCTTAAAATTAAGGTAGACGCAGGCGCTTCACACCTTGTTTCACAGCTTTTCTTCGATAATTCATGCTATTACGACTTTGAAAAGCGCGCAAGAGCCGCAGGTATAGACGTACCTATTTCGGCAGGCATTATGCCTGTTACGAACAAAAAGCAGATCGAGCGTATGGTAACAATGTGCGGCGCAAGTCTGCCCTCAAAGTTTGTAAAGATGATGCAGAAGTATGAGAACGACCCCGAGGCGCTTAAAAGCGCGGGCATAGCTTATGCTGTCGACCAGATAGTCGATCTCATTTCAAACGATGTTCAGGGCATCCACCTTTACGCTATGAATAACCCCGCCGTTGCGACACGCATTTATAACGGCATCAAGGATCTGTTATGATACTTCAGCCGATAGACAAAAACGAGGCTCTGCGTTATCTCGGCTGTAAGGACGGCACGGACAACGAGCAGATGCTCTCAATGCTGGATTTATGCGAAAAAGATCTGTTAAAAGCCGCAAGTCCGAAATATCTCTATGCCGTATACCCGATAAGCTTTACAGATGACGGCGTACGGATAGCGGACAGTAATATAATACTCAAAGGCAGCTCTGCCGCCGCCCATTTGAAAAACTGCGACAGGATAGTGCTTATGTGCGCTACGCTCGGGCAGGGTGTAGACGTGCTTTTAAGGCGTTTACAGGTGTCGGATATGGCTGGCGCCGTTATCGTTGACAGCCTTGCGGGCGCGGCAATAGAACAGGTATGCAACAGAGCCGAAAAAGAGATATTTGAAAAAGTAAAGTCAAACAGCCGTACCTGGAGATATTCTCCCGGCTACGGTGACTTGCCGCTTGATATACAGTTTGATTTACTGACGCTTTTACAGGCTCAGAAAAGGATAGGTCTTACCGTTATGGACAGCAATATGATGGTGCCGACAAAATCGGTAACGGCATTCATTGGACTGTCGGAGGGCGAGATCGACAGCAGTAACAGAGGCTGTGAAAGCTGTAATATGAAAGACAGATGCAAATTCAGAAAAAGCGGAGGACACTGTGGAAATTAAAACATTACTTGAACAAAGAGGACTGCTCATTTTCGACGGTGCTATGGGTACTCAGCTACAGGCAAAGGGGCTTAAGACGGGCGAAACTCCCGAGCTTCTTAACCTCACCGCAAAGGATCTGCTGAAAGAGATACACCGCAGTTATATAGACGCAGGAGCGGATATAATTTCCGCCAATACATTCGGCGCTAACTCGTACAAGATCAGCCACAGCGGAAAAAGCGTTGACGAGATAATCACCGCAGGAATAGTGAACTGTAAAGAAGCGATAAAGGAAAGCGGAAAGGACGTTTTCTGTGCGCTTGATATAGGTCCTATAGGACAGCTCCTTGAGCCTACGGGAAGCCTTAAATTCGAAGAAGCTTACGATATATTCAAGGAAGAGATAGTTGCAGGCTACAAGGCGGGTGCGGACGTTGTTCTTTTCGAAACAATGACCGACTTATACGAGCTTAAAGCCGCTATACTTGCCGCAAAGGAAAACTGCGATCTGCCTATTATATGCAGTATGACATTTGAAGAAAACGGTCGTACATTTACAGGCTGTCCGGCAGAAGCGGAAATTCTGCTTTGCGAGGGTCTGGGAGTCAGCGCAGTAGGCGTAAACTGCTCTCTCGGTCCGAAAGAGCTTATGCCTATTATCACAACGCTGTGCGAAAAATCAAAGATACCGGTTATAGTAATGCCGAACGCAGGTCTTCCCGACCCTGCGACAGGCGAATATTCGATAGATGCCGAAGAGTTCAGCGAGTACGCAGTTGAGATTGCAAAGCTCGGCGCAGGAATAATCGGCGGCTGTTGCGGTACAACACCAGAATTTATCCGCCGCACGGCAGACAAGGTAAAAGGCAGAAAGTATGAGCCTAAGAACATTGAGCGTGTCTGCACGATATGCAGCGGCACGAACGTGGTAGAGGTAAGTCAGCCGAGAATAATCGGTGAGCGCATCAACCCCACGGGTAAAAAGCTGTTCAAGCAGGCGCTTATAAACGATGATATAGACTATATCTTAGGACAGGCTATAGAGCAGGTAAACGCAGGCGCGGATATACTTGACGTAAACGTGGGACTTCCCGACATAGACGAAAAGGCAATGATGATAAAGGCTGTCAAGAGCATTCAGGGCGTTACAAATGTTCCGCTCCAGATAGACAGCACTATACCCGAGGTACTTGAAGCGGCACTGCGCGTATACAACGGCAAGCCTATGGTAAACTCGGTAAACGGCGAAGAAGAGAGCCTTAAAAACGTTCTCCCGCTTGTAAAGAAATACGGCGCGGCAGTTGTCGGACTGACGCTTGACAAGGACGGCATACCGCCTAAGGCAGAACAGCGTGTTGCCATTGCCGAGAAGATAATCAGGCGTTGCGAAGAGATAGGTATCCCGAAAGAGGATATAGCGATAGACTGTCTTACACTTACCGCATCGGCAGAACAGCTTGCAGTCAACGAAACACTAAAGGCTGTCCGTGCGGTAAAGGAAAGGTTCGGGGTAAGAACGGTGCTCGGTGTATCGAATATTTCATTTGGTCTGCCCAACCGCGAGCTTTTAAACCATATATTCCTTACAATGGCGCTTGAAAACGGACTTGACCTGCCGATCATAAACCCCAATGTAGCCGCAATGACAGGCGCTGTAAGAGCATTCAAGCTGTTAAAGGCAATAGATGTAAACTCGGTAGAATACATTGCCGCTTACGGCAGTGACACACCCGCGGCAGTCGCAAAGCCGAGATCTTCCGATGTAACGCTTGAATACGCCATCGACAACGGACTTAAAGCCGAGGCGGCAAAGATAACAGAACAGCTGCTTATCGACACCGACCCGATGGCAATAATAAACGAGCGTCTAATCCCCGCGCTTGACAAGACGGGTACGCTGTTTGAGCAGGGCAAGATATTCCTCCCACAGCTGATCTTATCGGCAGGCGTTGCGCAGAGCTGTTTTGACGTTATCAAGGCGCACCTTGCAAAGAACAATTCCGAAACGGTGAGCAAGGGCAAGATAGTTCTTGCAACGGTAAAAGGCGACGTACACGACATAGGCAAGAATATAGTCAAAGTCCTGCTCGAAAACTACGGCTACACCGTAATAGACCTTGGCAAGGACGTTGAATATCAGGCGGTAGTCGATGCTGCAAAGAAGCACGAGGTAAAGCTTGTGGGGCTTAGTGCACTTATGACTACTACGCTGAAATCCATGGAAGAAACGATAAAGCTTATCCACGATAACGGACTTATCTGCAAGGTGGTTGTCGGCGGCGCGGTACTGACACCGGAATATGCCGAAAAGATAGGCGCAGACTTCTACGCAAAGGACGCTAAGGAAACGGTCGATATTGCGAAGAGGGTTATAGGTTAATTTGATATACGCGAGCCGTGCAATTGTTGCACGGCTTTTCTGTTTGACTATCCCCCTCACCCGTGCTATAATTACAACAACGAGAAAAAATCTTGGAGGAAAATATATGCATTATTACGAATACGGAAAAGAAAACGAGAAGACCATAGTCTTTCTTCACGGGGCAAACTTTGTTCACAGCTTCGGCAGGCAATATCCGCTTGCCGAAAAATATCATCTTCTTATCCCGCATATCATGGGTTACGGAGATGCCACAGATGAAATTTTCGACACCGAAGCGGCAGTAAAACAGCTTGCCGACTTCATAGCCGATATCGGCAAAAAGGTAACGCTTGTCGGCTTTTCGCTCGGCGCACAGCTTGCAGTAAAACTGTGTGCTGAGTATCCGCAGTATTTTTCTTCCGCTGTTATCGTCAGTCCGTGGCTTATCAAGAAAGAACCTATGCTGTCAAAGGTTATGGCTATGAACGAAAAGCAGTTTGCGTCATTCAAGAACAAACGATTATGCAGTTTTATCGGGCTTATGAACGGACTGCCCAAAGAGCAAAGGAAAGAATTTGTCGCACAGATGCAGAATGTGCGTATTGAAACTGTAAGAAGCTCGGTCGACAACGGCATAACGCTTGATACAATAAACGGCTTTGAAAACGCCGACTTCCCGATGATCGCCCTTGCAGGCAGTAAAGAACAGGCGGAGGTTCACGACAGCGTAAAAGGTCTTGCCGCTATGAATAAAAATTGCAGATACGAAATATGGGATAAAGCCGCCCATAATATCCCGCCGATGTTTGCAAAGCGGTTCAACGAACTTATTATAAGAATGGCAGAAATTTGACTATGTACAAAATTTTTATTACAGAAGACGACCCCACAATAGCTCAGACGCTGAAAAAACACCTCGAGGGCTGGGACTACAAGGTGGAATGCGCAAAGGATTTCCGCAATATCACTGTGGAATTTGCCGCTTTCGACCCTCAGCTCGTACTGCTTGATATAAAGCTTCCGTTCTATGACGGTTACTACTGGTGCGGCGAGATAAGGAAGCTGTCCAAAGTACCTGTGATATTTCTGTCCTCAGCCTCCGACAATATGAACGTTGTCATGGCAATGAATATGGGCGGCGATGATTTTATCGCAAAGCCGTTTGACCTGTCGGTGCTGACCGCTAAAATAAACGCCGTTCTGCGCCGCGCTTATTCATTTTCGGGCAGAAGCGACCTTATCTCACACGGCAGTGTGATACTTGATATTTCATCGGCGGTCGTTACAAACGGCGACAGAAAAGCCGAGCTTACCAAAAACGAACTGCGTATACTCCAGACGCTGATGGAGAGCGCGGGCAGAATAATCACGCGCGACACGCTTATGCAAAGGCTGTGGGAAACCGACTGCTTTATTGACGAGAACACGCTCACGGTAAATGTCAGCAGACTGCGCAAAAAACTTGAAAACATAGGGCTTGGAAACTACATCACGACCAAGGTCGGAATGGGGTATATGATCATATGAAATTCTTTCTTGACTTTATCAGAAGCCGCATAGTAACGCTTATCTGCGTTATTACTGCGGCTGTAATTTTCACGGTGGTATTATCGCTGTATAACCTGCCCGCAGAGCCTGTGCTGTACGCTCTTCTGCTGTCGCTTGCCGCTCTTGCGGTAATATGCACTTTGTCCTACCTCAGAGCAAACAAAAAGCATAAAACGCTCTGCCGCCTTGCCACAGAGATCACTATAACGGCGGACAATCTCCCCGCGGCAAAATCTCCCGATGACAAGGACTACACCGCGCTTATAAAGACGCTGTATGATTATTCCGCGATGCTAAGGGAAAGCTCTGCGGAAAATCTCAGGGCAACAAAAGAATATTACACCATGTGGGTGCACCAGATAAAAACACCGATCTCCGCCATGCGCCTTATTCTTCAGTCCGAGGACAGCGAAAACAACCGCAAACTGTCGGACGAGCTTATGAAGATTGAGCAGTATGTCGATATGGCGCTGTGCTATGTAAGACTTGAGAGCGCCGACAACGACCTTGTGCTAAAGCATTACAGCCTTGACGATATTGTAAAAAAGTCGGTGCGCAGGTTCTCCTCGCAGTTTATCGGAAAGAAGCTCAGCCTTAATTATAAAGAGCTTGATACCGATGTCCTCACCGATGAAAAATGGCTGTTGTTCATCATAGGACAACTGCTGTCAAATGCAATAAAATACACCGATAAAGGCTCGGTATCGATTTATATGAAGCCCGACACCGACAGGAAAATACTCTGTATTGCCGACACCGGTATCGGCATTGACCCGGCGGATCTGCCGAGAATTTTCGACAACGGCTACACCGGGCTTAACGGCAGATATGATATGAAAGCAAGCGGGATAGGCTTATACCTTTGCCGCAGTACAGCAGATATGCTCGGTATTACGCTTACCGCAAAGTCAGAGCTTGGCAAGGGGTCGGTTTTTATGCTTGATCTTACGGAAAGTGATGTAAGGCACGAATAGACGACCTTACAAAAATGTAAGATAAGCTTTCGGTTTGTAAGACGGATGAATGGCGGTGTGCCGTTATTTCAGCTATAATATTGTCAGAACTTAAAGGAGGAACGATATGAATATACTTGAAGTAACGGGACTTAAAAAGGTCTACACACAGCGGCTCGGTGCGAAGCCCAATGTTGCACTGCGCAACGTCAATTTCTCCGCCGCAAATGGTGAATATATCGCCATTATGGGCGAAAGCGGCTCGGGCAAGACGACACTGCTCAATATACTTGCGGCGCTTGATAAGCCTACCGCTGGCGTTGTTATGCTCTCCGGCACGGATATAACTAAAATCAAAGACTCCGACGCGGCACGTTTCAGACGCGAGCATCTCGGATTTGTATTTCAGGATTTCAACCTGCTCGATACGTTTTCAGTCCGCGACAACATATTCTTGCCGCTTGTGCTTATGGGTAAGGAATACGACGAGATGAATGCACGTCTGCTCCCCATAGCCGCAAAGCTCGGCATAAGCGACCTGCTGGACAGATACCCCTACGAAATATCGGGCGGTCAGAAGCAGCGTACCGCAGTTGCCCGCGCACTGATAACAAGCCCGGATATCCTGCTTGCGGACGAGCCTACCGGCGCGCTTGACTCAAAGGCATCTGACGAGCTTCTCCGTCTGTTCGGCGACATCAACCGTGACGGTCAGACAATACTTATGGTAACACATTCGGTAAAGGCGGCAAGCAGTGCCTCACGAGTGCTTTTCATAAAGGACGGCGAGGTTTATCACCAGATATATAAAGGCATTTCCACCACGGAAGAATTCTATGCCAAGATAAACGACACCCTCACAGTACTTATGGCAGGCGGTGACCGCTGATGAAAACACTGTTCTACCCAAGACTTGCGGCAAACGGCATAAAGAAAAACAAGCGCCTTTACCTGCCGTATATCCTTACCTGTGTCGCTATGGTAATGATGATGTACATTATGATCTACCTCGCAAGGAGCGAAAGCATAGCAAATACCAACCGCGGCGTTTACGCACAGTGGTGCTTATGGCTCGGTATGATCGTAATGACGATATTCTCTGCGGTTTTCCTGTTCTACAGCTATTCCGTGCTTATCAAAAACCGCGGTAAAGAATTCGGAATGTACAATATCCTCGGCATGAACAAGCGCAATATAGCACGCATACTCACGCTTGAAAGCACTTTCACACTGCTTATATCACTTCTCGGCGGACTTACCGCAGGCATACTTCTGTCCCGCCTTGCTGAGCTGTGTATGTTCAGACTTCTCGGCATTGTGCCTGTCGGAGGGCTTATAGTTGACCCTGCCGCAATAGTAATAACAGCCGTCATTTTTGCGGGAATATTTCTTCTGCTTCTGCTCTACTCGTTTGTCCGCATAGGCAGGCTCAGCGCTATAAAGCTGTTGCACAGCGAAAAGGAGGGTGAAAAGCCTCCCCGCGCAAACTTCGTATTTGCGATAATCGGCGCATTACTGCTTGCACTTGCCTACTATATAGCCGTCAGCACGCAGTCGGGGCTCGGAGTCATTACAATGTTTTTCTTAGCGGTGCTCCTTGTAATTATCGGAACATATATGCTGTTTGTCAGCGGCTCTGTCGCACTTTGCAGACTGCTTATGAAAAACAGGAAGTACTATTACAAGGCGAATCACTTTGTATCCGTATCGGGTATGGCATACCGTATGAAAAGAAACGGCGCGGGACTGGCATCTATCTGCATACTGTCAACTATGGTACTTGTTATGCTTTCCTCAACCATCAGCCTTTTTTCGGGCATTCAGACAAGCACGCTTGTACGCAGTCGCGATATCTCGGTGATACTTAAATACGACAGCTATAGCGAAAGCATCAACCACACCCTGTCGGATTATTGCGATACCGC
Organism: Ruminococcaceae bacterium UBA6413; assembly: GCA_002437415.1. Taxonomy (GTDB): domain Bacteria; phylum Bacillota; class Clostridia; order Oscillospirales; family Ruminococcaceae; genus Ruminiclostridium_E. The sequence goes on along the minus strand of DJPL01000074.1, from coordinate 51,320 downwards.
TTTCAATACAGCAGCAGCCGGGAATTACAATCCCGCAAACGCCATGTCGTACGACTATCTCGAGCTCGGCGGCTATTATTCCGATAATACGATACACTTAACGCCTGCGGCTGAAAAGAGCGATAACAATTCTTCGGATATCAGAGATTTCTACTTCATCACCCTTGCCGACTACAATAAAACCGCCGATATGAACGAAACTCTGTCCGATGATGAAATACTGATAGCTTCTTCTGACAAAACAGACGGAGAAATATCTATAAACGATAAGAAATACAAAGCTAAAAGCGTCCCCATGCCGAAAAGCATTACCTACGGCGAAACGATCTACAGCGTATTTTTCGTAATTCTCCCCGACAGTGACGCGCTCTATGATATGTTCTTGCTGAACAAACAGGTTTACGGTGAAAACGCATCATGGCTCAACCGTTACTACGGCTTTGATGTTGACGGCAGTGCCGCAGACGAGCAAGCTCTGTGCGAGGATATTACAAATACTCTTGCGGTAAAATGTCGGTATTCCGAGAACATTCTCCCCTCAGCCGAGGGCAGAAGCGAAAACCTCGATTTTCTTATTGCCACCTACGGCGGACTGCTCTTTTTAGGCATATTCTTAGGGCTTGTGTTCATCTTCGCCACTGTGCTTATTATCTACTATAAGCAGGTATCGGAGGGCTATGAGGACAGAGAACGCTTTGCCACAATGAGAAGCGTCGGTATGACCGAAAAGGAGATAAAAAAGAGTATCAACTCGCAGGTCCTCACCGTGTTCTTTGCCCCGCTTATTGCCGCGGGAATACACCTTACCTTTGCTTTTCCGATAATACTGAAAGCCGTTAAAATGCTCGGCTTTGCAGACAGCACACTGCTGTTTGTCGCAAATGTGATATGCTTTGCGGTGTTTGCTTTGTTCTACGTCTTTGCTTACAAAATAACATCGGGAATTTATCTTAAGATTATTGAAAGAAAATAGGCTATATATGCTGAAAGGGGCTGTGTCACAGCTCCTTTCTTATATAACAAGATGAAAACCACCGAAAAATAATGTGTGATGCGGAAGCCCACCATTTTAAACTTAGGTAACAAATTACCCAACTTTCAAATGGCAACTTGACATTCACAAGCACAAATTGAGCGATAAGGTAATCAGATTTATAAACAGCTAACGCCGCTAAAAGCAGTTCCTATGCATACAAGTTACTGATAATTTCATGAGTATATCAGTGCAACTGCATTATCATCGAAGCTTCCAAAATGTATAACCCCATTTTAAACTTAGGTAACAAATTACTCAACTTTAAAATGAAAACTTGACATTCACAAGCACAAGTGGTATAATTCATTTTAAAGTTGGGTAACAATATTACTAACTTTAAAATGAACGGCGGTGCATTATGGAACAGATCATCAGAAGAGACAGTTATCTTAACAGGCTGATCGAAAAAAAAGAAAACGGTCTGATCAAGGTTATTACCGGTATCAGAAGGTGCGGTAAGAGCTACCTGCTCTTTAATTTGTTTTATGATTATTTAGCAGAAAGCGGCGTGAAGGAGGAGCAGATCATTACGGTCGCTCTTGATGACGATGCCTTTGTACAGTATCGTGATCCCGATGAGTTATCAAAATATCTCAGATCAAAGATAGTCAATAAGGAACAGTACTACGTCCTTATTGATGAAGTTCAGTACGCCATTTCCAAGGAAGAGCTCAAAAATCCGGATGACATTCGTCTGTACAATGTTTTGAACGGTCTTATGCGTCTTCGCAATGTTGATATCTATGTTACCGGAAGCAATTCGAAAATGCTTACCAAGGATGTACTGACTGCGTTCCGCGGCAGAGGTGACGAACTCAAGGTTTTCCCGATCTCATTCAAGGAGTATTACGATTTTGCAGGCGGTGATAAATCGGATGTCTATGAAGAATACGCTTTATACGGCGGTATGCCGCTTGTTCTCTCTAAAAAGAGTGATGTAGAAAAAATGAGTTACCTGCGCGGCTTTTTTACCGAGGTTTATTTCAAAGATATTGTTGAGCGGTATGATATTGCACTCCCTGATGTACTTGAAGAATTAACCGATGATTTGTGTTCGTCGATCGGCTCGCTTACCAATGCCGGCAAGATAGCAAACACTTTACAAAGCGTTAAAGGTATCAAGGTGTCAAGTGCCACCGTTTCAAGCTATCTGAATTATCTGACAGAATCTTTCCTTTTCAGCAATGCAAAGCGATACGATGTAAAGGGCAAAAGGTATTTTGAATATCCGTCAAAGTATTATTGCGCCGATGTGGGACTTCGGAACGCAAGGCTGAATTTCAGACAGCAGGAAGAAACTCACATTATGGAGAATATCATTTACAACGAGCTTCTGTGTCGAGGATATTCTGTTGACGTGGGCGTTGTTGATATCGTGGAAAGAAAGGATAATAAACAATCCAAAAAGCAGTGTGAGATCGATTTTGTTGTAAATGTCGGTTCAAAGAAGTATTATATTCAGTCTGCGCTGAATGTCGGCGATCCGACCAAAATGGATACCGAGCTGAGACCACTTAAGAATACCAAAGACTTTTTCAAGAAGATCATTGTCAGCAAAACCTCTCAAAAGCCTTGGACCGATGAGGATGGAATATTGCACCTGGGCTTATATGAGTTTCTCTTAAATGAAAATGCATTAGATATGTAACCGTGTTCCGGCAATGAAAGCGTCGCTTCGGCGGCGCTTTTTTATATAAAAAGGCGCTGTGACGAAATGCGAAAATTTTGTCACAGCGCCTTTTCTGTCACCCCAACGTACAGTCAAGCACCATCATAACAACAAACCCTGCCGCCGCGCCTATCGTACCTATATTGCTGTGTTCCCCACTCTGCGCCTCGGGTATAAGCTCCTCTATAACAACATACATCATAGCACCCGCCGCAAACGACAGCATATATGGAAGAAGCGGCGATATAAACGATGCAAGCAGTATCATCAATACCGCGCCTATCGGTTCTACAACGCCCGACAGCACGCCCATCACAAACGCCTTGCTCTTTTTCATACCCTCACCCTTGAGCGGCATTGATATGACCGCTCCCTCGGGGAAATTCTGTATCGCGATACCGAGCGCCAGCGCAAAAGTGCTTGCCAACGTCATTGTTTCACCCGCCGCTCCCGCACACGCCGCACCGACCGCCATTCCCTCAGGGACGTTATGGATAGTCACCGCAAGCAAAAGCATTGTCGTCTTTGAAAGCCGTGAATGTACACCCTCAGGCTTGTCGCTGTCAAGATGCAGGTGCGGCACAAGGCTGTCTATTTCCAGCAGGAACAGTATTCCCACCGCAAAGCCGACAACCTCAGGCACCCAGTTCATATTCCCGTATGTATCGGCTGACAGCTCCATAGACGGTATCAACAGCGACCATACTGATGCCGCTATCATTACGCCCGAGGCGAACCCGAGCAGTAGCTTTTCCGTTTTCGGACTTACCTTATCGCGCATAAAAAATACTGTCAACGCGCCGAGTGTTGTTCCCGCAAACGGTATCAGTAATATAATAAATATATCCGTATATCTCATCTCCTTTTCAAGTTAGCATATGCTTACTGTATACATTTTACCACAAACAAAAGAAAAAGCCAAGCGTTAAGCATGACTTTTTCAGAAATATTTACTTTTTACGTTTTCCCAATACAATTACACACGTCATCAACGCGACCGCTATCACAGGAGTGATCACCGCCGCAAACGGTATTTCGCCGCTTGTGTCGGGATTATCAGGCTTTGACGGCTCTTCGGGAGCTGTAGGCTTCTCAGGCTCGGTAGGCTCTTCGGGAGCTGTGGGCTTCTCGGGCTCGGTCGGCTCTTCGGGAACTGTAGGCTTCTCAGGCTCGGTCGGTTCTTCGACATTTTTTCTGACCGTTACAACAACTTCCGATATGTTGCTTACAAGTCTGCCGTCTTCATCTCTGGTAACGCTGACAGCAAAATCCGCGCTGTCTACAGCCGTATATTCCTCAGGGATCTCTGCCTCAGCGTCATACTTTCCGTAACGCGCATATTCATTGTATTCGTAAACCGTGCTGCCGTTTTCGTCAACAATTTTAACATTGATCACAGCAAGCTTTTCAACGGGTATGCTCACGTCGCTGTCGGCAGGATACCATTTGCCGTCTATATATAACAGCTCCGTTATGGGATCGTCGATTTGTCTTTGTTCATACAGGTAATGCTCATATCCTTCGGGGCAATCAAGGTTATCCATGTTGAAGATCGTATGGTTTGCAAAGCTGAGAGTTCCTTCCTCTATTACCTCTCCCGTAAACGCATCGTAGTAAACGATATGAGTTGTCTTGTCCGAATTATCGGCGGCAGGCTTTACACTGAATGTCACACAATCCTTTTGCACAACATAAGCACCGTCTTTTTCGGTGACGTTCACAACTGCCTTGTTTGTTCCCGTAAATACATATCCGTATTCCTCAAGCTCCTTAGAGTCGTATTCAATTACGTTTTCGCAAAGCTCGGTAAGATGTTTCTCGTCAGCTAAAACAACTGTTCCGTCATAAGAAAAATATACAGGTATAATTACGCCCTTTAATGTTCTTACCTTGATAGTTGCGGCTTCGGAAGCAAATTCATCTTCGGTAGCTTTTGTTCTTACCTTGATCGTATATTCTTCATCGCCTGCAAGCTCCGAGATATATTCACTGCCATCTGTCCATGTATCCTGACCCTGTAAACGGAATTCGTATGTTCCGTCACTGTCAATACCGATATGATCAATTCCCGATTTTGTTTTAACGTTTACGGGGGCGGCAGGTCTTTCGGGAACATTTATACAAAGTATGTCGCTTGCAAATCCGTTAATATCAGCCATACGCTGAAGATAGATATCCTTTCCGGGTGTAAGCGCTATAGTTTTATCACCGACTGATACCGCATCGCTCATATCGGGAGCATACGAGTAAATATAATATTTGCTAAATGTGTAAAGCGTTTCCTCTTTATCATACACCAGAGCTTTTACATCGGGAATTATCGTATATCTCTTCGGTGTTGTTTCGGTCGCAATAAGCTCGTTGTCTTTGTTATAAACGCTTATCTCCTGCTGTGTATAATCCGATAAAGAGTCACCGTTTGCGAGAATATTTCCGTCCTTGTCCTTTACGATATATCTGTCTTCGTCGTACTTTATCGTTTCCTTGTCGGTATCATAACCGATATACTGCTTTGAAACGTGTATCGTATATTCCGTTGTGTCCTTGCCGTCAGCAGACGAAGTTATAACAATATCGCGACTTTCGCCCGCAGTCAGTGTGAACTCCTCCGACCATTCATCAGATGCGACTGTCTTTCCGTCAACCGTAATAGCGTCACCGCCTCTGGGGCGTATCGAAACGCCGCTTACATCTACAGGCAGGGTTATTTCGGTATCCGTTTCAAACATTTCCGGTGTCACAAAGAACTTCTTTTCCCCATATTTGACCGTATATTCGGTAAGTGCCGACTTTGCCTTTGTATATGTACGGCTGACGATATTGCCGCTCTTGCCGTCAGTCTTACTCCATGCCGAAACAGTACATTCCTTTTCAATAATAATCGGCTTAGTATAATGTATAGCCGCACCGCCGTCAATGCTGTACCATATCTCGTCTGCACCGCTCAGCTCAAGTTTGCTTCCGAGCGCAACAGGACCGCCCATTATCGAAAAACGTACATTTTCCGATGCCGCACCGGACTGAGGCAAGGGGTTTGTAAACGCATTCAGGCAGAAGCCCGTTGCACATAATGTACAGCCGTCCGTTACATACGACAGCTCCGACACATCGTACCACTCTTTGCCGTTTTCGCTGTACATTGACACTCTGCCGTCATTCGCATATTCCGGCTCGGAGTCATAATAATTGTTCAGATATACTTCGATCGGCAACGGATATTCATATTTCGGATTAGTGAGCTTAACTACCACGGAAAAATTTTCACCGCTTTCAAGTGCAACCGCCTTGTCAAGCTCTACAGTGTGATAACCGGGATATTTCTCCGTACCCACTTGTCCGCTGTACGCAAGCTCACCGCTTACGGGATCAGCTTTATCCGTATCGGTATAAACGGTTATCTCGTACTGCGTATTTACATCGGTCGTGTAGAATGATACCGCTTCGAGCTGTTCGTTGCCCTCTGCCGTAAATATATTCGACATATAGCCCGACTTTGTTGCGTTTTCATCTTTATAGAACGTATCGGCAGAAGCGGTTATCGACCACATCTGTCCAGCGCTGTAGTAATTGCTGTAGTTGCTTTCGGTATCAACAATAAACTTTGCCGCCGAATTGATTGAGATGTCGTCATATGATATCCAGAAATATCCGTCATCACCCCAGCTTGTATCCCAGCTGTTTTTTATAAGCCAAGCACCGTTATTTTCCGGTCTGGTGCTGTCGTCCGTGCCGAAATTTTCCCTTGAAAAATCATCATCCCAACCGACAAGTAAAACAGCGTGGTCGGAAACAGCGTTTTCATCATAACAGTAAGTCGCATATGTTTCGCTGTTATAGTATAAGTCGTCACTGCAATAATCTATCGAAAGCGCACCGTATTCACTCACTAGCTCCTTTATGATATTTTCGGTAACTGTTTTATCTATAACGTTATGATATCCGTCGTTAATATAAGTTCTGCCGGTTGCGAAATATACATCTGTCAGATGAAAATCGCTTTCACCTGTGAGATGATCCTCCGTATCCTCCTCGCCATAAGGAAGTCTGAACGAATAAACAGATCCGTTCCACATAGACATCGTAGCCGCAGCAAGCCAGTTTGTTTCTCCGATGTCATACGGTGCTTCAAGCTGTTCTTCGCTTACAATTCCTGCGAGCAACCCCTGCATATAATCATTTTCATACGAATTCCATACCAGATGCTTTTTCGACAGTGAAATGTCCGTGAACTGTGATATAAGCTGTGACTCTACCGAACCCAGCGAGGAAAACGACCAGCAAGTACCGTAAGGCGACTGGTTCTCGACCGGCGTTACCATACCGTGATCCCTGAGGTCATACGATGACGGAAATTCCTTGTCTGATATTTCCGCAAGCTGTGCATAGCTTGCATTGAGATACGACATATCAAGCATAGCCGGCACTGCTTTGGTATCGTCTTTATTATCCGAATTTATGTACTCAATATATTCATCGGACACCGCAGAAAGCATACCGTGCTTTCCGTCCTTAACCGGTGACATCTGTGCAGATGCGATAATGTTAAGCGGTACACTGCCTACTGCCAGTGCAAGACCTGTAAATGCCGCAGTTATTCTTCTGATGATTTTTCTCATTTTTCTCCTTGTTATCGGTTGACGGTTTATATTAGCTATAATAACAATATTATACAGCGTTTTGAAGATAATTTCAATATGTATACAAAAAATCTCTGTGACCGAAAAAGCCACAGAGATCAAAGTGTCGGTATGTAATTGTAGCCGCAGTTTACTTGATAACCTCAACCATCATACCGGGAGTAGCCATAACAGCGTTTGACTCATCGGTATCAATGTGCATAGCGTCTGCGAACTTCTCGCTTACTCTGATAACAACGTCACCGAGTACTGCACTTCTGCCGTCCGAGTTTACCTTAACGCTTACAACGTCCTTGTTCTTAACGCCCCACTTTTCAGCAGTTTCGGGAACAAGGTGGATATGACGCTTAGCAACGATAACGCCCTCGCTGATCTCGATCTCGCCCTCAGGACCTGTGATCTTGCAGCCGGGTGTACCTGCGATATCGCCGGACTCTCTTACGAAGATAGGACATCCGATAGAACGTGCGTCTGTAGCAGAAAGCTCAACCTGTGTTGCAGGACGTACAGGACCTAATATAGATACGTTGGCAAGCGATCTCTTAGGACCTGTGATAGTAACTCTTTCTTCACAAGCGAACTGACCGGGCTGAGAAAGATCCTTCTTCTTTGTCAGCTCATGACCTTTACCGAATAATGCTTCGAGAGCCTCCTGTGTAACGTGGATATGACGTGCGGAGGTTTCCAGTAATACTTCCATTTTTTCCATAATGTTATCCTTCCTTCTTGCCAAAGGCAATTTTTCTGATAACATTATACACCCGTGAAGTAAAAATTTCAAGGGGTTCATATAACGAATATCGGACCGAGCAAAAAAGACAGAGCTGCATCTGCTATACCGAGCAAAAAGCACCCTATACAGCATACGGCAAACCGCTCAAGGTATACCCTGTAGCAGTGCGGAGCGGACTCGGGCTTTCCGCGCAGTGCCGCCAAAACGCTGTTTGAGCACGAAACCGACATTCTGCACTGATAACAGCATATCACCGTTCCCACAAAAGCGGATGGCAGGACAAACGTCGCAAAAGCGGGTATTCCGTTTGCGCCGTATGTATTCATAAGCGCCGAAAACGTCATTCCTATACCTATCCCCTTGAATGCGGGAACAAGCACGCCTACAGGCTGTCCGACAGCGCACAGTCCGGATATAAACGGCACTGTGCACCATATCAGTGCCGCGATAAACGAAGCTGCCGCGTTGCCGAAAAATCCGCCGTGTATCCTCCCTGAAAGATAATTTTTCAGCATTTCATCGGGTATAACTACCGTCATATCGCCGTAAAGCACAGCGCCGGCAACAGCCGCCGCCACTGCTGTTATAAATAATATAAGCCCCGCATACTGCCTGCTCTGCCTGTTTTTTATCACTATTTCGGATACGGTTATGTTATCCGCAGAAATAGGCTCGTCGTTTTCAGCTCCGGAAATGACCACTCTCGGACCTTTTTGCGGCTCGTCCGTTTTTTCATCGGCAACAGCGTCAGGCTCATATACCGCATTACGTTCACTTAAAAACTCTTTCCTTGATATCAGCTCGTTCATACTGCACGTCCTTTCCTTTCGGGTACTCTACAGTAAATCTATGAAAGGAAATGAACATTTATAACCGATGACAAAACTAAAAACAACCGCCATACCCCAAAGCACAGCGGTTGATTTCCGATAAATTATATGATAAAATAACCACGAGGGTTCCTCGGACGGCAGGCGGTCAATACATCTCCCACGATGCGAAAGCATCTGAAAGGGGGTGTAGCTGATGTACATAACATTGAGTGATTTAACACAGATAGGTATTTTCCTTACTGCGTTCACAGTTATGATATTTACTATCGGTTCTTTTCATAAAAAGAAATAACCGCCCACAGCTTCCAACTACGGCGGTTATTTCTTAACTGGCATGGGAGCGGCTGTCTGTCGTTCCCTCTTTATTTTGTATTCTATCACACTTTCGATAAATTGTCAAGGTGTGAGCATACGCCAAACAACCGCCGTGCCTTCAGACACAGCGGTTGTTTTCATATCACCTATTCAGTTTAAATCAATACCCCAGATCCGGCAATCCGCTAAGATAATACCTTGGGTTAAGTCTTTCCGAGCCGTACCTTACCTCAAAGTGGCAATGACAGCCGTAAGCAAGTCCGGTTTCGCCTACCGCGGCTATACATTCGCCCTGATTTACCTCCTGTCCCGCACTTACAAATATTTCACTGTTATGCGCATATACAGTCGTATATCCGTCAGGGTGGAGTATCATAACCGCATTTCCGAGACCGCCGTTATCCCAGCCCGCAAAGATTACCGTTCCGGTCGCGGCGGCATAGACATCAGTTCCGTAAGGCGCACCTATATCGACGCCGCGGTGTCCGGCATAACCGCCGTCCCACCAGCCCCATTCCCAGAATGTACCGCCGTCAACAGGCCAGATATACTTCTTGCCCGCGTCAGCCGATGCGTCCGAGTAATGCGACGACTGCGGAGGGAGAGTACCCTTCAATATGATCTCAGTCACAGGCTCTTTCACTCTTTCGGTCTTTTGTATAGTCCTCTTGACTTCCTCATCGTTTACATAGTAAACCTTGGCAGTTATCTTGTTTTTGCCCTTTTTGCCTTCCTGATACAGGGTTTCAACACCCTCATAGCGGGTATCATCGTCCTGATACTCAGTGTCATAAGGAACATCAACAGTGTAGGTTTCAATTCGCGAGATACTTACCGACAGGAAAGGAACTTCCTGCGTTTTAAGCAGCTTTTCACCGGCTCTGAGAACATAGTCCTCGTCCATTATGCCCGGGTTCAGCGCTTCAAGCTCGTCCATACTTATACCGAGCTTAGAGCATATTCCCGAATGGCTGTCGCCCTCGACTACAGTGTAATATGAAGCCTCTTCCTTTTTCGAGTTTACAAGCTTTATTATCTCATCGCTTGATACAATACTGTCAGACAGATACAGTCCGGGCACATATTCGATATCCTTTTCAAATGCGACATCTTCGTCCTTTGCATTGGTACGGTAGCTGTCAAGTATCCTCTGAAGCTCGGCTTCAACTGCGGTGTTGTCGACAAGCGCACCGTAGAATTTTCCGCCTATGTACATACCATACGCATACTCTATGGGCGTGTCGCTAATCTCAAGCAACTTATTCGCCAGCTGGTATTTTGTAAGATACTCCTGATCTCCGAGCATTTCAAGCGAATAGCTCGGCTCCATGGTTATCTTCTTCTCATTGCCTATATAGGTTATTCTCTCCTGCATTATACGCTCTGCGTCATTGAACACCTGCTCGCTCTCGACATAACCCACAAACTTACCGTCTACCATAAGCTTTATCGCATAATCTGTGCCTGTTGCATATCCCACAACACTCATAAGGAACACGATCGCTATGATCGGTGCGGCATAGTTGAACAGCGTTACCGCAAGACCCTGCTTGCCGAATACCGCATTCTTTGCTATACTGCCGTACAGCCTTGCCGCTTTCTTATTATCACCCTGCTCCTTTGCCGCTTTTATCTGCTTGTTGGTGCGCCTGAGCACACGCTTGGACTTTATAAGCGGGGAGAAGAAGAAGTTTCCTATCTCCTTAAATGTTCTGCATACCGCATCTCTGAATAAAGCGGTATGCTTCCATACAAACTTCGCGCCATGCGCAACATATACCGCAGGCTTTGAAAACAAGTCCGCGATTATATGGCAAAAATATTTTCCCGCCGCTACTGTCAGATCAAATAATTTGTCTGCTATGACAGACATAACAGATTTCTTGTCCGCTACTTCTTCCGGCAGGTTATTTTCCGTTTCTTCACCGACATTCTCCGATAGGACAGCATTCTCCGATGCTGTTTTCTTTTCGCTGTCATTGTCGGGAAGTATCGTTTCTTCAATTTCCTCCCGATAAGGAGGTATGATCCGGTTTCCCATAGTAATTCCTTTTCCGTATTTTAAAAACAAATCGTGGCATACGCCCACCGATAATATAAATAATAGCCCGCCGCTGTGAACGACAGGTGACAAATTAACGCATTTTCCGTTAAAAGTCGGAACGGGCTTTGACCCGTTCCACACCTTTAAGGTTGCTTTTCTTTCCGCCATGAAAGACAGCAATTCTTTTCCGTCAGTACTAAGTATACCACAAGTGGTTACAAACCCGCAACAAATTGTAACCGTTTTGTTACCGTTTTGTAACCTTTTCGACTTTTTGCACAAACATTCAACAACTCTGCGTCACAAATCAGTTGATATTTGCCATAACAATTTCTTTTTTGTTATTTAGTCTAAATGTTACACTGATTTTTGTGCATTCCAAACAAAAAAATTTACAGAATTTTGTTTGCGGTTGACACACTCGTGTTTTTTGTGCTAAAATGTAAACGTGAAAGTATGTTTTGCAATCGCATTTAGGCAAACTGTGTGCAAATAATTCAGAGGATCGTTATGGAGAAAAATAACAAAAAGAGTATTTTGGTAAAAATCGCCTGTGCCGCAGGCGGTTTCATTATAGTACTGGCAATCTGCATATTATCGAGCCGTTTTTCGTGGTTCGGTGTACATACGGCAGAAAACAGTCAGGGTAGCGACAGCGGCATATCGGATATGTCCTCCGCGCCCGAAACAACTTCATCAACAGAGGAGTCCGCTCCGGCAACCGCTGAAACGACCGTTTCAACTACGCCTGCCACGACTGCCGCAACTACTCCGGCAACTCCCACCGCAACTACCACGGCGACAACTAAAGCCGCGACTGCGACAACAACTCCCGAAACGACAAAAGCCGCAACTCCCGCAGCCACCGCCGAAACAACTCCCAAGGCAACCACCACCGCCCCGGCAACGACCGCCGCTCCGAAGCCCGCATGGACTGAAGAAAAGTACAGCGGTACTATGTACATAAATACCACAAGCTGCGCGGCAAGAAAAGAAGGCTTGCAGGGCTCAAAGATCGTTTCGTATAAGCATTACGGCGAAGCGGTAAATGTAACGGCAATCACCGACACCGGGTATTATAAGCTTGATGACGGCTCATACGTCCACAGCGACTATCTTTCAGGCACTAAACCTGTTGAAACAACGACCGCCACTGCCACTGCGACGCCTTCAACCACACCGGCACAGAGCAACACGCAGGTATCCTCAACAGGAATTACCGATGAGCCTGTAAACTGCTCCGCCGAAGAGGCAGAAGTATTCCGCATTGTAAATGAGATTCGTGTTTCCTACGGACTTACCCCCTACAAATGGGACGCAAACGCATACAAGGCGGCGAAGATCCGCTGTGATGAGTCTTTTAATGTATTCTCGCATCTAAGACCGGACGGAACTAAATTCTACACCGTATACGGTATAAATTCCGAAGAAGAGAAAAACTCGGTGTTCATAAATGTCGGTGAAAACCTCGGTTCGGGTCAGTCAACCGCGCAGAAGGTTATCGACAGCTGGATGGCTTCCACCGCAGGACACCGCGAAAACATACTTAATCCTGATATTGAAAATATGGCAGTGGCATTCGGCACATATAACGACAGCTACAAGTACTACTGGGTGCAGGAGTTCACGACCTACAGATAAACCGAAAACCAAAATAACGCACAGATTTAACTCCGTGCGTTATTTTTATTTACACTCAGATCTTCTTCAGATCCTCCGCTCTTACCGCCGCAGTGATCTCGCCGCCCTGACCTATAACGATATAGTCCTCTCTGTCACCCGAGCCGACCTGCATTACCTCGTACACATTCGTATACACAAACAACGCAAGTGCTCCACCGTTGTACGTCTTAGCTCCGTAATTTACTTTGACCTTATCACCAACAGCGATTTTCTGCGTTACCTCGTCACTTTCCGCTTTGTAAAGATCCTCGGTGTAAAGCCACCCCGTAGGTACGCCGTCAAGACCTATCAGCGTTTCCTTGCCGCTTGCCGATACCTGCTGAACAGTATAAACCGTGTCATAAACATATGAATATGGCTTCACTCCGTTTGTGAATACAGCGTCGCGCTTTACTCTCACCCTGTCGCCCTTTGAAAATTCGTTGTGTTTCTCGTCCTCGGGCTTTTCGGGATTTTCAGGCTTATCACCACAGTTTTCCTTGTACCACTTAGCCGTCACCGCAGGATAGTCTATAAAGCATATATCCCCGTCAACGTCCTTGCCGCCAATACTGTCGATACCCCACTGCCACATTTTCTGACCGTAATCGAACCTGCTCGGATAGTCGGGGCTTTCCGTCCAGTGCGCAAGCCATATATCGTACTTGCCGACTAATCGTTCCTTCTGATAATAGCTTTCGAGCCATGCGGGATTTGCGTATATTCCCGACGGCAGGCCCGCTTCGTTCAGGCTGTTGCAAAATTTTATCGCCATATCAGTCCTTACCCTGCTTGTAAGGTTGTCGATCTGACGCTGTTCTTCCATATCAAAGAACACGGGATATGACGGCTTTTCATCACCGAGCACCTTTATGCAGGCTTTTATCTGGCGGTCAAGCTCAGTGTCGTCAATTGCCGTAACATACCAGTAACAGCCGTATGACAATCCGCGTTTTCTGCATTCACCGATGTTGCGCCTGAAGTAGCTGTCCTCATCGCTTCCGATACCCGCACGGATTATCACGAATTTGTTTCCCGCTGTCTGTGCCGCGGTGAAATCAAATTTCTCCTGTGCCCTGCTTATATCAATTCCCTTTATTCTCATTGTCGCCCTCTCCGCTCTTGTTTTTTATCTGCTCAAGTAAATTCTTTATCTTTTGCGGCACCGGAAGCCCCAGCACCGCCGCATTCTCGACTATCGAAATTCCTTCATTGGCTATATAGAAGAGCATCACCGCCGACATTGCGGCAGGTACGCCGCCGAGCACATAAGTGTCGGTAATATGCCCAAGTGACACAAAAGCCAGAATAAGCAGCTTCTTTGCGAGCCCTCTGAAGCCCACCTTGCTGGAAAGCTTTTTGCCGCCCGCCGCAGCAAGCACTCCGCTGATATAGTCAAGTGCCATAAATGCTATCAGTGCCCAGAACAGTCCGTTCACTTCTCCGAACATAAAGCCTATTGCCGCTCCGACAATTCCCGCCGCACCGTCAATTGCTATCTGTATCTTACTCATATTTCCCTCTCCTTTGATTTTTATTATCTGTTCTTACTCTGACCCTGGTTTATCCACCAGAAGCTCTGCGAATGAGGCGGAGTAGCGCCTCCGTTTGTCGCGTTTTTCATTATCCGCTCATCGTCCGACAATCCCATCTTATCATATGTTGTCGGCTTAAGCTCGGGATGCATTTTATACAGGAGCTCAAGATAAGTCTGACCTTCGATATCACCGGGTATCTTCATCTGCTCCATCCAGTCATAGAAGCCGTCCTTTTCGCCGTACAGCTGGAACAGCGCCTCGGTAAATTCTTCATCGCTGTATATCTTGTCGCTGTACTTCTTGATAAAGTCATATGCGTCATCAGGCGAGAATTTACTGTCATCCGCCTTATCCTCCTCATCCTTCACCGCACTCTTCAGAGAAGAATTAAGCTTCACCTGATAGTTGCGGTCGCTGTCATAGACATTCTGCGCATAATCCCTGTCATTCTCATACACGCCGCGGTTATAATCTCGATCGTTTTCAAGCACATCACGATTATACTTTCTGTCGCTCTCATACACCCCGCGGTTGTAATCGCGATCTTCCGTAAGCGCATCGCGGTTATATTTCCTATCGCTCTCATACACTCCACGGTTATAGTCGCGATCGTTTTCAAGCACATCTCGGTTATACTTTCTGTCGCTCTCATACACCCCGCGGTTGTAATCACGGTCACTTTCAAGCACGCTTCGATTATAATCCCTGTCGCTGACATACTTATCCCTGTCGAACTGAGCCTGCCAGTTTTCCTGCGCCTGTGCATCCTTACTTTTATTATATTCAAACTCTCTGTTTGTGTTATAATCAGCCACGCTGTCACGATATCTGTCGTAATCCGTATTTTCGAGTCCTATAAGCGTATTGAGTCTTTTATATGCGCTGTCCTCCTCATCACGATAACGCTCATACGCTCTCTGTTCAAGCTCGGGTATCTTATCATTCAGCTTTGACATATAGCTGTCATACGCCTGCTGACCCGCAGTTACCGCATAGCTGTTTGCATATCCTCCGGTAAGCGTAGATGCGTTTCCTACCGTATCCTCCATAGCCGTCTTTCCTGCTTTTGTATAGCTGTCTTTGTACTGTGCAAACAGCTTGTCGCTTCCGACATCGTAGCTGAATTCCTTTCCCTCGAGCACACTCGAAAGATTGCTCTTCACCGCGTCCGAATAACGGCTCTTATATTCGGGGGCGGCTGTGTTTTTTTTATTTTTCGCCGTACTCATATCTCCTCCGCGGACTGCTGTCCGTCATCATTCAGTTCTTCCTCATATTCATCCATCGCTGTATCAAACCTCGCGATATCCTCCGCCGTGATCCTGTCGCGGCTGTAATGATTACCAAGCTGCATAGCCGCCCACGCTCTGTCGAAACTGCCGTTCTTCACGCCGTTCACCGCAACCTCAACGATCCATTTTCCGAAATCCAACATTATACCTCACCTCCCGATACTGCCGCCGCTTCGAGTGCCGCAACCCGCGCCTCCAGCGCCGTTATTCTGCGCTCCGCGTCCTCAGGTGCAGGCGACCAGTCGGTCGGTTTGTTTCCCGCTTCCATCTTCATTGCGCATACCTCGATATAGTTTCCCGCCGCAGTCGGTCGCAGATATATTCGCGCGCCCGAATACGCCTCGCTGCTTTGCGGCGTAAATTTAGCCGTAAAGCTGATATACTGCCACTCCTCGGTAGGATATATATCCTCCGAGCCGCCGCTGTGGTCGTTAGCGGATCTGTAAAACGGCTGTAGCCTGCACGGAACTCCCGCCGCCGAATTACTGCGTATCCAACAGGAAAATGTGTATATTTTGCCCGAATTCAGCGGTATCTCGTCTTGACCGAGCGCTATCTGACTGCTTTCGTCCGTAGAAGTCAGCCGTAGCCCCTTTCCGACGCACGATATCGGCGGATCTGCAATATCCACCGTCTGAATTGTTCCTGTCGTTCCGTATTTCCGCCAGTGCCCCTTGCTGTGACCGCCACTACCGATCACCGCTTCAGCCGTTCCGGTGACAATATTCCTGCCGCCTATGCCGACAGCATTTACAGCAGCAGTGATATCCGCCGCAGTCGCCGCGCCGACCTCAGCCGCTGTATGCGTATGCCCAGCCTCCGCAAAATAATCGACATTCTTTCCCGCCGCCGTTCCCAGTGTCGGAAAATCGGTAATATCCGATTTAGTGTGCATATGCATTTTCGCCGCCGCACCTATCTCATCGGCTGTATGCGTGTGCGTTTTCGCCGCCGCACCGACCTCCTCAGCCGTATACAAAGGCTTGCTCTCAGCCTTAGCCCAATCCGCAATTTCATCGGATTTAACGCATTCCGACAGATCGGCGGCAATTATACCGCTTTCCGACACCAGAAGATTATCACCTATCATTACACCGCCAAGGCTATTTCTTGTCGCCGCAGGCAAAGTATATCCGACGCCGTCAACACCGCCATCGGCGATAAACTTCCCCGCTATATGCAGGTTTCCCATCGTGTCAAGCACCAACGCGTCGCTTCTGTATTCATTGCTACCGGTTCCCCAACCGTTGCCTACTACAAGCAATACATCGTCTGCCGTCTTGTTATACTTTCCGAGTGCAAAGACCTCCAGCCCTGCAACGGTATGACTTCCCGATGCGTGCGAATGTTCGCCTGTAGCCATTGTGTAATACCCCTCAGCGTGTGAGTTACTTCCGCTTGCGATACAGCCCATATTTTCAGCGTGCGAATTTGCCCCCGAAGCAGTCGTCTGCCACCCCTCGGCGTGCGTACGGATATTGCTCGCAACCGTATCGTTCCCCTCAGCGTGGCTGTACGGCGCACTTGCCGTTGTACAACTGCCTTCTGCGTGCGAAAAGTACGCAGAAGCCACATTATTCTCGTAATCGTTGAATATCTCGCAGTTCTTGTCGGAATTTGTGAATTCGCCCACTCCGTCCGACAACACCTGATATATCAGCTGTTTCTCCTCTTCACCGTCCGACTTTGCGGCTACATCGTCATTTATATCGGCAAGGCAGAATTTTATCCTGTCCGCAAGCAGTGAGATGAAGTTCTCAATATCATTCAGCCGCTTTTCGTTGTTTGCCGATTTGTCGGCGGCAAAGCTTATGTTGATATTATCCACTTATCTCACTTCCCTTTTCGCTGTCAAGATATATTCCGTGAAGCGCCGCATAAGCGTTCCCGCCTGTTTTGCCGCTGATTTTTATTCTTACGGTTCTGCACCTGAGCGGTATGATCGGCGCGGTTGTTATTTCCTCGCTTTTGTTTTCGGCACTGTTATACTCCGCCGCCTTCTTCCATGCTCCGCCGTCACCGCTGACATACAGCGAAAGCCCGAGGATTTCGTTATTCTTGCGGCTGTACCGCACAGCGGCTCTGAGCTTTTTATATATGTTGAATATCTTTCCTCTGCCAATGTCGCCGCTCACTGCCTCAAAGCTGTTTTCAGCCTGCTTTTTCGCATCGCTGTCCGTACCGACAAGTCTTACGATCGTCATCTTTCCGTTATCGCTCTTTACCACCGCATAAAGTCTGCCGTTTACCTCATGAGCCGAGCACACGCCGCCGAGCTTTCTCTCATACCACGCCGCATATCTTTTGTCATAGAAGTACACCGTCCCGTCAGCTGCCGCCATAACTATATATCTTCCGTCCGCCGTCATTACCGCAGTATCTGTTATATCACCGCCTAGCTTGGAATCTATCCTGTGCGCCGCAGAACCGTTGAAGCAAAACACTCCCTCAGGCGCTTTGTAATAAAGCAGTCCGTCCGAAATGCACAGCGAGCCGCCGCTGCCGCTCTGTACGCCCCTCAGCTTTATAGTGCTCACCGTAAAGTTTGAAGCCTTCGTACCATACACAATATGTACGCAGTTTTCTTTGAAAAACAGCACGCTGTTCGCATATACACACGCCCCGGTAAAGTCGCCGTCCGAGCCTACGGTAGCCGCCCACGCGTCAGTAGATATTCCGTCATAGTTACCCCATTCTACCGCACTTCCGAGCTTTGAGCAATATATCTCGTGATTGGCGGAAGAGCACCCCCACAGTCTGTTGTTATGCTCAACAATAAAATCCATTTCAGGGATCAGCCTGCTTATAGCCGCATTCTTTATGCAAACTATCCTGAAGCTTTCCATTCTTCTGCCCTCTGTATAAAAATAATTCGTATCGTTATACACCGAGGTATCAAGATTTATCGATACACAACCACTGCCCGTATAGCTTTCTTCCGATATAGATTTTATCCTTGCGGTGAGGTATTTTGTTTTGCTGCCGTAGCTGTACGCCAGTCTTACCTGGTCGCCCTCGCTATAATAAGAAAGCTCCTCGCTGTCTTGTGCAACATCGATATACAGCCTTTTGAAAATTGACACTGTCGGGCGCGTCTGGTTCTGATTATACTCATACAGCGTGCCGTTCAGCTCATGCTTTGTCGGATATGTTACACTTATCGGACTATCCGCTGTGTTTATAAGCGCCTCATCGGGCAATATAAGTATATACGCGCCCATACCGACAAGCCGCTTATCGCCCGCGCTGAGCTCAACAGCGGTTTTCTTTCCGTCAATATAGATGCCGTCCGCCTTTGTATAGACTATCCCGCCGTTTTTGAACATATATCCGGTTATTCCATCGGGAAGCTCCGTATACGAAAACGGCTTACAGGTTCTCAGTGCAGGATACTCGGTAAGATCCATTCCGACAAGCTCCTGCCAGTATCCGAGCGGCGTTCCGTTTGAACGGTCTATTCCGCCGAATACCTCAGCGCTTTCCGTAACGGTTTCGATTTTAGATACTTTCGCCGCCATTTTTCCTATCCTTTCATTTTCGTTTTCTTATCGCTCATATGCCTTGCATTCCAGTACCGACAAAACTCATCGTATAACGTTTCATAAAGTGCTTCATCATTGGCATATCTCTCATATTCTGCATGATAGAAATCGATAAGCGAGCATAAAAACAGGATATAGATCTCCGAAAAGGGTCTTTTCACAAATAGCTCCGTGCTCTCGTCAGTCTCAATTTTTTCAGTATCGGTAAAGCTTATCCCGTTATGCTCATGCGTAAGATAAATATCCTCATATATGCGGCATTCGATATCCGTAAGCCACCCGAGCTTTTCCGTTTTTCCTATCTCATTCGGGCGCAGGCTGTCGACCGCCGCAAGCACCTCCTTTACCGTCATTACTTACCCTCCTGGACTATCAGCGACTGCTTCCAGCCCTCATCACGGTAGTACTCCGCCTTCTTTCTCTGCACCTCAGCCCTGTCGAGCTCATTTTTGATAAACTGCGGCACCATGACCGTTTCACCTCTTCGTATAAGATAGTTGTTGCAGTTTACAGATACAAAGACATCGGCGTTATACTTGTCGTTATCTTTAAAAAGTCTTACCGGTACAAGCTTCTTGAGTTCGTTGTTGTTATTTTCGTTCATTTTCTTTCCCCTTTTTAAAAATTCCCCTGACCCTCCCGTGTGTCCTCGTCTCAGCCCCACACAAGGCTTCGGCTTATCTTATCAGTTGGCGCTTGTCTTTTCGGAATATACAGGCGAACAGCTTTCTATTCTCACCATATACTCATCGGAAAGGATCTCCGCCGTGCGCACCGCCTTCCAGCCGACACTTGCTCTCTGGTTCAGCGGGTCATCACCGTAGCCCAGTTGCTTTACAATGTGCTGAAGACCGCCGCCGGTCACATCGGTGACCGCATATGCATGTGCACCGATAACAAGTGTCGAGAACACCGCGACTGCCTTCTTTTCATAATAGGTTGACGCTGTGACCTCTTCACCCGCCGTTACGGTAGCCTTAGAATAGTTACTGCCCGACTTTGTGTAATAATCCTTACCGCTTATGAAGTTTGCGTCTGCGGTCAGTTGATAGAACTGAGGACAGCTGTCGTCCGCAAATATCTTGGCTTCCGTGCTCTTGACAAATCTTACATTTCCGAGCGAGCCTATCTCACCCTTGAATATGCTCTCAGGGTCAGCATACTTATGCACATCGACCCATTCGGGACTTCTCATCAGCTCGTAAGCCGCATAAGGGTGAATTATCGCAACATAGCTTTCCCCGTCTATGCCGTCCGCGTTCATGCTTTCGAGCTGAGCCGCCGCACGGAATACCGTGTCAACAGTAAGCGCGCAGTCCTTATCAAGTGCCTCTCTTGACAGCACCTCACTGCCGTCCTTGCCGGGTGCATATATTACATTCGTACCGGCATTGACAATCTCCCTTGTTATAGTGTCAAGCGTTCTGCCCGACTGACTGCCGAGTAGCTTTGTCGACTGCACAACGTTGTTATCGATAGCCGTGAGCTCCAGCATATCCGACAGCTTTATATAGTCGCCGTACTGATTTACAGTCGCCGTTTTCGCCGTCACCGACAGCATATTACCCGCAGGAGTAACACCCTCGACCAGAGGAGTGGTAGCTTTCGCAAGTGAGCTGTACTTTCTCAGCTCAATGGTCTTACCGCCGTTTCTCGGTATAGGATACTTGTCCGCAAAGCGGTCATGTACGAGCTTCGGCTCTGCCATATCAATGAGCGTGTTCTCGTAAAAGGTCTTCATCTCGGCTGACAGACCGGGCATAGCCGTAGTCTGCACATCAAACAGGTTTAATCTTACATTTCTTATCTTCATATAAATTTCCTTTCCGGGGCGGCTCTCCCGCCGCCGTCTTTCTTTTTTCTTATCGTAAATACATTCCCCGCGCAGTCCGAAACCGCGCATTTTCGTTCGTCTTTTCCCACCGACCCACCCGTTTAGATCTTCATATCTCACCACCTTATTAAAATGAATAATGAATAGTGAATAGTGAATAATTATTGTTGCGCCTGCGGCGCGTATTTAAAAACGCCCCCACAACCTTTCGCTATCCCTCAAACTTCCTACATCACTATCACTTTGTACTATCCTTTTTTCAATCCGCCCTAATCCCGCCATTCCCACCATCACCGCCACTCTTCACTATCCCTCGCCCCGCACTATCAAAAATCGAAATTCGCGCCATCGGCGCAACCACAATTTTTCATTCTTCATTTTTCATCATTCATTCTTCATTTATCAAAGCACCACCCTCTCCCCTCTCTCCGTCCTTCTAATCAGCTCCTTTCTCTCACTCTTCGACAGCTTCTTGCTGTTGTCCGGCACATCGCTCACCGACAGCATACCCTCTCTCATTCTCTTGCCGTCCGATCTCATTGCCCCGCTTTTCATAAGCTCAGACGCGGCATATTCCATAGCCGAGCGGATTATTTCGTCCTTGTGCACGATAAGATAAGCGTCCGCAAGCCCTATCCCCTTATAGCACAGCGAGAAGAAGTCCCTGTTCTTCATCTCCACGGCAAGGTCAAATTCAGGATACATCTCCTTTACCGCCTCACCCTCCGCGCGCCATTTGTCAAGCCTGTACCGCATATCATTTCTCTGCTCCCATTCGGACTGCCGCTCTATTACAGCATTTTCTACACCGTCAAGGTCGTTTTCGTCCGCCCCGCACAGCCTTGCCGCAAGCCTTACGATTTTCTCTGCTTTTCCCGCACGCGCCTGCTTCATTCTCAGCACCGCCTGTCTGAACTGTTCGCCTGCGCCCTCGTTCGGCTTATCAATAGAAGCCTTACTGCCCTCATTGCCCTGTACAGGCTTTTCGCCGTCACTCGCATTTTCGGTGCTCTCCGTGCCGATATCCGTATTTTCCGCCTGCTTTTCTTCCACCGCATTTTCAGCATTCACAGCTTCGTTTTCCATCACACTCACCCCTCTTTATCATAGCAATCCACATACTCGGGATAGTTTTCCGCAAGCATAAAAAATCCCTTGCATATTCCGTCAACCGCCGTATTGAGTCCCTCATCGTCCGTAACATAGCTGATTATCGCCTGACCGCTTTTCAGCGTAACATCTATGATATCCGTGTCGCCCGTGTCCTCACTGTCATACACATTCTGCGCCACAGTCTGTGCAAGCGTAGTGATCGCCGCGCATACAAGCGATGCCTCCCGCGAGCTGTCCCCCTCGTTTCTGCAATGCCCCGTGATATAGATATCCCTGCCGAGCTTTGATCTGTCTATCCTTACCCTTGTCATATCATATTTTCTGCGTCATACCCGCACCCTCTCTTATAGTGCGTTCAACGCTCTCCTTTCCCTCAAAGTCCATCATTTCAAGGCACCCCAGTGCCTGTACCGCCATATCCGGGTTGAAAAATCCGAGCTGGAACAACTGCTTTGCAAGCTCATTCTGTGCCGCCTTTGAAAACGGCGATTTCTTAGCCGCCGTGCATATAATGTCAAACACAGGCTTCTTTTCTCCAAGCTCCACCCCGAACAGCTCTTCCCTGCGGCTCTTTATCTCCGAGTTGTCAAACGCCGCATAACCGCCTGTTATCCTGAAGCTTCTCGGCGTGTCGTAGAACTGCCTGATAAGCTCTATGATA
Source organism: Ruminococcaceae bacterium UBA6413 (assembly GCA_002437415.1). Classification (GTDB taxonomy): domain Bacteria; phylum Bacillota; class Clostridia; order Oscillospirales; family Ruminococcaceae; genus Ruminiclostridium_E. The sequence continues at coordinate 28,411 of DJPL01000074.1, read as the reverse complement.
AGATAGCACACCTGCTGAAACGCAAAATACGTTCCCTTTATCATATCCCTTGACAGCTTGCTTCCCGCCTCCTGGAGCGCCGCTATCGCACTTGCCGCCGTAACGCCTCCCGAGGTCGACCCCTGAGAAAAGTCCCTGTTACCGCTCGTTTCCTTAAGCTCATCTATCTTGAAGCTCAGCGCATTCATCACCGCGCTGTCAAGCGGCTCTGTCTTTATCTCTCTGATATCGTCATTTGTCAGACTGCCCGCAACGTGCACAAACATATTCCTGCGGTCGGCAAATTCAGCCTCGTTCACCGCGCTGTTCTGCCTTATGAAGTATCTCTTTCTGCTCATCTGCACCGTATGCTCGAGCACCACCTGCGACAGCTTATCTATGTACGTCTGCGCGTCACGCATAACATCTATATAGCCGAAGCCGCACGGCGTTCCCTCCTGCGTAAACAGCGGATCTATAACGAACGGGTATCTTCCGTGACTGTAAAATCCGTCCTTACAGCTCTCGTCGTCCTCGCTCGAATACAGCACCTTGTCCCCGCAGAACCTGCAATAGTGAAGCGCTTTCTTCCCGCCGACCGTTTTCTTATAGTACCAGTCAACGACCTCCGCCTTGCCGCTGTCATCAGTCATGTCATCGGTACGGTACTTCTCGACATTCACCGTTTCCTCCGATATACTGTCCTTAAGCTCCGGATACATTTCGCGTAGCTGCTCCTTGTCGACAAGCGACACATAGAACAGATTTCTGCTCTCCTGAATTTCCTTTATCCCCGGTTGCCAGAACAGGTTGAGTATATCAACATTTTTAATAGCAATATCTCCCCTGCCGTCCTCAAGCGCAGGATCCCATACCACTGCCTGACACGCCGTACCGTTCTTCAGCTTGTACCACCAACCGTCACTGTACAGCTTCTCAAACCCGCATCGTTCAAGCACCGCCGGCAGAAGAAGCGACAACTGCCTTGCACACTCCTCATCTCCCTGCTCTCTCGGGAGCACCGACGGCTCGGGTATATTATCCATAGCGTCCGCGTGCTTGTTAGCTATCGAGTTGAACAGCCACGCCGATGCAGGCTGAGGACGCGTATCGTCAGGCTCATACCCTATTTCCGCCCAGTGCCGCATTTTCCACCACTGCTCATTTGACACTATCCTCTTGTCAAGCACCGCCTTACCTTCCTTGTACTTCCTGAGCACCGCCGCCGCGGCAAGCACCTGTGCCCTGCCTATCTTCTCTTTCATATTTCTCCTTTCTGCTTACAGCATATAAAATGTTTCCCTGCGTTCCCGCTTTCTCTGGTCGAGCGGATCGTCCCCGACAGGAGCTTCCGCACGCCTTAGCGGCGCGGCTATCGGGTGCTCCATCAGCACATAACGGCATTCGTCATAGATATGATCCTCCGTTGCGGTATCAATATCCTCGACGTTCTTCTCGTCATACATAAGCGCGGGTATCGTCCGTATGAATTCCCTGCAAGTGCAAAAGCAATAGAACATCGGCTTTCCGTCGCTTCCGAAAGCGAACCTGTTGTGATACTGCATCTTACCCGCAATTCTCGCGTTGTCCCCCGGCGACCATATCACAAAGCTCGGAGCTCTCGCCATAAGGTCAGCAACGCTTTCGCCCCTGCTCTTGTCGAATATGGACGGGTCTGCTACCCCATACACGTTTCTCCCCTTTATATTAGGGTCGTCACGTTCGATTTTCCTGATATTCTCCGCTATTGCCGACGGTTCAAGCCTTATTCCCTCGTTCGGCTTTTCCGTACAGCCGTAATACTCGCGTATCCTGTAGATCCGCCCCTCGGTATCTACAGCATACCACCCTACCGAAAACGGCTTCGTATATCCAAAGTCAAACCCCCGCACTATCGCCCAGTGCTTCGGTATCTCGAACGGCTTTATAACGTGCGTCCACAGCCTGTCCTCATAATGAGCGGGATCATCTCTCCACTCCGAGAACACCTGTCCCGAAAAGCTGTCCCAGTCGCCGTACAACAGAGCCTTTTTCTCCGCAGTCGGCAGCATCGACAGACTCGCAAGATACGCCGGGTCATTTTTGAGTAACTTCTCGTTATCAAACACACTCGCAGGCACAAACACCCTCGAGCGGCTGATCTTCACCGCCGTGCCGTCAGGCTTGTACACCGTATGCTGTTCGCTTATCGGCTTCAGCGGCTCTCCCGCCGTGATAAATCTCTGCTTCACCCACGAGTGCCCCGGACCGCCCGGGTTTGCAGTAGCCCTTATGTACACTCGCGTGCCCTCTCCGCCCGGTCGGTTTCTCGAAAACATATAGCTGTACTCCTCCCACGAGAACTGCGTCAACTCGTCAAACCCCACAAAGTCGAAGTGCTTACCCTGATAGTTCAGCTTGTCCTTACTGCGTTGCATCGCCCCGAAATAGATCTTCGCCCCGGACGGAAAGCTCCAGCAGTGCTTGGTCTTATTGTACTTAGCCCTTGGATAAGCCGCGCGGTATATTGCCGCCGACCTGTCCTCAAGCTCGCTCAACTGCGGATACGTCTTTCTGAAGATTATCCCCCTGTAGCACGGTATATCCACCTGTCGCAGTGCCTCGGCAAGTAGCGCGTCGGATTTTCCTCCGCCCGCCGCCCCGCCGTACAGCGCCTCATATTCCCCTCTTTTCATAAATTGCGCCTGCTTCTCCTGCGGCGACCAGACAACGCGATACTTCGACCGTTGTGGGCTCTTCTCTTCCCTTTTATCTTTTTCCATTGTTCTACTCCTCTCTCTCCGGCAGTACCACGATCCCCCTCTCACTTTCCTCCTCGCCGTCCTGCGTCAAATTTCCTTCCCACTCGTACCCGCACCTGTTCTTAAGCCAGAATATCTGCGCCGTTGTACTCGGCATGACCTGCTTTTCAACGGTTTTGACTATGCCGAGCTTGCCGTCCTTTCCGACCTGCCGCGTGATCTCGGTCTGCGTATACCCGATGGCACGTTTTAAAAGTGCCCCCTCGACCTGCCTTACCTTCTCTTCCTCCGTGATTTCCTCAGGCTCGTACAGCTCCCTTATCTCACTGTACTGTTGCTTCCATTTTCTCAGCGTACCCCTGTTTATTCCGAGCGTTTCCGCGGTTTTTCTTTCGCTGTATCCGCCCTCAATGCACAGCCGTATGTTTTCGATCGTATCCTGTGTGACCTCAAGCTTCTCCGCCGTAACTATCATCTCCTTCCCACTCTCCGCAGTACTCGACATCATATCCGCATATCGGACAGAAGCTTTCATTCTCATACGCCGCCCGACCCTGATATTCACCCCTGTATTGCGGCACTGTTGTAAGCTCTTTGTTGTCAAATTTTCTGTCGCATCTCAGACACTTATACATATTTCCCCTCCGTTTCACCGAATTTGTCCGTTTTTTAGTACCGGATATCCGCTATAATAATCTATAAATCCCCACAAAAGATTTTTCGTTCCATTCAATCAACCTTTCGTTGTCGTTATCATAACATACTCGCTGCTATTTGTCAACCATTTGTTGAGTAATTTCTTCAATTTTGTGAAACAGCAACAAATTATCGCAACATTTTGTTGTTATTATTGACAAATCAACGCAATGTTGCTATAATTACTACAGACAACTAAATGTCAACATGAAAGGAAGAGCGGATATGAGCACTTTTTCCGATAAAATAAGAGAACTGCGTAAACAAAAGGGTGTTTCCCAGGCAGTGATAGCCGAGTACCTCGGCATAACAAAGCAGGCATACAGCCTATATGAAACAGGCAAGCGCGAGCCCGATTTCGATTCACTTTTAAAGCTGGCGGATTATTTCGGCACGGATACCGACTCGCTATTGTCAGGTGACAACGCCGCAAAAGTCCCCGACAGTCGCCTTAAGTTTGCGCTTTTCGGCGATACCGAGATAGACAACGAGGTTCTTGACGATGTAAAGCGCCTTGCAAAGCTTCACCTTGAGCTTCGCCGCAGTAAAGAAAAGGATACAAAAGAATAATCGGACATACAAAACGTACAGCCGGGAGGAGGAACGTATAATTGGAACATATGCTTAAAATAGCGCAGGATAATGATATACTGATAGTTGATATGCCTATGTACGGCAAAGAGGGCGCGATGAGCCAGTGTATGGACGGAATGTGCATTATCGCCATCGATCCGCGCAAGGTCTCGGGATTTGCCGACCTTAAGGAAAAAACCTCCCATGAGCTCGGGCATTGTATGACAGGCGCATTTTATGACGAAACCTGTCCGGTTATCCCGCGCGGCAGATGCGAGCGCAGAGCGACCGCCTGGGCAATATGCAATACGTTTTCGCGCCGGGTGATAGTAAAGGCTATCCGCGGCGGACTTACCGAGTTGTGGCAGCTTGCGGATCATTTCAATGTCACCGAGCATTTTATGAAAGAAGCGCTAGTCTACTACGGACTTTATAACGGAGAATAAAAAAGCACCTCGGCTATGCGGTCGTTTTACCGCACAGCCGAGGTGTTAATATTTATTTGTGAATTTATCCGCTCATCGAAATTTCCGAAATCTTACTATCCCGAGATATATGTACTAAAACAAAGCTAATTAGCGCCTTTCCCGCTTACACAAACCTTTCGCCCCCGATCGTTCCTGCATTATACCGCCAACATACTTAACTCCAAACCTCTATAAAACCCAACATCATTCAAAAAAGAACAACACGCTCCGCCAAGCACTAATTCTTGGCTCCCTTGCCAAAGGGAGCTGGCTTGCGGCAAGGCTCGTTTACTTCAAATACAGCCATTCTTCGCGATACCTGCAACGTTCATATTACATAAACCCTATCTGCCGTCAAGACTGAGGGATCGCCTGCTACAGACCACTCCATTCTCACCATCACTGCCAACCCCGTATTATCCCTTGCCAAGCACTATTCCTTTTTTAATCCACTGCCAACGGCAGTCACCACAATTATTCATTATTCATCATTCATCATTCATCATTCATTATAATTTATCTCATCTCTCGTAACAGTAGCCTCATGATTATAAAGCTTCTTAAGCTCGTCCACCGACATATAGTCGCCTGTAAGCTCGCCCTTCTCGTTGATAAGATACTTTCCGTTCCACGGAGCGACCCACAGCCACATTGCATTGTCCCTCGCCATAATATCGGGGTCGGGAGCTTTTGCGCATTCCGTCAGCGCAAGCATACGCTTGTTGAGCGAGAGCGCGTCCGTAGCATACATCGCCGCAAGGTGAGCCGTATCGGTGTTGTCATACACATCACAACCCACTATATCAACATAGTCGTCCCCGGGGAACATCTGCGGGTCAATGTCCGCCGTATATACCCACAGCAGATTTGACAGTCCGTACAGTTCGTCAAACCGCCTGTGCATGGTCTGCCACAGCCATTTATACGTCTTACCGGTTTTCTCCCACCAGTACTTACCCGCACTGTCGGTCGGCAGAGGCGTAAACAGCACCGTAATGCCGCTGTCCTTGAGCACCGATAATTGCTTTGCCACTGCGTCCATATCCGACAGCACCGCATAGCATTCCTCTGATATCGTTTCATCCTTAAGAAGAAGTGCCAGCGACTCCTCATTCATTACCGCAAGATCCTCATAGTCGCTTGTCACCGAATTCACATCAAAGCTGCTCTCATCAAGATAGAACGTTGTCTTTCCTATCGGCGTATACCAGTACCATGTATATGACACTATTCCGCCGTTCTTCGCCCATTCCTGTGCAAGCTGTATATCGGTATTGTTCTTCACTAGCTTTGAACCGCTCGCCGTATAGTATCTCAGGTCACTTACCCTTATCGCGGGAAAGCGCCCTGTGTTTCTTGCTATAGCGTCTATCTCGGTGTTTGTATTCGGAGTGACATTCTGCGCGGTAAGCGTTTTCTTGCCGTATATGCTTTTGAGATAATCCATCAGCGCTATACGCTCGGTGTTTACATCCTTGCCCGATATCCATGTTCCCGCGTCACTATACCTTTTGTCGCTTGCTCTTTCGGTATTCTTGACCGTTATCTTATCGATCGAAACTGCATTTACCACCGTCTGGAGCGTCACCTTGTGCTTTCCCTGCGTAAGATACACGGGGCACAGCGAAATGCTTTCAAACGTATCGCTCTGTACAACGTTATATGCGCCGTACAGCTCGCCGTTTATGCGCTTATACGCTCCGTTTTCGCTGTCGATCTGCTTTTCGCCGTCAACCGTCAGCGTTATACTGCCGCCTTTCTTTGACAGCGCGCTTATCGAAATGTCATAGAACTGTGTGGACGAAACCTCAAGCTCAAACGACACCTGATCATACGCCTCTACCGTTATGTATCCGTCACCGCTGTATTTCTTGCTGTCCGATATAAGCTTTGTGTCGGGTAGCTTTTCCACTTCAAGCGTATAGCTGAACGCCGATTTGTTCAGCTTATATTCCTTTGTCTTGCTTTCGGTGACTATGCTTGCCTCGGGCACAGAGCTTTCCTGCACCGCAGAGGTTTCCCCGCTTTGTGCCGAAGAAATATCCGAGTAGTCTATTTCCGTACAGCCCGCTAAAGTCACTGCTGTGATTACCGCCGCAAGTGCCCGCACAGCCGTTGTTTTCTTAATGTGCAAGTCAGTCCTCCTGCTTTATGACCACTATATCGCCCGACTGTATCTTGTCAGTGAACTTCGCACTGCCGCCGTTTATGCTGAGTACAAGTCTGCGTGTGGGATTTTCAATATCGATATTCGCTCTTTCAAACAGGTCGATAAGCATATACGGTGTCTTGCTTTCCTTTTCGGGAAGATCTGTCGGACTGCCGTTGAATATGATCGATACATAGCCGTCCTGTCCTTGTGAAGCTTCGGGCTGAACCTCCGCATATACCTTTTCCTCGACCGCCTCCGCAGGTACAGCCGATGCCGCCGTTCCCTTATCAAAGCCCAGTATATCTCCGTTTTTGAGGATATAGCTTTCGGGCTGAGTCTGTCCGTTCACATACACCTGTGCCGTTTCGGTATCTCCGCCGTACTGCATAAGGAATGCGCCAAGCGTTCTCGCGTCGTGTATTTCTACGTTGTCGAGCGGCTGTATCTCATAGTCCGTGCCGACCTCCCTGCCGTTCACATAAGCACGCTTTCCCGCAACCGCATTTTCACCGCAGAATATAACTCCCGCCTTGGAAAGATCATCTGCGTAGTCGCGGATAAATGCGTGGGCGTTCTCACCGTTCACCGCAGGCACAAGTATGATATCATCGCCCTGCTTTATCTTTGTCGTAAGCGCGGCAGGCTTGCCGTTCACCGTGATTATTGCAGGTGTGAACGCAGTACCCTTGAGTATCTTTGTTTCGCCGTTCAGCGTAAACTTAAGTCCCGCGCCGCTGTGTCCCATTATCTGAGATGTCCTGTAGCCCGCCGAGCCCAGAAGCTCAAACACGCTGAGCGACTTTGTATCGAACACTCTCACCTGCTCGCCGTTGAGCGTCACGGTCGAGAAGTCATACGCCATATTCGTGCAAGCAGTGACCGCAATGCCTACAGGCGTTACATATTCGGGACCCAGCTTTCTGTCACCGACATCGACATTCTTCATAAATTCCTGACCGCCGACAGCCACTCTTCCGGGGTCAATTCCGAGCTTCTCTGCAAGCGCGTCCGTAAGCCCGTTTGCCATACTGCCGCCGCCTATAAGGAACATTGCCGCGGGGCTCTGACCGTTCGCGTCGCAGACCGTCTGACTTATCACGTCCGCAAGGCTGTCGACCGACGGACTGCACTTTTCAAAGAAATCCGCCTTGGTCATAGTCTGCTCCCTGCCGAAGATATCGCGATATGTAATGCTGTCCGCGTCACCGCTCGCCTGTATCTTCATACTCTCCGCCATATTGAAGTCAACAAAGAACTTTCTAACTATATCCTCGCTTATCTCATCGCCCGCGACCGTTGCCATAGCATAAGCGACGATCGCACCGTCACGTGCGACAGCAATATCCGATGTACCCGCACCGATATCGACAAGCGCAATGTTTATAAGCCTTATCTCGGGCGGAATTATAACGTTCATCGCGGCGATAGGCTCCAGTGTCATACTCTTGACCTTAAGACCCGTCTTATCGGTAACGGCATATAAGCCCTCGACAACGACCTCGGGCAAAAATGCACCGATAAGGTCTATTGTCACTTTATCACCTTTGTGCCCCTCAAGGTTTGCCATTGCATAGTCATCAAGATAATAATGAACTACCGAATGACCGACACAATAAAATACCGCTTCCTCTTCACGGAATTTTTCGTCGATCCCGCTTTGAGCTTTTTGTATCGTTTCATATTCCATGGTTCGTACCATATCCGCAGTTATGGTATTCTTGTCCGACACGTCAAAGTCCATCGACACGCGATATGTCTTCAGAGCACGTCCCGCCGCGGCTACCGATACCTCTGTAAGCCTGATGCCGTTTCTCTGTTCAAGCGTTTCCTTGACTGTTCTCGCCACCTTCGCGACCTGCTCTATATCCTCGACCTGTCCGTCTATCATCGCGCGCTTTAAGTGCGGAACGCTCTCGGTATCCGTCACACGGAACACCTCGCCGTCCATATATCCGAGTACTCCGACAACCGTCCTCGTTCCGATATCCAGCGCGAACACAGTTTCGCCCTGCGATCTGAGCGTCTTCTTAGCCGCAGATGACGGCTTCCTTGCCGCCGTTTTCTCAGCCGCCGACTTCTTTGCCGCAGATTTGTTTTCCGCTAAGGTCTTAGCGGCGGTCGCTTCCTTTCTCGGTCTTCCTCTTCTTTTTGGTGCGGGCATTTTATTTACTCCCTTTCTTAAAACCCCGTAAACCTGCAAAGGCTTACAAAGTATTTTTGATTTAATTTTTCGTATTTCGTACTACTGCTGATTATAATTATAATGAAAATCCGCAAATAATTCAACCTTTTTTTATTTTTTTATTACAAAAAAATTGAAAATCTCAGAAATTTATGATAGAATAAAAAGAAAAGGGGAAATGAAATATGAAAATAACAAAAATGACACCCGGAAATTACCGCGATGTTTATGAGCTGTGGCTGTCCTGCAAGGGCATGGGACTTAACAATCTCGACGACAGCGAACAAGGCATAAATACGTTTCTTAAGCGCAATCCCGATACCTGCTTTACGGCTCACGAGGACGATAAAGTCGTAGGCGTTATATTGGCGGGCTCAGACGGGCGCAGAGGCTATATTTATCACACCGCGGTAGACCCGCAGTACCGCAAAAGAGGGATAGCGACCGCTCTTGTCAACACGGTTATGGACGCTATGAAAAATATCGGAATAAATAAGGTCGCACTCGTGGTTTTCAAATGCAACGAGAGCGGTAACGAATTCTGGGAAAAGCTCGGCTTTACCGAACGGCACGATCTTGCTTACAGGAATAAAGCAATAAACGAAATGATAAGGAATGATACCTGATGGATATTTCAAATTTAATCGAAGAAATGACAACACCGATACATGATTTTCTTGTAAAAAACAGTGAAAGTCATACGATACGCTGTTATATGCCCGGACATAAGGGAACGGAAAATCCGCTTGACATTACCGAGATAAACGGTGCGGACAGTCTTTATGACACCGACACAAACGGCGGTAAGGGCATAATAGCGCTCAGCGAAAAAAACGCGTCAAGGCTGTTCGAAAGTAAAAGGACGCTGTACTCCTGCTCGGGTAGCACGCTTGCCATTCAGACTATGCTTACTCTCGCAAAAATGCGCGGCAACGGCAAGGACCATATAGTGGCGTGCAGATATTCTCACCGCAGTTTTATAAATTCCTGCGTTCTGCTTGGGCTCACCCCCTCATGGGTATATCCCGAAAAATATCTCAGTGCCGCAGTTACCCCTGAAAGCATAGAAGCGAAAATAAATTCAAGGACGCTTGCGGTATTTATAAATTCGATAGATTATTACGGCGAAATGAGCGATATTTCCGCTATAGCCGATGTATGCCATTCTCACGGTATACCTCTGCTGGTTGACAACGCTCACGGAGCATATCTTAAATTTGCACCGATCGATCTGCACCCGATAACGCTCGGCGCGGATATGTGCGCGGACAGCGCCCACAAGACACTTCCCGTCCTTACAGGCGGCGCATATCTCCACATAGCAAACGAAAAATACTGTATGCAGGCAAAGGAAGCCATGTCGCTTGTCGCCACATCAAGTCCGAGCTATCTTATCCTCGACAGCCTTGACCGATGCAACAGGACGTTAACGGAAAAGCCGCTCGCAATATCAGGGATCTGTAACAAGGTGACAGCGCTCAAACAGCACACCGCCGATATCGGCTACACCCTCTCCCCGAGCGATTATATGAGGATAACCTTCGACTGCGCGGCAATACATTCCACCGGTTATGCCATGGCTCAGATGCTGAGCGATTTCGGCATTGAGTGCGAATACGCCGACGAATACAAGTGCGTACTTCTTTTCGGCTACTCCAGCACCGATGTTGATTTTGAAACGATAAAGACCGTGCTGACAGCAAACCCTCCGCACTCGATATTTGTACGCAGACTGCCCTCTCCCCCGATACATATCAGGACGCAGGCCGCCTGCTCACCCGCAAAGGCGTATTTTTCGGGCAAGGTAAAGCTACCTGTGATGATGACGGTCGGCAAGACCTGCGCCTGTGCCGCCGCGCCCTGCCCTCCCGGGATACCGCTTATAATGCCGGGCGAAACGATAACGATAGATGCCGCCCGCGTTCTGCGCGACAAGGGCGTAGCCGACATCTCCGTTACAGTATAATATCTCACGTTTTAAACTTTACTTTCTACCCGAAATGTGTTATACTTATTTTGAATATCAAACCCACAAGAATAACCGGCTACAGAAAGGACGGTAATCTTTATGAAGCTTATATACGCTATCGTGAACAACGATGATGCCCACTCGGTATCTTCATCTCTTACACAGGCAGGTTTTCAGGCTACAAAGCTTGCTTCTACAGGCGGCTTTTTAATGTCGGGAAACACGACCTTCCTCATCTGCTCTGAAGATGATAAGATCGACGAGATAATCGCCATAATCAAGGATCACTCGCACAAGAGAAAGCAGTTTGTACCCTCTGCCGCTTCTTACGGCGTAGGAAGCTACACTAGCTTCCCTGTAGAAGTATTTGTAGGCGGTGCAACTATTTTCGTAACCAACATAGAGAGATTTGAGAAGGTCTGATGCCGGGCGATATTGACAGCATAAAGCTGTTCGGCAAACAGCGTGAAACCGCTCTGTTATCGGAAATGGCAGAGAACGGCAGACTCCCTCACGGAATAATCTTCACAGGTGAAAAAGGACTTGGCAAGCGTACCCTTGCAAAATGGTGTGCTATGCTTTCTCTGTGTGCTTCTCCCTCAGGCGGTGTGCCATGCGGCAAGTGCAGAAGCTGTAAAAACATCATATCGGGCGAGCACGCCGATGTGATATACGTTAAAGGCGAAAAATACATCAAGGAAAATATCCGCGACAATGTGCGCTTTGCTTCTACTCTGCCGAATGACGGAGATACGCGCGTATTTATCTACGAGGACTGCGAAGATATGACGGAAGAACAGCAGAACGTCCTGCTGAAAGCCATCGAAGAGCCGTCCGAGCATAACCGCTACATTTTCACCTGCTCGAACACCTCCGCAGTGCTTGAAACGATCATGTCAAGACTTGTGACGATCGCCGTTTCCGAAATGACGCAGGACGAGTGCGTCTCCTGCCTTGAATATAACGGAATAGATGCGGATACCGCAAAATCGTCTGTAGAGCTGTACGGCAATAATCCCGGCAGGATACTCGGCATATTGTCCGACGAAAAGCGGATACGACTTTATGACACGGCAGAAAAGCTGATCGGAGCACTGTCGCGCAAGGACGAATATTCAGCCGCGGCGGTCTTATCGAGCTGTACGACAAGAGAAGATCTGTCCGCCGTCACGGCTATACTGTACGAGCGTGTCACAGAAGCTCTGCGCGAGCTTGAAACAGGCGATAATTCGCCGCAGACAGCTCCGCTTAAAAAGCTTACCAAGGCAAGGCTGTACAGCCTTTACGAAGTGCTGTCGGAGCTTGCGTTACTTGACGGAACAAATATAAATGTTAAGCTTATGCAGGCGTATATGCCCGCTAAGCTGTTCGGTGTGCTTGAATAGACACCGATTGGAAAGGAATATAAATGACTGAGATAATAGGAGTCAGATTTAAAGATGTCGGAAAGATATATTACTTCTCCCCCTCCGGCAATAAAATAGAATGCGGCAGCCACGTCATAGTGGAGACCGCGAGAGGCATAGAATGCGGCGAGGTCGTTATCGCAAACCGTAAGGTAGATGACAGCAAGGTCGTACAGCCGCTTAAGAGCATTATGCGCATTGCGACCGCCAGAGATCTTGACATACAGCGGAAGAACCGCGAAAAGGAACAGGAAATAATGAAGGTCTTTACCCGAAAGATAGCCGAGCACAAGCTTGATATGAAGCCTATCGACATTGACTGTACCTTTGACGGGAGCAAGATACTGTTCTACTTCACAGCTGAAAACAGGGTCGATTTCAGAGAGCTTGTAAAGGATCTCGCATCGGTTTACCGCACGAGAATCGAACTGCGTCAGATAGGTGTCCGTGACGAGGCAAAGATGCTCGGAGGACTTGGCATCTGCGGCAGACCGTTCTGCTGTAAGACCTTCCTCGGCGAATTCCAGCCTGTATCGATAAAGATGGCAAAGGAGCAGTCGCTGTCACTCAATCCGACAAAGATTTCGGGCACCTGCGGCAGACTGATGTGCTGTCTTAAGTACGAGCAGAACTGCTATGAGGAGCTTCTTTCAATAACGCCCAAGGTCGGCGCACTTGTCGAAACTGCCGAGGGCAGGGGTATTGTCGAGGACGCTAACCTGCTTACAGGTGTACTCAAGGTAAAGCTTGACAAAAATCCCGATGCCGCCGCCACCGCTTTCAAGCGTGAAGATGTAAAGCTTCTCAAGGACGGCAAGATAAGAATAAAGAAAGAAGAGATCCAAGCCCTCAAAGGCCTCGAAGACTAGCGGGCGGGCGGCAATGTGCCGCTCCAAATTCCGCCTTTGCGGCAATGTGCCGCTCCAAATTCCGCCTTTGAAAGTGTTTGCGATTAGCAAACGATAGCGGAACGGCGGGGTCACACAAAGCAATAATTTGAATATGAGCGTTCATGGCGATAAGCTGTGACCGCTTTTTTTGTTGCGGCGGCGGGTCGCCGCTGACAATTCCGCCTTTTGAAACGATTGCGATTTACTTAGGCTAGCAAAACGGCGGGCGGCTGTGAGCCGTTGTAAATTCCGCCTTTTGAAACGATAGCGATTTACTTAGGCTATCAAAACGGCGGGATTACACAAACAAATAATTTAATAACGGCAAGACCGCTGTCATAGAACGGCGGTTTTTGTGTTGCTCAGCAAATACCCATGTGACTTTAATATAATTTTACCCTGTTTTTATATATTCACGGTAGCTGTTTTATCTGTTCTGTGCTATTATAGCTAAAAATCACTGACCAAGGAGCAACTATGACCTACGAGGAATATACAGCAAATTATCCCGGCGGAGAGGAAGCGATAATATCAAAATGCAGACTGTATGGAATGAACGATGACATGCCGAAAAAATCACATATAACGATAATCGCCTCAGCAATTGTGCTCTGCTTTATCGGAGCTGCGGTTTTAGCCGGTGTTATGGGTAACGAGGGACTTATCTATCTGATGATTTTCGGCGGAATTATAACCATATTTGCCTACATAGTCAAAAGAGCACAGTTTGATACAATGAAACGCTTTACTAAGATAATGCACGACGAAACGGGCTGTTGCTACAAAATGAAATTCACAAAAGGCTGTAACATAATGATACCGGTAAAGGTGAATTCTCCTGCCGCCGCACTCCCTATAGTCGGCGATGCAATACAGCTGGCGGCGACCTTTGAAGCGATGAAAGAAAAGGACGGGATACTGAATGATATTGCTACTCAGTCGGCAGAGCTCAGAACAGCATATTATTATCTCAAGCGCTACAAGACAGGGTATAAGGACTGGGACGTGATGAACGGCGGCGACTGTAAGATCACTCCGCTCGGAGTGTTGACACCTATCGGCAAAAGCAAATACCGCGCACAATATATGGGTAGAGTAAGCACTGTAAAAATACCCGCATATCTGAATTACCAAAACGACTGAGCACATCTGCTTATTTATTTGACAACCTGTCTGTTTGATAGTATAATAAATATACATCAAGCATTAAGGAGAACTGTATGAACATAGGCGTAGACTGTGACGGCGTACTCACCGACTTGTCCGAATTTATAATCGAATACGGCAAAAAGTGGTTTAAGCGTGAACCGAATGACCCGTCAGGCTACAGGGCTACCGAGGTTTTCGGCTGTTCAAAGCTAAGCGAAGCTATGTTCGGTGCGAGATACTTTTTCTCATACTGCAAAAATGCGCACCCGAGAGAAAATTCGCTGAGTGTCATAGAGAGCTTTAAGAAAAGCGGTCACAGAGTATTTCAGATCACTGCAAGGCGCTTTGCGGCATACAAAAATCCGCTCGGACTTTTCAGCAAGAAGCTGTACACCGACTGGATAGAGAGAAATAACTATAATTTTGACGGGACATATTTCTGTACCGAAAAGGACTCAAACGGCGATAAGCTGAGAGGGTGCAAAAAATATAACGTTGACATTATGATAGACGATAACCCGAAGGTGTCAAAGTATTTGGCGGATAACGGTGTGCAGGTGCTTCTGTTTGACACGCCGTACAACAGAGAGCTTGAGCACGAGAATATCAGGCGGGTTCACAGCTGGAAAGAGATCGGGGAAATTGTAGGACTGATGAATAATGAATAATGAATAATTTTGGTGTGCTCCGCACGGATCAAAAATAATGCTAAAGATTTTTTCATCGGAATATGCATAGCCCTGACAAACAAATGAAAATCTTTAGCAGGCTTTTATTTTGCAACAAAACAGTTGTGATGAAAGCAGATGAATTATTATAAAACATACTGAATATCACTGACAATAATGCCGATGAGCGGGGTGCTCATCGGCATTTTTTATTGCATTTTCCGCTTTAACTGTTTACAGAAATCTTCTCAAGGAAAGTCGACTTTGCCTCATTGCGTGAAAGCGGGCGCGAGCAGTAATAGCCCTGAACCTTATCCACGCCGAAGCCCTGCACTGTGTCAAGCTGTTCCTTATCCTCAATGCCCTTTACACAAACGACAAGTCCACGGCATTTTGCGAGATGTATGATACAGCTCACAAGGTCGTTATCAAATTCATCTTCATGGTTCATAAACAGCTTTGCGGGGATATTCACAAGGCTGACATACGAGTTTTTCAGCACCTTCAGCGATATGTTCTCCGTTCCGTATTTATCTATGGCGATATTCACGCCGAGCGCACGCAGGTCGTGCAGGATATGTGTACTGTCACTGTAGAAAATATTAGCCTTTACAGGAATTTCGAGTATCAGCGACTGCGGCGGCAATCCGCTTACTTCAAGAGCATGGCGTACCTGTGCCACGATCTCCCCCGACTGCGGCTCTCCCGCAGTAAGATTTACGCTGACAGTGAAATTCTCAAAGCCTGCGTCCTGTATCTCCTTGCAGAACTCACACGAGCGTTCCATAACCCATCCGTCAATCATATGTGACAGGCCAAGGTTCTCCGCCATCGGGAAAAGTGTCGAATTAGGTATATTTCCATACTGCTCATCGTGCCAGCGCACAAATGTTTCACAGCCTGTTATACTGCCGTCCTCCGCGCTGAAGCATGGCTGAAAACGCAGTGAAAAGCCCCTCATACCTGCGTTTATGCATTCTCTTATGTGCTGCTCAAGATTTGCCGCGAACAGTCTTGTACGCTCAAGCGATCCCGCGTAGAAAGCATAGCTGTTCTGCTTGAATTCTCTTGCGCGGTACATAGCAGTGCTTGCTGCCTTGCACAGCTCTTCGGCATCGTCACCGTTTTCGGGATAGAGTGCTATGCCAAGACTGCAATGGATAGAGTGCTCGTCTTCACCGAATTTCCACGGCTTTGAAAAGCGATATATCAGCATTTCCGCAAGGTTTTTCGCCTCATCGTCCGTACAGTCGGGGAGATTGAGCATAAATATAGCGTTCGTGAAATAATACACCCCGATGTCCTTTAGCGGCAGGTTGCCCAGATACTGCGCTATACTGCGCAGCAGCATATCGGAATATGTATGACCGTACACCGCCGATAACGAGCGGGTATTTGTGACCTTGAACGCTATAAGCGAGCCCTTGCCGTTGCGCTTCATTATCTTGTCAAGGTCTTTGTTCAGCCTTGCACGGTTCGGAATACCATATATAGCGTCATAGAATGCGAGCTGACGCATACGCTTCTGTGATTGCTCAAGCTTATCCTGTGTTTCCTTACGCATCATAAGCGATGAAATGATCTGCGAAATGTTGCGGAGCTGTTTACGCTCACGCTGTGTCCAGTTGTGCTCCTTTTCGATCATCTGGAACATTATCAGGCTGTCAAATGTTCCCGAATTTATCAGCTTGAAAATAGCATATGACTTTATGCCGTACTTTGCAAGATCATTTGTATCCGCATCGGAAAACGCAGAAGAGGTAAGACTCAGATCCTCGCGTATCGAGTTGCAGTTAAGAGCAGTTTCTCCGTCTATTTCAAGCGGAAGACGGCGGTATTTGTAATCCCTGCACCAGCACAGCTCCTGCGTAAAATCGTCACGGTCGACTATCGTTATCCTGTCGAGGTGGAAATAGTCGCCGATAAGCTCTGTGACTGAGTTCAGTGCTATATCCGCGCTCTTGCTCTCCATAATTATGGCATAGATGTTATTGAGCAGGATCTGCTCCTCCACATTCTGACCGAGAAGCTTGTTTGCATTCTGCGAGTTATCCATTTCCGACATAACAACGACAAAGGCGTTTGCCATACGGGAAACGGTCTGCACAAGCGTTTCCCACAGCTGGATATTCTCGTCAAGCAGCTCCTGCGTCTTTGCACAGAGTACCCATGTTCCGCTTACCAGATGATTTATACGGATATTCTTTTTCTTCTGATATGCAAAATCATCGGGAGAAAGCGACTTTTGCTGTGTCTTCGGGGCACATATCAGCTTTCCCTTTTCGTCAAAAATAGCCGAATAGAGCTGTGGCTGTGCAAACGGGCGCTGAATGCTCGTGAGATAGTCTACATCAAGCACGTCCGCAAGTCCCGGAGCGCCCTTTTTAAGCTCCGTCAGTCTTATATTGTGCTTTTTTCTGAACTCATTATACACAAGGTCGTCACCCGCAGTTTCGAGGTATGTAGAAACATCGCACATAGTACCCTCGAACCTTACAGGTCTGCCGTATTCGGCATAGACTGCCTTGCACGAAAGGAAAAACCAGTGATATTCATCATTCACCATAAATCGGCAATGCGCCTCAAACCGTTTTTCCTCGTCCTGTGAAACATCGGTGAACATCTCGGTTATCGGCGGGATATCATCGGGATTTATAAGCTCTAAAAGCGACGGATATGTCTGCTCTGTTGCTTCTCCAGGATTTATGGTAAACGGAAAATCTCTTGAAAATCCTATTATTATCTTTATGAATTTCTGATCGTTGGTGTAAAGCTGCACCGTTTTCGCCTCCTCAGGCTTGTGTGTAGTGTGATAGTTTAATGGGGTAAACTGTTAAAGCGAGGTAACACGGTAAACCACAAGGCATGACCGCATCTGTATATATCCGCAGTACCGCCATTATGATTTTATTTAATTTTACCATAAAGCGAAATATAAATCAAGCGTTTTTGTAAATTTTCACAACATTTTTGCGTTATTTTCAGACGAAATACGGGAAAATGCGGCAAAAAAGGGGCTGTGACACAACCCCTCAGTTTTTGGAAAAATTTATTCCTATAAAAAATAGAGTAAATTCTCTATCCCTATCCCCAAACCCCTTTCCCCGGGAAAGGGGCTATTTTGCTGGGGCTACCGCCCCTAGTCCCTGTCGGGGGCTTTGCCCCTGCGACCCCATTTTAAAAATTTTTAAAGATCTTTTGAAAGTCTGAAGAATTGTGTCACAACCCCGGAATATCCGGTTTTATCCGTTGCTGTTATCTGAGCTTGTGCTCTCGGTATCGGACGAATTATCGGTGTTGCTTTCGGAGCTGTCTTCCGGACCGCCGTCAACCTCGGGCTTTTCTACCGCCGCGACATCATTCATATGCGTTACGGTCATAAGGAAGTCTACCTTGCTCTGTACGCCGTCCTTTGTGGCAGAACCTATCTGTTCCATTGAAGTGCAGTAGCCGTCCTTGTCAAGGTTATACACAACGCTGAAGTTGTCAAGGTCGCCCACAAGTCCGAGCTGAGATGACATTGAACTGTTGAGCTTTGACACGTCATACTGCATTGTGATGGTTTTGCCGTCTGCGGTTTCCTTGACCTCCGAGCCTGTAACGCTGTCGGGCTTTATGAATATCATACCCTCATCGGTCATTGACATTTTGTTCGTGCGATTATAGCTGACATAATTCTGATCGCCGCTTACAAGCGTATGCCATTCACCGTCGGAGTAATAATTGTATTCCGAGCCGTTGTGATATTCGTAATATTTCGTATTGCCGTCAGTTCCGAAATAGCTGTATGACAGCGTATCGTTCTGATCGTAGCAGAATGTAAGCTCCTGCGTCACCATGCCTGTGCCCTTATCGGTGACGGTAAGCTCGGCGGAATACAGCGAGGCATAAAGTTTTCTGGCGTTTTCTACATCACTGTAGCCGTCTATATGCGAATAATCGGCACTGCAAGCCGTTACAGGGATTACGGTCATTATTGCTGTGATGATCGCGGCAACGATTTTTCCTGTTCTTTTCAATATAATGCTCCTTTGCGATTTAACGATTTGCAACGTGAAACAAAAATACAGCGGGTGACCTGCTTAACGCAAAATCCCCGCTGTTTTTTATAAATGTAAATTCTGTTGTTGTCTACACTTTTCTACACGTCTACACATCGGGACTGACCCGATTACACTACTTGACCGGGAGCGTGAATTATTCAGCGAAACCGCTTTCAACGAGCTTTACAAGTCCGTCAACTGCGAGCTGTTCATCAGAGCCGTCAGCAATGATTCTGATTGTTGTACCGCCAACGATACCGAGTGAAAGGATACCGAGAAGGCTCTTTGCGTTTACTCTTCTTTCTTCCTTTTCAACCCAGATAGATGACTTGTACTCATTTGCCTTCTGAATGAAGAATGTTGCGGGTCTTGCGTGTAAACCTACCTGATTTTTAACGCTTACTTCTTTAACAAACATGATTAGTTACCTCCGTAAATTCGTATTATCTTTCCGTCGAGCCGCCCGCATTGAGATGTTATGCGGTATCTCCGCTCTGTACCTATAGTATATCCAAATGTGCCCTTTTCGTCAACAAAGTTTTTTCAATTTGTCAATTTTTCTGCGATTATTTTTCATATTTGTTCAATAGTCCTCAATCACAGCGGCGCTATTTGTGTGTTATGCACAAAAAACTTTCAACAAAGTATTCAACATACACATTAGTTTTCAACAGGTTTGCTTGCCGTTCAAAGTTCTTTACGGTCGCGGGAGTTGTGATATCACAGCCTGCACTTGAAATCCTCATAAGAAAACTCTCTGATTTTGCGCATACCGAGTGAGGTATTATAGTATATCGACGGCAGTGCCATGCCGTTGAACGTATTGTTCTTCACCATCGAGTATATAGACATATCGCAAAGTACCAGGCGATCGCCGGGTTTCAGCGGCTTGTCGAATGAGTAATCACCGATCACATCGCCTGCAAGACAGGTATTTCCGCCAAGGCGGACAGTGACGGCTTTTTCGTCCTTTTCGCCTGCGATATTGCCGTTTGGCTGAATGATAACGGGGCGGTACGGCATTTCAAGCACATCGGGCATATGGCAGGCGGCAGAAGCGTCAAGTATGGCTATGTCGTCCTCGCCGTTTATTCTGCCGTCTATTACGTCAAGCACTGTTGTTACAAGGAAGCCCGCGTTAAGCGCTATCGCCTCCCCGGGCTCAAGATAGACCTCAAGACCGTATTCGTTTTTGAAATGGTTGATAACTTCAACGAGGGTATCAATGTCATAATCGTCCCTTGTTATATGGTGTCCGCCGCCGAAATTTATAACGCTCATACGGTCAAGATACTTGCCGAACTGAACCTCGACCTCCTTTGCGGTACGCATTAAGTCATCGCTGTTCTGCTCACAGAGCGTGTGAAAATGCAGTCCGTCTATCTCGTCGAGAATTTCCTCGCCGTAGCGCCTTATATCCTCTTCAAACGAAGCAAGCGTCTGACCGAGCCTTGAACCGGGAGCGCATGGGTCGTATATCTCGTGTCCCTCCTGAGTCGAAAACCTCGGATTTACGCGGATAAGGCAGTGCTTGTCCTTCACTGCGTCACGGTGCATGGCAAACTGACGGACAGAGTTGAACACAAAATGCCCTGCGTACTTTGTAAGCTCGTTTATCTCCTTGTCTGAGTAGGCGGGTGAGAAAACATGGGTCTCGTTGCCGAAATATTCATAGCCGAGTCTTGCCTCATACAGCCCGCTTGCAGTAGTACCGCTGAGATATCCGCTTATAAGAGGGTATGTGCTGAACATTGAAAACGCTTTTTGTGCAAGCAGTATCTTACAGCCCGTCATATCCTGAACGCTTTTAAGTATCTCGCAGTTGCGTCTGAGATAGCATTCTTCTGTAACGTAGCAAGGGGTATCTACCTTATTTATATCAAAAGTCGGTGTGTTCATATATTGCTCCAGTCTATTTCTCCGTCGGTGAGATAATCGTCAACGTCAAAGCGGCGTTTTTTGAAGTAATAATGCTTGTCCTCATCGGTTATTTCACGAATGATTTTTGCGGGATTTCCTGCGGCTATGCAGTTGTCGGGGATATCCTTTGTGACAGCGCTTCCCGCACCGATCACAACGCCGTTTCCGATATTTACTCCGGGTGTAATCACAACATTACCGCCTATCCATACATTATTGCCGACAGTGATATCTATGCCGTATTCATAGCCGGTGTTGCGTGGGATATAATGCACAGGGTGACCCGCGGTATATATACCGACATTCGGAGCAATGAATACGTTGTCGCCGATCGTCACCTTGCCAACATCAAGTATCACAAGATTGTAGTTTGCAAAGAAGTTGTCGCCGACCTCAATATTACTGCCATAATCGCATCGGAACGGCTGTTCTATATGCACACCCTCACCCGCTTTTCCGAGTAGCGAACGGAGGATCTTATCTGCCTTTTCTCTGTCGTCGGGGTGACAGTTGTTGAATTCATATATCTTACGCTTGCATTCCGCGCGCTCTTCGCATAGTCCGTCAAGCCACGCCTTATAGGGAAGATTTGCGTGCATACGCTGTTTCATATCCATAGTGTTTCTCCTTTAATAAGCCTGATTTAAGTTCTACAAGCGTATTTTAGCACAAAAGCGGCGGTAATGCAACTTGTTTAAGCTTGACATTGGGGGAAACGTGTGTTATAACAACCTCAGCCTGAAATCGTCAGAAGACGATTTCAGGCTGAGAACGTTAAAACACGATTTTATTTTGCCCGATAGGCAAAATTTGCGGCATTTGCCGCTATGTGCCTTGACGGCACATTAAAATCGTGTTATAATACAAACAAAGAGGGAAACGACAGACGATCGCTCCCAATAATAATCAGTTAGAAATAACCGTTAAGTTGGTGGCTTGGGCGGTTATTTCTTTTTGTTAAAAGATAAAATGCTGATTATAACTGCGGCAAATCCCGTTAGGAAAATACCGATTTGAATTAAATTATCCAATGTTATGTACACAGCTCCACCTCCTTTCAAAGTGCAACGCACTTTCGGGAGATGAATTGACCGCCTATCGTCCAAGGTTTCCCTCGTGAATATTTTAGCATAATATGGCGGAAAAAGCAACATCAAACCGCAGTATCGAAAACTGACCCGATACTGCGGTTTCACTTATATTCAGATATAAAATCACATAGCATCGGCTTTTATCCCTTGATAAGTATCCCTCAGCTTCATCTGACGGTCTATTCCGCCAAGCACGGCAATCTTATCCGCGCTCCACTTCGGCGCAACAAGATATTTCTTGTCGGCATCGCCTGTAACGCGCTCTATGACTATATCCTGCGGGAGATATTCAAGCTGTGATATCACAATCTCAATATACTCTTCCCTACTGAGCGGAATATACTCCCCACTCAGATACATTTGTTCCAGAGCGGTATTACTGTTGACATGAAGAAGATGTATTTTGACCGCATCGGGGTAAAGTCGCGCGACCTCTCTTGCCGTGTCAAGCATATCCGCTTTTGTTTCCCCGGGCAGTCCGTTGATTATATGCAGACAGGTACGGATATCGGCGTTTCTCAGCTTTTCATAGCCGGAGAGGAACTCGCGGTAGTCATAGCATCGGTTAATAACAGCGGCGGTTCTGTCGTGTACAGTCTGCAAGCCGAGCTCTACAGTAAGGTGTGTCTTGCTGTTCAGCTGTGAAAGCAACCCGATAATATCATCAGGCAAACAGTCCGCCCTTGTACCTATTGATATACCTGTTACGCCGAAATCAAGAGCCGCAGTAAATGCGCTCCTGAGCGTTTCAACAGGTGCATAGGTATTGGTGTTAGCCTGAAAATATGCAATTATCATACTGTCGGGGTACTTTTTGAAGATACGCTCCTTCTCGGCTGAAAGCTGGCGCTGTACGCTGTCATAGATATTGCCGCCATACGCCGCGGTGAAATACCCGCTTCCGTCCATACAGTAGATACAGCCGCCAGTACCCTTTGTTCCGTCCTTATTCGGGCAGGTGAAGCCCGCATCTATAACGGCTTTGCTGACTCTGCCGCCGTAAACGGTCCTGTTATGGAAGTTCAGCGTATGATAACGCTTGTTGTCAAGAGAATACGAAAAAACATATTCTTTTTCTTTCATAAAAGCTCCTTTAACATCGGAAGTTTCATAACAAACAAAATCACAGCAGTGAACACACGCTGTGATTTTTACTGTTTATTTCTGCTTTTCTTTTCTGAATACAAACACCTTGCTGAAAATGTAATTCAGCACCAGTACAACGATATTCGAGAACACCTTTGCACAAAATTCATAAAGTCCGTTCTCAATATTCGGCAGATTTACAAGCAGGAACATTATTATAAGATCTACAAACAGCGTGAACAGTCTTGCCGCATAGAACGACAGCGCCTGCACCGCATTCTTGCCAAAGCCCTTTACCTTGCTTTGAAACACCCAGATCCTGTTTGTGATATATGCAAATGTGACCGATACGATCCACGAAATGATATTCGGCAGTACTGTTGATGAGTCGCCGCCGCTGAAATTGAGCCTGTACGTCCATTTCAAAAACGCAGGCACGCTCTCTTCACTCGGGAATATACAGCGGATCACAAAGTAAGTCACTATTGACACAAGCGTTGTCAACGCTCCGAATATGACATACATTATTATCTCACGGTATCTTGTAAAAAGCTCCTTCCACTGTGACGGGTGCAGAGCCATTTTCAGTATTTCCTTTATCTTATCCAATTACATATCCGCCATTTCGTCAAAATCTTCGCTGTGCAAGTCAGCTTCGCCCATATCGCCGTGTTCGTGCAGGTTTGCACCAACCATATCTCTGCCCCTTACCATGTACTTGTCACGCTCAAGCTTCACAGCCTCATCAAGTATTCTTTTGACCTCTCTCGGATTTTTGACAGATACAAGCTCCTTGTCAGGAGTATCGCAATCCCTTGACGTAACCACGATAGTGCCGCAACCGACCATTCTCTGACCGAGGGAGAGCTTCATAGTCTTATCGACTATCTTGTATAGATCTATCTCGTCTTCCTTGATATTCAGAAAGCCGACCTTTGTATAAAGCACACTTGATGTAAGTATGTATCTCGTAAAAGAAATAGGCATACCCATAATGCACTTTTTGCCTGTCCAGATAACATCGCCGTAATCGCGCTGAAGCTTTTTCATATTAGCCATAACTTTTTCCTTTCACTACCAGAGCCTTTTTTCATGCGGGCATCGGCTGACGGCATACGCCGCCCTCATTTCCACAAAGCAACCGCATTTACTGCACATACCGTTGATAAGGCAGTCGCACTCCGTGCATATTTCAAGACGTTTTTTGTACAGCGTTTCATCGGCTTTCTTCTCATCGGGAATAAGCTCAACATTCTCTTTGATATTCTGAAACGCCTCGGCACTCATCGCGCTCAGCAGACATCTTTTACAGACATTCATGCAAGGATTATTTCAGCTACACTGCACGGCGGAAGTGTGAATGTGATACCGCGCTCACTCTTTGTAACGCCGTCAAAATCAGCGATCGTGACATTTTCGGGTTCGTCAAAGGTATTGTGTGCGCCCGCATTTCCGCTCAGTATCCTTGCTCTGACAGAATTAAATTCAAAGCCGCAGATATCCGCGTCGATCGTTTTGCTCTCGGTAAGCGAGCAGTTTGACACCGTAACAGTCATTTCTTTGTCGCTGTTTACCGATACGCTCTGCGATATAACGGGGAGATCATATCCCTCCTGCTTTTCATCTGTTATACTGCTGTAGCACAGGTCCGCGTTCTGATGGTTCTTATACAGGTCGAATACATGATATGTCGGGGTGAGTATCATTCTCTCGCCCTCAGTGAGAACAAGCGCCTGGAGCACGTTCACCACCTGTGCAAGGTTTGCCATAGAAACCCTGTCGCTGTGCAGATTAAACAGGTTAAGGTTTATCGATGCCACAATAGCGTCACGCATCGTATTCTGCTGATATAAGAAGCCGGGATTTGTACCGTCCTCTACATTATACCACGTTCCCCACTCATCTACAACCAGTTTTATGTTATTTTCGGGATTATTTACATTAAGGATATCGCAGTGACGCTTAAGCAACGTTTCCATGTACCGGGTTTTCTCAAGTGTTTTGTAGTATTCTTCCTCGGTAAAGCCGGTAGCATTGCCCTTATCCTCCCAGTTTCCCGTAGGAACTGTATAGTAGTGCAGGCTTACCGCGTTAGTATGCCAAGGCTTAATGTTCTCGGTGATGACCTTCATCCAGTTATAATCGTCCGCATTAGGTCCGCACGCGACCTTGTACAGATGATTATCGCCGTAGTTTCTGCAAAATGTCTGAAACTGCCTGTAAAGCGCGGAATACTGCTCGGGCGACATATTACCGCCGCAACCCCAGCTCTCGTTTCCGACACCGAGATATTTCAGCTTCCACGGTTTTTCTCTGCCGTTTTTGCGTCTCAGATCCGCCATGGGCGAAACGCCGTCAAAGGTTATATATTCGATCCACTCCGACATTTCCCGAACAGTGCCCGAGCCGAGATTTCCCGACAGATACGGCTCACAGCCTACCATTTCGCAGAAGTTGAAAAATTCGTGCGTGCCGAAGCTGTTATCCTCCGTCACTCCGCCCCAGTTGGCGTTTACCATCTTCTTGCGCTGTGACTTATCGCCGATACCGTCCTTCCAGTGATATTCATCGGCAAAGCAGCCGCCCGGCCAGCGCAGGACAGGCATTTTTATTTTCTTAAAAGCCTCGACTATATCGTTTCTGATACCGTTCGTATTGGGAATACTGCTGTCCTCACCGACATAGATACCGTTGTAGATGCATCTTCCGAGGTGCTCCGAAAAGTGACCGTAAATTTCGGGGTTGATATGACTTCTGATATCAGAAGCGTTTATGTACATTTTTGTGCTCATAGCTTTTCCTTTCAACTGTCGTTTTCTGCACGGTTTATTTGTCGTACAGGCTAATTCTAGCACATCGCGGGGATATTGACAATAACTTTTTGTGCAGTGCACAATAAATTTATATGTCGGTAAAGTTGACACGGGCAGTTTGAAGCTATATAATAGTAGCATAAGAAAAGAGGGATTTCTATGAGATATAAAGCGCTTATTTTCGACCTTGACGGTACACTTCTGAATACAATTGACGATCTCGGTGACAGTGCAAACCACATTTTGTGCAAATTAGGCTTTCCCACCCACACAATTGACGAATATAAATATTTTGTCGGCAACGGCATACCGAAGCTTATAGAACGCTGTCTACCGCCCGACAAGCAGGAATATAAGGAACAGGCTCTCGCCATGTTTATGGAATATTATGCTCTGCACAGCGAGGATAAGACTGCCGCTTATGACGGAATACCCGAGCTTCTGAGCTCTGCCCGCAAAAAAGGCTATAAGCTCGGTGTGATCACCAACAAGGCACACAACATAGCACAGCAGGTAGTTCCGCACTTTCTAGGTGACGGCGTGTTCGATTATATCAGAGGACTTGATGAAAAAATCAAGGCAAAGCCCTGTCCCGACGGTGCGCTTGATGTAGTCGAAAGGCTCGGCGTACAGCCGTCCGAGGTGCTTTACATAGGCGACAGCGGCGTTGATATGCAGACAGCCGTAAACGCAGGCTTTACCCCCTGCGGCGTTCTGTGGGGCTTCCGCACAGAAAAGGAGCTTACAGACAACGGTGCAAAATATATAGCACATAAGCCTTCGGACATTCTTGAAATAACAGAGAAATGAGGACAGTATGAGAAAAAAGTTTCTTGAAATAGGTAAGATAGTAGCAACACAGGGACTCGGCGGCGAGGTCAGAGTGCAGTACTACTGTGACAGCGCAGATGTCATATGCAGCTTTGACAGGCTGTTTTTAGGCAAGGACAAGCAGGAGCTTGAGGTCGAAAAGGCGCGTCCGCACAAGACGCTTGCCGTGCTGAAGCTCGAGGGCATAGACAGCGTTGAGCAGGCAAAGACTATAGTCGGCAAAATGCTGTATATGGATCGTGACGATGTGGAGCTTCCCGAGGGTGTAAACTTCATACAGGATCTCATCGGTCTTGAAGTGCGTGACGCAGACAGCGGCAAGATATACGGCAAGGTAACGGATATCTATCAGCACGGTGCGGCAGATGTCTATGAGCTTAAAACTCCCGAGGGCAAGGAGCTTATGTTCCCCGCGATCCCCGAAGTCCTGCTTGAAAAGAACATTGACGACGGATATCTCGTTATAAGACCGCTCGACGGCTTGTTTGACGAGAACTGAGCCTGAAAACGGAGAACCTATGATAAGAATAGATATAGCGACCCTCTTTCCCGATATGTGCGAGTCGTATTTATCCGAAAGCATAGTCGGCAGAGGAAGAAAAGCAGGTCATATAGACATACACTGCCACAATATCCGCGACTATGCAGGCAACAAGCACAACCGCGTTGACGATAAGCCTTACGGCGGCGGCACGGGTATGGTAATGCAGGCTCAGCCGATATACGACTGTATAACCGAAATACAGCGGGAAAGCGGCTCTTCAGCGCGTATAGTCTATATGTCCCCTCAGGGAAGAGTTCTGACGCAAAGCATAGTAAAGGATCTTGCCGCCGAGAATAGTCTTATAATACTCTGCGGTCATTATGAGGGCGTGGATCAACGCGTGCTTGACGAGCTCGGCGCAGAGGAAATATCAGTCGGCGACTATGTACTGACAGGCGGAGAGCTCCCCGCACTGATACTTACCGATGCAATAGCAAGGCTTCAGGACGGAGTGCTCCCCAACAGTGACGCTTACAGCATTGAGAGCCACTATAACGGACTGCTTGAGCACCCGCAGTATACCCGCCCCGAGGTATGGCATGACAGAGCCGTGCCCGAGGTTTTGCTTACAGGCGCACATGATGCCGTTGCAAAGTGGCAGGAAGAAACCGCGCTTGAAGTGACCCGCAGAAAGCGCCCGGATATGCTGTACGATCACCGCATAAACGGTGAGCCTTACGCAAGATATATCCGCGTATTCGTGCCGTATAAGGAGCGCGAATACGATATAGTCGCTTTTATGAAGTTGATATTCCACAGGCGTATCCTTACAAACCGCGAGCAGAAAGCTTTAAAGCGTATGATGCCTATACTTGACAAGCTCCCGACCCCGCCCGATCATACGGAAAACGAGAGCGTATGGCTCAATGCGAAAGCCGCAGGACAAATTCTTGATATGTACGCTCCGCTTTTTGATATGCTGAGAGAGCACGATATAGATTACCGCGTAGAATACAGCGATAAGCCTGACGGCAACCCTTGCGCGGAAAACAAGCATTTTACCGTTTTCACGAAGTAATACAATTGCCTATCACCTTATCGGCAAAAAATTTAATAGCATATTTCCTTTAAGCATTTATCTCAGCCGCAACAGCCAACAATGCTGAAAACAGTTTCCATACTGACAAGGTGTTAATAATTTCGTGAGTTTATCAGTGCAACTGCACTAACATTAACCCTTCAAAAAAGCGCTACTAACCTGAGATATATGT
>DJPL01000018.1 GCA_002437415.1 Ruminococcaceae bacterium UBA6413 | reverse complement strand
TTTTTTTGAAGGGTTAATGTTAGAGCAGTTGCACTGATACGCTCACGAAATTATTAACACCTTGTAAGCACGGAAATTGTTTTCAGCGATGTTGACTGTATGTTTCATAATACTGCCTTATCAGAAATGCGCTGTAATGAGAGTTATTGCTTATATACAAAAAGGATACCGCAAACTTAAAGCGTTTGCAGTATCCTTTTATTATATCTGAAGAGAATGTGTAGTGGCATATTGTGCCCGCCGGTAACGGAGGTTGCGCAAATTGCCAATCCTTAGAACGGCGAATTTGAAGCGGGTCACACCCGCCACTATTTCAGGTATTTGGCGACGTCGGCGGTGGGGGCGGTGGTTTCGGGGGCGGGATCGCCAGAGCAGTCAAACACATAGCCGCCTACAGAAACACCGACTATTTCTCCGTTTGCATTAAGCGTCAGCGTGTAGCCGTTTTTATCCGCAGTACCGCTTAACGTAAGGCTGTCACTGCCCTGCTTTGCGGTGACATTTCCCGATGCTCCCGCATTGTCAATACAGTCTGTAAGAAGCTCTGCCGCGGTGGCGAACTGCGGGGAGCTTTCGCTGTAACTATACTCTATGCCGTCAAGGCTGTACTTTACGGTCGTTCCGTCATCTGTTACAGTAAGCCCCTTTACACTGTCGGGAGAGGTGAAGCTTACAGTCCACACATTGCCGCTACGCTCAAGGTTTACCTCGGCGGTGATATCCTCGCAGGTAAGTCTGCCGCTGAGCGTGATATCTCCGCTGAGATCCGGGATCTCCGCCTTATCCACCGCTTTGCAGGAAGCACAGAGAAGGCAAGCTGAAAGTGCTATAGGAATGATAATTCTTTTTTTCATAATACGTCGTCCTTTTCATAAGATAGGACAACGCCGGCGCTCAGGCTATACCGTAAAATTCACGCAGGATATACGGATAGAGCGCAGGTAGCTCTGACGGCAATATTCCGCTCATACTTCTGTCGCGCGCCGCATACTGTGCGGAAAGCCCGAAGAGATATGCGCCCAGCCGCACGGCATTCTTTATTTCTATGCCCTGTGCCAGCAGTCCGCCGATCGTTCCGGCAAGCGTATCTCCGCTTCCGCCCTTTGCCAAAGCCGCGTTACCGCTCATATTGACCGCCGTGAAGCCGTCCGGGGCGGCATATACCGAGTATGCGTCCTTAAGCAGAATGTGCACGCCGTACTTTTCGGCAAATTCCCTTGCCGCGCTTAGCTTGTTGCACAGGATATACGCTGTATCAAGCCCGCTTAAGCGGCTGAATTCCTTTATATGAGGAGTGAGTATGAGCCTGCCTGTGTTGTCCCTCAGCTCATTTATATGCGGCGCAAGAGAATTTATGCCGTCTGCGTCAATTACTACAGGGCAGTCGGTATTTTCGATAAGGCTTTTAAGCAGGCGGTAGGTTTCATCACTGTTTCCGACACCGCAACCGAACAATATCGCCGAGGCGGTCTGTGCGTTTTTGCACAGCTTGTCGGCACAGTCGGCTGTCAGCGCTTTACTGCCGAGCGGCAGATAGATACACTCGTGCAGAGTGTTGGCTACGCTTGAGGTCACCTCGCTTACGGACGCTAATGTGACAAGTCCCGCACCTGTCTTAAGGGCGGCATTTGTTGACATCCATGCCGCTCCGATACAGCTTTCACTGCCTGATACGTTAAGCAGTCTGCCGAACGTGCCCTTGTGGGTTATGCGACTGCGGTTGACAAAATAAGACGCTAAAGAGTCGCCGTTAAGCTCGGCATCGTACTCGGTGTAGCAACTTTCGGATATGCCGATATCAAGCAGGACGATATCGCCCGAATATTCACTGCAAGGGACATAAAGCTGACCTGTCTTTACCGCACCGAGGGCAAATGTCATATCGGCACGAAATGAATATTCATCGGCACTGCCGTCGTTTGCGTTACAGCCCGAGGCTATGTCGGCGGAAAAGCGCAGAGCCGCGCTCTCGTTACAATATGCAAACAGCCGCCTTATATCGGGGTGAAGCTCGCCGTGAAAGCCTGTGCCGTATACGCAGTCGGCAATAACGCCGCACTTTGCGATTTCGGCGAGCACGTTTTCGGGCTCTTCGGGGTAGCTTAATACGCTTTCGTAATCGGCGCGGTACTCTTCACAGCATTCTCTGGCAAGGTCGGTCTTGGGTGCTGAGCCTGCCATAATTATAACAGGCGTAAAGCCGCGCTTGCGCAGATTATGAGCAAGCGCAAAGCCGTCACCGCCGTTGTTGCCGCTTCCGACAAGCACTGCGGTGCGGCAGGGCTTTGCTATGCGTGAAATGTGACGAGCGATAGCAGAGCCGACATTGCGCATAAGTACGGCGCAGGACGTGCCTTTTTTCTCACACATTGCTTCGGCTGTTTTCATCTGAGCCGGAGTTACTACAAATTGCTTTGACATATAAAATTCCTTTCAGAAAATGGCAGGTGAGAATATACCTCCCTGCCATCTGCCTACCGGCAATTGATATCGGTATCAAATCCGGTTGTTTTTGTTATCGTTATTTTTGTCCTTGGACTTTTTATCCTTGACAAAAATCTTTTTGATGTCCTTGATATCGTGCTTTTCCTTTTCCTTTTTCATATAAGGCGGGTGGGGGAAATACACAGGCTCGTTGGTTTCCGCGTCTATATGATGAATATCGCGGTAATCGTTGGAGTCGGACGGGAGCTCCTTCTTTTCAAGGCGGTTTTTAACCCTGTTCTTTGTAAAGCTGTAGATAACTGCGAACAGCGGGATACCGATGATAAGTCCGACAAATCCGAACAGACCCTGACCTACAAGCATACCGAATATTACCCAGAAGCTTGAAAGACCTGTAGAGTCGCCGATTATCTTAGGAGCGAGGACGTTGCCGTCTACGTTCTGGATTATTACTACCATAATGGTGAAATAGATGCACTGGATAGGGTCAACGAGGACGAGCAGCAGCATACACGGAATGTAGCCGATGAACGGTCCGAAATATGGGATAATGCAGGTTATACCCATTATAACGCCGCAGAGTACGGCATACGGCATATTGAATACGCTCATAAGCAGGACGTAGACCATACCGATTATCAGGCTGTCGAGGATCTTGCCTGTGATGAACTGACCGAAGGACTTGTTTACCTCGCGGGTGCTGTTGATGATTTTAGTTGCCACTTTCGGCTTGAACAGGCAGTAGAGCACCTTTTTGAACTGGGCGGCAAAAAGCTCCTTGCTGTTGAGGAAATAGATAGCTATTACAAAGCCGAGCAGGAGGTTCATCAGAACGCTGATTATGTTCATTACGTTTGACGAGATCAAATTCCAGATGTTGTTCATCTGAGGGAGAAGCTCGGTAGACAGCCAGCTGTTGAGCATATCGGAAATGCCGCCTGTGAACTGGAGGACATACGCCTCGACATCGGGGTAGTTTCTGAGTGTCTGCGATACCCAGTCGCTTACCTGTGTGACATAGGTCGGCATATTGTTTACGAGCATTGTGATGGTGTCGATGAGCTGAGGAAGCAGTACCCAGATTATGCCCGTGACTACAAGCAATGCAAGTATCATGGTGATGGCAACGCTCATTACCCTTGCGACCTTGCGGACGGGGAAGGTCTTGGGCGGGGGCTCTTCGCCCGGGTGCTCACGCTCGAACTTTTCGCGCTTTTTATCCTGAATAGTGTAAAACAGTCTGCGCAGGCACGGCTTTTCTATAAAAGTCGCTATCGGGCAGAGGATATAAGCAATGACAAAGCCGTAAAGTACGGGTGTCAGGATAGATAAGAACGAGAATATGCCGTCAAGTATTTCCTTGATCTGTGACAGGCCGAGGAAAAATACGATAGCGGCGGCGATAACGAGGAATGCGGTCACTCCCCAGTAGAGATATTTTTTATCCCATTTGAAGTTCATTACATCACACCTTTATTATAATTGTGCCGCTCTGTCGGCTTCGCGATATGCGAAGCTTTTTGCCGGCACTTTCGGGCGAGCTTGCCCTTTTTGGAAGTTACTGCTTTTATTATAGAATTATCGGCGGAAGTTGTCAAGAGTATGCCAAGAAAAGTGCGGAAATGTATGCGGATATTGAAGAATAAAAACAGCACAGCATACGGTTAGGTAAATTCGTCAATTTTCGTAAGCTCAGTGGGCTTATTTTTGCGCTATAAAAGACTTGACAAGAGGCGGGGATAAAGGTATAATTAACTTAATAATAAGCGTCTGCTGTAGGTTTGTTTGCAGTAGGCTTAATTTTTAACCGCATACACGGAATACTCTGAGGCAAGCATCATTTAATCAAGGTTAAAGTACGTTTGCCTCAAAGTTATTCCGGGGTTGCGTTGCACAAAGGTGCAGGAAAGGAAAGGAAAAACTATGGCTTTTATTTACTCTGAGCCCTCACACACATTCGGCGAGTATCTTCTCGTACCGGGTTATTCGTCTTCAAAGTGCATACCCGCAAATGTATCACTGCGTACACCCGTTGTTAAGTTCAAGAAGGACGAGGAAAGCTCTATTTATATGAACATTCCTCTGGTATCGGCTATTATGCAGTCCGTATCCGATGACAAGATGGCTGTTGCTCTTGCAAAAGAGGGCGGCATCTCCTTCATATACGGTTCGCAGTCGATCGAGGACGAAGCCGCAATGGTTGCAAGAGTAAAGAGCTACAAGGCAGGCTATGTAAAGAGCGACTCTAACCTTGCTCCCGACATGACACTTGCAGACGTTCTTGCACTCAAGGCAAAGACAGGACACTCAACAATGCCTGTTACAAGCGACGGCACAGAGCACGGCAAGCTGTTAGGTATTGTAACAAGCCGTGACTACAGAGTATCAAGAATGACTACGGATACTAAGGTATCTACATTTATGACACCTCTCGACAAGCTCGTTACAGCTCCCGCAAGTACAACACTTAAGGAAGCAAACGATATAATCTGGGAGCACAAGCTCAACTCACTCCCCATAGTTGACGACAACGGTGTACTTATGTACTTCGTATTCAGAAAGGACTATGAGCAGCACAAGGAAAACAAAAACGAGCTTCTCGACAGCAAGAAGCGCTACATAGTAGGCGCAGGTATCAACACAAGAGATTATGCAGAGCGTGTTCCCGCTCTTGTAAATGCAGGTGCTGATGTTCTGTGTATCGACAGCTCAGAGGGTTACTCGGAGTGGCAGAAGCTGACTATCGACTGGATACGTGCAAACTACGGCGACAGCGTTAAGGTTGGCGCAGGCAACGTTGTTGACAAGGAAGGTTTCCGTTTCCTTGCAGACTGCGGCGCTGACTTTATAAAGGTTGGTATCGGCGGCGGTTCTATCTGCATTACCCGTGAGCAGAAGGGTATAGGCAGAGGTCAAGCTACAGCTCTTATCGAAGTATGCGAAGAACGTGACAAATACTTTGAGGAAACAGGTGTATATATCCCTGTATGCTCAGATGGCGGTATCGTTCACGATTATCACATGACGCTTGCTCTTGCAATGGGTGCTGACTTCATGATGCTCGGCAGATACTTCTCACGTTTCGATGAATCTCCCACAAACAAGCTGTTCGTTAACGGCAGCTATGTTAAGGAATACTGGGGCGAAGGTTCTAACCGTGCAAGAAACTGGCAGAGATATGACATGGGCGGCGACAAGAAGCTCTCGTTTGAAGAGGGCGTTGACAGCTATGTTCCTTATGCAGGCAGCTTAAAGGACAACGTTACACGTTCACTGTCAAAGGTACGTTCAACAATGTGCAACTGCGGTTGTCTTAATATACCCGACTTCCAGAAGAACGCCAAGCTCACTCTTGTTTCTTCAACAAGTATTGTCGAGGGTGGCTCACACGACGTTATCCTCAAAGAAAACCGCGGCGCTCGCAGCGAATAAGCACCGAAGCGGTGCTCCAAATTCGCCGTTCTGACTGTTGCCGATAGGCGACAGGTACGTTATCGGCGGATATTGACGAAGCTGAAAATCAAACAATAAATATTATGCCACGGTGAATGCCGTGGCTGTTGTTTTGCAACTTAGTTTCGACCGCTGACAAGCATCCGTGCTTGGCGGCATGGGGCACGGCAAATTAGCCGTTCTGACTGTTGCCGACAGGCGACAGGTACGTTATCGGCGGATATTAACCAAGCTGAAAATCAATAAAATTACAGCCATGGTGAAAGCCGTGGCTGCAGACTGTCGAAAAAGCCAAGCA
>DJPL01000014.1 GCA_002437415.1 Ruminococcaceae bacterium UBA6413 | reverse complement strand
CGGTAGCCTGCTATCAATGTTAATTGCTAAAACGGTATAACAGAAGCACACTAAAAACAAACTTTCTCTACATACCAAAAAAGTGAGCCGTGCGCACTATTTTTTGCGCTTCGACTCACTTTTTCTTTTCTGGGTTGTGACACAACCCCTTATTTTTTGCCTCTCTGCACCAAAAATCTCCCCACCATATTGACAAAGAAGAAAAGAGTTGTTATAATTGTGTATAGTGTATATATACGTTATATCAGGAGAAGTTCATGAACATATTTATCAGCAACACAACAGACGAGCCGATCTATGAGCAGATAGTGCGGCAGATAAAGGCTCTTGTTACGGCGGGGGAGCTTTCCGAAGGGGACGCGCTTCCATCTATGAGAACGCTTGCACAACAGCTCAGGATAAGCGTTATTACAACAAAAAGAGCTTATGAGGAGCTGGAGCGGGACGGATTTATAGAGTCGTATACGGGCAAGGGTAGCTTTGTAAAGCGACAGAACCCCGAGCTGTACCGCGAGGACACGCTGAGAAGAATTGAGGCTCAGCTCGGCGCGGTATGCGATATGGCGAAAACGGCAGGGGTGGAGCTTGCGGAGCTTTGCGATATAATCGCTTTGCTTTATAACGGCGAATAAAACGGGAAAGGATATGGGAATATGTCACAGGAAAATGCACTTGAGCTACGCGGGGTAACACACCGCTTTGACGGTTTCACGCTCGACAATGTGAGCTTTGATGTGCCTAAGGGCAGTATAATGGGCTTTGTCGGACAAAACGGCGCGGGAAAGACAACAACTATACGTTCGATACTGAATATACTGCACAATGACAGCGGCACGATAAGGATATACGGACTTGACAGCGTTAAGGACGAGATGAAGATAAAAGAAGATATAGCGGTCGTGTTTGACGAGCTTCCGTTCCCTGACGTGCTGACGCTGACAAGTCTTGAAAAAGTGCTGAAGGGCTTGTACAAAAAGTGGGATAGCGCACGCTATTATGAATTGGTGGACAGGTTTTCACTGCCGCGCAAAAAGAAAATACATGACTTTTCACGCGGAATGAAGATGAAGCTTCAGATATGCGCGGCGTTGTCGCACGGTGCGAAGCTTCTTATCATGGACGAGGCGACAAGCGGACTCGACCCTGTTGTGCGCAGTGAGATGCTGGATATATTCCTTGAGTTTATCGGTGACGAGGAGCATACGGTGCTTATGTCGTCGCATATAACAAGCGATATTGAAAAAATAGCGGACAGTGTGACGTTTATTGACGGCGGAAAAATACTGCTGTCGGGTTATACAAGCGATATACTGGCAGACCATGCGGTGCTTAAATGTGCAAAAGAGGATATCGGGAGAATAGCCGCCGAAGATATCGTAAGCGTAAGACTGAGCGATTTCGGCGCAGATGTTATGCTCAGAAATTTCGCGGCATCACGCGGAAAATATGACGGCTTTACGATAAACAAAACAACGCTTGACGAGATACTTCTTTTCTATGTGAAAAGGAACAGCGGAAAGGAGTGGCGGTGATGAGATATGCCGTTGCTTTTATCCGCAAGGATATTATGTATCTCAGAAAACAGCTTATCATTGCGCTGTGCTCGATAGTGGGATTTATGATATTCGGGGTGCTGTTTTGCGGAAGCTATAAATACGGAAACCTTGCAAAGCTGCCGGAAAGTAATTTCAACGATACATATATGACGGCAACATCGCTTTTCGGCGTACTGTCCGGGGTGCTGTGTCTGTTGTCGCTCAGTGTGATATTCTGGGGAACGGTAAGCGACGACCGCAGAAACGGCTGGTATATGTTCACGTCGACATTGCCTGTCGGCAAAAGGCTTATCGCACTCACAAAGCTCGGCGAAACTGTGGCGGTGTTTGTTTTGTCTGTTGTGGTGGGCATTATCGGCATTATAAGCTGTTATGCGGTGTCGGGCAGGGATATTGCCGCGAACGATATTTTTATAATGGTTGATGTGCTGTTGTTTTTGCTTGTTTTCTTATTATTGCCGACCTTCTACCTTTTCAAAGGCAAGGAAACGGCTTCGTTCTTCACGTTTTTCCTTATGTATATTACTGCCGATATCGCAACGGCGGTAATAATGCTGAGTATGAGATCGGGTCTGGATCTGACTGAGGTGATTACATTTTTACAGGACAACGCGGCTGTGATATGCTTTATTCCGGTCGCGGTGAATATTGCGGTGTTTGCGGTATCGGCGGCGGTTTCGGCCAAGATACTCGGCAAAGACGTAAGGTAGGTGATTTTTTTGTCGGGGATTATCAGACTGTCATATAAAAATCTTATAGAATGCAAAAAGGATCTTATTATCGGGATCATCAGTGCGGTTTTCTTTAACGTGGTTGCTTTTATCGGTACTGTGGTGCTTGATACAAGCGAGGACTTTGACCGATTTCTGATACAGGCGGGATTTACGGTCGGGGCGGTGCTGACATATCTTGTTGTCGGAGAGGCACAGTCGGCGGTTATCGGTTGTGACAGAACATCAAGGTTTTACAGCTTTGCAAGCACTGTGCCGTATGGCGTAGCTAAGCTTACCGTATCAAAATATCTGCTTGTTTTTACAATTTCGGCGGTTGAAACGCTGCTCTTTTCGCTGTTGTCCTGCGTTATCGGGTGCGGGTTAAATCCTGCTTTTCCGCTTTTGCTTATGATCATACAGCTTTTTATGCGGGCGTTCGAGATCCCGCTTATGCTGCTGTTCGGTGTGAAGTCGGGCAAGGCGGTAAAGGGCACGGTATTCGGTACGGCTGTGATGGTGTTTGTAATATATATGCTTTACGGCGATATATCGTGGCTGAGCGGGGATCTTATCGCTTCGGCGATGCGCTTTGCGGAGGATATAATGAACAATATCGGCACGCGGGCTATGTGGCTTTGCGCTGTCGGAACTGTTGTTATTGTGCTGTATATGCTGTCGCTGTGGGTGTCGGTGACGGCGGCGAAAAGAAATTTTGTTAAATATGAAACGGTGTAATTTAAGGCAAGAGGTTGTGACACAACCTGAAAAAGAAAAAGTGAGTCGAAGCGCAAAAGATAGTGTGCGCGGCTCACTTTTTGATAAAGAAATCAAAGGAAAGAGTAAACAACTGCTGAGCAATTACAATCCCCACCGTCACGGCTCGGAAGTGTCAGTGATATATAATAGTCAGATTTTCTTAACTTATATACCGAAAAACGATAAACTTGTATCAGCCGTGCCACCTCCCCTTTTTCGAGGGGAGGCAAGTGTGGTAGTGCTTTAAATACCAATCGATTGCGCAAAAGCCATCGTAAGCGAGCGCTCCGCAATTTCAATGAAATTTTGATAAAACGAGAAGCTGTGATCAAATTTTTTGTATTTCGTTACAGCCTCTTACTTTAAAAATCAGCCGTACACTTGGGATAACCCTTCAAGTGTACGGCTGATTTGATTATGTATTGTTCTTTTCAAAGGTCGGTGTGCCCTTTGCATAGCTTCCGTCACGCTGACGGACGAGTGATTCGTTCTCGTCACAGTCGATTATTGCGACCCTGCCGAGAATTTCTCCGCTTTCGTTGCTGAGTATCAACGTTTCGCCGGTTTTAAGGCTGAAGTTTGTCTGCATTTTCATCAGTGTGTTTTCGGACTTGTTATTCTTGCACACTATTGTGAGCGTTGAGTGCGGCTTTACATTGACTGTCGGTATCTTGTAGCGGGTGAGCTCATCTTCCTTATCGGTCAGATAAAGACCTCTTGTAGATACGTCATTGTCATTGGGGTTGTAAAGCTCTATCCAGTCCGCGTCACCGCCTGTGTAGACCTCGCTTATATACAGCAGTTCATCTGTTGAGGCAGTTTTTTCACTGCGGGCGTTTATAGTGATCTTGCCCTTTTTAGCCATTGAGCTGTCGATTGTTATCTCACGGTCGGTGTATGTCGTGCCGTTTATCTCCCAGCTTGTGAAGGTGTAGCCCGACATATCCTCTGCGGTGAGCTTTACCTTATAAGGAGTGAAATATTCTGCGCTTATCGTATTGGTATCCTTGACGGTCTGAATGTTCATGGTGACCTTAAGACCCTTTGCACCATTCAGCTTTACCTTGTAGGTATCGTCCTTGTCTATCTCAAAGTTGCGGCAGATATCGCTGAGGATTATCTTTGCGCGCTTGTCGGCAAATTCTCTTATTTCGTTTCTGCTGTTTTCAAATGTACCCTCGTTTGCCCACTCCGAGGTTATGCCCTTGTTCAGAGCGTACATCTGTTCCTTATCGCTGTCGGCAAGCTTTTGTTCAAGAGTAGCGAGAATGTTCTCGGTGCTGAATGCACCGCCGATAAGGTCGCAGATATTGTTTGCAAGCTTTTCACGCATATCGGCGCGCTCCATAAGCGCCGATACAAGTACAGAGCCGCCTGCGGGGTGTGTGCCGTTAAGTATCTTTGTAAGCGTTTTGTTTGCGTATCCGTCTGAATAAAGTCCCCATGCGAACTCGGCATCATAGAAGAAATATCTCCACTTGCCGTCCTGATACTTGCTTGTGACCTCTTCGCCCTCGGACGCAACATAGCGCCATGCCTTGTAGTTGTTGCCGGGCCAGTCGCGGTTGTCGATAAATAATTGCATTGCGAGGTAATGCATATAGTTGTCTATATCTATCATCGAGCAGAGCTGTTCAAACTTCTTATCGTCGGTAAGTCCGCTTTCGGCAAGCTCAAGCATCTTATTATAGTCTGCTATTGCGCCTTCTGCGTTTTCGTTATCGAGATCGCCCTCAGCCTTGCCGACTACCTGATAATTGTCCTTTGTCCCGCCGTAGCGTTCTTCAAGGTATGCGCGGCTGAAATTCTGATGAAGCCATGCAAAGCCGTAATATTTACCGTTAAGGAATACTGCCGCAGGGGCGGTCGACTGTGCGTCAAGGTAGCCTGACTGCTTTGCAAGCGACATTGAAAGCTCATCGCGCACACCTGCAAATTCTCTGTCGTTTGCGCCGTTGCGCAGGACTATGCGGTCTATTTTTGTGAGTATCGCGCCGCTTTCATCGGTAGCATCACTGAAGAAAGGATAGCCGAATTTACCCTTGTCGGGGGTGTACATGGTTCTCGCTATAAGCTTCCAAGATTTCTGGTCGACACCCGCAGAATATGCGCCTGCGACTCTTGCGCCTGCCAGTTGTGAAACAAGCGCGTCACCGCCGCTTGAGAATACCTCGACATACATCGGACGTTCGCCGTCCATTCCGACCTGATTCCAGTTGGCGGGGTCGGTGGGATTTACCTCTCTTGAGCCGTCATACTCGTTTTCAAGCCATTCATCACGGATCTTGCCTGCTACGGCGATACCTTTTTCGTAATCGTAAAGATTTACATCATCTGTTGAAAGCACAAATACATATGTACCCTCTTCAAACCGCTCGGCTACGTTATCGCCCGTGACATAGCTCTTTGTGAATACCTCGGAAGTTCCGTCCTCGCTTACGGCTATTGCCTTTATCGTTTCGGCTGTGACATCGCTTCCGCTACGCACCTTTATGGGTGAAGTGTACGCCGATGATTTTTCGGTAGGCGTACTGCCGTCTGTTGTATAGTAGATCTTAGCATTCTTGTCCTTTGCGGTAAGCGTTACGGTGATATCCTCACTGAAAAAGCTTTCCTCGGGCGAAAATGCTATGTCGGTTTTCTGCTTTATCTCGCCGTCATCGTCCTTTGCTATAGGCTGAAGAGGGGAGAGTACCTCAGGAAGCCCGCCGTCCGATGAAAGAAATGTATTATAGGTTATTGCGGCGGCTGTACCTATTATTGCAACTGCGGCAAGCAGTCCCGCGCGTTTTAATGTTCCGCTTTGAATAAACATGGTTTCTCCGTTCAGAATTTGAGGGTTGCGGCGCATAGCGCCTGTATAACTACTATTGTAGCAGAAAAACCTGTTAAAATCAACGATAATTATCAGAATTTCATCAGAAAATCTGTAGAAATTGAATTGTAATCTTATATTAACATATTCGGTGGATAACTCTCATAAACTGGTAAAAAAGAAATCAAAACGAGGAAGGATCGGTATTTCAAATGACGGAATTTTTACCTGAGGGAAGAAGGCTTGCAAGCAAGGAGAACACAGCGGCACT
Organism: Ruminococcaceae bacterium UBA6413; assembly: GCA_002437415.1. Classification (GTDB taxonomy): domain Bacteria; phylum Bacillota; class Clostridia; order Oscillospirales; family Ruminococcaceae; genus Ruminiclostridium_E. The sequence goes on along the minus strand of DJPL01000014.1, from coordinate 1,301 downwards.
GCAATCGGCAAAAACGCTTATGCAGGCGGTGGTAACCGGGGCGATACTTGAAGCGCCGTGCACCGTATGTGATGCGGAACATAATATGCACGTTGACCTTGGCTGTATGAAAGGAATTATCCCGCGCAGTGAGGGTGCAGTCGGCATTGAAAGCGGGACTACAAGGGATATTGCGCTGATATCGAGAGTGGGAAAGCCTGTCTGCTTCAAGATAACGAAAATAGATGAAACGGGCAGTGAGCCTGTGGCGATACTTTCACGCAGAGCGGCACAGGAAGCGGCAGACAGAGAATACATATCAAAGCTTGTCCCCGGGGATATCATAGGGGCGAGGGTCACGCACCTTGAGCAGTTCGGGTGCTTTGTGGATATAGGGTGCGGTATAGCTTCAATGATACCGATAGACGCTATTTCGGTGTCGAGGATAGTTCACCCTGCCGACAGATTTTCTGTAGGCTCGGATATTTTTGCTGTAGTCAAGGGCAGAGATGAGGGGCATATCTGTCTTACACATAAGGAGCTTCTGGGAACGTGGCAACAGAACGCAGAGCGTTTTTCAGTCGGGGAAACTGTGCCGGGAATTGTCCGTTCTATCGAGGATTATGGGATCTTTATCGAGCTTGCGCCGAACCTTGCCGGACTTGCGGAGCTTAAAAGCGGGATAAAGGTCGGGGATTGTGCGTGTGTTTATATCAAGGCGATAATCCCCGAAAAGATGAAGATAAAGCTGATAATAGTAAACTGCTGTGACGGCGGCTGTGTGCCGCTTGAAGCACCGTATTTCATAACCGAGGGGCATATAGACAGGTGGGTTTATTCTACGCCGGGTGCGCCGAAGTATATAGTGAGCGAGTTCATGGGGTTGTGACACAACCCGGAAAAGGAAAAGTGAGTTGGAGCACAAAAATAGTGCGAACAGCTCACTTTTTTGTATAGTTCATTTCTTTTATACCGTTTTAGTTTTAATACGATAGCAGGCTACCGATAGTGCTTTTTGCGGGATAGCACTTCTCGGGTTCGCTATTCTGTGAGATAACGTTGCTACTATGTGTGAGGGGAAGAACCAAAGGGAACAGGACAAGGGACTTAGCAGCCCCTCTCCCTGTCCCTTAGGTTTTCCCAAAAATCAGTTATTCCTCTTGAGCGACGAGAGGAGCGGGAGCATTGCTTTTGCAATGCTCAATCACGCCTCCCTCTTTCCTTACCCACACCCCCACCCCGCTAGGGTGTTGGCTAAACTCGTGTAACCACCCGAATATCATATATCCTGTAAGTTCTGGAACGCTTAACGCTACACGTCC
>DJPL01000021.1 GCA_002437415.1 Ruminococcaceae bacterium UBA6413 | reverse complement strand
GCTTGGCTTTTTCGACAGTCTGATACCGCATTGTTATGCGGTTTATTTTTTACTCTACACGATTTTTACACGTTTTATAGCACCCCCGACAGAGCCGCCGGGGATTTCTATATTATTCAGCCGTTAAATCCTTAACATACGCCCATCCGGTAACATCAGTATTGAACCTATCAGTGCCTCCTTATCGTCATAGGTGGGTTTGCTGTCCTGAGCGTCACCGCCGTTATCAGCAGTCTGATTGTCGAGAGCGTTTGCATCAATGCCACCGTCCCCCTCGCCGTCCGCGAAGTGCTGTAAGCCGATGAAAATTCTTCTGTTGTTCATGTTTCTGTCCTTTCTCCGCCCACTGCGTTCATTGCCCACAGTGTTCGGAATAAATTATTTTAGGGTATAAAAATACCGCTCCTTTCGGAACGGTAAAATTATTAAGTTTTGCGCAATCGATTGCACTCTTTCTTGTTATGCTGTACTATATCTGATATAATAGAAACTAGGAGGTGATACCGTGAAAAGCTATAACGACTTTATGTTGTATCTTCATAACCACGCAAATGAACTTGCTTATGATACAGCACGTTCATTCAGCGGAAAAGACACAGACTGTCAATCACTGTCAGATAAAGAGTATAAGCTGATAACAGAAATCGCAATGAGTGTTACTACTACTTATCTGAAGTACTATCACAACTGGCTTTCTGAAGATTCTGAGAAATAGCACGAAATACGCAATCTTCAATCCGAACAGTTGGTATTTTGTTTTTTCTTTGCCGCATTTCAACTGCAAATGCGGTTATTTCTTTTGGCGTTCCTTTAATTTTTATTGTCATTTTTACCTCCTTTTCGATATATATAGCAAAACCGCTCACTAATGTGGGCGGTTTTTACGAAACTTACTATGCAGTTTCCCGTTTCTTTTTACTTCTTTTTTCAAATTTGTCTATTTCTTTCCGCAATTCTTCTTTTGACATTTTCTTTATGTCATCAGGAATAACGACCCTATCATCAATAAAATATTTCTTTTCATTCATTACAAAGCACCTCCCCTACGCTCTTTCAAGTGCAATGCAAATCACTTTCTTTTAGAACATCATGTAGGAGGAGTTAATACCAGCCCATCCGGATAGACGGCTAAAACACATACTTCAGTGCATTCATCCGGCTGACACTTGAACAGAAACCCACTCCCAGACTGCTCTATGCATTCTAATATTCTAAAGCCATATTCCGAATCAGTTGTTTCATCATACTCGCGATATGCGGATAAAATTTTCCTTGCTTCAGTTTCAGTCATGTTTTCTTCACCTCCACAATTGATTGAATTGTCGCAGAATCAGCTAAAATGTTCTTGTCGTCCATTCTGAAAAAACCGAAATTTCCAGGAGATCCTTTTTGAAAATAATATTCAACATCTTGTCGCCCAGTTTGCGGATCCAAATACTTGACTGAGCCATTCAACTTTTCCGCTACAAATACATGAGCGCCCTTTCCTCTGCCTTTCCATTTTACATAAATAGCATACCGTGCCCCTTCGGGAGAGTTTTGAATCTCATTTTTAACAGCCACTTGTGAAAGGTTAAGCGTGAAAGATTTCCATGATTCTTGGATTTGATCTTTTGGTATAAAGCATTCCGAACCCCAGGTAACAGTATTGTTTGCCGATGGCTTAGGCTTTGCAACGACATCATACCCGCGCCTTCGCAATTCATACGTTTGCACGCAACGTTGGCAATTCACACGATACTCTGCGCTCTGCGAATAATATGGATTCGCACCGGCTACAGCATTTTCAATTGGCAGTGGCTCTTCGCGTTTCGCACCGGTCGCTTGTTCTATAATATCTATTATACCTCTTTCGTCCGATTTGTCAACACCATTCCCCGCAAACCTCATCGGTTTATCCGCATTGACTGTATCCGCACTTCCGGCAACATACCGCCACTTGCCGTCCTCGTCCTGCTGTAAGTTCCGCTCCCATTCGTCAAAATCAACATCTGCGCCTATCTCGTCGCCCAGCTCGGCAAGCTCTTTGTCAAGCTCCTCCTCACTCGGTAGGATAGGAAGCGTTGTAGAACGACAGAACGGGTGCATAGGAGGAAGATTTACACCCGCCTGTGCGCTGTTACGCTTGAACACCTTACCGTCAAGCTCACGACAAAGGTCGCTTGTGCGGTTGTCAAGACAGGCGGAAAACTCGTATTCGTCGATATCAAGCTCCTTGTAGCCGTCCAGCTCCGCCATATTCGCAACACAGGTGGTTTCCGTCCGGACAAGCCTGCGTGCCTCGAAAGCTCCGACACCGCAGCGGCTCATTATATCGTCAGCCATGTGTTGTTCGGATTTTCCTGCCATAATACCCACAAGCATATCGTGTTTTAGTCCGTCTGCAAGTGCGTCCGTGTTATCCCAGACACGCTCGGAGAACATCTGACCGCACTCGGCGGACTGTTTGTGACCTACCTCTACAATGTGGTAGACGGCATTTTTGTCGGACAGGGCGTTGGCTCGGCGGCATTGGGGGCAGTCAACATCGCCGTTCTGTTTATTACTACCATGACGGCACTCACAGCTATGTTTCCGATGGGCGGCGCAACGGTCGTCGCCATCCGCATGGGGCGCGGTGACAAAGAAGGTACCAATCACGCCTTTATGACGGCGTTTTCTCTGACGCTTCTTATGTCTGCGCTTCTCATGACGATAGGTATGGTGTTTTCTCAGCCAATCGTGGACATCTGCGGTGCGAAGGATCTGAGCGCGGAAATGCGTATCTTGATCGGTGTCCGTTTTCTTTATCGAAAGTCCTTGTTTAATAGAATTTATCAACACAATTTAACAAAAGCAGGCTCTGCAATGACCGAAAAACGGTCATTGCAGAGCCTGTTCATTTTATGCCCTATATGCTCTACTTTTTTCAAAATTTTAATTTTATCTTTCTGTTAAGCTCTTGATTTTCCGAACATTTATTATAGAGCTGATTTTCGCCTATATCAATATTCATCATTTTCATATCGCTCATACCCATCACGGATATCGTCGATCGTACCTTTAAGCAGAACATTATCCAAGTCAACACTGTAATTTCTGTAATCCCATTCGGGAACATCATCAAATCCACTACTCGAATAGTAAATTTCTGAATGTCCATTCTCATCGGTTTTCATAATAGCTTCAAGAAGGTCAAACGCTGTCATATCATCAACAATACCACGACCTGCGCCGTCAATAATCTTTGGATAAGAGCGCCCATGACCTCTCGGCATATCGGATATTTCCGTAAGCTCGATATTAAATTCCTGCATACACCCCAAATCATATGTCATTTCAATAACATCGCCTATTTTCAAACCAAGCGCTCCGATTTTATGAGCTCCGAGTAAATCGTATCTCTCGTTATCATATTTCGGTAGATCCTCAAAATTTTCTTCAGTAAGAAAATATGACATTCCCTTGAATTTCATCTTGAACAGATGATAAGCCATTGTGTCAAAGGTTGCAAGCACCATATAACCAAGCTCGGCAAGTGTGTAATTAGACGAAACAGCAGCTGTTCGCCATATTTTATTGTCGCAGTCTGCGTATGTGATTTTAAATGTGTAAATTTGTACCGCCATATATCCATCCTTATTTCAACTATGTGTTTTTCGGTCTTCTTATGCAATTATCCAAGTGCAACACACATGAACAATTATTCTCCCTCTCGCCATATTCACAGCCTTGTCCAAATTGAACCGCACAAGACCGTCAACCTCATTGGAACTGCCGAACTCACTAGCCTTGACACAAGCAATAAAGTCCGTCTTAATTCCTGCATTTTATTTTATGTATGATAAAAGTACACCATTTCAGATGTGCTTACTCATCAATGCAGTATTCGTGCGATACTCGCTATGTTAAGGAACATTACAGCAAAACCGATTATCGAAATAATCAGGAAGAAAAGCGCTACGCTCTTGATTGACTTCACATCTTTTCTCATTCTTGCCTGCTGTGCGTGTTCACTCGCCATATCACTTATTAACTCAGCAAGTTTGTCATTTGTTCTTGCGTTCTCGATAAGTAATAACTGCGTAATTTCATCGTTCGACTTGATCTCGTAGTATTTGTTCTCCTTGCCGCAGAAATATACGTTATCGGGCAATTCTCCGCCGCTTGCTTTTATTTCGGCACAAGCTGCCTGTACGTTTTCACCGCAAGGTTCGCCTACAACATAATTGTAGTGGTTAAGGTAGTTTTCTAATTGCTTAGTCATTATATTCCCTCCGTGATATTATTTTTGTATCTATAATACCACGAGAGACTATAAATGTCAAGATTAAGTTGCCGATACGTCTTTGAGCGCTGTAAGAGGTGTGCTTCTGAGGGTGGGTTTCAGCGCCGCATTGACCATGGCAACAGAACGCTTTACAGATACCTTTGAACTCCACGGATAGACAGTGTTATTCGCGCTCATCATATTATGCATCAATTCTTTAATAATAAACTTCGGTTACATTTTCACTATTTCTTCAACCGCCAAGAAGAACTAATAATTCGATTTCTCACATGGCGTGATCTATTTGATATCGCCACGTCTCAATTTCAGAAGAACATCTACTGCTATAGTTAAATTTAACAATGTCATATGTATTGCTCTAAACCAAGTATTCATAAACAGCACAAATAAACACCTTATCACCTAAAAGCGTTACAGCACGCTCTTCTTCCCTCGGGTAAAGTGGACATATGTTTCCGGTATTTCCTTTGCGCTACTATATCCGAGCCGTCGTGCAATCTGATGTGTATCAGATTTGCTTTGCTACCGTATTCAACATATTGAAGAAAACATAGTGCTCCATTCGTTTACGGTATATCAATTCTTCTTAATATAGTTTACTCACAGTGCACAATGTCAATTACAAAAACAG